>NZ_CP129884.1:662011-1324022 GCF_030490285.1 Methylomonas montana | reverse complement strand
TTCAACATCGGCGCAACGAACATCTTGCGGACGATGTAATACAAAATGAACGCATCGTGTTGATTGGCAAACTTGCGAATATAGGCGCCGATGCCGGTGGAATACATCAACATTCTGGAAGTACCCAACTTGTAATGGTCCTTGTCCGGGTGATAAATCTTGATCTCCGGCGTATAGAACGCACTACCGCCGGCCCGCAGCAAGCGGTACAGCAACTCAAAACCTTCCGCGCCGGCGTATTTGGAACCGATGCCGAAATCGTGATCCAGATGAAACTGGCGCCGATCGACCCGTTGCACATCGAAAAACTGGGTAAATTCCACGCCCATCATCCTGAAACGGTTGAAATAGCCGGCTTTGCGGCTATTCACGCCGATGCTGAAGCGGGTCGAGGAAAAATCGTAGGAACCGGCCACCAGAATGGCCAGCCTTTCCCGGCGGTTAAATTCCGCCACCACTTTTTCCAGCACATCCTTGTCGTAGGCGCAATCGTCGTCCGGAAACGCCACGATGCGGCCTTGCGCCAAGCCGATACCATAGTCCCTGGCCCGGGCATTGCCGGTAAAGTCGACTTTAATATGCTTCAGATCCAACACGGCTTTGAACGGCTCCAGGAGGGCGTCGATTTTACCGTCCCGATTTTGATCGATAACGATCACTTCGAAATCCTTATAAGTCTGGAACAGCAACGATTTCAAAAAATCCGCCACTTCCCAATCCCTACCGAGCGTCGCCAACACCAGCGAAATGTTCATACTCATCCTCTTGCCCAATGACCGGTTTTTGCTTGCAGATAAATCGTGGCCTCGTACCAGGTAAACATCAATGCAAACTCCAAGCCGGCGGCGCCATCCAAAAAGCCGCCCCGAAACAAATAGTGGTAAGCAAACCGCCCCAAAATCCTCAACCAGGACCGTCCCAATAACACGCTCAAACGCCCGCGCGCGGTCATCACCGCACCGGCGGTCGGTTGCAACTGCACCTCCTGAGCGGCCTTGCCGATATGTTTGTGCATCCAGGCGACAATCTCGCCATGGTAAAAATAATGCTCGTAAGGAATATCCGAATATCCGATCCGACAGGTATCGAGCACCGCTTCACCATGCCCGGTATGGTTACGGACAAAACTCGCGGTCTCGCGGCGCACCAGCCTGGGGTGATAGATCGGATAACCGGGCGCGTGATTCAAGCGTTTGCCGCGCAGATAAAGTATCGAGGGCACCATCAACACATCAATGCCATGAGTCTCCGACAATTTGGCTTCAAACCAATCGTAAAACCGCTGCGGATAAATTTCGTCGGCATCGACGAACAATATCCACGGCGTCTGGATACCGCACTGTTGCAGCGCAAAATTGCGTTGTTCGGCAAAGCCGGGCCAGGGATTACTGAATACCGCGCAGCCCCGCTGTCTCGCGATGGCCAATGTATTATCGTTACTGCCGGAATCGATCACGACGACCGGATAGCGCTCGGGAATCGCCGCCAAGCAGCCCGGTAGATTAGCTTCTTCGTTTTGGGTCAAAATAACGACGGTCAACATAGCTTATCGCTTCACCGCATAGACGTTGATGTAGATACCCAGCCCCAAGGCGTTCATCATGCGGCCAAACGGAATCTGGGCCAATTTGACCAGCGCATCGGCGAATGCCGCCGCCCTACCCGTCAGCCCCAATCTTCTCGACAAGGCATTGAACTGGATTCGAGTGATTTGCTCTGTTTTCACCACTTGCAAACCGTTGCGTTCCAGCAAGCGTTTCAAGCCTTGCTCGGTAAAATAATTGACGTGCTCCGGCACCCACAGACAGGCATTTTCCTTGGTACCCAACAGCTTGACTAAAAACGATGCGTAATTTGGCACCGCACAGGCCAAAACCCCGCCACTTTCCAGCAGGCTCGCGACCTTGGCAATCGCCCGATCCGGCTCGAGCAGATGCTCCAGCACCTGCGACATCACCACCACGCCAAACGCTTGCTCCGGCTGGTATTGCTCGAACATCATCGTCAACGGTTCGTCGCCGTTCAAATCCTTGAAAACCTGGTTTTCGTATTGGCCCGGATTAATGCTAACGGTCTGATAACCGCTCATTCTCAAGGCCTGCGTGTAAAAACCAAACCCGGAACCTATATCCAGCGCCCGGCGATTTGTCGATGTATCCAATTGTTTGGCATGTCTAGCCATGCGCTCGGCATCCACCGTGCAATTAGGAAAAGCCCGCTCTCTGTCCAGCACATTTTTTAGAGCAATCGATTCGGTCAGCGCCTGCCCGGAGTATTGATAAATAGCCTTCAACCATTGCCGATCTGGCGGTTGATTCAAAAATCCCGTGCCACAACATGCGCAACGATAGATATGAAATTCTTTTGCATTCTCACCAACCGTGTATTGAAAGCTTTTCCGCCGCCAATAACTGATTTTCTGCGCGCCGCACGCGACGCATTCGTGCAGCACATCGCCGTAAGTTTCTGTTGTCATCGTTGCTTCTATCATCGTATTCACCCTAAAACTTTTAACCGAAACACCAGCTGCGGTTCTTATTTGCCCAATTGTGGAATGCTTGCCGCGTCAGACCGTGATGCCCACGCTGGAGGCTTGCGCTTGCGTCTGATCGCGCTGATTATCCAGGTGACCCATGCACCAGGGTTTAGCCAAAAAGGCCAGAACCAGCGCTTCTATACCGAAATAAACCGGGTTGGCCCAGGCCGCGCCCAGCAAACCGAATTGGCCGACCAGTACCGGAATCGCAATCACCGCCGTCACCGCACCGCATAACCGCCCTTTCAATAATGCTCTGGTACGTTTTTGGGCCAATAGCGGTTGGGCAAACGCCGTGCCCAAGGCATGCAAGGCACAGCCGAGCGCCATGGCCGGCATTAAATCGACCGCGGCGTGATAGGACTTGGCCAATACCAAGGCCGCCACCCAATCTTTGCTCAACAGCAAGATCAGCAAACCGGCCACGCCCAGGCCGGCCACGCTGGCTATCCATACCCATAGAATCGAAAAGGCTTGCCGAATGCGATTTGCGGAAAACGCCTGGAAATAGGCCGGCTGAAAAGTCCGCAGCAATACCATTGCGCTACGGTTGAAGGCCTCGTTGACGATGGTATAAGTCGCCGCGTACAGTCCCACATCGGCGGCCGTCAGCAAATAGCCGATCACATACCGATCTCCCAAGCCGTTGATCCAGAAAATCAATTCCATCGGAATCAACGGCAAGGCATAGACCCAGACCTCTCGTCCGAAATGCCGAGTAGCAGCCGGTTGCGCCGGCGCCGCTTGACGGCGTTTAGCGACCAGCCAAACCAAATTGGAAAGCAAGCTGGCCAGGATATAGCCCAGCAGCACCCATTCCGCATTGCCGCCCAGCCACCAGACCAGCGAGATCGCCAACAACGGCCGCAGTACGCTATCGCCGGTTTGCCAAAGACTGGCCAGGCGCTGTTTGCGCTCGCCGATCGCCAACTGGATACCCAATTCCCGCTGCACCGTGATCGCCAACAGCGCGCCGGCCAAGATAAACAGCAGCACATCGCCATCGGTAAAATAGCCGTAGACAGAACCGCCCAGTATCAGCCCTGCAATCGCCAAGCCGGTGGCTTTCAGCGTCAATCCGGCGACGGCGGCATGCAACCCTTGGCGCTCGGCTGGATTTCGACATTCAGGGACGATGCGCATGCCGGCGCAGATAAACGGATAAGAAAACACCGCCACGCCCAATGCGACAAAACCGTTCAACAGTGCCACTTGCCCGTAAACCGCCGGGCTAATCAGTTCGGTCAGCAAGCGAGTGCCCAGCAACAAGGCCACTGCGGAGGCCGCTTGGCCGAACAAGGCCCAGAACGCATCGCCAAATAATTTGCTTTGTTTCAATGCACTGAACATCGCTGAGTTCCTAAGGTAAGCGCGGGGAATAGGCGGCTTCGGCCGGTAAGGACCGAGCCATTGCCCCGGATTTGGCCACGCAGCCGACCACCATGCCCCACAGCAGCATCAGCAAGGCATTTTGCGGGAAATACTCCCACAGATTAAACGTCAGCCCGGCCACGAAAATAAACATCGTCACCAGCCCTTTATTCGGGTGGACAGACATCCGTGTCGTGATCAATAGAAAACCCAGATACGCCAGTAAACCAAGCACGCCGTAGCCGTTCAGTAAAAACAAATACAGACTGTCGGAATCGAATTGACCCGGAAAATGTTCGGCACCAAACAGCAGATTGACGGTATTGGAACTCAAGCCCAAACCCCAGCCAAACAACACATCCATCGGCCCGTGCACAGAATTGGCAAACACCCGTTGCCACAAATCCAGCCTGCCGTCTTGGGTAGGATCGGCATCGTCCCGACCGCTCAACAAGGGGCTGGAAGCCAAAATTAAAGCGCCCACCGCCAAGATCGGCGCCGGCATCAACAAAGCCCAGCGATCGCGCGGCCTTAGCGCGGCATACACTTGAAAAAACACCACCAACAAGGAGCTGATAAACGCCGTACGCGAACCGCTGAGCAAGGCTAAAAACACGCTCAGCGCCAACCAGCGGCGCATACCCGGCACCAAGGCAAACACCAGCGCGCAAGTCGCCATAGTCGCCCCGAACAAATTAGGGCTAACAAACGTGCCGAACGGCCGGCCGCCGCCCAACATCGACACGCCGAACAAGGGCGGTGCCCACAAAGCCTGGGCCAACGCTAAACCGGTCTGCAACACCATGTAATAGCGCAGATAGCTGGCGAACTTGTACATCACATACTCGCCCGCTCCCAAGCGGCTGGTGACGAAACCAATCAGGGCCACCGGCAGGTATTCGAACACCCGCAGCCCGGTCATCGGCACCACGAACGGCAACTCAAGATACAAGGCATAGCCCACTTCAAACAATACATAAGTCGCAATTACGCCCAGAAACGCCAACACCGAACTGGTGACGATACCGTTGCGCAGCCGCGGCTCCAGCCAGGCGTAGATAATCAACACGCCCAGCAGCGCTTCGCGCAGAATCCGCAAGCCAACCTCCTGCTCGCCGTAAACTTCCTTGATGCCGGCCCAGGCCGATTCGACTTGCGGCAACGAGGCTACCGTCGAGGCGCAAACCAGCGCAAACAGCAGGACGGGCAGGTCTTTTTCCAGACGCAATTTCATTGGCGAGGCTTACACTCTTTCGTCGGTTTCGGCAGTCACGACAGGCAACAACTCCCTATCCAACTGCTTGCCCAACCAATCGCCCACTGCTTGATATTTATCGCTCCAGGTGGATTCGTCCTTCGGCTCCTGATCGGCACGCTGGTAGGCATAGCCGTAATATGGATAATAAGACGAGCCTTCCTTCATATCGTTGATGATGAAACCGTTAGGTTTGATGCCAACCTGCTGGAAACGGCGAGCGCTGACTTCCAGTTCCTGGGCGGTATAGCGGCCTTCCTTCACGACCAGGAACGTCGCGTCGGCGTGTTTGCCCAGAATCGCTGCATCGGTGGCGCCCAGAATCGGCGGCGAATCGATGACGATATGGTTATAAAAGCTCTTCAGTTGTTCCAGCGTTTCGGATAGTTCACCCAACACCAACAATTCTGCGGGGTTCAGCACCATATTACCGCGCGGGATCAAATCGATACCGACATCCGGCAAACTGACGATGACTTCGCCAAGCGTGGCCCGGCCGGACAACAAATCGGACAAACCCGGTTGTTTGCCTATTGAGAAGGTATCGTGCAAGCGGCCGTTGCGCATGTCGGCGTCGATCACCAACACCCGTTTCTTGATGCTAGCCAGCAAGGCCGCCAAGTTGGCACTGACGAAGGACTTGCCCATGCCCGGCGCCGGACTGCAAACCATGATCACCTTGCTTTCGTGATTGGCCAGCGTCGCTTCCAAGGTAGTGCGCAAACCGCGCAGCGACTCGACGGAAATATCCAGCGGATCTTGGCTGACCAAAATGCCGTTATCTTTGTCCTTGCCGAGCAAGCGCCCTAATTTGTGCTGTCTTTTGCTATGCGGAATCGCCGCGAACATCGGCAAACCCACTTGGTATTCCAGCAAGGCCGGATAGTTGTCATGACGTTGCAAAGAATGTCTCAGGAAAATCAACGCAGAACCCAAGCTCAAACCCAACAAACCGGCAATCGCCAACAACAAGCTGGGTTTGGGCCAATAAGGCTTTTCCGGGGTAACGGCAAAATCGACGATGCGCGAATTACCCAAGGAGCCGGCCGCGGCGATGCGTTGTTCCTGGGCGCTATTCAGCAAGGAGGTGTACAGCTCGGTATTGACCTGTACGTCGCGCGACAAACTCACCATGTTTTGCTGGGTTTTCGGTAAATCTTTAATGCGTTTTTCCAAAGCCGCCAGCTTGTTATTGACGCGCTTGATCTGGGCATTGGTAGAGATCATGTCCGGATGCTCAGATTCCAAACGCTGACTTTGTTCGTCGTATTTTTGCTTGAGCTGAATACCCAGGGTTTCCATATCCGAAGCCTGTTTCAACAGGATCTCGGCCTCTGCGGAAATATCTACCGCGCCGTGTTGCTGGCGATAAGCGCTGAGGCCTTGCTCGGCTTTTTCCAGACGTTCCTTGACGATGGGCAGTTGGCTTTCCAGGAAATTCAGTTTTTGCGATGCTTCCGCCGATTCCCAATTCACCGTGGCGTTCACATAAATCGCCGCAATATCGTTGACCGATTTAGCCAATTGCTCAGGATCGCGGCCTTTCAATTCCACGCTGAGGATGTCGGTGTCCTTGGAGACTTCCTTCACCGCAAAGGCTTTTTGCAGGGTTTCGATGGCCGACAGCGCGGTGCGGCGAGTCAATTGGAAATGAGTGCCTGGATGCGCATCCAGCGTGTCGACTTTAATCGTCACCGGGGTTTTCTCGCCGATCTCAGCGGTCAATACGTCGCCCACCAAGCCTTCCAGCAATTCGTCGCCGCGCGGATCGAGTATTTGGAAACGGCCCGCTTCCAGCGCGATCAGCGTAAATTCTTTTTCCAGATAACGATCCGGTACCTCGAACGCGGTGACTTTGAGTTTCTCACCGCCCCAGGCCCAGCGACCGAATCCCCACCAGGCAGCGGATGCGCCGTCGTGGACGTCGTGCCGGCGAGCCAGTGTTTCACCGATCACCGGAAAAAAGTACGGCTCGGTTTCGATGGCCAGATTCAGGTTGTCCACCACTTTGCCCAGCACCGAACGCGATCGCAGAATCTCCACTTCGCGCTGTGCACGCGGGCTTTCCGCTTCTGCCGGCGCTTGGTTGTTGTCGCTACGCAAGTTGGCTGTCAACAGCGCCTTGTTCTTGTCGATCCGCAACAAGGCATCGGCCTTGTAAGTACGCGGCGCCAGCACCAGATAAACCGTGGTGACCAGCAATACCGAGCAGAGCGCGATGAAAATGGTCTTTCTGCCTTCGATCAGCAGATCGACATAATCGCGGATGCTGACGCCCTGCTCTTCGATCCTAACCTGATTTAACGGCTGTAGTACTGGAATGGCTTCCTTTTGTGCATACATCATTTTTACATCCCCATCATCGCGGCTTGCGACATGATTGCGGTGAACGAGCCCGGTAAAATTTGGTTCAGCACTCTAGACCATTGCGTGACGCCGGCAGTACCGATGAACAGCGTGTCATGGGCTTGCAACGGAAACTGATCGGCCAGAATCATCGCATCAGGCGATTCGGCATCCAGTTGGAAAATCTCGGGGTGCATGTCGCCGGCGCGAATCACATAGATGTCGCCGGGCCGCGAGGTATTGAAATCCACCCCGGACGCCTCGGCCAAGGCCTGAGACAGACTCATCCGGCCTTTGTTGATCTGGATGGCTTGCTGGCGATTAGCCTCGCCCATCACAAACACCTTGCTGTCTTTTTGATCGCCGACATTCAGCACGTCGCCGTCTTTCAACAACAAGTTCTGGGTAGTCAGACCTTTTTCGTACATGGACTGCACATCGAGCTTGTAAAGTTTGCCGTCGCGGGCCAGCGCCACATTGGCAAAATCCGAGTCTTTGGTAGAACCGCCGGCCCGTGTGATGGCCTCCGCCACGGTCAAAGGCGTTTCGTTCATGGTTTGCACGCCGGGACGCGCAATTTCACCCACCACCGCCACCCGATGCGCCTGGAAGGACAACACCCGAATATCCAGTTTGACCTTTTTGAAGTACTTGGACAGTTCTCGGGTCAAGTCTTCGCGGGCTTCGCTGACGGTTTTGCCGGCGACATGAATGCTGCCGACATAGGGGTAATACAGGTCGCCGTTCTCATCCACGACTTTACCGGCCAGCTCCGGCATGATTTTTTCGCCGCCGGGATCGTTCAGTTCCGGGTGTTCCCAAACGGTGATTTGCAATCTATCCTGCGGACCGATGCGATAACTGGTTTTGCTGGGGTCCACCGGCGGCAAGCTGTTGATCGTTTGGCGGCGGGCGGTTTCCCGCTCGATGATCAAATCGGCGGTAATCGGCACGATGCGGACTTTCTCTTTCACCAACTGCCCGCCTTTATTGGTTGGCAGCTCGATTTCGGTCAAGCCGTTATCGTTATTCATATCCATGCCCGGCGCCAAAAAACAACCTGGCAACAGTAAAAACAGCATGATGAAAATCAATCTAAACATGGTAAAAGTTCCTTAGTAGGCGTTTTTATTGATAAAACCGGTCAGCACGGTACGGAAGGCGATCTCCAGATCAAACCACAGCGACCAATGTTGGATGTAGTACAAATCGTGCTCGATGCGGCGATTCAAATCGGTGTCGCCGCGCCAGCCGTTGACTTGCGCCCAACCGGTGATGCCGGCTTTCACCATGTGCTTTTTCATATAGTTGGGGACTTGATCCTTGAACACTTCGACAAAGTCAGGACGCTCCGGACGAGGGCCAACCAGCGACATATCGCCACGCAACACGTTGATCAATTGCGGCAGTTCGTCCAGGCTGGTTTTACGCAGGAAGCCGCCAAACGGGGTGGCGCGATTCTCGCCGGGCCTCGCCCATACCGCACCGGTTTTCGCTTCGGCATCGACCGGCATCGACCGGAATTTCAACATGGTGAACGAGCGATTATTCCAGCCCACCCGCTCCTGCCGATAAAACACCGGTCCGCGTGAGCTGAGCTTGACGCCAATCGCCAGGATCAGCATCAGCGGACTGATCAGCAACAACAGTATGAAAGCCAGCAATCTGTCCTCAAGCTCCTTGATATAACGATTGACGCCATGCAGCGGCGATACCGAGAAATCCAGGGTCGGAATCCCTGCCACGGTGTTAAGGCTCAGGAATTTGCTTTGTTTGAAAGCAAAGCAGTCAATCACCAATCGAATGCTGACCGGCAGATGCCGGAGTTGATATTGGGCGCGCTCGGTCAAGGATTCGCCTTGATACGCCACCCAAACTTCGTCGATGGACTGATCCGCGATGATGGCCGGTAAATCGTCTAACTTGCCCAGGCGCGGCAGCGATAAATCGCTGACCGAATGCCTGTCTTCGGCGCGGTCGTCGACATAACCGATCACTTGCAGGCCGGCCCAGGACGAATGATTCAACTGCCGCGCCACCGCCACCGCCATTTGATTCAAACCGACCATCACGATGCGACCTTGCGACCAGCCGCGAGACCGCAGCCAGCGCAGTATTTGCGACAGCACACCGCGCGCTACCAGTACGAACGCCAAGCCCAGCGCACCCCAGGAGGCGATCCAGCGGTAACTGGAGCCGAACCAGAAATGCATCCGCACCAGCGCAACGATGGACACCACCGCCACCAAAGCCGAAATCCAAGCCCTAACGATGCGGGCAATCTCGCCGCGCATCGCATCGTTGCGCCAAGGCCGATACACTTGGCCGATTTCGAAAAAAATGATGGCACCCAAGATACCCAGCGCAATCACGATCCGATAATCCTGATCGATGACGTATTCACGCAACCAGAAATAATGGGTCACCCAGGCGGCGGCAAACAACATGGCGACGTCGATCACCCGCAACAGCAGAATCACCGTATGGCCGTATTGCTTGAAGAGTCCGTTGAAAATATTTCCCAAACCGAGTGGCATGTTCGCTAAACCTCTGCTTTGTCCATGTTCAATAACGAACGGCCCAGCCGTTCGTCGCTAAATTCGATGCGATTGCCGGTAAATCCGGGCCGCTACCATCAGGTACAAAGATTACAGAGGCAAGATGAGGGAAATCTGCGGGATTGATTAAGATCAGATGAACGGTGTATTAGCGGTAAATGAAGATTGCTGGCCGGAACAAGTCCGATGTGAATTTGCTCGATCGACGCCAATTTCGTTCAGTCGCAGAGAGTTGGCACGCGACCGTAAATGCACGGGTGGGCGGAAGATTGGCTGATCGGTTTAGCCATGACCATCAGCATATTGGGATTGGCTTAGTGCCGACCCATAGCTGCCTGATGGAGCCGCTATTTGATTGACAAGTTACTGTCAAACTGCAGACTATCAAAAGTAAGACCCATAGGAATCCAAGTTCATACTTGAGTTTACCTAAAACCGGGGTGTCGTTGACGAGATGAGGACGCAGTTATATTGCACTTTGCTTATATGTTAGACTTATTGTGCTATTGACCCTCAATAAACTGATCAACGCCAACGTCGACGACGAAACACATCTCATAAACCAAAATGGCATTGACAGGCAGCTTGTGTTTTTTGCATAAAGTGCTGATGCTCTCCCGCGTATGATGGGGAATCGATTCTGCTATCGAACCAATCAGTTCATCCGCATTGTCCGCCGTTTTTAATATCTTGCACATGGCATTCGACAACAGGCGCTCCTGCTTCGGTAAAAACCATTGTATTCGCAGCAATTCAGCGATTGCGCCGCACAGACTCAGGTTTCCGTCCTGTCTAATAGTGGCGAAGAACTTAAATGGAGCGAGTCTGCTCAGCTCGAAAAGTCTTCTAAACCTCATGGTGTGATTTTCGGTGATGATCCCGATACGTTTAAAAAATTTTTCTGCAGCGGGGTGAACCTTATAATAGGAGACAAGCAGCCTCCCTCCCTTTTTTGTCACGCGTCTGGCTTCGTTAATGATCTGCAGGATTTGCTTTTCATCGTTCAGGAAATCGACCACGCCGGTCGAGATAATCGTGGTCGCGTAGCTTTCGTCGGCAAAGGGCAAACTTGATCCATCGGCATGCACCAGTTTGATGCCTCTGCGCTGTTCGGCCAGCCTGACCATTTCAGAGCTTGAATCGACGCCGTCGACATGAAGCCCCTTTTTACGCAAGGCATCAACTAACAAACCTTGTCCTCCGCCGACTATTAAAACCGGCTGGGAAATTTTGTCAGCAATGATATTGATCGTTTGCAGATCGAGGTGGTTATCCTCAAACAAAGCAAGATGCGGCGCCCATAGTTGCCAGAAGTTTGATTTGTTTGTCATGGAACGATCATAGGCCGAGTATGTTGTTTATTAGAACCGGAACACTATAATCAGCATTCTTCACTGCGGCGGGTTTACACAAGAACAGCGGTTGTTCAGCATCTGATATGCGTCTTCATAGATTTGCTGCTGCCTCCCACAAACGATCTTTGCCTACCTGCCGAAACCATGTCTCAAACTCAGTTCGGTCATGCTGCCACGGTTCACTCAGTATCGGCCGTGGGTCTTCGCTGAGCGAATAGGCCATACCCTCAACAAACCATTCGGGGCTGACCATCCACACCTTGAGGCTACCGAGCCGCTCGTTCTGAACGTGATGAAGCATTTCGTGGCGGAGATAGTGCAGCTGCCACGCGCGAGGACTGACCACGATAGCCATCGTTCCAAGCGTTGCAGCAGACCGCCTGCCAAGACCGAACGACTGGAAGCAGCTGTCCGTGGAGCAGAAAAATACGCGGGGCCTGTGTTCCATTGGGCCAACTGCACCTTCAACAAACTGGCGGGCACTCTCATACAGATTTGACGCGACAACGTAACGTGATGGATCGTCTGTGCAAATCATGTCGCTCTCGCACGAGAGGCCATTCCACTCGGGAGCGAGAACTCGAACTGGCTTAAGAAATGCCCAAGCTGCAAAGGGCACCGCCAGAAATGCGGCCAGCAATTGTCGTTTCAGCATTTGCGGATCAAGACGCATAACAAGCAATTAAGTCTAGGTCTGTTTATCTACGCCAAATCCGATTCCGTTGCAAATAAAAATTGCAAGAAGAAGACGAAATACTTGATTGACTAGGCGGGATAACGTACATTTTTGGCATGATAAACGGATCGGGATAATGCCAAGCATGCCAGACGATTTAGCGCGAGAAATAGTCGGGTGTGTTAGACAACGCTTTTTTTTGCCCTGCATTTTTAGGGTGGACGCATCGGAAATGTTGGGCAAAAAACAACATTTGCCCAACAGGGCTTGAATGAATGTTAGACGGCCTAGAGCTCAGAGGCAGCAGCCAGTGCCTCTTGGACCGCCCAGTTGCCAGTATACTTTTGACGAATGACAGATACATCCTGGTCAATGATGTCGCAACGCAGCTCTGCCATGGTTGAGGAGGGGATTCCATCCCCAGACATCTCGCCCTCATGCACAATTTCTTCGTTGTAATCATTCTTACCGCCATGCCAACTTGCATTCCCAGATACAGAAAGCCTTCCGTCCGGAAGTATCTTGATACGGATTTCGTTGTTTCCCGCCGTTGGCCGCCATATTCCAGCCCAGTCTTGAAGGCTTGGAGTCTTCTCTTGGAGCAAATTGAAGTTGCTCCTATTCATGAGACCGACGTACTCATGCCGCTTCCCAAAGTACCAAACGCATACCCATTGGTCATCGCCTAATTCTGAGAAGAGAACTTTGTCTCCTTTAACCAAGTAGGACTTTAGCATGCACGATGATCTCTCTGGACATCCCTTCTCGTCATCGTAGAAGTATGAACGTACATTTTTACTACCGGAAATCTCCGCATATTGAATCCTTTCGAAGGACGGAAAGGACCCGTTTCTACAGGTATATGGTTCTACACCAGCGGAAATCCCACTAATGAGCATTAATGCAAGCAGCGTACAGACTCTCTTCATGAAACATTCCAACTTTATGTTGTTTGGTAGAGCGAGACGTCCAATGCGTCTCTAACGTTCTCTATAACCGGCAGTGAAAAGTGGTGCGACGAAGGAGCGTCGCTTTTCACTGTCCGGGTTGATGCCGTTGTTGGGCGTTGATGTCAAAAAATGGCCTAAAACACTTTTATGAAGATATTTACTCTGAGAATGACTTCAGAAAAGTGGCTACAGTTGGGTCAAAAACAGACTGCGTGCGAATTACATAAAGACTACGCCCTTCCAATCTAGCGGCATATTTTGTAAGTACTTTCCCATCTGGAATCGTTCCGATTGGGTGATCTGAAATCTCTGCAAATGCTGGCTTTGCGGCCTCAATAGATTCGAATGTGACTTGGTAGATCGAAAGGTCTATTCCAATAGAATCGCTGTGGTTCTGTACGACAAGATGTCGTGTTGTTATTGTTGTTCGCGTAGGCAACTGACTCTTCGGTAATAATTGTTTGAGGTATGAGTATTGCTCTGCTCTGTCCCTGTGCTCGCAAATACTATATGAGTTCCAACCCTGGCTGATGTTCAAAACGAAATGTTCTGCAATCTGTTCAATGGAAGGCTGCTCAGCAGTGGCGCAGGAAATAAAGACGAAGGAAAATAGCGCAACAATCCATTTGGCGGATTTCATGGATACCTCTTCAATGCAGGACGATTTGTTTTCGCATATTCAATAGACATGCTTCGTGCTGCACCAATCTCTGCTAACTGATCAGCTCGATTACTCGCTTTTGGTCCTGATAAATTAATAATGTAATCATTAAAGTCAACAAATCCATTAGGACCGCCACATATTTCTATGCAACCTATCGAAGCGTAGACTTGGCGATGAGGGTCATCTGGCCCATCATGTATAAGAAAACTCTCATAGACTTGCCAAGCCCCTTTCTCAGGTGATGAAGCGCTATGGACCGTGTAGTGTGGCAACCATGCTTTGATCGTGTGGACTTGGTGATTAGCAAGGCCTACTACTACAGGTTTTCCGAGCTTCCCCTTTTGATGCACGCCAAACCGGATAACTTCAAATGTCCTCTTGCTCTTAGCGCCATTGGATTCTGTGCCAGCAACGGTTAATTCGTAGGTTGGAATAAGATAATATTCAGCTCCACCATCAGGATATGCCCAGGTAATCGCATCACCTATTGGCTTTGCCCCAACATGCATTTTTATAGGCCTCATTTATATACCCCTTTTGCAAGATGCCAGAATGGAAAGATAGGTTCTTGGTACATATTCTTGTCAATGCCTGGCATAGTAGACGCCCAACACGTTGAATTCACTGGCCCGCGCTGTTTGCGGGTCCAGTGGAATGGTTTGTTAACCTAAAATATTGTTTTTAATTAACTTAATAAGTTTTCCGTAGCTTTCATCGATGGTTTTATTTGTTGTATCTATCACCACTCGATCTGTTTTCCATTCATGATATTCTCTGTCTAGGATCTCTTGCCAGCTCGGAAGAGAAAGATTTGGAATTTTTGAGGCTCTTGATTCAACCCTTTGTTTATGAATGCTTGAATCAGTGCATATTATTTCAATATTTATAAAATCTGCATCAGCTGATTTTGCAACCTCTTGCCATTCTTCTCTTGTAAGCTGAATAGGATTACATGAGTCAGCAATAACATCATTACCATTTTGTAGATTATCTTTTGCTACCCTGTAAGATAATCGATAGCCTTCACCTTCAACGTTAAAAGAACATAAATCTCTTAAAGCTTGCTCTATAGTATCAATTCTTAGAAAGGTAGCGTTTAAGTTGCGAGCAAGTTTTTTTGCCAGTGTGGTTTTACCAACACCTGGAAGACCGGAAAATATATATAAAGTGGGTCTTTTTTTCATTTCAAGAGGTTAACGCTTTGCGTAACCGGCTGCCCAAAGCTGCAGAGCGAAGCGACGCAGCTTTGGGCAGCCCGAGTTTACGCGATTGTTAGGCATACCTATGTGATGACTATTATTCCGACCGAATATCATTTAGAAACTCTCTAATGGCGCGTGGCGATCTCAAGTGATGAACTTTCTTTGATTTCATAGAGTCGGAGACAAGTTGTCGGTATACGGGGGTCAACTTTCTATGGCACAGCCAGAGAACCCGGTAACTATTAAGTGTTCCCTTTAATATTGGGCTGTTATCAGGCCAGCCTTCGGGATTTACAAATAAACCTTTTAGCAACCGTTTTGTCACCCACGTACCATGTGTTAATAACGGTAGATCAATGAAAATTAGCGTATCTGCAACAGAGAAACGTTCCCATGCTGATGAGACACAACCAAATCCATCAATGATCCATTCCTCTTGGCTTAAGAGACCAGAATGGATGTTGAGATATTCAGCATGTGGGACTTCTCCGCCTCCTGCCCGGTACTTTATTTTGTCCAGAGAGTATAGGGGAAGGCTAGTGGCTTCGGCCAACTGCTTAGCCAGCGTAGACTTGCCACCTCCCGCATTACCAAATATTGCTACTTTTTTCATGTTGCCTCCTATGGCTTTAGCTAAAGCCCAAGAAGCTGATAATAAAAACCCGCCTCTTGGGCGGGTTTGAAAAACTACTGACCTGTCAAAACCCACCATTCCTATGGAATGATGAAAATAATTCGAAAAGATTGGCGCGCAAAGTCTGTATTCATAATTTAATCGTCCCAGATAAGTTTCGGGAAGTCAACTCCGAAATGCCTAACAAGTTATTAAGCTGTTAACAGTATATCTACCGCGAAACCTGAGTCGCAACACTGAATTTGTGAATCGTAAGGATTTTCCCCTTCCGTATATCATCCAAACTGAGCCAAAAGGTGAAATTGGAGATTTGATTGACGCTAAAATCTGGTCAGCCGTTCGTAATCGGCGCGTGTCAGTAGATAAACCGGGCTCGCTGAAATAGGAATATTGGCCTTGCCGGCGGCATCGACCGGCAGCGTTTGACTATGCCCAACCACATCGACCAGCAGCCAGGCTTGTTTGGCATCGAGTTGCATCGGCCAGACGCTACGGGTGTCGTCGGTTCGCCAGATCATCAAGGTTTCGCCGAAATACGCCGCCTGGATATTGGCGTCCTTGATGTCGATGGCACGGTACGGCAAACCGTCGATCAAGGCGCTGGCGGTATACATCGCCGCTTCGCCGGGCTTGTGGCCTAGCGAGTAATCCCAGATTCGGCCATAGGCCAAGTCGTACTCGTGAGCGATACAAAACGCCAAGCCCAGATAATCGCTACGACTGTTGGCCCAAGCGATGATTTTTGCCACCTGCTCCGCCTGCCAGCGCCTGCCGGTGAAACCATGCATCGCCTTGGCGCCGGTTTCGCCCAACCAGAACGGCAAACTGTTTTTCTGGCCCAGGCTGGCGTAAGCCGCCAGCACCCCGCGTTCGTCTTCGTTTGCGCCATTACCGATCGGCCCGCCGAAACGCGGCGGCTGTTGCGGATAAGCATGCACGTCCCAAGCATCTTGATACCGATCCAAACCCAATTCCAGCACTTGCTTGAACCAGTCGCCCTCACCCGGCCGCACCAAGCTGCCGCCCACGTAATGGGCGTCGCTGCGGCGTTGATGCGCCTGCTGATATTCCCATTTGGCCCGTTCGACCCAGTGCGCCGGCTCACGCAGTTTTTGCCAATCCGCTTCGTGGCGAATGTCGATCTCGTTGCTGGCTTTGAAGAAGCGAGTGAAGCTCGCCGCTGCATTGATAAAATGCTGGCCGTCGCCGGAATTGTCGTTCAGCCAGTTGCTATCGCCACCGCTGTCTGCAAACAACTGCAGCCCACGCTGCTTGGCCTGCTCCCACAGCGATCGATATTGCTCATCGAAACCTGGGTAGCTGCCGTAGCTTCGATAAATCCCCATTCGTTCCAGCCAGGCAAAATAGCCGCCCGCCTGCTTAAAACTTTTGTCGCCGTCGGCCAGCGCGTAATAATCGTTGTTCCAGAGTTTCTTCCGTTGCAGACGTTGCTTTTGCGCAGTTGCGCCACCGACCACGCTAAAACCGTCGGCCGGATAATGCATGATCAAGCGACCTTCGGGCGTATACAAGGACGGATAGACCGCGTAATACCCAGGCTCGGCAAACTTGCCGAAATCCGCTTCGATCTGCCCGGGAAACAGACTGCTCACTTCCCGCTCGGCGATTTGCTTACCGCCGTAATCGAGCAGACGCAGACGCAGCTTGGCCGGAAAACGCGGCAACGGTGCAGATAGACTGGTTTCTTCCAGAATAGGTTGCCAACGTAGATCCACTTGCAGTTTTACGGTATCGCCGGGATGCGGCAGATTGGCCGGCGCATCGACTAAGACCAGCGGCCGCAGTTTGGCAGCGACGCGCTGTAAAGCCAGATCGGCATCGGGATCGCTCGTTTGCGTCTTGATAGCGGTCATGGGCCGGCCGGCCGAATCGGTGAATAACCCTGAAAAATAAAAACGCTGGCCTTGATCGTGTTGCATGACCCACTTAATTAACAGGCTATGCCAGCCGGGCGTCAGATTCAACGCAGCCAGTTGCGCTGCCTCCGGCCGCACCGATAACGCCGTCGCGACCAAGCCTTCTGTGGTCAGGCCGTGCAACAGCGCCTTGGCTTGCACGCCTACGGATGCCGAAAATCCGGCCGGCGGCCGAGGATCGTCTGTCAATGTCAATGGCTGCCCGTCCAGCCAGGCGGCGGTTTTGATACCGGACTGGCGCAGATGCAAAAGGGTTTGCGTCGTTTCACCGACATGCAGATAGAGCTGGGTGTAAGCGCTGCCGCGCGACCAGCCGTAAGCATGCTCGGTATTGGCTGCTATATCGGCGCTGCCGTCTGCCTGGGTGCGAGCCGTCTGCCAAGTCCGCATTTTTCCGCCCATCATTTCCAGGCTCAGGTAGGGCTGATCCGGATTGGGCCGCAACACCGTTTCCGCGTCTAAACCAAACACCGAGACGCCGGCCGGGCCGTCCTGCCAACCACCGACCAGCCAAGCCTCCGGCACGCCGTTCCGCAACGGTTTGGCCACCTCTGCGGCAACGGGAATCGGTGCCGGCATGGTACCGATTTTGCCCGGCTCGTTAAGAAATTTAAGCACCTCGGCGTCGTTATTCGGCTGAGTTAACACACCCAGCACGGTGTAACGGTCGTCGCTGATCACGGCGGCGGGCAGCGTGGGCACATTCAAGCCGCTTGCCATGGTTTCGGCTTCCGGCCCAATTAAATAAGTTACCGGCAGTGTCTCGTAGACCGAACGGGCGCCATCGGCCGCCAAGCCGCGAAACAGTGCATCGCCATGGGCGCCCTTGCCATCCAGAAGATAAAGCCGCTTCTCGGCCTCGCCAACCGGTTTGGTCAATGCCAAGAAACGATTGCGGGCCTGGGCCTGTTCGGCGGACATCCAATTTCCCAGCGGCTTGTCCAACTGCAATAAAAAGGCGTCAAAGACTTTAGCGCCGTCGGCCTTACCGCTATTACTAATCTCCAGCCAACGGTCGCCCGGCAACAGCGTGACGGTGGTCGCGGCTGGCAGCCATTGATATTCCCAGGGCGTGGTATTGCTCAAGGCGAATTCGGCTCGGGCGGCTAACGCTTCCGGCTTGGCGCC
Organism: Methylomonas montana; assembly: GCF_030490285.1. NCBI lineage: Bacteria > Pseudomonadati > Pseudomonadota > Gammaproteobacteria > Methylococcales > Methylococcaceae > Methylomonas > Methylomonas montana. The sequence goes on along the minus strand of NZ_CP129884.1, from coordinate 1,305,410 downwards.
AGCCTTGACTATAAAATCTTGTTTGACTTGAGATACTTCGCCGCCGGTTTTGTAACGCGCAAACACCCGATATTGCCCAGGCGCAAGCTCAGGATTGAGTTCGAAACGAAACCGCGCCCCCCAATTGCCGAAGCCTTGATGAAAAATCTGCGCCTCGTCCGCCTCGGTCAATATCGATTCGGCGCCGGGGCCTGCGTAGGCACTACCGGTCAACACCCGCAGTGCCGCGGGCGGTTCGGCTGCCGCCAATGCCGGCGCCTTTCCCAGCTCTAGCAGCACCAACGGCTGCTCTCCAGTGGCGCTGGCCGGCAACGCCGACCATGGCGACGCCAGCATAAACGCATCGAACACCTTGGCATCATGGCCGGCACCGCTGTTACGCACCTCGATCACGGTGTCGCCGGCTTGCAGACTAATCGGTGTCTGTCCGGCTATCCAGGCGGCTTCCCAGCCCTTGGGCTTGATCGATACGCTGCCGCGCCGCGCCAGCTTGGCAGCATCGGCGCCGGCCCAAATTTCGAATAATTGCACGCATACATTCGGATCGCCGCCCTGCCGCCAACGCGCCCAAAAGGTATAGCCTTGGGCCGGAAAACCGGCTTTCAGTGTGAAGCGAAAATTAACCTTCCAGGTACCGAAGCCGGGATGCAAAACGCTAATACCGTCTTGATCGGTTTGAATCGACGTGGCGCCGTCTTGAGCCGAGACTTCACCGACCGATACTTTCAAGGACTTATCTAAGCCGTTAGAAAGCGACGCGCCGCCTAGTTCGAGCAACAAGGCAGGTTTTTCTGCCGAGGCTGTTATCGGCAATTCGGCCCGGGCATCGGCAAATGCAACGGTCAGCGCTAGCCATAGCAGCGCAGGCAGTGTCGGAAAAGTCATTTTCTATCGTCTGATCATTGAAAGGTTTTAAGTCTGCATCGACTCATGCTTTATTATCGGCGGCGCAAATTATTTTCCGATGAAAGTAAGATTAAAATCAGATGTTTATTCAGCGGCTTCGATATGAAAATTTCCAGAAGCGCAGATTTATCTATACTATGGTGTGGTTTATATTTCCTTTCGCACGGATGAAATTCAAAAATCTTTTATCGTTGAAGTCCCTGATCGTCCTGGGCTTTGTGATTGCCGTTATTCCGCTGTTTTTAGCCGTGATGTACGCCGCGTTCGGCATGCGCGAAACCTCGGCACTGGGCAGAACAGTCAATTCGCAGGTGTTCGAACAGACCAAGACCATTCGCCTGGTGTTGCAAAAAGCCGCCGACATCGAGCGCAAGGCCAAGCTATTCGTGTTGCTGTCCGACCCGACCCTGCGCCAACCCTACGAACGTCAATCCTACGAAGCCGTCCGCGCCTCGTTCAAACAAGCCTTAAGCGATTTGCTGAAGCTACAGGTCGATAACAAAATCGCGCTGCTGGTCAACGAATTATCGGAAAAAGAAAATCTGATTTATCAGCAAATTATCGGTTCGGACGACGAAAACAATCTGGTGCTACCGATAGACGAAGCGTTCCAGGGTCTGCGCGAGTCGGCCGCCAACCTGTCGCGCGAATTCGAGAACCATGTCGACCATGAATTCAACGAATTGCACCAATTGTCGGAGTCGCTGGAACACGGACTACTGATCAGAGGCGGCGTGCTATTGGCGATCTCGTTTGTGGTGATTGCGCTGCTGTTGATCGTGCTGTCGCGCGCGATGCGCCAGCTCGATACCTCGATTCGCCGGCTGGGCGCGGGCGATTTGACGGAGGCCATCGTTGTCGAAGGCCCTTCCGATTTAGTTTATCTGGGCAATCGGCTGGAATGGTTACGCACCCATTTCATGGAGCTTGAGGCTTCCAAACAACAGTTCATCCATAACGTTGCCCGCGAAATCGAACAGCCTCTGGAAAGTATTGAAAAAAGCGCCGAACAGATGGCCAACGAAGCCGAGCTGGACGCGAACACCCGGCAACAAGACATCGTCAGGATCTTAAGCGTCAATATCGAAAAATTAAAAGCCGTGTCTGAAGAATTGGTGCGTTACAGCCAAATCAATGCCCAGCCGGCAATGAAGCGCAAACAAACCGTCGAGATGAAAGAATTGCTGGAAGCAGTGATCGAGGAATTCCAACCGCTGCTGCACGCCAAATCGATTATCCTGCGTATGCTGGTCAGGCCGGTCGAAATTTCCGGCGTTCCCGAACAATTGCGCGGTATCGTCGAACAACTGCTGGCCAATGCGGTGAAATACTCACCGACCGAAGGCGAGATCCGCATCATGCTGCGCGATTTGGGATCGCAGATGGAACTGGAAGTGGAAGACGAAGGACCGGGCATCCCGCTCGATGAACGCGCTCATGTGTTCGAACCGTTTTACCGCGGCACGGCCGCCCAATCGGACGAGACGCCGGCCGGTCCGGGTATGGGACTGGCGATCGTCAAGGAATTTGTCGCCAACCACCAAGGCAATGTCGATATTATCGATTCAAGACAAGATCAACACGGAGCCCGGATCAGGGTTCAATTACCGCTCAACGGGGAGATTTAAAGGAACTATGCTGTCATCATCCATACGCCTCATTAGCCTGGCATCGTCTCTGCTACTCATCGCCGGCTGCGCCGAGGTCAACTCCGGCGTCAGGGATAGATTTCCGGCCGCTTTCAACGCCCCTAGCGTGCGCTCGGATTTCGAGGATTTGCTGGATTTCGGCGCCAACATGGCCAATATGCCGACATCGGCGCGCACCGAAACCTGTCGATCGCTGGTAAAACATCAAAAAGACCTGCCGGATCGAGGCATCGTGCTACAGCTGATGATAGGCCGCTTGCTGTCAGACGCTTGCGGCGACATCCCCAAAATTTTGGATGAACTTGCCGGCATACCGCCGGACAGTTTAGGCGACGACCGCACTCAGCGTTTGGTCCTCATTCACACCGAAGCCTTGAAGCGCATTAACAGCACCACTAAAAAACTCGGTTCGCTGGAGCGTAAACAAAAAACCGTGCAAACCGTGCTGGACTCGAAAGACACCAACGGCTCAAAGAAAAAAGAATCGCAATTGTTGCGGGAAAAGCTGGAAGCCATCCGCTCCATGGAAAAACAGCTGGACGAGACTAGCGACGGAAAATAAGGCCGATGTTTCGTTTCCGGTTGGCGATCGTCATCGTCGTATCATTCGGGTTTGTGTTGAGTTTGGGCGTCGCGCTGTATTGGGGATCAAATCAGGTCGCCCGTTATTTTCAGCACAGCCAGACCGCGTATGAAACCTTCGACGATTACGAACAACTCTCGCAGGAAGCTTACCGCCACTTCAAACAGCGTATGGATAGGCTGATCACCGCCAACCCCAATGCGGAAACCGGCGTGGAATCGTCCAAGCAGCGTTTGTACGAGGCGATGCGGGCGCTTCGCGACACGGCGGTCAAGACGCCGACCCAGGACAGTCGTAGCGAGGACTGGACCAACAAACCGGCCGAACTGGAGAAAGTCGCCCATCTCACCGCCTTCCTGGAAGCCAGCGAATATCGGTTTAACGAAGTCGAAAAGCTACGTCTGCAAGGCAAATTGGCAACCGCCGTTCAGGCGCTCTCTAAATTTACCGAAGAAGAGATCGACGGCAAATTCCAGCCCTTGATCGACGCCGCCATCGACGCGGAGCGGGAAAAAGCCAAGAAAGCCAAACAAGAATTGGAAGTCTTGGTCGAACAATCGCGCTGGACCGCCATTCTGGCATCGTTCACCGCGGCAGTGTTTAGCCTGATCGCCGGCGTCTTGCTGCTGCGCAGCTTTAAAAAGCCCATCGAAGCGCTGATGAAAGGCACCGACGAGATCGCTTCCGGCAACCTGGATTACCGCATCGCACTAGACACCCGCGACGAGTTTGCTTACCTGGCCAGCCACTTCAACCAAATGGCCCGGGAACTGGAATTTCAGCAAGATAAGCTGCGCGAGGGCCGGGAAATTCTGGAAAAAAGAGTCGCGGAACGGACTCTCGAACTGAATCTGTTAAATGAAGAATTAAAGCGCATGGATAACGCCCGCCGCGAGTTTTTAGCGGACATCAGCCATGAGCTGCGCACCCCGATTACCGTGATTCGCGGCGAGGCGGAAGTGACTTTGCGCGGCCAGGACCGCGATGCCGAAGAATATAAGGATGCCTTGCAGCGCATTGTCGAATTGGCCATGCAATTGGGCAAATACGTCAACGATTTATTGTTCCTGGCCCGCGCCGACACCGCCAATCTGCAATTCGAATGGAATAAAGTGGATCTGGCCGAATTGGTCACCAGCAGTGTCGAGGACTTTCAGGTGATGGCCGAGGAATACGCGATTTCGGTCGCGCTGGATGCCCCCGACGGACCGCTGCTGGTCCGTGGCGACAAACAACGGCTGCGACAAGTGTTGTTTATTCTGGGCGAGAATGCCTGCCGCTACTCCAAGCCGCACGGCCACATCGGCGTCGCCTTGTGGCGCGAGGGGAAACAAGCCTGTTTCAGTCTGACCGATCAGGGCATAGGCATACCCGCCCAGGATTTGGAACGAATTTTCGAGCGCCACTTCCGTAGCAACAATGCCCAACATTCGCGAGACGACGGTTCCGGCCTGGGTTTGCCCATGGCTAAATCCATCTTGCAGGCACACGGCGGACAGATCGCAGTCAGCAGCATCGAAAATTCAGGCTCGACATTTAAGGTTACACTACCGCTGCTTACGGTAGCATAGGACGATTATCCATATGAACGAGAAATACATGACATCCAACACTCTGACGGGGATAGGCTATATGCGCGTGCTGATGGTTGAAGACGATGAGCGCATCATCGATTTCGTCCAGCGCGGCTTGAAAGCCGAAGGTTATGCGGTGGAAGTAGCCCGTAGCGGTCAAGAGGCGATTGCCTTGGGCACCGAGGGGACATTTCAGGTCATCATTCTCGATCTGGGCTTACCGGATATGAATGGCCGGCAGATCTGCGAGCGCTTACGCGGCAACGGCGTCGATACGCCGGTACTGATGTTGACGGCCAGAGACACGGTGCAAGACAAAGTATCCGGCCTGCGTTCCGGTGCCGACGACTACATGACCAAACCTTTCGCCTTCGAGGAATTGCTGGCCCGCATCGAGGTATTACTGCGGCGGCGCGGCGGCGAAATCAAACCCGACACTAAGGAATTACGGATTGAAGACTTAGTATTGAACGGCGAAACCCATGAAGTCCGCCGTGGTGAGACCATCATCGAGCTGACACCCAAGGAATTTGCCTTGTTGGAATGCTTCATGCGCATGCCGGGCAAGGTGTTGAGTCGAACCCGAATTTTGGAGCAAGTCTGGGGCTATAGCGCCGACCCGCTGACCAATGTGGTGGACGTCTATATTCGCCAATTGCGGCGCAAGATCGATGACGATTTCGAACTCAAATTGCTGAAAACCGTGCGCGGCTTCGGTTATAAAATGGATGCGTCTTGAGCATGACGGACAGCATGGTTAAATCTCACTCGCGCAACGCTCCCATTTAATTTTTCAATTACAGGACAGCACGCCGGCTGTCAACCGCATTGTATGCAACTCACCCTCCTTGATCCCGACCACCCTCAGCAAGCCTTTCCACCGCTGCACAAAGCGCTGCGCGATCCCAACGGCTTGCTGGCGTTCGGCGGCTGCCTGTCGCCGCAACGCATCGTCAATGCCTACCGGCACGGGGTTTTCCCCTGGTTCAACCCCGGCGAACCCATCCTGTGGTGGTCGCCCGATCCGCGTCTGGTGCTGTTTCCGGAACATTTGAATATTTCCCGCAGCCTGGCGAAAACCCTGCGCAAACAACTGTTCCAGATCCGCTACGACAGCGCCTTTCGGCAAGTGATAACGGCTTGCGCGGCACCGCGTAGCGGAAGCCTCGGCACCTGGATTACCGACGATATGTTGCAAGCCTACCTGACCCTGCATCATCTCGGCATCGCCCACAGCTTCGAAGCCTGGCAGGACGGCCAACTGGTAGGCGGCCTGTACGGCATCGCCATCGGCCAGGTGTTTTTCGGCGAATCGATGTTCCATCGCAAAACCGACGCCTCGAAAGTGGTGTTTGCCCATCTGGTGCAACAATTAAGCGACTGGGGTTATCGACTGATCGATTGCCAAGTGCGTAGCGAGCATTTAGTCAGTCTGGGCGCCGAGGACATTCCGCGCAGCCGCTTCGCCGAGTTGCTGAACGAATATTGCGACCACTCGCCTCGCCCCGAGGCCTGGCAGCGATGACGTCTATCCCGATTTGGCTGGACGCCGGACACGCTTGCGGCTATCTCGAAGACCGCGTGTCGCGTTCCGGCTTCGTGCATCCGTCCGTCGGCATGAACACCCCGCTATATTCGCAATTGATCGCCCAAGGCTTTCGGCGTAGCGGCGATTATGTCTATAAACCCTATTGCGAAGGTTGTCAGGCTTGCGTGCCAACTCGCTTGCCGGTGGCGGCGTTCCAGCCGGATCGTAAACAAAAACGCTGTCAAAAACGCAACGCTCAAACCCGCGTGGTCGTCAAAGCCGCCGAATTCGATCCGCGCCATTTCCAGCTTTATCAGCGTTATTTAAACGCCCGCCACGACAAACCCGGCGCGGACGCCGGCACCACGCCGGACGATTACATCAAGTTCCTGGGCAGCAGTTGGTGCGAGACGATGTTCGTGGAGTTTTTGATCGGCGGCCAACTGGCGGCCGTAGCGGTGGTCGATGTGGTGGCCGACGGCTTGTCGGCGGTGTATACCTTTTTCGATCCCGAGTTTGCCGACTACAGCCCCGGCGTTTATGCGGTGTTGTGGCAGATCGAAACCGCCAAGCAGTTGGGCCTGGAGTACCTTTATCTGGGTTACTGGATTAAAGACTGTCGTAAAATGCGTTATAAAATCCAATACCAACCGCTGTCCGGCCTGATAAACGGCCAGTGGCAAACCATTTCAAATCAAACATTCAACGAGGACTAAGCAGTGCCAAAAGCCAACGAATTGAAACAGGGAACCGCCATCGAAATCAACGGCGAGCCTTATGTGGTGAAACATATAGACGTGCGCAACCCCACCTCGCGCGGCGCCACCACGCTTTACAAAGTTCGCTTTACCCACATGAAAACCCGGCAGAAACTGGACGAAACGTACAAAAGCGACGACGTGCTGAAAGCCGCCGACTGTTCGCGCTGCAACGTGCAGTTTTCCTACCAGGACGGCGACACCTACTACTTCATGAACAGCGAGACTTACGATCAATATGCGCTGGCGGGGGATGATCTGGAAGGCCAAACCTTGTATCTGACCGACGGTCTGGAAGGTATCATCATGCTGTTGATGGACGATGCACCGCTAGGCATTCAGTTGCCAACCACCATTATCCTGCAAATCGCCGAAACCCCGCCGGCCATGAAAGGCTCAAGCGCCACCAAGCGCACCAAAACCGCGAAATTGACCACCGGTCTGGAAGTTCAAATCCCGGAATACATCGAGTCCGGCGAGCTTATTAAGGTCAACACCGAAACCGGCGAGTTTTCGTCTAGGGCTTAATGGGAACAGCCCGACAAGCCGTGGCCGCAATCAAAGCATCTTCGACCCTGCCCTTGACGAATCGGCAAACGTTCGGGGCAGTTTGGATAAACCGCCCCGCGTATTCCTTATCCACTATCAGGCCACTACTTTCTTCACGCATTGCCGGGCGAAAGTATTGATCGATACGCTGCTGTCGAGATAGCGATTGAACAACTCGTTAATCGCCACCGGATTGAGATAGACATAGATGCCGCAGCCGGTGATGGCAACAAATTGCCGGCTTACGGTTTCGATAAAAATGATACGCAGAGTATTGATTTCGTTAACTTCATTGAATGTTTCCATGATGTTCTCCCGAATTTGCCGATTAGACCCAATTAAACTTGGGCATAAGTTACGCCAACAATGCAAAGCCATTAAAAAATCAGCATCATAAGATTCCAACAAAATCTTTCCGTCAAAATCCCGATGACCCTACCGCTCCGGTCGCCGTCTTTTTCATAAACCCGACGAAAAAGTGACTCGACACGATGCCTATCATCCCGGCCTATAGCAGATTTTTAAGCGTCCTTCGCGTGACGCGATACCCGCACAGCATCAATTTCCGCTGTGGTTCGCTTGCCGGATGGCAGGAGCCCTTGATAAAGGCCAAAAATTGAAGCTGGGATCAGTCTATTGCGGAAAACGCTTGGTGTCCGTTGCCTATACCACTGCAAAACCGTGAAGTATTTCACGGTTTCAAGGCTGCCCTAGACAGATTGCGTTTCGAACGGCGTGGCAATCAGGGACTTTGCTTTTCCTAAGCGCCGGCCTTGGGATCAGCCTGGCAACGACAAACTCGCTCAACGCGGCAATCGCCCCAGGATTTCCAAGGCCGGTATTGCCCGCGCCTGCTTTATAGTACAATTTCCGCCACTTTTCAGCCGAAACGGCGCAGCAACAATCATTAAACAAAACAGGTTCAGACGATGACAACGATGGATGACAGAGACGGGTTGATATGGCTAGATGGAAAATGGGTTGACTGGCGGGATGCGAAAGTCCATGTCTTGACTCATACCCTGCATTACGGCTGTGGCGTCTTCGAAGGCTTGCGCGCGTACAAAACTGACAACGGCACCGCGATTTTCAAGCTGGCCGAGCACACCGACCGTCTGTTCCGTTCCGCGCATATCATGAACATGAAAATGCCGTTCTCCAAAGAGGAAATCAACCAAGCCCATCGCGACGCGGTCGCCAAGAATAATCTGGACACCGCCTATATCCGCAGCATGGTGTTCTTCGGCTCGGAAGGCATGGGCCTGCGCGCCGATAATCTGAAAGTGCATGTAATGGTTGCCGCCTGGACCTGGGGCGCTTATCTGGGCGCGGAGAACATGGAAAAAGGCATCCGCATCCGCACCTCGTCGTATACCCGCAACCATGTCAACAGCACCATGTGCAAAGCCAAGGCCAACGGCAACTACGTCAATTCGATCCTGGCGCTGCAGGAAGCCTTGTCCACCGGTTACGACGAAGCCTTATTGCTGGACCATGAAGGCTTCTGCGCGGAAGGCAGCGGCGAGAACCTGTTCATCGTCCGCAACGGCAAAATCTATACTCCGGAAACCACTTCGGCTTTGGAAGGCATCACCCGTGACACCTTGATCACCATTGCCCGCGAACAAGGCTATGAAGTGATCGAAAAACGAATCACCCGCGATGAAGTCTATGTCGCCGACGAAGCCTTCTTCACCGGCTCAGCCGCCGAAGTCACGCCGATCCGCCAATACGACAACCGCGACATCGGTTCCGGCAGCCGAGGACCTGTCACCGAGAAACTGCAAGCCTTGTATTTCGACTATGTCAACGGCCGCCGCGCCGACCACAAGGAATGGTTGACGCTCGTTTCCTAAGTGTCAGCGCAAGCTTATAAAATCCTGGTCGTCGGCCCGTCCTGGGTCGGCGACATGGTGATGGCGCAAAGCCTGTTCATCGCCCTCAAGCAACAACACCCCGCTTGCCTTATCGACGTGCTGGCCCCAGCCTGGTCGCTGCCGCTGCTGGAGCGTATGCCGGAAGTCCGTCGAGGCATTGCAATGCCGTTGGGCCATGGCCAATTCGATCTGCCTGGCCGCTTCAAGATCGGCAAACAGCTGAAGGCGCAGCATTACGATCAGGCCATCGTGCTACCAAATTCCTGGAAGTCGGCGTTGATTCCGTTTTTTGCCGGCATCCCCAAGCGCACCGGTTATCTCGGCGAATTGCGCTGGGGCTTGCTGAACGACGCCCGCCGTCTCGATAAAAGCCGGCTGACGATGACCGTACAGCGCTTCGTGGCACTAGGCTTGCCAAGTGACACAAAGCAACCGCCGCTTTACCAGTTTCCAAAACTGTCGATCAACGCCGAACAGCAACAGCAAGTTCGCGAAAAATTTCACATTAATAGCGACAGCAAGATCCTGGCTTTATGTCCCGGTGCCGAATACGGCCCGGCCAAGCGCTGGCCGGCCGAACATTATGCCGCCGTCGCCAGGCAAAAACAGCAACAAGGCTGGCAAGTCTGGCTATTCGGTTCGGATAAGGACAAGGCCGTTGCCGATCAGATTAATCAGCTATCCGGCGGCATTTGCCGCAATTTTGCCGGCGCCACTACGCTGGCCGAAGCAGTGGATTTACTGTCCTTGAGCGCTGCGGTGGTCAGCAACGATTCCGGCTTGATGCATGTCGCCGCCGCGCTGGATAAAAAACTGATCGCCGTTTACGGCTCCTCCGATCCGGGCTTTACCCCGCCGCTGCATCAAGCGGCCGAGATCATTAGCCTGAATCTGGCATGTTCGCCGTGTTTCAAGCGCGACTGCCCGCTCGGCCACACTCACTGCCTGACCGACATCGCCCCGGAACGGGTCTTGGCGGCGCTCGCCGCCTCAAACACATGAAGATCGCTATCGTCAAGCTCTCCGCGCTAGGCGACATCGTCCATGCGATGGTGGCACTGCAATTTATCAAGGCTGCCCGGCCGTATATCGAGATCGACTGGCTGGTGGAACAGCGCTTCGCCGGCTTGCTGGCAGACAACCCCGACATCGGGCAAATCCTCAGCGTAGACTTAAAGACTCTAAAAACCGACAAAACCGGCATTTTCCGGGAAATTGCCAAGATCAACGCTTATGCCGCCAACAATTATGACCTAGTCATAGACGCTCAAGGGCTGATCAAATCGGCGCTGGTAGCGCGGCTACTATCCAGGCGTTGCGCGGGCTTCGATAAACACTCGATCCGCGAAACAGCCGCCGCCTGGCTATACAGCCAAACCGTAGCCTATCCTTACGACGCCAACACCATAGACCGCAATGTCGCAGTGTTGACCCAGCCTTTGAATATCACAGTCAGCCGCGAACAGATCGTCGCTAAGCAGCCTTTCCTGTTTTACCAAACGCCGCAACAATCGCTCGATGCCTACTTGCCGGCTGGACAAGCTCAGGTGTTGTTGGTAATCGGTTCTACCTGGCCCAGCCGCAACTATCCTAAAGAAAGCTATCTGCAAATCGCGCAGGCTTTGAATGCCAATTGCCTGATCAGTTGGGGCAACGACCAGGAACGCGAGGCCGCCGACTGGATCGCCCGACGCAGCGAGGCGCGCATACTGCCGCGCCTGAGCCTGAACGATCTGAAAGCAGTCATCGCCCGAATGGACCTGGTGATAGGCAACGACACTGGTCCCACACATATGGCCTGGGGCTTGAATCGGCCATCCATCACGCTATTCGGGCCGACCCCTGTCAGCCGGGTTTATCAAACCCAGATCAACAAAGTGTTGAAATCACCGTCGACGGTCAATCCGTTCAAATTGGATAAAAACGATTTTTCGATCGCGCAAATCAAAGCGTCTAGCGTTATTGCGCTAGCGAATGATCTCCTAAAGATCAAGCATCCTAGCGAATAGCATACCGGTGATGGAGCCCCTTTTGGACATGCATTGCGAAGCAGTTCTTTATCGCTTCCAGCCCGCCCCTAGCGACCAATGAATACCGCCAGTTAGGCGCCAATTCATTTAAATTGCCGGATTCAGTAGACCAAAGGCTAAAACAAATTCCGCCGACGACTTCCTTAGCGCCCCATCTATGTGGTAAAACTTCGGCCATTCGGCATGGAAAATCTGTCGATACCTACTTGCAAGCGCTGAATACTTTCAAGGTGTAAATTGCTTAGCCAAATGTTTTAAGATTGACTCGGCAAAACATAATAAAAATCATAACTTTCAGGCTCTTTTCAAGGAGAAAATCATGATGCTTCATAATCGCAATGATTTTCGAGTCATCGGGGACGATTTCTACCGGCCCGACGCCATACTCTGGCCACGCCAATTAAGGCGCAGAACGCTATTTTTACTGATCTTTTTACCGCTGTTCCTGATCTCGGAAATTTATATCTTTTTTCAGCCAGCCATCTACCAAAGCCTAGCGCTGGTATTGACCACAGCGGCGACCGATATTGATCAAAGCCACGGCGATGCCGATCTGGAACACGTTAATATTCAAAAACAAGTTTTACTGGGGCAACCGGTACTGGAAAAAACCGCCAAAGAGCTAAAAGAGCAAAAAGACATCCCTTCCCTTAATATCAACGAATTAAAAGCCCTATTCCAGGTCAAGCCGATTTCCGATACCAATCTGGTGCAACTTGCCGCAGAAGGCCGCGAACCGAAATTCCTGCAAACGGCATTGAACACCTGGATAAAAACCTATCAACAGATTCGCGCCGATTACATTGGCAATATCACCGAAAAAGCGACAGCCAGTATCAGCGACGAAATCACTCGCATTGAACAACAAGTGCGCGACAAGCGCCGGGAAATGGAAATATTCCGGCTGGAAAACAATATCGTTTCGCTGGAAAGCGCCGACAACGAAGCACACGCCCGTTTGCAAGGCTTGAATAATTCGCTGAACGCGGCACTGGAAGAAGAAGCCAAATCCAAAGCCAAACTGGACGCCATCCAAGCGGCTATCGCCGAAGGCAAAGCGGTGGTGCCGGAGGCCGATTCCCGCAACCTGGCAGTGCTGATCGAAAAAGCCGAAAGGCTAAGGGAGCAGCTCGAGAAGCAAAGAGCTCAGTACACCGACGAATATATCGAGTTCCATCCTACCTTGCGGAGCATCAAACAACAGCTGGCCGAGCTGGACGAAAAGATTCGTGAAAAAGGACAGGTGGGCGTTGGCTTCGCAACCCAGGAAGCCGAAAATGAATACGGCGCAGCTCATCGCACGGTGCTGACCTTGCAGAAACAAATGGCCGAACACAAACAAAAAGCCTCCGACTACACCAATCAGTTTGCCAAGCATAAAGCCATGCAGGAGGAACTGGTCAAGCTGGAGGAATTATTGCAACAGACCAAGCAGCGCCTGATCGAAATTGATGTCAAACAACGTCAAAGCAACCCGCAACTGGATGTCGTCGACTGGGCATCCTTACCGGATAAACCGATACGGCCGGATTACTGGCTGGAAGCGGCAATCGCTTTTGCCGTCAGCCTGGCGCTGGCGCTGCTGACGGTGTGGCTCAGCGATTATTTAAACAAAGAGCCGACACTGCCAACCATAGATTCCTACACCGAAATTCAGCTTTACCGCCACCCCAATCCCAAATTGGAAAACGATGCCAACGATGAACCCTTGGGATTTGAACCGGTAAATAGGCTGCGCCGCGCGGACGATCCGAAACAATTGCCCGAGGAAACGCCCGAATCATAGCTGCGGAGCGGCAACAATGCTAAAATCAGCCGCTCAAAAAACTTAATCCAACAGGACATCCATGAGTCAAATTACCGTTGAACACAACCCTAGCGAAGAACGTTTAAAAGAGCTGGGCGTATCAAGCTGGCCGATCTGGGAAAAAGAAATTTCCAAGTTCAGCATCGATTTCGACGAAACCGAAACCGCTTATGTGTTGGAAGGCGAAATCATCGTTACGCCGATCGGTGGCGAGCCGGTACGGATTTTACCGGGCGATCTGGTGATGTTTCATGAAGGCCTGGACAGCGAATGGGAAGTGGTCAAGCCACTGCGCAAGCACTATCACTACGCTTGACTCCATCCGTATCGGCTGTCAATCCGCGAAAAGGCATCTTAGGATGCCTTTTTTAGTTGAGCCGGTAGACTTGGCTTACCGGCTGACGCCGGCTCAAACTCATTACAACCCGCATGGCTATGAATCAGGATCAGGATAACTCGGCATTAACGCAGGCCAGGCCTTGGCGGCGTATAGCAATATTTGGCCTAATTGTCGTCGTTGCCGCTAGCTATTATTTTTACCAAGCCGGCCGGCATCGAGAAAGCCCGACCGAGGCCAAGCCCGGCCAATTCGAGAATACACCGCTTAGCGTTGCGGTTGCGTTAACCAGGCAAGACGACCTGCCGATTTATCTGAGCGGTCTGGGAACCGTCACCCCGCTACACACCGTCACGGTACGTTCGCGCGTCGATGGCGAACTGATCCGGGTGGCGTTTACCGAGGGACAGGCGGTCAGACAGGGCGATCTGCTCGCCGAAATCGACCCCCGCCCCTATCAAGTGGCGGTGCAACAAGCCGAAGGCCAATTGCTGCGCGACGAGGCGTTACTAAAAAACGCCGAAATCGACCAGGACCGCTACCAAACCTTGCTGGAACAGGATTCCATCGCCGCCCAGCAGACCGCCACCCAAGCCTCTTTGGTCAAGCAATATCGCGGCACCGTCGAGATCGACCGCGCCCAGCTCGACAATGCCAAACTGCAACTGAGTTACGCCCGCATCACCGCGCCGGTCAGCGGCCGCATCGGATTGCGCTTGGTCGATCAGGGCAATATGGTCCGCGCCAGCGACCTTAATGGACTGGCGGTGATTACCCAAATTCAGCCAATCTCGGTGGTGTTCACGCTGCCGGAAGACGACATACCGGCGGTGATGCGGCGCTGGCGCTCCGGCGATGCGATCGTCATCGACGCTTACGACCGAGCCGGCCAGCAAAAACTGGCCAGCGGCAAACTGCTGGCGGTAGACAACCAAATCGACGCCAGCACCGGCACCTTGAAATTAAAAGCCCAATTCGATAACGAAGATCGCACGCTGTTTGCTAACCAGTTCGTCAACATCAAAATGCGTCTGGACACCTTGCGCGCCGCCACCTTGGCGCCTAGCGCGGCGATCCAGCATGGCTCCGGCGGTGCTTTCGTCTATTTGGTCAAGGACGACAACAGCATCACTGTTAGGACTGTGAAAACCGGACCGGCGGACGGCGAAACCGTCGCGATTCTGGAAGGCCTGGCGCCGAACCAAAAACTGGTGATCGACGGCGCCGACAAGCTGCGCGAAGGCAGCCAAGTCCATGTAATCGATAAAACCAAACCAGCCGTTCCCAGCCCCGGCAAACCGGCCAACTAAACATGGCCGCCGCGCAAAACCCGTTACCCGGATTCAACCCCTCGCGACACTTTATCCAGCGCCCGGTCGCCACCTCCTTGCTGATGGTGGCGCTGCTGCTGGCCGGGATTTTGACTTACCGCTTATTGCCGATTTCGGCGCTACCACAAGTCGATTATCCGACCATCCAGGTCACCACGCTCTACCCCGGCGCCAGCCCGGAAGTGATGACCTCGGCGATCACCGCCCCACTGGAGCGCCAGTTCGGGCAAATGCCTGGTTTGCGGCAGATGTCCTCGACTAGTTCCGGCGGCGCCTCGGTGGCGACACTGCAATTCGATCTGGAATTGGATCTGGACGTCGCCGAACAAACCGTGCAGGCCGCGATCAATGCCGCCAACAATTTCCTGCCCAACGACCTGCCGCTGCCGCCGATCTACAACAAGGTCAATCCGGCGGACGCGCCGATTTTGACGCTGGCGGTCACATCGTCCAGCTTGACCTTGCCCAAAGTCCAGGATCTGGTCGATACCCGCTTGGCACAGAAAATCGCCCAATTGCCGGGCGTCGGTCTGGTCAGCATCAGCGGCGGCCAGCGACCGGCGGTTAGAATACAAGCCAACCACCAGGCGTTGGCCGCCTATGGTCTGAGTCTGGAAGACCTGCGCAACGCGATCGCCGCCGCCAATGTCAACCAACCCAAGGGCATGTTCGACGGCCCGCAACGCTCGGCAATCATCGACAACAACGATCAACTGCGTTCGGCCGCCGAATACCGCGATTTGGTGGTGGCTTACCGCAACGGCGCGCCAGTGAGACTGGCGGAAGTGGCCGACGCCATCGACGCCGCCGAAAACGTCAAGCTGGCGGCCTGGGCCAACGATAGCGCCGCAGTCATCGTCAACATCCAGCGCCAACCCGGCGCCAATGTCATCGAAGTGGTGGACCGCATCAACAAGTTGCTTCCGCAGCTACGAGCGACACTGCCGAGTGCGGTCAACGTGATGCCATTAACCGACCGCACCGTGACCATCCGCGCCTCGGTGCACGATGTGCAGTTCGAGTTGATGCTGGCCGTGGCGCTGGTGGTGATGGTGATTTTTCTATTCCTGCGCAACCTGCCGGCCACCTTGATCCCGGCGGTCGCGGTGCCGCTGTCGCTGGTCGGCACGTTTGCGGTGATGCATCTGGCCGGATTCAGCATCAATAATCTGACCTTGATGGCGCTGACCATCGCCAGCGGGTTCGTGGTCGACGACGCCATCGTCGTCATCGAAAACATCTCCCGCTATCTGGAGCGCGGCGAATCGTCCTTACAGGCTGCGCTAAAAGGCTCGGAGCAGATCGGCTTCACCATCATCTCCTTGACGGTCTCGCTGGTGGCTGTGCTGATTCCGCTGCTATTCATGGGCGACGTGGTCGGCCGTCTGTTCCGCGAATTCGCAATCACCCTGGCCGTGGCGATTCTGATCTCGGCCGTGGTATCGCTGACGCTGACGCCCATGATGTGCGCGAAGATGTTGCGGCCGCTCGAGGCCGACCATGAAAAACGCGATGACTTCATCGGCAAAGTCATCGCCGGCTACGGCCGCAGCCTGGAATGGGTGTTGAATCGCCAAAGCCTGACCCTGCTGGTCGCCATTTCCACGCTGGCACTGACCGTGTTGTTATACATAGCCATGCCTAAAGGCCTGTTCCCCATCCAGGATACTGGTCTGATTCAAGGCATCTCGGAAGCACCGCCCAGCATTTCCTTCGCGGCGATGGCCGAACGCCAGCAAGTCATGGCCAAGCAGATATTGGCCGATCCGGCAGTCGCCAGCCTGTCGTCTTTCATCGGCGTCGACGGCAGCAATCCGACGCTGAACAGCGGCCGCTTCCTGATCAACCTCAAGCCGCAAGCCCAACGCGACAGTGCTACGGCGGTGATCGAACGCTTGCGGCCGCGCCTGGCCGAGGTCTCGGGTATCTCGGTCTATCTGCAACCGGTGCAGGACATGACCTTGGAAAACAGGGTCAGCCGCACTCAGTTTCAATTTACCTTGCAGACCGTCGATCTGGCGGAACTGAATCTATGGACCCAGCGCCTGGTCGAGCAGATGCGCGGCATTCCCGGCATCGTCGATGCCGCCAGCGACGTGCAAGACCAAGGCCTGCAAGCCTATATAGAAATCGACCGCGCCACGGCCAGCCGCTTGGGCGTCAGCACCGCCGACATCGATAACGCCTTGTACAACGCCTACGGCCAACGCCTGGTCTCGACGATCTTCACCCAGTCCAATCAATACCGGGTGGTAATGGAAGTAGACCCGAAGGAACAGAGCGGCCCGGAAGGCTTAAAGCAATTGCGCATCCCCTCCAGCAACGGCAGCCAGGTGCCGCTGTCGGCCTTGGCGACGGTTTCCGAACGGCAAACCGCGCTGTCGATCAATCATCTGGATCAGTTTCCGTCCGCCACCATTTCCTTCAATCTGGCGCCGGGCGCGGCCTTGGGCGATGCGATCAAAGCCATTGAGAAGGCCAAGCAAGACATCGGTTTACCGCTGGCGGTGCAAGCCGATTACCAAGGTGCGGCATTGGCATTTAACGCTTCGCTGAGCGACACACTATGGTTGATTCTGGCGGCTGTTGTTACTGTGTATATCGTGCTGGGCGTGTTATACGAAAGTTATATTCATCCCATTACCATCCTTTCCACGCTGCCGTCGGCCGGGGTCGGCGCGTTGCTGGCCCTGCAACTGTCCGGTAACGATCTGGGCATCATCGCGGTGATCGGCATCGTGCTGTTGATCGGTATTGTGAAGAAGAACGCGATCATGATGATAGACTTTGCGCTGGAAGCCGAGCGCAAGCAAGGCCTGCCGCCGCGCGAGGCGATTTTCCAGGCCTGCCTGCTGCGTTTCCGGCCGATACTGATGACCACGCTGGCAGCGTTGCTGGGCGCTCTGCCCTTGATGCTGGGCAGCGGCGTCGGCTCGGAATTGCGCCATCCTTTAGGCATTAGCATGGTCGGCGGCTTGTTGGTCAGCCAGTTGCTGACGCTGTATACCACGCCAGTGATTTATCTAGCCCTGGACCGGCTGGCCCGCCGGCTGCGCGGCGCGGCCGAATCGATTTTAGCCGACAGCGGCGACAGCCAGCCGTGAACTTTTCGGCGCTGTTCATCTATCGGCCGGTCGCCACCACGCTGCTGACGCTGGGCCTGGCGCTAGCTGGTTTGATCGCCTTCCTGCAACTGCCGGTCGCGCCCTTGCCGCAAGTGGATTTCCCGACCATTTCGGTATCCGCCAATCTGCCCGGCGCCAGTCCGGAGACCATGGCCGCCACAGTCGCCACCCCGCTGGAGCGAGCACTGGGCCGCATCGCCGGCATCACCGAAATGACCTCGGCCAGCTCCTTGGGCTCGACCCGGATTACCTTGCAGTTCGATTTGAATCGCGACATCGACGGCGCGGCCCGCGACGTACAAGCTTCGATCAACGCCGCCAGCAGTTTGCTACCCAGCAATCTGCCCAACCGGCCCAATTACCGCAAAGTCAATCCGGCCGATTCGCCGATTCTGATTCTGGCATTAACCTCCACCGCCCTTAGCCGCGGCCAGATGTACGACGCCGCCTCGACGATATTGGCGCAAAAAATCAGCCAGCTGCCCGGCATCGGCCAGGTCAATGTCGGCGGCAGTTCCTTACCGGCTGTGCGGGTAGAACTGAATCCCACGGCATTGGCGCAATATGGCATAGGCCTGGACCAGGTCGCCAAAGCCATCACGACCAGCAACGCCAATCGCCCGAAAGGCACCCTGGAACGTGGCGAGCGGCATTGGCAAATCCACGCCAACGATCAGGCCGAACATGCGGCCGACTACCTGCCGCTGATCGTCGCTCACCGCAACGGCGCGCCGGTGCGCATCGCCGATCTGGGCACAGCGGTAGATTCGGTGGAAGATTTACGCAGTACCGGCCTGAAAAACGGCCAACCGGCGGTGTTGCTGATCGTCAACAAACAACCCGGCGCTAATATCATCGACACCGTCGAACACGTCAAAGTCACGCTGCCGCAATTACGGGCGCTGTTGCCGGCGGCGATGGAATTGTCGATTGTCTCGGATCGCTCACAAACCATCCGCGCTTCGGTCGATGAAGTCGAGCGCAGCCTGTTGATCGCGGTGGTATTGGTGATCCTGGTGGTATTGCTGTTTCTGCGCCGGCTGCGCTCGACCTTGATCCCGATTATCGCGGTGCCGGTGTCGCTGATCGGCGCCTGCGCGGTGATGTATTTATGCGATTACAGCCTGGACAATCTGTCGTTGATGGCTTTGACCATCGCCACCGGTTTTGTCGTGGATGACGCCATCGTGGTGCTGGAAAACAGCAGCCGGCATATCGAAAATGGTGTACCGCCGTTCCAGGCTGCGTTGCGCGGTGTCGGCGAGGTTGGTTTTACCGTATTGGCGATGAGTTTGTCGCTGATCGCGGTGTTCACGCCGATCTTGTTGATGGGCGGCATCGTCGGCCGGCTGTTTCGGGAGTTTGCCGTGACCTTGTCGGCGGCAGTGCTCGTGTCGCTGGTGGTGTCCTTGACCGTGACGCCGATGCTGTGCGCCCGCTGGCTGGAGCCGGAAGCGCTACGTCAACCCAACCGGCTGTCAGCCTGGATCGAAAGCCAATTCCAGCACCTGCATAACGGCTATCGCCGCAGTTTAGGCTGGGCCCTACACCATCCTAAGCTGATGCTGATAGTGCTGCTGGCTTGCATCGGCTTGAATGTCTACCTTTACATCATCGTCCCGAAAGGCTTTTTCCCGGTACAAGACAACGGCCGGCTCAGCGGCACCATCCAGGCCGACCAGAGTATTTCCTTCCAGGCCATGCAGACCAAGTTACATGATTTTGTCGATATTTTGCGGCAAGACTCCGCCGTCACTGCGGTGGTCGGCTTTGCTGGCGGCATGCAAAACACCAATTCCGGTTTGATGTTTGCGGTACTCAAGCCACCCGAGCAGCGCGACGCGCCGATAGCCGAAATCACCCAGCGGCTGCGGGAAAAACTAAGCAACGAACCCGGCGCCAGCCTGTTTTTACAGCCGGTGCAAGATTTACGCATCGGCGGCCGGGGCTCGGCGGCGATGTACGAATTTGCCTTGCAATCCGAAGACTTGAGCCTGCTGCGCGAATGGACGCCCAAAATTGTCGCGGCGCTGCGCAAGCGGCCGGAACTGACCGATGTCAACACCAATCAGCAAGACAAAGGCCGGCAAATATCGCTGGTAGTGGATAGAGACAAAGCCTCCAGTTTGGGCGTCAGTCAGGCGGCCATCGATACCGCGTTGAACAACGCCTTCGGCCAACGCCAGGTCTCGGTGATTTATAAACCGTTGAACCAATACCGGGTGGTGATGGAACTGGCGCCGGAATACTGGCAAAACCCGCGCAGCCTGCAACAGCTTTACGTCAGCTCCAGCAGCGGCACGCAGATTCCGCTGGCAACGCTGGCCAGCTTCCAGACCAGCAATGCGCCGCTGACCATCAATCATCAGGGCCAGTTTGCCGCCGCCACCGTGTCGTTTAACTTAATGCCCGGCACTTCGTTGTCCGCCGCCACGCAACTGATCGAGCAAACCCTGCGCGACCTCGGCACACCGGCCGCGGTGCGCGGCAGCTTCCAGGGCTCGGCCAAGGCTTTTCAGGAATCGCTGCGTAACCAACCCTGGCTGATCGCCGCGGCACTTCTCAGCATTTACATCGTGCTGGGAATACTCTACGAGAGCTATATTCATCCGCTGACCATATTATCCACCCTGCCCTCGGCCGGGGTCGGCGCCCTGCTGGCCTTGCTGGCCTGCGATACCGAGTTCAGCATCATCGCCTTGATCGGCGTGATTTTGTTGATCGGCATCGTCAAGAAGAACGCGATCATGATGATCGATTTTGCGCTGGACGCCGAGCGCCACAGAGGTCTAAGCGCCGAGGAAGCCATCTTCCAAGCCTGTTTATTGCGGTTTCGGCCGATCATGATGACCACGCTGGCGGCGATGCTGGGTGCGCTGCCGTTAGCCTTGAGTTCGGGTTACGGCGCGGAACTGCGCCAGCCCTTGGGGATTTCCATCGTCGGCGGCCTGATTTTCAGCCAATTGCTGACGCTGTATACCACGCCGGTGGTTTATTTATATCTGGACAAAGTGAGCGGCTGGGGGAAACGCGCCCTTAACGGCAATCTTGACTAAGCACTTCACGCTTTCAAGCGATAACCGACGCCGGATTCGGTCAATAAAAACCGAGGTTGAGCGGGATCGGCTTCCAGTTTCTGCCGCAATTGGCTCATATAAATGCGTAGGTAATGGGCGTTTTCCTGGTAGGACGGTCCCCAAACTTCCTTCAATATTTGCTGATGAGTCAGCACTTTGCCGGCATGTTTGATTAGAACGCTTAACAATCGGTACTGAATCCGGGTGAGATGGACTTCCCGGTCGTCGACGCTGACCAAACGATTGAGCAGATCCACCCTGAGATTGGCCGTGATAAACACATCGGTCGGCACGGCTTCCGCCCCTCGGCTCGAATGCCGCAATGCCACTCGAATCCGCGCCAATAGCTCACCAAAGCCGAAAGGTTTGGTCAGATAATCGTCGGCGCCGGCATCCAATGCATCGATCTTATGCTGTTCGCTGCTGCGCGCCGACAGGATGATAATAGGCATGGCCGACCAGCCGCGAATCGCCTTGATCACCTCGACACCGTCCATATCCGGCAAGCCCAAATCGAGGATCAACAAATCCGGCTTACGCATGCCCGCTTCGATGATGCCCTGCTTGCCGGTATCGGCCTCGAACACCGAAAAACCCTGAGCGCCCAAGCCGGTGCGCAAAAAACGCCGAATCGCCGAATCGTCTTCGATGACGATGATGACCGGATGAGTTTTAGTCATGGCGATTTATATTTACGAAAGGCGAAAACAGCTTGTACGGCTGTCGACGAGGCATCGAACCGTTGTCTCCGGCAAGGACCGCTTTCAGCTTTCATCCTCATCCAACTCAAGCACCGGCGGCGCTTGATCGACCGGCAAGCTAAAGCTAAACACCGCGCCGCCGTCCGGCGCGTTATGGGCACGGATGCTGCCGCCGTGGACTTCGACGATGGCCCGGCAGATCGCCAGCCCTAAACCCACCCCACTTTGCGCGGCCTCGTGGCGGGCTTGATAAAACTTCTCGAATAAGCGATGTTCCATCCCCTTAGCGATGCCGGGGCCATGATCGGCCAGCGCAATTTCGACCGAACCGGCAGCGATCTGAACATTAATCTCCAGATCGCTGCCGGCCGGCGTGTAGCGGAGCGCGTTTTCCAGCAGATTGATCAACACTTGCTCTATCATCACCGCATCGGCATGCACCATCGGTATACCCGGCGGCAACTTGACCTTGACCTGCCGCCCCAGCAACTGTTTTTGCAAACGCGTCATCGCCGTGCCGATAATCTCCTCGACCGGATGCCATTGTTTATTCAGCTCGACCACGCCGGCATCCAGACGGGCCATGTCCAGGATATTGTTCACCAAATTCGACATGCGCTCGGCTTCTTCGACAATGGCCCGGCTCAATTCCAGTTTATCCTGGGGCCGTAAATGTGGTTCACCCTCGACCAGCGTGCTGGCCGAACCAACGATGGTGGCCAGTGGTGTGCGCAAGTCGTGAGAAATCGCGCTGAGCAGCGAATTACGCAATCGCTCGGTTTCCATTTGCATTTGCGTCGATCGTGCTTGCTCGGAAAAACGCAGCCGCGTCACCGCCTGGCCGATCTGCCGCAGAAAGGTTTCCAGCAATTTTTGTTGTTCCGGCAAAAACACCCGGCGTAAATTGACCGGCAATAAAGCCAGCACCCCCAGCACCTGTTCTTCATCACGAATCGGGAAATACACCGCCGCCGCGCCGGGCAAGGTATTGGTGCCCTGCCCGGCCGTTTCGTTATGATCCAGAACCCATTGCGCGACGCTGAGATCGGCACCGTGCAGCGATTCGCGAATGCCTTTTTGCTTGGGATAGACCACCCGGCCGTTTGCATCGGCAAACAAAATAACATTGCGGCTGCTGAATTCCGAATGCAGATGGCGTACCGCGGTACGGACGATGTCCGCCTCGGTCTGGCTGCCGGCCAACTCCTTGCTCATCGCATACAAGGCGGCGGCGCGGCGTTCGCGATGCGCGGCAACTTTGGCTTGGGAGCGCACGCTGACCATCAGATTGCTGATGACGATAGCCACCACCAGCATCGCCGACAAGGTAATCAGATACTGGCTGTCGGCCACCGAAAAACTGTAGTAAGGCTGCACGAACAAGACATCGAACGCAGCGACACTCAACACCGACGCTAAAATCGACGGGCCTCGGCCGAAGCGGGTGGCGATAAACACCACTCCCATCAGAAACACCATCACCAGATTCGCCAGTTCCAGGCGGCCGAACATCGTATGGCCGACCAGGGTGCTGATCAAGGTCACCGCCACCGCCCAGAGATAACCTTGATAGCGCTTCCTGGTTTTGGACGGTATCCGCTGCCGCAGCCCCGGCAACGGGCTTTTTTTAAATAGCGACAGCTCCGGCTCCAGTTCCGCACGCTCGGCCAATTGCGGGCTACCCAGCAAATAAATATTGATGTTATGGGCATGGCCGATCAACACATCCACCACCGAGCCCATCAGCCAACGTCGCCAGCCGCGCCGGCTAGGCTTGCCGACCACGATTTTGTTGATATTGCGCTCGCGGGAAAACCGGATGATCGCATCGCTCATCTCCGGTGCACTGAGGGTAACGGTTTCCGCGCCCAGCTGTTCCGCCAACCTTAAAATCCGCAACACGCCGTCGCGTTTCTCGGCCGGCATACGCTGCAATTGCGGGGTTTCCACATAAGCGACGATCCATTCGGCGCGCAGGCTGGCCGCCAAGCGTTTGCCGGCCCGCACCAAACGCTCCGCCATCGCATTGGGACCGATACAAACCAGCAGCCGCTCGTTGACTTGCCAGACATCGCGAATAGCGTGATCTTCGCGGTAATCCAGCATCTGGGCATCGACCCGGTTGGCGGTTTGCCGCAGCGCTAATTCCCGCAGCGCGATTAAATTACCCTTGCGGAAGAAATTGTGAATGGCTTGCTGCGCCTGCTGCGGCAGATAGACCTTGCCTTCCTTCAGGCGCAGCAATAATTCGTCGGGCGGCAAATCTACCAGTTCGACTTCGTCGGCATCTTCGAACACCGTATCCGGCACCGTCTCCCAAACCCGTATCCCGGAAATCTGACCGATGTCGTCGTTCAGGCTTTCCAGATGTTGGACATTCAACGCGGTGTAGACGTCGATACCGGCTTCCAGTAACTCGTGGATGTCCTGCCAGCGTTTCGGGTGGCGGGAGCCGGGCGCATTGGTATGGGCCAGTTCGTCAACCAGGATGATGGCGGGCCGACGTTTCAACGCCGCGTCGAGATCGAACTCCTGCAGCACGGTACCCTTATAGTCGATATGCCGAGGCGGCAGGATTTCCAGACCTTCCAGCAATAACTGGGTGTCCTTGCGGCCATGGGTTTCCACCAAGCCGACCAGCACATCCAGATTTTCCGCGCGCCGCTCCCGCGCCGCCAGCAACATCGCAAAACTTTTCCCAACGCCGGCCGCCGCACCGAAAAATATCTTCAAGCGGCCGCGCTTGGCCTTGGCCTGCTCGCGTTCGACGCGAGCCAGCAATTGATCCGGATTGGGACGCTGGTCATTCATAGCCCTGGCCTACAGCCAGCCGGCCTTTCTAAGGCGCAGATACAACGCCAGACTGCACAGCGCCACGCCGCCCACCACCAGCGGATAGCTATAGGGCCAATCCAGTTCCGGCATATGCCGAAAATTCATGCCGTACCAGCTGAAGACCATGGTCGGTATCGCCAAAATCGCCCCCCAGCCGGCCAGACGTTTGACCACCTCGTTCTGCCGCACCGTCTCGAAAGTCAGATGCACCTGCATCGCCGCCAGCAGCATCTCGCGCATGCCGTGGATGGCCTGATCGACACGCTTGATATGGTCGGCAATATCGCGAAAATACACTCGCACATCCTTATGAATTAGCCCGTTATGAAAGCGCATCAATTCGTTGCAAATATCGATGACAGGATTGATCGCCCCCTCCAGCAACAATAATTCGCGCTTTAACTCGTACAAGTCTTCCATGGTTTGTCGGCTGGGCCGGTATTGAAAAATCGCCGACTCGAGTTGATCGAAGCGATCTTGCAAGCCGGCGATCGCCACCATGTAATTGTCGACGATGAAATCCATAATCGAATACAACGCAAAACCCGGACCCTTGTTAAGTTGGTGCGGCATAGCCTGACAGCGCTCGCGCACTTTGCTCAGGCTTTGCGACGCGCCGTGGCGCACCGTGACCAGAAAACGCGGCCCCATGAAAATATGGGTCTCGCCGAATTCGACGCTGTTTTCAGCCAATTGAGCAGTATGCAGCACGATGAACAGCGAATCGCCGTATTCCTCGATTTTCGGCCGTTGATGCGCCGAACAGGCGTCTTCGATGGCCAATTCATGCAAACCGAACTCCTCCTGAACCTTTCTCAATATCTCGCTATTGGCCTCGCGCAGCCCCAGCCAGACGAAAGTATTTTCCTTGAGCAACACTTCGCTGATGTCTTCTATGGTGACGTCGCCGATGCCGACGCCCTGTTGATAGGCCACGCAGCGCATGACCATGCTCTTATCGATAGTCTCGCTCAAAATGTCTCCCGTTTATTTGGAAATGGTAATTTCCGGCGCGCCCTGCCGGGCCAGATCGGTCATGGTCATTTGAAAAATCTGGCATAACAATCTAAAGCCTTCCCGATTCCATTGATAGCCGTTTTCCGACCGCAAGGCATAATAATAATCGCCAAAGCGCACGCTAATGTCCGTGTCGGCCGGCTCGTCCTCGTCGACCAGCAAAGCCATGGCCTGAATCGGATTCTCGCTGACCGAAGGCGTTTGCGGATGTTTTTCGACAGCGTATTCCGGATCCTCGTCTATCGTTTGGCCGACGAAATTCAACACATTATGAAAGCTGCGTAAACGAAACACGCCATGCAAGGGCCACTCGCCGCCTGGATAGCCGGGGCGAATATCCACACTGACATCGTTTTCCGCGCCTTGGTCGGCTTCTTCTTGCAGCCGCAGACGTTCTTCGTTACTGAGGGTTGCGGGGTCGTAGTTGGTCAACAATATCCGCCCTGTCACCCGTTTGCTTAAAGTCAGCTGTTTTTGCTCGGCGTGAAACTCAATCTTGTAGTCTTTTTGCAAGGCCGCCAAATGTTCCGCGCTTAATGATTCTGCCGGCAAACGCCAGTGCCGCTCGAACATCAATGGCTCGACAAACAGCATATGTCTGTCCTGAATCGAGGATAGGTGCAGCACCGCTTGCCGAAACAAGGGATAGCCGCCTTTGTCACTGGGCTTGTTGAGATAAATACCTTTCTGGGTGCCGCCGTTTAGCCGCAATTCTCCGGCCAGCAGCCGCAACATCATGTCCAGGTCGTAACCTTGCCGCAACAGCATGGTCAGTTTGCTCTCCTGAAACGGCGTCAACAAGCGGCGGGTGAATTCCTCGCCCTCGATCGGCACGATACTGATGGTGGGATTTTCCGACATCGTGCCGCCGAATATCGGCGTCATCACGGAACCGACTTCGCCGGTGAAGGCTGGCGTCGCCCCGGCATTGAACTGAAAATTAAAGGTGGCGGCGATATTGGAAACGCCGGTGAAATGCATCGGTTGATGCTGATGGGCGCGGCCGATGTTCAGCAACAACTGTTTGGACAAAATATCGGTGGTGACCTTATCGTATTCGATCACCGCCCTATCCAGCGCCAGCGGCGAAAAACAGCCCTGTAAGCCGCATAGCATCGGTACCGTAAGGTATCTGGCGAAAGACGATACTGGAGAATGTCGGCGATTTACCATCATCAGCGTCCTGTTCATATAAGCAAATGCGCTAAGTGTGCCTGTTAATCTTCCTAAAATACAAGAACGATTGCGAACAGTCAGACACGGCATGGCTATCGCCGGACGCGTGCTGACTTAAGCCTCGCTCGATTTAACGCATCTTACAGCTCAATCCGAATGCCGACCTCGATCACCCGCTCGACCGGAATTTTGAAATATTCGATGGCGCTCGAGGCGTTGTGCAGCAGGAATCTGAATAAAGCCCGACGCCATTTCAGCATCGGACTGCGGCGGCGGAACGAAACCCGTTCGTTACCGATAAAAAACGAGGCCGTTTTCTGGTCGATCGTCAGCCCTTCATGGCTGCATAACTGCAAGGCCCGGCGTACATCCTGCTCTTCCTGAAAGCCAAAATACATCTTAATCCGGAAAAAATTGCCCTCTTCGCCAAAAGCCCGAATTTTTAGGCGATGCGCTTCGTCGACATAGGGTTCATCCTTGGTAACTATCGTCAACACGATCATTTGCTCGTGCAACACATGATTGTGTTCCAGATTGTGCAGCAACACCTGCGGTACACCGCGCAGGTTTTTAGCTAAGTAGATGGCGGTACCCGGTACTTTTGCCAGCGGGCGCCCTAGGATCCTATCTTCCAACTCTTCGAACATCAGGCGCTTTTCGTCCATATGCCTAGCCAACAACTCGCGCCCGTAAATCCAGGTAGTCATCACCACAAACAATACCGCGCCGACTGTTAGCGGCAACCAGCCGCCTTCCGGAATTTTTAAGCTGTTAGCCAGGAAATACATAATGTCGAGCGTCAAAAAAATCGACAGAAAATGGATACTGGTGACTTTGTTCCAACGCCACAACTCGGAAATCACGATAAATGCCAATATCGTCGTGGCAATCATGGTGCCGGTCACCGCCAAACCATAGGCCGAAGCCAAGGCCGATGAGGATTTAAAGCCGGCCACCAGAATAAATACCGCAACCATCAGCAACCAATTCACGGCGGGAATATAGATTTGTCCCATTTCATCGCCGGAGGTATGTCTGATGATCATGCGCGGCGAGTAGCCTAGCTGAATAGCCTGCCTGGTCAGCGAAAACGCACCTGAAATCACGGCCTGCGAGGCAATTACCGTTGCCAAGGTCGACAAAATCAGCAAGGGATAAAGTGCCCAGGTCGGCGCCAGCCGATAGAACGGATTTTCAATCGCTTCGGGATGACTGATCAACAGCGCGCCTTGTCCGAAGTAATTCAGCAGCAAGGCCGGGAATACGAAGCCGAACCAGGCATAGCGTATCGGTTTCAAACCGAAATGCCCCATGTCGGCATACAGGGCTTCGGCACCGGTAATCGCCAGCACCACTGAACCCATGATTAAAAAGCCCTTCCAGCCCAGCTCGCCCAATAAACTGATCGCATAATAGGGGTTAACCGCCTTTAACACCTCGGGCTGCTGGACAATATTGATCAAACCCATCAGCGCCAACACCGCGAACCAGACGCACATAATCGGCGCAAACAGCTTACCAACGGCTTCGGTGCCTTGCGACTGTATCAGGAACAAAGCGCCCAAAACCGCAAAAGTTACCGGTAGCACATAATGTTCGAGTTGGGGCGCGATGATTTGCAGACCTTCCACAGCGCTCAGCACCGAAATGGCCGGGGTGATAATGCTGTCGCCATAAAACAGCACGGCGCCGATCAAACCGGTGGTAATGATAAATTGAGTTTTTTGCGGATTGCCCTTTGCGGTTTGCAGCGCCAAGGCCAGCAGAGCCATGATGCCGCCTTCGCCCTTGTTGTCGGCCCGCATGATGAAAATCGCATATTTGGTGGTGACCACCAGTACCAGCGACCAAAATATCAGCGACAGCGCGCCGAGGATATGGGCGATATCGGTAGTTAAGCCGGCATGAAACACTTCTTTGACGGCATATAAAGGGCTGGTGCCTATGTCGCCGAAGACCACGCCTATCGCGCTTAATGTTAATCCGGTTATTGGTTGGGTTTTGTGGTTGGCAGTCATGGAAAAATGCGTATGAATCAGGATAAGACCGATCAAATTCTTCGATCTGGAAGAATGGCGAGATTCGCGGCCATTGATAAGCTATCACTAGCCGGGAAGGCGCCAGGGCACGGACTATACGCAATTGCGTCTAAAAAAATCGTAAAAATTCCTGTTCCAACCCCGAGGATTTTGTAATCTCCACCGACTGGCACTAAGTCGCCAAGAAAAGGCAAAACACGCATTCAGCACACCCTGGCAAATATTAATCCGTCGCTTTCCTGAGAGCGGCTTCCACTCCAACACTTAATTGACGAATGGACCATATCAAGTTTTCCCCCGTTATTGTGAGACGTCCAAACTCTGTTCATGGATTATTTTGCCCTTGGCCAAATCACAAACAACCGACCATTCCGCCCCGTCGCGCATCTGCATGTCGTAGCGGATCCAAAAAGTTGTCGATCGCGGCAGCACCCGCACCTTATTGATGGTGCCGGGATGCAACCGTTGCGCATCGCTTTGACAGGTTTCCATCTGTACCTTGCTCGGCGGCAAAACATAGCGATCAACTTTACTGGCATCGACATTCACCGTTTTCAGCGATGCTATCAATATCAACACTCGCCATCCTGATTCCATAATCGCCTCTCTAGAACAACATGGGGCAAGTACCCAGACTAGTGCCATTGCGACCATCGGACTCTGTCTTATAAACCCAACTATTCATTGGGCAAATCAGCTCTAGCGACCCACTTGATCCAAAGCCAGATTCAATTTCAAAACATTGACTCTGGGCTCGCCGAACACTTGCCATTGCCGGCCTTCGGTATGGGCATCGACCAGTCCCTGCAGTTTGGCTGCGTTGATTTTACGAATCTTCGCAACCCGTTTGATCTGGTATTCAGCAGCGGCGACGCTGATATGCGGATCCAGACCGCTAGCGGAGGCGGTGATCAAATCCACCGGAACGGGGGCTCTATTATTTGGATCAGCATCTTTCAAAGCCTGAACCCTGCTTGCCACCGTCTCGACCAATGCCGGATTAGTTGGACCCAGGTTGGAACCGCTGGACGCAGCCGCGTTGTAGCCATAAGGCCCGGTCGCCGATGGACGGCTCCAGAAGTATTTAGGCTCGCTGAAGGTCTGGCCGATCAGTTCCGAACCAATCATCTGGCCTTTGTCATCCTTGATCAAGCTGCCGTTGGCCTGATCGCTAAACAGGGCTTGGGCCAGCACGGTCACCAAGGCCGGATAAGCGGCACCGGTTACCAGGGTCAGCAATAGCAACATCATCGCTGCGGGTTTTAAATAAGTGGTTTTCTTCTCATTCTCCTCACCCCAACCCTCTCCATCAGGAGAGGGTGTTAAGCTATCGTCTTTAGATAAGCGATTGATAGTGTTTGACATTGAGTCACTCCTTCAGTGGGAAACATACCCAACATGTATTTAGTATTCTGTTGAAAAAATCCTCACACTCTCTTGGCAAGACTTTAAGAGCGGAAGAAAACTCCCTCTCCTGATGGAGAGGGCTGGGGTGAGGAGAATCAAAAAGTTATATTTTCAAATTCAAAATAACTTGCCGGATTTCCTCCAACACCCCTTCGGTATTGCCAAGCACATCATTGTTCCAAAAACGAATCACTTTGAAGCCACCACTTTCCAATTCAGCAGTTCGCTGTTGGTCGTAATCAACCCGACCGAAATGCTGCGATCCATCCAGTTCAACGATCAGCTTCAATTCCAGACTGACAAAATCTGCAATATAGGGCTCAATTGGAAATTGCCGGCGGAATTTGCAACCCAATAGCTGTTTATTCCGTAATCGACTCCACAGCAATCGCTCGGCATCGGTTTGATTCCGTCTCAGCATTCTGGATTTAGTCGTCGAAGCCATCTAAATCTCCTCGCCATAGCCCTCTTCATCAGGAGAGGGAACAAAGCTCCAGGTATTTGTTGTGCCTGGGCTACACCAGGTTCATCGCAACCAGGATTACATCGATCGCCTTGATGCCGATAAACGGCACGATCAAGCCGCCTACGCCGTAAACCAACAGATTGTTTTGTAACAATTTCTCAGCTCCTACCGGTTGGTATCTGATGCCTTTCAAGGCCAACGGGATCAAGGCGATAATGATCAGCGCATTGAAGATCACCGCCGACAGGATGGCGCTGGAGGGTGTCGCCAGGCCCATCACGTTCAGCACGTTCAAGGCCGGATAGGTGGTGGCGAAGGCCGCCGGGATGATGGCGAAATACTTGGCGACGTCGTTGGCGATGCTGAAGGTGGTCAACGCGCCGCGGGTCATCAGCATTTGCTTGCCGGTTTCGACGATCTCGATCAGCTTGGTGGGGTTGGAATCCAAGTCAACCATATTGCCGGCTTCCTTGGCGGCCTGGGTGCCGCTGTTCATCGCCACCGCGACATCGGCCTGTGCCAAGGCCGGGGCATCGTTGGTGCCGTCGCCGGTCATCGCTACCAGCCGACCGTCTGCCTGATGTTGACGGATAAGACTCAACTTGGCTTCCGGGGTAGCTTCAGCCAGGAAGTCGTCGACGCCGGCTTCGGCGGCGATGGCGGCTGCGGTCAGACGGTTGTCACCGGTGATCATGATGGTCTTGATGCCCATCTGCCGCAATTCGATGAAGCGTTCCTTGATGCCGCCCTTGACGATGTCTTTCAGTTCTATCACCCCCAGGGCTTTTATGCCGTCCGCGACCACCAACGGCGTGCTGCCACGCCTAGCAACATCGTCGACCAGGGTTTTCATTTCAGCCGGGAATTTGCCGCCTTGATCTTCGATATGTTGCCGAATCGAATCGGCCGCGCCCTTACGGATTTGCCGGCAAGATTCGCCAGGCTTGCATTCGTCTCCCGGTAAATTGACGCCGCTCATCCGGGTCTGGGCGCTGAAATGCACGAAAGTGGCGCCCAAAGATTGGATATCGCGCTCGCGGATGCCGTATTTTTGCTTGGCCAGGATCACCACGCTGCGGCCTTCCGGGGTTTCGTCGGCCAGTGAAGCCAGTTGCGCGGCGTCGGCCAGTTCACGGTCTTTGACGCCCTTGACCGGAAAAAAACCCGAAGCCTGGCGGTTACCCAAGGTGATAGTACCGGTCTTGTCCAGCAGCAACACATCGACGTCGCCGGCGGCTTCCACGGCACGGCCGGAGGTGGCAATCACGTTTTTCTGCATCATCCGGCCGATGCCGGCGACACCGATCGCCGACAGCAAGCCACCGATGGTGGTGGGAATCAGGCACACCAATAAAGCCACCAGCACCGTGACGCTAATCGGGCTACCGCTGCCAGCGGTTTGCACACTGTACAGCGAGAACGGCAGCAAGGTCACGGTCGCCATCAGGAACACCAGCGTCAAGGCCACCAGCAAAATGGTCAAGGCGATTTCGTTGGGGGTTTTCTGGCGTTTGGCGCTTTCCACCATGCCGATCATCCGGTCCAGAAAAGTCTCGCCGGGATTGGTGGTGATGCGTACCACCAGCCAGTCGGATAACACGCGGGTACCGCCAGTCACCGAGCTGAAGTCGCCGCCGGATTCGCGGATCACCGGCGCGCTTTCGCCGGTGATGGCGCTTTCGTCGACCGAAGCCACCCCTTCGATCACGTCACCGTCGCCCGGCACGAAGTCGCCGGCTTCGATCAGCACCACATCGCCTTTGCGCAAGCTGGAGCCTTCGACCTTGCTGTAGTTGCTGCCGTATTTGGGTTCATCGAGTTTTTTGGCGGCAATGTCACGTTTGGCACTGCGCAGGAACGCGGCTTGCGCCTTGCTGCGGCCTTCGGCCACCGCTTCGGCAAAGTTGGCAAACAGCACGGTGAACCACAGCCACAGCGTGATACTCAAGATAAAGCCGGAGGATTCTTCGCTTTCGCCTGTCAGTGCTTGCAGCCACAACACGGTGGTCAGCAAACTGCCTAGGTAGACCACGAACATCACCGGGTTTTTCCATTGCTGCTTGGGAGTCAGTTTGGCAAAAGCGTCGAACAACGCTTGTTGCAGAATTTGCGGGTCCAGTAAGGACGTTGAAACGGGTTTGCTAGTCATAGGATTACCTATATCAATTCTATGTAGGCCGGAATAAAGCGGTTTTAGCGATAGCGAAAACGGCTGATTCCGGAGGATGGCTTTGCCGGAAACGCTTACGCTTATTCGGGCCTACGATCCTACGGTTTTACGGATTAATCATTTGCAAATGCTCGACGATAGGCCCCAAGGCCAGCGCCGGGACGAAGGTCAACGCGCCGACCATCAACACGGTGACGATCAGCAATACCGCGAACAACGGGGTATGGGTCGGCAAGGTGCCGGGGACGACCGGGACGGTCTTTTTGGCGGCCAGGGAACCTGCAATCGCCAACACCGGAATCATCAGCCAATAGCGGGAAAACAGCATCGCCATCCCCAGCATGACGTTATAGAAAGGCACGTTGGCCGACAAACCGCCGAAGGCGCTGCCGTTGTTGTTACCGGCCGACGACCAGGCATACAGCACTTCGCTGAATCCGTGGGCGCCGGGGTTGAAGATCGAGGTTTTGCCGACATCCAGCATCACGGAAATCGCCGTACCGCCCAGTACCATCAGCGGTGGAATTAAAATGACGATGGCCGCCATTTTCATCTCATAGGCTTCGATTTTCTTGCCCAGATATTCCGGGGTGCGGCCTATCATCAGGCCGGCGATGAACACCGCGACAATGGCGAATACGATCATGCCGTACAGACCGGAACCGACACCGCCGTAGATTACCTCGCCCAGTTGCATCAACCACATCGGCACCATGCCACCAATCGGAGTATAGGAATCATGCATCGAGTTGACCGAACCGTTTGAAGCCGCCGTGGTCGCGACCGCCCACAAGCCGGAGTTGACGATACCGAAGCGAGCTTCCTTGCCTTCCATGTTGCCGCCGGGCTGCTGTGCCGATGCTGATTGATCGACGCCAAAGGCTGTCAAAGCCGGATTGCCGCTCTGCTCGGCCGGCACGGTGACGAAGATCAGCGCGACGAATACCAAGGTCATTGCAGCCAGGATGGTCCAACCCTGACGGGTGTCGCCCACCATCACCCCGAAGGTGTAACACAGTGCCGCCGGGATCAGCAGGATAGCCAGCATTTCCAGGAAGTTGGACAGCGGTGTGGGGTTCTCGAAAGGATGGGCGGAGTTGGCGTTGAAGAAACCGCCGCCGTTGGTACCCAGTTGTTTGATGGCGACTTGCGAAGCCGCCGGTCCCATCGCCAAGGTTTGTCTAGTCGGTTTGCCATTTTGACTCTCCTCACCCCCGCCCGCTCCAGCAGGAGAGGGAGCTAAATCTATCGGCCGCGCGTCAACTGTATGGTTTGATGCTTCCAACAAGGTTACCGTCTGATACGGTTTAAAGGTTTGCACCACGCCCTGCCCAACCAGCACTAGAGCCAGCAAAAACGACAAGGGCAACAGGATATACAAAGTACCGCGGGTCATATCCACCCAGAAGTTGCCGATGCTGTTGCTGTTACGGCGGTTAAAGCCGCGAATCAGCGCCACTAGCACCGCCATGCCGCTGGCGGCGGAGACGAAGTTCTGTACCGTCAGGCCCAGCATTTGCGTCAGATAGCTCATCGTGGTTTCGCCGCCGTAGCCCTGCCAGTTGGTGTTGGTGGCAAAACTGACGGCGGTATTGAACGCCGAATCCGGTGTCACCGCCGGCAAGGTTTGCGGATTCAGCGGTAACACGTCCTGGAAGCGCTGCAGTGCATAAACCACCAATAAACCCATTAAGTTGAACGCCAACATCGCCAGCGCGTAATGGCTCCAGCGCATTTCCTGTTCCGGTTTGACGCCACTGAGCCGGTAGAAGAGCCGTTCAAAGCCAGCAAACCAACGGTTCAAACCCACCGATTCGTCTTGATAGACACGCGCCATATAGGTACCTAATGGCTTGGCCAACGCCAACAGCACGATGATATAAATGGCAATCTGTAAAAAACCTTGACCCGTCATCAGAACTTCTCCGGATAAAACAACGCGACGACTAGATATACGAACACGGCCAGCGTCAGCCCGCCACTCAGTAGATAAATCCAGCTCATGATTGCCCCTGCAATGCTTTGCAAGCGCCGATCAATAACGCGGTTGCCACGAAGAACGCCGCCGTAAATAGCAAATACGCGATATCCATTGGTATAACCTCTTGGAAAAATTGAGAAAACTAAGCTGTGCAATCGCCCCGATCGCTTGGTAAACAATGTACAGATTGCCCGATAAAAAAGTCGTAAAAATATCCGCAGCGGATATAAAGAGAATATAAAAATCGGGTGCCGGCCCGTTTGAAACTAAACTTAATCATCTCGCCCGCCTGTCGGATAAAGACCATGAAAATTCACCATCTCACCCCCGAAGAAGCCCTGGACAGTTTAGGCTCCAGCATGGACGGCCTGGCCGACGCGGCGATAGAAGGCCGTTTGCATGAATTTGGCTTCAACCGCATCGAAGAATCTAAAAAAACTTCGGCGCTGCTGCTGTTCGCCCAGGAGTTTCTACACTTTTTTGCATTGATTTTATGGCTGGCGGCGGGGCTGGCGTTTTTCGCCGAATCGCAGCAGCCCGGCGAAGGCATGGCGACCTTGGGCTATGCAGTGCTGGGGGTCATCGCGATCAATGGCTGCTTCTCCTTCTGGCAGCGGCATCAAGCCGAACAGGCTATTGCCGCCTTGCAAAAGCTGCTGCCGCATCAAGTCAAAGTCATCCGCGACAAGGAATTGAGCCTGGTGTTCGCCGACGAACTGGTGCCGGGCGATCTGCTGGTGCTGGAGGAAGGCGACAATGTGCCGGCCGACTGCCGGTTGCTGGAAGCCTTTAGCTTACGAGTGAATAACGCCACCATCACCGGCGAATCGCTGCCCAAGGGCCGCGACGCGCTGGCATCCGATGTTGAGGACATCACTCAAAGCCGCAATATTCTGCTGGCCGGCACCTCGGTAGTGTCTGGCGAAGGCAAGGCGCTGGTATTCGCCACCGGCATGCATACCGAGTTCGGCAAGATCGCCCATACCCTAAAAACCACGGTCAAAAGCGAATCGCCGCTGCAACTGCAAATCAGCCGGCTCAGCCGCTTCGTGGCCTTGTTGGCCTTGCTGTTGGGTGTGGTGTTTTTCTTCATCGGTCAAATCATCGGTCTGACGTTTTGGGAAAACTTCATGTTCGCGATTGGCATCATCGTCGCCAACGTGCCGGAAGGCCTGCTGCCCACCGTCACGCTGTCGCTGGCGATGGCGACTCAACGCATGGCCAAGCGCCAAGCGTTGATCCGCCATCTGCCGTCTGTGGAAACGCTGGGTTCGACCACGGTAATCTGCACCGACAAGACCGGTACGCTGACCCAAAATCGGATGGCCGTTAAGCAGTTGTTCATCGATAACCGGTTTTGGCAACCTGAACGCTTGGGCAGCGACAGCCTGCAACATCACGCCGCCTTTCTGGCCAATGCGGCTTTGTGCCATAACCTGAAACGGGTGGAAGGCAAGGATTTGCTCGGCGATCCGATGGAAGTCGCGCTGGTGGCGATGGCGCACGATCAAGGTATGCGTGTCGCATACCCGAAAATCGGCGAGGTACCGTTCGATACCGACCGCAAACGCATGTCCACCATCCACAACACCCCTGCCGGTAAATACCTGTTTTGCAAGGGCGCGCTGGAAATGGTGCTGCCGCTATGCAAGCAAATTGCCATCGACGACCAGATAGAAGCACTCGACGACGCCCATAGACAACAACTACTAACAGCGCTGCAAACCATGGCCGATCAAGGTTTGCGCGTATTGGCGTTTGCCTATCGCCCGCTGTCCGAACCCGTCGATGAACACCCGGAACAGGCGCTGATTTTCAGCGGCTTGGTGGGCCTGGAAGATCCGCCACGGCCGGAAGTGGCGGATGCCATCGCCCAATGTCATATTGCCGGCATTAAAGTGATCATGATCACCGGCGACCATCCGCATACCGCCGTGGCCATTGCCCGGCAGATCAAGCTGGTGCAATCGGACAAGCCCAAGGTGATTACTGGCGATCTCCTGAAAAAACTCACTCCCAGCCAGTTACAGGTCGCACTGGACGCACCGGAAATCATTTTTGCTCGGGTCGGCGCCGACCAGAAAATGCATATCGTCGACGCCTTGCAGCGCAAAAAACACGTGGTGGCGGTGACCGGCGACGGCGTCAACGACGCACCGGCTCTGAAAAAAGCCGACATTGGCATCGCGATGGGTCGGGCCGGCACCGATGTCGCCAAGGAAGCGGCCGACATGATTTTGCTGGACGACAACTTTGCCAGCATCGTCGCCGCTATCGAAGAAGGTCGAGCGGTGTTCGACAATATCCGCAAATTCCTGACTTATATCCTGACGTCCAATATCCCGGAGGTGATTCCCTACCTGGCTTTCGTGTTGTTCAAAATTCCGTTGCCGCTGACCATCATGCAGATTCTGGCGGTGGATTTAGGCACCGACATGCTGCCGGCACTGGGGCTGGGCGTGGAAAAGCCGGACGCGTCGGCGATGAACAAACCGCCGCGTTCGCACAAGGAATCCCTGATCGACTGGCGCTTGCTGGCCAGGGCTTACGGCTTTCTCGGCCTGATGGAAGCCGCCGCGGCGATGACGGCTTTCTTCTTTGTATTGAATCGCGGCGGTTGGGACTACGGCGAGATATTGCGTAGCCATAACCCGCTCTACCTGCAAGCCACCACCGCCTGCCTGAGCGCAATCATCGTGATGCAGATCGCCAATGTATTTATCTGCAAACAGCGCCAACGCGGCCTTTTCTCAACTTTGCTGTTGGACAATAAACTGATCCTGTCCGGGATAGTGTTGGAAATCACGTTGATTCTGGCGATTGTCTACACACCCTGGGGCAACGCCCTGTTTGGCACCGCGCCGATAGATTCCGAGGTTTGGCTGTTTACCTTGCCGTTCGTGATCGGCATGCTGGTGCTGGAGGATTTCAGAAAATGGCTGGTGCGGCGCTTTGCGTTGTTTCCGATCAGAATTGAGCCTATTAAACTACGGAAGCGTTTGGGGTGATCAGCTACCATAGACTGAGTTCGCCCCATGGGCAGACGGCTGATAAAACGATAAGGGAACTTGGAAAAAAAGAATAACAACAGACGCGGCGATTTTAGGTTGGCTAGACAAGGCCAGTAACGGCGGCTTTATTTTTCATATTTCAAAATAAGTCGACCTATCAAAACCAGTCGATCTATTTCATAAAACTGACATGTTGCAAGGGTAAGCTGTCAGCCCCAAGCAATCAGTTTCAGGTCAATTTTTATGAAAAAACCAGCACGAACAAAACTGGCGGCGGCCATTGGCGCCTTCGGTTTAACCCTATCGATCAGCGCGGTAGCCGACGATCATCACGAACACCATCAAGGCAGCGTATCGACTCAAGTGCCGACATCTGCCGCCGAATGGTTCAGAGTCGGTGAGCAATCCGTATTGGTCAATAAGCGTGATGTCGCCGAATTACGCAAAGCTAAAAACGTCATTTTATTCGTAGGCGATGGCATGGGGGTTTCGACCGTCACTGCAGCTCGCATCCTGGAAGGTCAAATTGACGGACGCGATGGCGAATTTAACCGTCTTGCTTTCGAACGCTTCAACAACATCGCTCACTCGGTAACGGCAAGTGCTAACCAACAAACTTCGGATTCAGCGCCGACGGCTACTGCCATGGTTGCGGGGATCAAAGCCAATGATGGTGCGATCTCTGTTGATCAAACCATTGCGCGTACTGAGAAAAGCGCCGATGTCACGGCGGCTAAAAGTGTTAAAACCATCCTAGAGCGTGCTGAACAACGCGGCATGTCGACCGGTGTGGTGACCACCGCTCGTTTTACCCATGCAACTCCTGCGGTTAACTATGCTCATATCGCTGATCGCGACTGGGAAGCTGATAGCAATCTGCCCGCCGGTGCAACAGTGAAGGACATTGCCCGTCAATTGCTGGAAACGCCATACGGCGACGGCCTGGAAGTCGCGCTGGGCGGTGGTCGCAGCTATTTCATGCCGAACAACGCGGCCGATCCTGAATATCCTACTCAAAAAGGTCGGCGCGCAGACAGCCGCGATCTGACTACCGAATGGACTTCCAAATACAACAACTCGGAATACGTTTGGAACCAAGCGCAATTCGACGCGGTGAATCCCGCTAACACCGACCACCTGCTCGGCTTGTTCGAACGCTCGCATATGCGCTATGAAGCCGATCGTAAAGACGACGCTGCCGGCGAACCTTCACTGGCGGAAATGACCGAGAAAGCCATTAAAATCCTGCAAAAAAACAAAAAGGGGTTTTATTTGATGGTTGAAGGTGGCCGTATCGACCACGCTCATCATGCCGGCAATGCGTACCGGGCGTTGACCGATACGATTGCGTTTTCTAACGCCGTTAAAAAAGCCAAGGAATTGACCAACGACAAAAACACGTTGATTCTGGTCACGGCTGACCATAGCCATGTGTTCACTATCGCCGGTTACCCTTCACGCGGCAACCCGATTTTGGGCAAAACCGCAGTAGATGGCGTGGTATCAAAAGATTCGCTGGGCTTGCCGTACACTACGCTGTCCTATGCCAACGGCCCAGGCTGGACTGGTGGTCTGCAACGTAAGGAATTCAACTCCGCCAATGAAGGTACTGTGGCCGCACCGTATGCTGGCAACAAACTGCGTGCTGATTTGAGCGCTGTCGACACCGAAAATCCAAACTACATGCAGGAAGCGACGGTGCCTATGGGTTCAGAAACGCATGCCGGTGAAGACGTCACGATCTATGCCCATGGCCCAGGCGCCTATTTGGTACGCGGCACGCTGGAGCAAAACGTGATTTATCACGTCATGGCCAATGCGCTAGACTGGAATGATCGCCGCTAATCGTCTGTAGTAAACCGTACTCAGGGGCGCCTAGCGCCCCTGACTTTTTTGACCTTTCTGCACGACGCAGTATCCATATTAAGAATTTCTATTCCAATGTTAAATAAGTTATTTCCCTTGTCTGCCTTAATTTTAGCGGTCGCTTGCAGCAGCCACCCAGCCCGACATGCCGACGCAGGTAGCGTCATCGATTTATCCTCTGAAAATTTACCTAAAGTAGCGGCTGAATATAGGACGGCGCGCGAGGGTGAAGGGCATGAACATCACGACACCATTGCAGACGATGTGACATGGCGATTCTGGCGCAACGGCCAACAAATCGTAATTGAACGCCCGCAACTTGGTCTAGGCGAATTGTGGCAGCGCGATGGTAAAGCAATAATCCATCGCAAGTTGTATCACGCCGATCGTCGGGCGATTGAGTTCCAGGAAGATGATTTGCGGATGTTGGATACCAAACCTTCCTGGCAGCAACTGGCGCTGCTCGTGGATGAAAAAGTCTTGGAACAATTGACTGCCGGCAATGTGGAATGGTCGGATAACCACCCCGTTCGCGAATATCAAGGAAAAATCGGCGATTCGCAATGGCATATCGTGATCCGGATGGACCTGGGTCTACCCGTTCTGATAGACCGAGAACAGGACGGCGTGTTCGAGCATACTGAATTATTGAACGCGTATGAGTTGAATGCCGCGCCCTGGCAACCCACCCCCACCAACGGTTATGACATTATCGATTACGCCGATTTAGGCGATAAAGAGTACGACCCTTTTGTCATCAAAGTTCAGGCGCAAATGGGGCATGATCACCATCATTAAGCTCTGAAAAGATAGCCTTTAAGAGATGCCAAAACCCCAACCAAGAGGACTGGGCGATCGAAAACTTCGGCAGCAGGCAGGCAGAAGCTTCGAAACCTTCTAGGTCGACCAAGACGGCGAAGGCAGAAGCATTGTCGATATTGTGCGAGTACATCAGGTTCTCACTTTATTTGCTACCTGATGTACGTCCGCAGCAGAGATTTCGGATTTTCCAGGTGGCCTTTAGTTGACCAGTGTATGGCCACGCTGGCGCATACAGTTTTTGAATGCTCGTTTAAAGTCCTCGTTGGCTTCATAACCTTTCCACAATCCGGCGGGAACGGCCAAAATGGCACCACCTGCGGCACCTGTTGCAGCACTACCCGCTATAGCGCCAACCGCTGCGCCACCAGCTGCGCCGGTGACAGCACCAACACCGGCCCCCATGGCGACTTCTTTGGTGATATCCGATGCCTGATCTGCCAGTGCCTTACACTCGACCATGTCGCGCTGAGCGGTTTCTGGATGTTGGTCCATACGCGGATCGACAATTGGGCGCCAGCCGCTCATCGACGCGCAGCCGGTCGCTAATGCAGAAAGTACCAGCATTGTTGATAAATATTTCTTTTTCATGTTTTCTCCATAAATTATTCACTTGCCGCAAATTCTATAGCCGGCCACTTAAAATCTACTTAAGCTTTGATTAGGATCAGGTTAAAAGCTGCCATTTCAGGGCAGACCTTGAAAGACAGTAATTGGCTTGTAGTACGCGGTCGAAGTGGTCGAAATTGATTGAGTCAAACCTGCCAGCCGATCACGTTTTCTCTGATAGTCGTCCGAATTACGATTTTTAACGGATATTCGAAAATTTATCGAATAGCTGCACCGCTATTGGATTTGTTTGGCTTTTCAACCGAACACTTGTGTCATTGAATGATTATTTCATTCGTGCCAATCACTTCGCCTATCACACAAGCCCTGGATACGCCGCTGTCATGCAGGGCGGTTAGACAATCTGCCGTCTGCTCGATCGGCACCGAAAACAAAAGTCCACCGCTGGTTTGCGGATCGAACAGCGCCGGAAAGTTTTGCAGGGTGACGTCGGCATTCAGCAGGCAAGCCAAGGAAGCATGGTTTTTGGGCGCGATAGAGGCGAAATAGCCTTGATTGAATAATTCGGCAACGCCGGCGAATAAGGGGATGGCCTTATAGTCGATTTTAACCCCCAAGGCGCCCTCGCCTTTTCCCATCATTTCAAAGGCGTGGCCCAATACGCCAAAACCGGTAATATCCGTGCAACCGGAAATATCAAAGCCCCGTATCGCTTCCATCGCGATCTTGTTGGATTGCAGCATGCTGGAAAGCGCCTCATCCACCAGCTTGCCGTTGGCCTGGGCCAACATGTTGGCCGCAAAGATCGCGCCCG
The DNA here is from genome assembly GCF_030490285.1 of Methylomonas montana. Lineage (NCBI taxonomy): Bacteria > Pseudomonadati > Pseudomonadota > Gammaproteobacteria > Methylococcales > Methylococcaceae > Methylomonas > Methylomonas montana. Next base: position 1,263,407 of record NZ_CP129884.1, on the reverse strand, counting down.
TGCCGATGGGTTTGGTCAGGATCAAGCGGTTGCCGGGCTTGGTCAGCTGTTTTCTTAAAACTTGGTCCGGCGCCACTTCGCCCTGAACGGCAATAGAAATCGAGAACTCCGATCCTTCGCCGGTGTGGCCGCCGACCAGAGCAACGCCGCTTTTAGTCAAAATGTCCAGTACGCCCGACATGACCTGGAAAATATCTTCCTGTTGTATCCTTTCGGTGGCCGCCTGCAGCGTTAAACCGACTTGGGCGGTCTTGGCGACGCCGCCCATCGCATAGACATCGCTCAAGGCATGCTGGGTGGCGATTTGCCCGAAGACATAAGGGTCTGAAATGAAGGAACGGAACTGGTCAATCGTCTGCAAACACAGCGTTTGCTCGGAAAACCGGGTCAACGCGCAGTCTTCGCCATCGTTCACGCCGAGCAGCACTAAGTCGTGTTGCGGAATCGCCAGTTTATTAAGGCTTTGCGTCAGCGTGGACGCCGCCAGCTTGCTGCCGCAGCCGCCGCAGGTGTTGTCCTGCCAATCCGCCGGCACCAGGGTGGTTTTGGGCGCCGGCATGGTTTTACTGAAATGCTCCGGCTTTGCGCTGAAAGTCTCGGCCTGGAAACGCTGCATGAAGCGTCTGTCGATTTGATCTTTGACCCGCCACAACAGCGAAGGCCACATCCATCTGAGGATGGAAACGTCGTCCTGGTGAACCAGCGCCTGCCGCTCGCCGATCGTAATCAAGGACAGCACATGCTTTTTAGGATGAAAGGTTTTTAACGCGGATTGCCGGGTAAAAAAGGCGCGGATATTGTGTTCAAGCACCATGCCTTGCCGGACCGCATAAACCCCAGCCTTCTTCAACGGCGAAGGCGAGAAGTGGATGCAATCGCCGGCGGCAAACAGGGCCTCGGTATTTTCGACTTGAAGTTTCCCGGTAACTTTGACGAAACCGTCCTGATCGACCGAAAGCCCCGAGCTTTTGAACCAATCCGGCGCGGCGGCCTGAGTGGCGATCAGCGCCCGATAAAAATCTTCGCTATGAATCTGCCCATTAGCGTCTTTCAGCAGCAGCCCTTTTTCATGCACTTCCAGCACTTCGGTGTTCTGAAACACTGCTATGTTCAAATCGTTAAGCGTTTTTGCCAGCCGCTGCTGGGCGCGCAGGTCTTTTGCCGAAATCAGAAACTCATGGCGGTGTATCAGGCTCACCTCGGCGTTCCAGCGGTTTTGGGTTATCAGCATTTTCAGGATGATCGCGATTTCGACGCCCGAGGCGCCGGCCCCGACCACAGCAAGTCGTAAGGGCTCATCGCCTCGATAAGCCGCAAGGTCGGCAATCAGTCGCTGCCAATGCGCGATAAACCGGGAAATCGGCTTGAGCGGGATCAGTTTTGCCGCTGCTTCTGCCGATAAATGTTCTATGCTCCTGGGCTGAATGCCGACATTGATAGCCGCGCAGTCGTAACGGATTTCGGCTCTATTCTCCAGTTGGACGGTTTTGCTGTGTGGGTCCAGCCCGATAATTTTGGCCTTGATGAAACGCTGACCGAGCTCTTCGCAGATCCTGCGCAAATCAAAATGACATTCCTCGTAAGAATAATAACCGGCCAGAAAGCCGGGTATCATGCCGGAGTACGGCGAATGGGTCTGATCGGAGATTAATGTGACTCTCAGGCCGCCGATGGGATTCATCGCCAGCATCTTCAAGACCTGGATATTGGCATGGCCGCCGCCAAGTAGGATCAAGTCCGAGACGACAGGAGCCGGGCTGTTATGCATGTTGCAGATCCTTTAAAAAATCCAGACATTCCTGCCAGGAACCTTTAAATAAGGTTGGCCGCGCTTTCAGCGAAAGCGCATACAGATAGCGCTTGTCGTAATAGACCGTCAGCAAACGCGCTATCCAGTCAAGATGGGCCGCTTCGCTGTCTTCATGAGTGACATCGACAGCAAAGGCTGTCTTCAGCAGATTTTTAATGTGCTCGCACTCCAGGCCGCCCAGCCGGTTGCGGATTTTTTCCATATTTTGCAGGAAGCGGTTTTCCACGTCATGCAAAGGCACGCCGCCCGCATGAGGCGCCTGTATGTATTCCCGATAAATTTCCAAGGCCCGCAGTCGGACAGGCATATCTATCATCACCATCGGCGCCTGGGCCATACGGGCATAGATGTGATCGGGCAGGTGGCAGCGGCCGATATTGGGGCTTTCGTCTTCCAGCAGGTAGTTTCCGGAAACTTGGTAAAACGCTTGCGCCAGCAGGTTTTCGAAAGTGGCTTGTTGCGGCTGAGTGGCGCCGAAATGCCAGCCAAAGGCGCTGCCCCTGTGTTTGGCGATGCCTTCGATATCGACATAGCTGCGCAGTTGGTGCAGCAAGCGGGTTTTACCTGCCCCGGTCATGCCGGAAAGCACGATAAACGGCGCAGGATTTTCCAGCACCTTGAGTGCTTCATGTCTCAGGGCTTTATAACCGCCTTCGACGCGAATCACTTCGCAACCGTTTTGGTAGACCCAGTCTTGAGACAAGCGAGAACGCAGCCCGCCGCGCCAGCAAAAGATCAATGCCGCTTGCCGGGGATGGCTTTTGATAAGCTCGCACCAACGCTGAATCATATTGTCCTTGTAATCGCCGCTGACCAGTTGATGCCCCAACACCTGTGCCGCTGTGGAGCCTTCGAGTTTATACGTCAGCCCCACCTCATGCCGATGCGCATCGGACAGGATCGGGATATTGACCGTATTATCGAAATGAGCCTTCTCAAATTCGCCCTCCGACCTGACATCGACGATCGCAACTTCATGATTGCCGAGTAGTTTGAAAGCCTCGGCTGCCGGCATAGTGGGGTGTTTGATCATAAATAGGTGTAGGCGAGTTTTGAATACCGGCCAAGTTTAAGCGTGGTTAAACATTCCAATTTGGCTTGGGTTGGCAACGCGAGCAAAAATAAAAAAACAGGTATTAAGCGCTGTTGCGATAAATATCTTAACACCCGTCATATCGTGATTTTCGTGATGCCTGATGGTCTATTGTAGCAACATCGGCAACACTGAGGTGGCCAGCCTTGTTGGCATTTTTCGACTGTGCGCATGGCTTCGGCAATCGAACTCCCACTGATTTAATTTCTACAAAAACCGATTGGCCGACAGCAGATAATCCTCAAATCATTGTGTTCATTCCAGTCATCCATTTTTTAACAGGCATTTGCCAGTGACATCGCACAGCCAACCGGCCGGTTAATTCTCCACCGCGGCCCGGATATTTGGTTAGACTATCGCCATCCCACCACGCGAATCCAGACCCATGCGGGAAGAAACCAAATCCGAAGACCGAAAGCTCGACATTCAACAAGTGATCAAATGGTTGCGGGATGATGGCATGCTATCCGCCAAGGATGTCGAAAAATGCCGCCAATTCGCCGGCGCCAAGGTCAATTTACACAAGCACCCATTAAAAGTGTTGGCCGAATGCGAACTGGCCGACCAAACCCAGCTCGGCAAACTACTGACTCAGGAAGACCTGACCCAATGGCTGGCCAAGAAATTAGCCCTGCCCTATTACTATTTCGACCCGCTGAAAGTCGATGTCCCCACCGTCACCGCCTTGTTCAGCAAGGCTTACGCCGGCAATTACAACATCCTGCCGATCAAGATCAGCAACGACGAAATCGTCGTCGCCACAGCCGAACCATTCGTCCGCGTCTGGCAGCAGGATCTGGCCAAGATGCATCAAGGCAAAATCCGCTGCGTATTTGCCAATCCGGACGAGATCAAGCGTTATTTGGACGAGTTTTATAATTTTTCCAAATCGCTGAAAGGCGCACAGCAGCAAAACGACGGCCGGGCAGCCGAAGGCCAAAACTTCGAACAACTGGTGGAACTGAGCCAAATTCCAGACCTGGACGCCAACAATCAGCATGTGGTGAATCTGGTCAACTGGCTGTTGCAATACGCCTTCGATCAACGCGCCAGCGACATCCACATCGAGCCGCGCCGCCTGCAAGGCAATGTGCGGTTTCGGATAGACGGCATTCTGCATAATGTCTATCAACTGCCGATGCCGATCATGAATGCGGTGCTGAGCCGGACCAAAATACTCGGCCGGATGAATATCGCCGAAAAACGCCTGCCGCAGGACGGCCGGATCAAGACCCAAAATAGCAACGGCAAGGAAATCGAGTTGCGGCTATCGACGATGCCGACTGCGTTCGGCGAGAAACTGGTCATGCGGATTTTCGATCCGGAAGTCCTGTTGCGCGATTACGAGCAACTGGGCTTCAACAAGCAGGAGCTGAATATCTGGAACCGGATGACCAGCCAGGCCCACGGCATCATTCTGGTGACCGGCCCGACGGGTTCGGGCAAAACCACCACGCTCTACTCCACGTTAAAACGGCTGGCAACGCCGGAAATCAATCTGTGCACCGTCGAAGACCCGATCGAGCAAATCGAGCCGGCCTTTAATCAGATGCAGGTGCAAGCCAATATCGGCCTGGACTTTGCGAGCGGCATTCGCACCCTGTTGCGGCAAGACCCGGACATCATCATGGTCGGCGAAATTCGCGACCTGGAAACCGCGGAAATGGCGGTGCAAGCGTCGCTGACCGGGCATTTGGTCATTTCCACCTTGCACACCAACAGCGCCCCGGCGGCCGTCACCCGTTTACTCAATCTCGGTGTGCCCGGTTATCTGATCCAACAAACCGTGCTGGGCATCATGGCGCAACGCTTGATCCGGGTGTTGTGCCGACAATGCAAAGCGGCTGCCGCGGTGGACGAAGCCCAATGGCAGGCGCTAGTCGCGCCATTTAAAGTCGCCACACCCAAACAAATTTACAAAGCCGTCGGCTGCAAGGAATGCCGCAACACCGGCTTTGCCGGTCGGGTGGGCATCTATGAAATCTTCGAGAACAGTGCCTCGCTACAAAAACTGATCGTGGAAGGTTGCGACACCCTACTGTTGCAACGCCACGCCATCAAGGAAGGCATGCGCCCGTTGCGCTTGAGCGGCGCGGAGAAAGTCGCGGCGGGCATTACCACGATAGAAGAAGTGTTGCGCGTGGCTCCGGAACGGATCGAATTTTGAATCGGGACCAACCTGGCTCAAGTGCTTAGGACTAAGCGAGAGCATCAAATCCCCTGCCACGCGCAATCAGCCACCTGCAAGCTCCTCAACAAGGCATTCCAAGACTATCGCTTAAGAAGCGCCAGCATGCGGCATTGCCCGAACAGCTCGCATCAACCATTAAGACAAGCTTGAACCCGCCAGTACACGCACGCCCTGCCGCTGCCGAAAACAGATCAAGGGCACGATGCCTTGCGACAACAAAAAATTCGCCTGCTTTTCGTTTAATACGCTTTCCGTTGCCGGTTGGAGTATTTGCTCGTCGTCTCGCGGATAGGTAAAGGCCGGAATATCGTTAAAGAAGTAGGGATCAGCCACGTTTCCAACATTGGCCATTCTAATCAACGCCTGAGCGCAGAGAAATGCCGGATTCCCCCAAAGCAATTCATCCGGTTTTGGAATCAGCGAACATTCTTCAAATACAAACGCTTCGAGCGGGTCGCGTTTCGCACCATAAGGCAGGCGCAGTAAGTATCGCGGATAAGCCAGTATCAGGTTATCGGCAGCGGTTTCACGGCGATATTCTGCCCAATTTTGGATGGTTTCAGCATCGCCGGCCAGCAAGCCGGCGGTCAGCGCGTGCTCGACGCCACCCAGAAAATGACCGCCACATGTCTTGGCCAACTGGCTACAAAATATCAGCAAACTTTTATCGCCGGCACTATCGGTAAAACCATAGTCGCCGACCAACAAAACATCGGCTTGATCGTCGTTATCTTGAACATGGCTCAGCAACTTCCGTGCAAAGGCTTGGCTGCCGCTTTTCGACTCGGCGGATAATTCGGCTTGGCTGATGTCCACTAAAAAAATGTCGTGCCGGTCGGCGAATTCTTCATTGACCAACATCGCCGCGGCGCGCCAAAGCGCTTCCAATTTTTGAAAATCCGGCCGGTGCAGCACCTCCCGAACAAACTGACTCAACGTCGCGTCGATCAGATCGATCAAAGCCTGGTGTTGCGGCGCGGCATCCTTGGCCACATGCGGCGCCACCATCCGTTTCAACAAGCTATCGACCGAATCGTCGGCAGCGACCGGGCTTTCCGGCTTCTTGCCCAACAGCCGCTCCAGCATGTCTTCCTGGCTTTCCGTGGCTTCCGGCACTTGGACAGCCGCGTCGCCGGCGGGCATGACCGGAAAATAAGCTTGTATCCGCACCGCCGCGTGTTCGGCGGTATCGGGATTGCTCAACTCCCTTTTCAAGCTCCGCAAATCGGCCAATAGCTTGATTTTTCCCAGCCAGACGTCGGGATGAAAGTCGTCCAGCGCCGCGAATTGCAGCGTCGAACCCGGCGCTATTTCCAGCGTCGGCATGATCTGGGCCTGCACTTGTTCAAAATGATCGATGTCGATTTTACGGATTTTGCGCTGCTCCCAAGGCGTATCCGTGTGGCCGGAAAAATGTCCGAGCATGTAAACCCGGTAATGGCTGTCGCCATCCAGTCGTTTCGCGGCTTTTGGGGGGTTAAAACCCATCGTAAAATCAATTCTGCCTGGCATCAATACTCCTTGCGCGATCAGCGCTTTACCGTCAAACAGTAGCAGACCTAATCCTCTCCAACAAGCCAAGCTGTTGGCGGTCGAAATGGCTACGGCCAACTTCTGGTTTACGTCGGGACTGGCACGGCTGGACCGCTTAATCATTTACGCATATTGCCGCTATCAGCGCAGGCTAAATCGCTGCGTGTTGTGTTATCAACATCGGACTGATGACTGTATTCGGGAACCAGGCAAAAAACATATTCCATGCGCCCGTCGTAAGCCGGCCAAAAGCGCCAAACCACCCGAATTTGGCATATCAATGCCATTTTAGCGCGTGGGCGCATGCCGATTATGATGTCGCCAGCGGGATTTTCGGCGCCGACATGATTTAGCCAGACAATCGTCTCTAACGACCTGGGGCAATCGGCAAACGAAAAAAAGCCAAGCTCTAATGTTAGTACCGATTGGTATAATGAATTGCTGAACCAAGCTAAACATCGGCGATCAGCGGGCGATGCCACAAACCCAAAAATCCACAATAACAAGCATGGTTGTTTGCGTAATATTGATGTCGCATAGACGAGTTAACTTGCCATTACGGCAAAAATTATCCTACCATCAAATGGATTTGAGATATGTCGCAAGACTGGAACGGGCGTTATGGCCCATCTCGTTGCACGAAGCACGAACTCTTTAACTTGTAGATACCAACCATGAACGCAAAAACGTCACCATCGGAATACTTAGTCATTTCCCGAGGACAATGGGACAAGGACTTATCCAAACAGGACATACAGGACGCGATCGACCAGTTTTACGTCTGGCTCGACCAGCACGTTGCCGAGGGTACGATGAAAACCGGCCAACGGCTGGCGAATGAAGGCAGGACGGTTTCCAAGAATAACATCGTCACGGATGGCCCATTCAGCGAAACCAAAGAAGTGATCGGCGGCTACTGGTTCATCCTGGCCGATAGCCTCGACCAAGCCGCGCGGATCGCGGCGGAGAACCCTTGCCTCAACTGCGGTTTGTCTTATGAGATCAGGCCGATAGACCCGACCAAAGCCAGCGCCTTCAAAGTCATGACCGAAACCCCAAGCGAATCTAAAAACCTGTGATGCTGCTCGACATTGTTGAGAGCAGCGACGGGAAGTATCCCTTAACTAGCCTGCAGAAGATTATGCGAGAGTAACGCAGCATTTAAAACCACGCCGCGTTGCTTAAACTAGGTTTTATCTCGGTGCCAAGATAATGATCCAGTTACACCAGTTCGACAGAATCGACCATTTGATGATCGAAGTAGACGATCCTCAAGCCGTTTATCAAGATTTTTATAACACGTTTGCCTTACCCCAGGCCTGGCCTTTAATGACCGGTGACAGGTATACCAGCATAGGCATTAATTTCGGCAACGCTAACCTTGAGCTTATTGCATTCAAGGAGCGATTCGGCGTGAGAAATACCCAATACGCCGGACTTAGCGGCGTTTGCCTGACGTGTCTTGCCGACAGCGAAAATATCAAAGCCGATTTGCATAGTAAAAACCTGGCGCTGTTGGCCGGCGAAGACGCGCCGGGACATAAAACATTGATCATCGCCAACAAGGATGCGCCGACCATTTTTGTTTGCTACTACAAGTTCAATACGGAAGGATGGAAAACGCGTCTAGACGAAGAATTCAAAAAGGCCAAGGGTGGCAAGTTTAACGTGGCTCAAATAGCGGAGGTTTGTGTCAACAACCCGCTGCTGGCGCGTTGTGAGTTTAATTTCAGCCAAGCCGACTCGGTAAAATTACGATACACCCAATCGCCGGAAGTGCGGCTGAAATCAACCGATACCGGTTTGACAGGTCAATCGCTGGCGATAGGCGAAACATTATTTTCATTTTGCTAGCGCCGTAAAAAATAAGATCGCTGGCTTCGAAAATATGCGGTATCCAACGTGGCTGAATTCATCAAAGGCAAGAACGCGATTTCGATTGTGCGGACCGTCATGGCGAAGACAAAAAACTTCACCGGCGAAAACTTCTGGGCACGAGGCTTATTTGTATCAACAGCAGGTTTTGATGAAGGGATGGTTCGTCATTACATTCGTGAGCAAGAACACGAAGATGAGCGCGAACGGTTGATCGCCTTTAGGCGATTCCTGTATTCGCCCCTTTGAAGTGAAAACAATAATGCGCCCCGGCTTGCCGGGGGTGATAACTGACTAGCTTTGGCTCCGATCAGCCATCCATTTCCACAGTCGTTTTGAAATAAACGTTTTGCCGACCCTATGCCACGGGAGCCGCATTGACGGTGTCCCATATCCACGAACAGTTGCGCCCGGCGGTTTTGGCCGCATACAGCGCTTTATCGGCGCGGTGGATGGTCTCTTCAACGATAACATCCGGATCGAGCATGGCCAGCCCGAACGATACGGTGAGCGGAATTGGCTTGCTGCCGTGAAAAGCCAACGGGGTTTTGCCTAGTTCTTCGCGGATGCGCTCGATCATCGTGCGACCGGCCTGTAGATCGGTACTTGGCAACGAGATCAGGAATTCTTCGCCACCGTAGCGAAACACCTTGTCGTAGGGTCGCAGATGATCCATCAGATAGCCTACCGAAGCGGAAAGCACTTTGTCGCCAACGGCATGGCCACAACTGTCGTTGACAGCCTTGAAGTGATCCAGATCCATGATGGCGATGCAACAGTGTTGAACCTGGCGTTTGACCAGTTCGTGCAGCGCGCGTAGCGAGGTCAACATGCCAATGCGGTTTAAGGCACCGGTTAGCGGATCGTGGTTATATAGTGACTCCTCGATCTCGCGCTCCAGCGTCTGTATTTCCAGACGCAAGCGGTCGAGCGCGTTGGCGAAAGCATCATAGTCGTGCGGCGCGATCGCCGCTTTCGTCGACGCGGTCGCCAGCAATTGCGTGGCCAGCTGATGCATGTACTTGTGCTCGGCGCGTATCGCCAGAAAGGCCTGGTGCTCGCGGACTTCCGTTGGCACGTCGTTGTAGTACCACTGACCGAAGCGGCATCGGCGATGTGCATCCTTGGCCATGTCATGCTGGTCGTGCGGTTGCTGGCAGATGATGGTCCGAATCAGGTCGTTATGCCAACGCTCATGGTTATAAATGGCTTGATGCAATTGCTTCAGTACCGCTTGTAACTTTGCTTCATCCAGCTTGAACATGGTTATTCTCCAAAATTAACATTGCAGCAGCGGCGACAGAAATTTGCATTCAAAAATCTCGCTCGGCAACGGTTTACTGAATAAATAGCCCTGCATTTCGTCGCAACTCAGCTTCCGGAGTAGATTGGCCTGCTCTTCGGTTTCGACACCTTCCGCCACCACCTTGAGCTTCATTGAGTGCGCCAGATTGATAATGGTGGAGACCAGCGACAGTCCCTCGGTCGATTCGGTCATTTCGATCACGAACGAACGGTCGATTTTCAGGGTATCCACCGGCAATTTGGACAGGTAGCTGAGCGACGAAAAGCCGGTGCCGAAGTCGTCGATGGCGACGCTGATGCCCATGGCGCGTATGGTTTGCAGACTGGCGATACTGTATTTGACATCGGCCATGATCAGGCTTTCGGTGATCTCCAGTTCCAGGCCGGACGGGGCTTGTTCGTGAATATCGATGGCTTGCAAAATTTGGCGGCAGAAGCCGCGATCGCGCAGTTGCATTGGCGAGACGTTGACCGCGACGCGCACAGCGGCCAGACCCGAGGCGTGCCAGCGCAGATAGTCGTCGATGGCTTGATGGAGCGCCCAGCGGCCGACTTCGTTGATCAGTCCGGTTTCTTCCAGGATAGGGATAAACCTGGCCGGCGGCACCAGGCCGATGCGTGGATCGTTCCAGCGTATTAGCGCCTCGGCACTGGTAAGCTTGCCGCTGGCCAGATTCACCTTGGGTTGGTAATGCAGCACGAATTCTTCGTTGTCCAGCGCCTTACGCAGCTGATTTTCCAGCGACAGCTTATGGGCCATGGCCTCGGTCATTTTCTGCGTGTAAAACAAGTAGCGTTCGCCGCTGGTCTGGGCTTTTTTGAGCGCGGCCTCGGCGTTCCTGAGCAGGGTGTCCGCACTGGTGCCGTCATCCGGGAATAAGGTCACGCCAACCTTGATGGCAATCCGGAAACTGGCGTCATGCAGGTGGAACGGATGCTCCAGAAAGGTTGCCATGGTTTTCTCGATCAGCCGGACTACATCGACTTCCTGCGTGACTTTTGGCAACACCACCGCAAAGTGGTCCGCACCCATCCGCGCGATCAGGTTGGCCTCGCCAGCGTTTTGGGTCAGCCACTCCGCCACCTGCTTCAACAGCTCATCGCCACCCAGCTGGCCCAGACTGTCGTTGATGTTCTTGAAGCGCTCAAGATCGATCAGCAACACGGCCAGTTTGTGCTCGCCGCCGATCGCGCTACTCATGTACTGCGCCACCCGCTCCAGAAATAGCCTGCGGTTTGCCAGCCCTGTGAGTTCATCGTAGTAGGCCAGATAGTCCAGCCGTTCCTGCTTGGCGATGTGATCGATGGCGAAGGCGATATCGCCGGCCAGTTCCGTCAACAGCGTCATCTCTTCTTCACGGAAGAAGGCTATCTCGCTGGCGTAAAGTGCGAGTACGCCTCTCACTTCATCGGCAACCAGCAACGGCAGGATAGCCATCGAGTGGACGCCGAATTCGGCGTACTTCGCGCCCAACAGCACCCTGGCGTCGGTTTGCGAGTCGTTGGAGACGACGGTGGCCTTTTCGCGGATCGCCCGCATAACCATGCTGATTTTTACCTTTTCGCTCGATGACAAGATACCTTTGATGGCCGTCAGCAGCCCGCCGTCCACACCTGCCGAGGCAACCGGGATAGCCTGCTTCAGTTGCCTATCAATGATGATAATCATCGCCATCCGAAAGCCGCCGGCTTCTACGGCAATCCGGCAGGCCTCCTGGAACAGTTCGTTGCGGTCATGCACGCGCACAATCAGCATATTGATGTTGCTGAGCATGGCGTATACCCGGTTCAGATAAGCGATCCTGGCTTCGGCTGCCTTGCGCTCGGTAATGTCTTCGCCGATGCTGGCCGTGCCGATCACCTCGCCGGTTCCGGAGCGTAGCACCGAATTGTTCCAGCGAATCAGGCGACGCTGGCCGGCACGGGTCAGAATCTCGTTTTCGTGATGCCAGCTTTCCGGTAGGTTGGCGAGCAGACCCGAAAAAAAGGCACCTTTTAACTCGCCAAGCTCGGGCGGTATAAATATCTCGAACCAGTTTCGACCGAGCAGTTCGTCGCGATGCCAGCCGCTCAGGCGCAGCAGGTAGTCGTTGCAATAGGTGATACTGCCGTCTGGGGCTAGCATCATTGAAACCAGCTCTATATTTTCCAGCAAGTCTCTGAAGCGTCGCTCGCTTTCCCGCAAGTCTTGCGCGGCCTGCATGCGTCGGGTGATGTCTTTGGCCAGGCCAGCGATGCGAATTAACTTGCCAGCCTCGTCGCAGACCGGATAGCCTTTCAGTTCGATCCAGCGAATCGAGCCGTCTTGGCGCACGATTCGGAATTGAAAATCGGCATCGCCTGCCACCAGTGTTTTCCGATAACTCTCGTAAGTCGACGCCCGGTCATCCGGGTGAATCGCCTCTGTCCAGGATTCCGGATTTGCATACAGACTTTCGCAGCTGCGCCCCCAGATTTCTTCATAAGCCGGGCTAACGTACAGCATACGGCTGCCATCGGCATCCAGCAGGAAGAAGGCGTCGCGAATGTTTTCCGCCAGCTGGCGAAAGCGCAATTCGCTGGCGAGCAGACCTTCCTTGATCCGCTGTTGTGCCGTCACATCCATATGCATCACCACTGCACCCATGGGATGATCGTCGCCCATCGGTGCCACCGTCATCAGAAACCAGCGTTGTTCCGTGGGCGAATGACAAGGATATTCCATCGATAGCTGTTTTAAGCGGCCACTCAACACCGAGCGAATCGCATCGGCCGCCTGATGAGCCTCGGACGCACCTTCGTGCTGGGCACTGTCGCAAATGTGCAGATAATCGAGGCCGATGCCAAAGCCGATGTACGGGAAGGCATTTTCGCTGGCAAATTGTCGCCAGGCCTGGTTTACCGAGATGATAATGCCCTGGGTATTGAGCAGAGCGATATTCGCCGGCAGTGCATTGAGGATGGCGGCCTGCTTGGCGGCCTCGCTGAGTCGCAAGTGCTCCTGCGCGCTTTGTAACAAGAAGGTCCGGCCACTGCTGTCCGACACCGTATCCACTTCGCCTGCGGTCAGTTCCTCCAGACGTTGGCCGGTGCGGTGTAGCGATTCGATTAAGGCGATAATTTCTTCATTGGCGTCCTCCGCTGGAGGTCCGCTGTTCATGCGGCCGGGGTTTCCAGTCCCAACATCAGTAACAAGGGTTGTATCCGGTTAAGGCTACCGACCATTTTTTGGCTAGGGCTGGGAGTGAGCTTGATAAGGGTCGGTGTCATGAAAATACCATCCGCCAGTGCCCGTTTCGGCTCCAGATACACATCCACCACTTCGATCTGGTGCCGGTCTGGCAGGCGGGTCCGGCAAAGGCTGGTGAGGTTGGACAGTGCCTGCGCGGAGTTGAGCGCGTCGCCGGCGACATAGAGTCGGAAATTGAAGATAAGGGGTTGGCTCATTGCGGTTTCACTCCCGTTACGGTTTCGCCATCGGCGCCGCGCAATTCTTGCATCCGGGTGCGGCTTTGCGATAACTCACCCTCATGACTGAGGGTGGCGCGAACCAACAAGGCTTTTTCGGTCTGTTTTGCCACCAATTCGGCCTGTAGAGACTTCAAGCGCACCTCGAGATCGGCTTCCTCGGCATCCAGTTTGACGCGCTTCAGCTTGACGGCAGCGTCGTGGGCCTCGTGGGCAATGCGCTCGGCGCTTTCCTTTTCCCAACGCAAGGTTCCCATCAACACCTCGCCGCCAGCGGTGTAGGTGTCGGCCAGGGTCACTCCGGCATCGCTGAGAATCAGCTCGCGCACCTGGTTCGAATGCGCCATGCCGCGCGACTTGACGATGGACAAACCCCGGTTGCGTTCCCCGGCTTGCACCAGATAGTTAAGGTGAATCCAGGTGTCGACGATGGACGAGATCTGTAAAGGCGAACCCGCTTCCACCAAGCTGGACATCTCATCGAGCAATCGGGTGCAGACCAGCGTGGTGCCTTCGGCCTTTGACCAGTCGATCAGGCGTTCCGCTACGCTTTGCACGCTCAAGTCATTGCCGGATTTGGACCAGGTGGATACCGGATCGATGACCAGGCAAACCGCTTCATGTTCCTGCGCCAGGGTTTTTATGCGCACCAGATAGGTTTCGGCGCTGCCGGTGATGGCGCGGGCTGAGACCATCCGCAAACAGCCGTTTTTGACGTAATCATCCAAACGGATACCGACCGAGGCTAGATTGCGGATGACCTCGGTGCCATCCGAGTCGAAACTGACGAACAGCGTGCGCTCGCCGCGCCGGCAGGCTGCCTCGGCGAAGGTGCCGCTCAAGGTGGTTTTGGCTGTACCGGAGAAACCGGTAATCAACACGCTGGCACCCCGGTAGTAACCGCCGCCCAACATGGTATCGAGTCGTGTCACGCCGCTGGACACCCGTTCGTTGGTGACATTGGCATCCATCCTATCCAGGGTGCGGGCGACGGCCACCTCGAAACCTTTTTTGCCGATCAGGAACGGCGATTCGTTTTCATCGAAGCTGGAGCCGCGATATTTCTGCACCCGCAGACTACGTTGCGATATGCCCAACTCAACGTTATGATTTAGTATCACCGCGCAGTCCACCATGAACTGCATGAAGCCAAACGGCTGCTGGCTGATGCGACTGGTCTGATCGCCGTCAGCCTTTAAGGTAATAAGACCGGTCATTTCGTGCGCCAATAACCATTCATGTAACCGATAGATTTCCCGCCTGATGGCCGCCTGATCAGGTAGCAACACCAACAAAATATCCAGCGCATCGAATACGATGCGCCGCGCGCCCATTTCTCCGATCTGGACTTCCAATGCCGCCAACATGCCGCCCAGATCGAAATCGCCGGACTGGACCAAGTCTGGCGAAGGCTGGGCATCCATGAAAAACAGGCTTTTTTCCTGCAATTCATCCAGCTTCCAGCCGAAGCTTTCGGCATTGGCGACGATACGCTGAGAACTCTCCTCGAAAGCCACAAAGATGCCGGGTTCCTGGCAATCCTGTGCCCCATGCTCTAAAAATTGCAGTGCGAAGATCGTCTTGCCCGAGCCGGGTCCGCCGACCAGCAGCGTCGTGCGTCCATGCGGTAAGCCTCCGCCGGTTATGTCGTCGAAGCCGGAGATGCCGCTCGGCGCTTTGGCTTGCGGTTTCATGAGGGGTGGCGGTGTCGAATTCATGATTGTCCTCTAAGAAATGCCATTGATGCCGCTACTGCGATGGTGGCCCGTGGCGCATTCAATACCTTTCCGGCAATGTTATGCTCGGATTGTTACCGCCGTCAGACAGAGCTGGACGAAGTGTGGCGTCTTTCGAAATTTGCTGTGTAGATTGAACGAAAGGCTAGGATTTAGCTTCAAAATCAATCAAATGGAGGCGCTGATAGATTGTCGGCATGTTCCAAGATATCAGAATGAAGATAGCTTTCAGAAATGCACCAGCCTAGTACCGAAAGAAAGTGGACAGTATCGTATTGATTGGCGGGGAAGTATGTGCGCTAGACCACATTAAGGAGGCTAGTGTTTTGATTTGTCGGCGTGGTAGTTGGCTAGAGCCGAGACTGCGCCTCAGCTCCAGAACATTTGAAGCGGAACGCCGGATCAGTGCTTACCCGGCTCCAATTTCACCCCGCGCCGTTCGTAAGTGACATAGGCCTGAATCGCGACCATCTTCGGATCGTCGGCGGCCAATGGCTGACCTTCCAGCGGGTTGCGTAAACACCAGTTGATCATTTCCCACAATGGAATAACCTTTCCGATCTGTTTTTGGAACTTGGGGTAGGTCTCCGGATGGGTGTTGGCGGCGTTGGGGTGGCATTGGGCGCAAACGACGCCATTGCTGCCCAGCGTCGGGCTGGTCCATAATTCGCGGCCTTGTTTGACGCTATCCATGAATTGTTGTTGCCAACGCTCGGCATCGGCGGCGCTGAATTCGTCGGCTCGTGCCGTTGCCCATGCCAGCGAGCCTAAAACCGCCACCATCAGCATCGATTGAGTTAGCTTTTTATTTGTCATGTCATGCTCCTTAGCGCTGATTAATAATGGCTTTGCGGTGGGATGCGGCTGGATTCGGCCTGATAGGCGCGATCTTCCGGATGTTTGGCTTTCGGATTGAAAATCACCGAACGTTCGCTGTTGTTGTACAGCGTAAAATTCAGATCGACCCGGCCGCTGGCGACGTTAATGAACTGCCAGCCGGTGGCATCCCGTTCCTGAAACGGGTCGGCTCGGTTCATCGGCACCGTCAATTTGGGCAGATATTGTTCGGCTTGTGCGTAAGTCGACGGATACGGCCAAGGCCAGGCGGTGGCCATCACCGAGTTGAAGCTGATGTTGCCGATCTGGTTGTATTGAATCTGATGCACGTGGCCGTAGATCACCGAAACTTTGGCGAACGGTTTTAACAAAGCCTGAATCTGCTCGGCGTCCTCGGTCCAGAAATTCCAGCCCTTGTAAATTTTTTGCAGCGGCGAATGCGAGAACACCACGATGGGCGTGGTTTTGGCGACTTTATCCAGATCGGCCTTCAGCCATTTGCGCTGCTCGTCGCCGACCATGAACGGCGAGCCGTTGGGGTTATCCAGACCGGCCATTTCCGACATCCTTTGTTCGGCGGTGGGCCAGCGTTTGTAAGTCCAGTCGTCGTAAGTGCGGATGCTGTTCAACACAATGAAATGCACGCCTTTATGGTCGAAGCTGTGATATTGCGGGCCGAACAGTTTTTCCCAGTACGCGCCCAAATCCAGGTAGTAATCGTGCTCCCCCATCACGTAATGCACTTTATGGCTGAGCGCGGAGATGATTTCGGCGCCGTGGTCCAGTTCCGGCTTGCTGCCCAGCTGCGCCAAGTCGCCGCCGAACATCACAAAATCCGGTTTGGGCGTTAACAGATTGGCTTCGGCGACCGCCCGTTTCAAGCCTTGATCCCAGTTGCGCACGAACCGGGTGCCGCTGATGTGCTGGATATGCGCGTCGGAAATATAGGCAAAGGTAAAGTTTTCGGTGGTATCGGCAAAGGCCAGTTCCACCAGACTGATCGGCAAGGTAGTTCCCAGTGCCAATGCCCCGCTGGTTTTGATGAAGTTGCGCCGGCTGCTATTGATGATATTCATCACGTCTCTCCTTATTGAGCCGCCGCAGCGGTGGGTTGGGCGTATTGGGCGCTAGTCAAGGCTTGCATGAAGGCCACCAAGTCATCGATTTGCGCATCGGTCAGATTCAAGGGCCGGATGCCGCCGCTTAAAAAATCGTTGACCTTGGCGCCGGCCGGCGTCACGCCACCGTTGTTGTAATGCACAACCACCTCTTTCAAGGTTTTCAGACTGCCGTCGTGCATATACGGCGCGGTCAGCGCGATATTGCGCAAGGTCGGGGTCTTGAAGGCGCCGATATCGGCCACAGCATCACTGACCGCAAAGCGGCCCAACTCGGAAGACTTTTTATCGGTCAACACGATTTTATCGACATCGCCGCCCTTGCTTTTCGCATCGAGGAAGGCTTGCACCAAAGGCGTGATACCTTGTTGCACGGCATTGATACCGATGCCGATATTATGAAACTGACTGTCGGTGAACAGCGCCTGATTCTGTTCGATGATATGGCAAGACACGCAGCGGCCTTGTTCCAGAAACAGTTTGAAGCCGCGCCGTTGTTGTTCGTTCAGAGCGGTTTTGTCGCCCTTGAAGTAAAAGCGATCAAACGGCGAGTTGCCGGCCACCAGGGTACGTTCGAAACTGGCGATCGCCTTGGACACATGGTCCATCGTCACCTTCTGATCAGCCACGCCGAACACGTCCTTGAAGGCTTTTTGGTACTCCGCGTCGGCACGGACAATATCCAGTATCGGTTGATGATTGGCCAAACCGCCTTCCACCGGGTTGACGAACGGACCCTTGGATTGGGCTTCCAAGCTCGGCTCGCGGCCGTCCCAGAACTGGGATTTATAGAATGCCGCGTTGATTAGCGTTGGTGCGTTGCGGGTGCCGGTCAGGCTCTTGTTGCCGACCGAAACCGGCAGGTTATCGGTAAAACCTTTTTTGTTGTCGTGGCAGTTGGAACAACTGACAGTGCCGTCTATGGAAAAGCGTTTGTCGTGGAAGAGTTTGTCGCCGAGGGCGATTTTGGCGGGCGTTTGCGAGTTATCGGGAGGTATCGGCACCGGCGGTAAACCTAGCAAGTGGTTCGCGTCGACAATGCCACTCTGCGGCGGTGGATTTGCAGCCGGCGGTTGTTTAGTTTCGTCCGCCCGTAACGCAGCGGATAAACTCGCCAATAGGATCAGCCAAACATATTGCATAACCACCTCCTGAAATTAGGCTAGCTGCCGCGAATGCAACTATAACCGCAATTCGAATATTGGCATCTTGGGATACTCGATCCGCCGGATGGGATAAGCGCTGGCGCCGATTGTATGCCTACTGCGTAAGTCATTAAAGCAAAAAATAAAATTCCGCGGATTTCCGGTGGGTCTTGAGTGATGCGGGTAGTTTCGATGCCAAGTATTGAAATTTCCACCGATGGCCCAACTGTCAAGGAAACTTTAAATCCGATTCAAAGTCTTTGCCAACACCGGCCTCAGGCCGGATTACATTGTCACCGCAGGAGTTATTACATGAATTTACAGGAACGCAACCAGCTCAGCCAATTTCTCAATCAACTGAGCGAAGTGAAATTAAGCGCGAAAGATACTGAAGCCGAAACGCTGATCCAAGAGGCGGTCGCCAAGCAACCGGATGCCGCTTATCTGCTGGTGCAAAGGGCCTTATTGCAGGACCAGGCCTTGAACGCGGCCAAGGCGCAAATCAACGATTTGCAGAACCAGTTACAAAATGCCGCCGGCACACAACGCGGCGGATTCTTAGGTAGCGACCCTTGGGCGCAGCCGGCGGCGAATAACGGCGGCGTGCCCGGTGCCGGCAATTATCAAGTCCCGAGAGGCGCGCCGGCTCAACCACAGTCGGCCGGTTTTTTCGGCGGCAACGGCGGCGGTTCCAGCTTTTTGGGAAATATCGCTACCACCGCGGCGGGCGTAGTGGCCGGTTCGTTTTTATTCCAGGGCATTGAAAATCTGATGGGTCACCATGGCGGCTCCAGCGCCTGGGGACAATCGGCGTTGGGCGAGCATGCCGCCGCGCCCGAACAGACCGTGATCAACAACTACTATGGCGACGACGCCATCCAGCAAGCTAGCGACGAGCACAATCAAGGCGACTATTCGTTTAGCGACGCGGACTTTAGTTTGCCGGACGACAGCGACGAATCGGATTGGATTTGATCCGCTCTGAATTTTCTTCACAACCAGGGCAATCGCAACGGATTGCCCTCCCTCATATCCCGCTACCCCCGCTATTGATTACCGACTCTTCAAGTTAATTGTCCTTCCAAATCTGAAACACTAATTCGCTCGACCGCTTCGGAATCGAAGTCCAAATGCCGAACACCTCGATAAAGCTCACCAGCTAATTCAACCTTACTCACGCAAGATTCCCCATGTGAAACGCCACCCCCACTAAATTCACTTGCCTAAATATTATCCAGACCTGGAAATCTATTCTTGACTTAAAGATGATAATCATTATCATTTGTATCAGACAGTCATCTCTCGTGCTGTCTTTGCCGCACCTGCACAGCCTCCTAAGTTAAACAGTGTGCGGCAATTTATTACTAACCTTAACAATCCGAGGTCATCATGTTCGAAGACAACCCTATCAGCCTAGCGAACGGCCGCGATGTGGCGCAAATTCATGCCGCGACCTGCTTGTTAATGACCCAATTCATCAACGGCCATCACAACCCGAAATTGGCGCACCTGATCGTACAGCAATTAAGTCGTCTGCTCAGCCATCCGGAACTGGAACATAGCGCCTCGAGCCGCGACATGTACCTGCAACTGCTGGAACACTGGCAAACCGTGACCGGTCTATTATTGGAACGCAAAGACGCCCGCCAACAACCGGCCGCCACGCATTGACCGGATCCGGCATGACTTCGTCAACATTTTTAGTCTTATGAAAAATCCGTCAAATCCACCGATAGCTCGTGCGCCGACGGCCGGTACCTCGCCGGAATTGCCGCAAGGCCGACCGCGACTCAACAGCCAGTTGCTGTTCGGTGCGCAAAACGAAATCGTCATCGAACATCAAGGCGACGAATACCGCCTACGCATTACCAGTAACGGCAAATTAATTTTGACCAAATAAACCGCTAGACCCAGTAACAGCCAGCCAACCTCGCGGTAGCCAGCCAATCGTTTTTAGTTAAGATGATCGAGAGGCCCGTATGTTACCGACCGCCAGTTTTCGCCAGCTTACCTGCCTGGCCCCCATGCGCTTCGTATCCAGCGAAGGGCCTTATAAATCGATATCCACGATACAAAAAACCGAATATAACGAACGCGGCCTGGGATTTATCATCGCGCTTGGCCTGCATTTAGCCTGGTTCGGTCTAATGCCGAACAGCGAAAAGCAAGAGCCTGTCAGCCCTCCGCAAGCTATCATGGTGGAATGGATAGGCGAGGCCAAAACGCAGCAAGCACCGGCCAAGCCCCCCGTACAACCAGCCAAGCCGTTGCCGGAAAAAGCCGTCAGTAAACCCAAAACACCACCTAAACCAGCGAAGCAACCGAATTTGCTATCGTCCGCCAGCAACGCGCCAGCGGCCATTGCAGCACTGGACCCGACACCTGAACCACCGCGCTCCGAACCAACGCCCACCGCTGCGGCCGCTCCGTCGGCGCCAACGCCGGGCCCAAATTCCACAAACAACAGCGATGCCGCATCGGCGCCGATAACTTTGCCCAAGCTGAACGCCGATTATCTGAACAACCCGGCACCGGCCTACCCTAGCGCATCGCGGCACCTTGGCGAGCAAGGCAAGGTGTTGCTGCGGGTACTAGTCAACAGCGACGGCCAGGTCGAACAAGTCACGTTGCGTAAATCCAGCGGCTACGACCGCCTGGATCAAGCCGCCCAGGAAACCGTTCAAAAATGGCGTTTCGTCCCCGCTCGCCGCGGCGAACAGGTGGTTTCCGCCTGGGTCGTGGTTCCCGTTTCATTCTCTCTCGAAGGATAAAATCATGGCACTCAATCAAAGTCTCGACCATTTCCTGGCGCAAACCGACAGTGTCGGCGCCTTCCTGTTCAGCTTGCTGCTGATCATGTCGGTAGCTAGCTGGTATTTCATCGTCGTCAAGGCCTGGCACGGCATCCAGGTCCGTCGCCGCGCCGATCTGTTCCTACAGAAATTCTGGGCCAGCGATACGCTGGCCGAAGTAGCCGGCCACTTAGCCGATGGCACCCAGGCGGACCCGTTCTCGAACCTGACCCGCCACGCGCTGGCCGCCTCGCAACATCACGCCCGCCACGGCAATCATGGTCTGCAACAGGCGGGTTCGACCGCCGAGTTCCTGACCCGCTCGATGCGCCGGGTCATCGACGAAGAAACCGCGCAACTGGAATGGGGCCTGACCGCACTGGCCTCCATCGCCAGCACCGCGCCGTTCATCGGCTTGTTCGGCACCGTCTGGGGCGTCTATCATGCGCTGCTCAACATCGGCCAAGGCGGACTGGGCGGCCTCGATCAAATCGCCGGCCCGGTCGGCGAGGCGCTGATCATGACCGGCTTAGGCTTAGCGGTGGCGATTCCGGCGGTCCTGGCTTATAACGATTGTGTACGCAGTAACCGCCTGTTATTAGCCCGCTTGGACGGCTTTGCCCATGACCTGTTTGCTTTCCTGACCACCGGCGCCACCATCGCCAGCGATCCGTCCACCGTGCCGCAAACCAAGCTGGCCGCCTTCGCCGGCGCCGAACTGGCTTACGCAACAGGAGAACAATAATGGCATTCGGCGGCTTCGATCAAAACAAGAGCGGCGGCCATACCGTCGCCGAAATCAACATGGTCCCGTTAATCGATGTGATGCTGGTACTGCTGGTGGTCTTTATGATCACCGCGCCGCTGATGACGCATGCGGTGAAAATCGATCTGCCCAAGGCCAGCAGCGTGCCGCAACAACCCAGCGACGATCCGGTAGCGTTGTCAGTAAATGGCGAAGGCCAATTGTTCTGGAATCAGGAACCAATCAACCGCACCGTTTTGAATCAACGGCTGGCGGAAATCGCCCAGTCGCCGCAGCAACCGGAACTGCATATCCGCGCCGATCAGAACGTACCGTACCACTTTGTCGCCGAAACCCTGGCGGATGCGGCCAAAGCCGGGGTCAGCAAAATCGGTTTCGTTTCCGAACCGCAAAAACGTTAAACCACCCAGCCACCCAGCGATCCCCGCCAGGCAGCCAGCAACTTTAAAAAGCTAATTCCAAGGGGATTTCTATGTCGATTCACAATTCAACTCTTAAAAAGCCCGGTACCGCCAAATGGCGGCTGGGCGCATTATTGCCGTTGGGCGCAGCGTTAAGCGGAGTGGCGTTCGCCGCCGAGCCGCCTGTAGACGCTACGGTAGACGACGAACAAGAAGTGATTCTGAACGATGTCAAGGTTAAAGCCAATCGCGATAACACCACTCGATTCAAAGCCGACACCTCCAGCACCGGCAGCAAAACCGAAATGGCGCTTCGCGATATTCCGCAATCGGTCAGCGTGGTGAAAAAGGAATTGATCGAATCGCAAAATGCTTTCAATTTACGCGATGCCTTGAAAAACGTCAGCGGCCTGACCATTGCCGCCGGCGAAGGCGGCCGTACCGGCGACTCCATCACCTTACGCGGATTCGCCGCCAGCTCGGATCAATATCTGGACGGCGTCAAAGACAACGGCCAATACAACCGCGACACCTTCTTCATCGAAAGAGCCGAAGTCTTGAAAGGCGCCTCCTCGGTATTGTTCGGTCGCGGCGCCACCGGCGGCGTGATCAATCAGGTGGCGAAAAAACCGACCGGAAAAACCGGCGTTAACGGCAGCTTTACCTACGGTTTGTACGACTTCAAGCGCACCGCCATCGACGCGGAAACCGCCTATCAAGACCTGTCGGCTCGTTTAAATGTGATGTATCAGGATGCCGATTCGTTCCGCGATTACAACTATAGCAACCGCTGGGGCATCGCACCGTCGTTTGCGCTAAAGCTGACGCCGGATACCGATCTGACACTGAACTTGCTGCATCAACAGGAAGAAGGCGTATTCGACTACGGCGTACCGATGTTCAACGGCCGCCCCGCCGGCGTACCCATCAACACTTTTTACGGCTTTACCGACAACCGGATGATGGATACCGACGTCAACGTCGCCACTGTCGCGCTAACGCACCGCTTCAATTCCGATTTCTCGGTGAAAAACACCGTGCGTTACGGCGATTACGAGCGTAAGTATCTGACGCATTTATTTTCCGGCGCAGCAGCCCTGACCGGCGCCAATGCCGGCAGCATCGCCCGCAGCCAGGCCTTGCGTCTCAATACGCAGGAGAACATCTATAACCAGACGGATTTTGTTTACAAAAAGCCCTTGTTCGGCTTTAACAATACCTTGATGTTCGGTAGCGAATTCGGCTGGGAAGATTACGACTTCAAATCGAAAAACTCGACCGGCGTCGACCGCGTCTCCGTTTACAATCCGCTGCTCACCGCCAGCAGTAGAGGGGTGGCCTACGATTTCGGAGGTACCCTGGCCACCAATCGATTGACCCAAGCTCAATATTACGCCGGTTATGTGATGGACCAGATCGAGCTGACCCCGGAATGGAAGCTGCTAGGCGGCACGCGTTACAACGTCTTCGATGCGCAACAGTTCGACCGCCTAAGCAGCGCCGGCAATTTCAGCCGTAGCGACGCCCAATGGAGCCCACGTGGCGGCTTGGTTTATCAACCGACCAAATCGCAGTCCTATTACTTCAGTTACGGCAACTCGTTCAACCCATCGGCGGAAAGCCTCAGCCTGTCGGCAAACAACGCCAATCTGCCGCCGGAAACCAATAACAACTACGAGATCGGCGCTAAAATCGACTTCCTGAACGGCCGATTGTCGGCGACCGGCGCGTTGTTTAGACTGGAAAAAAACAATGCTCGTGTCACCGACCCGAACAACACCGCCTTACAGGTATTGGGCGGCGAACAGCGTACCGACGGTTTCGAATTGGGTCTAGCCGGCGAAGTGCTACCTGCCTGGGATGTCTCGCTGACCTATGCCTACCTGGATGGAAAAATCGTTAAATCCACCACCACCGCGACCGGCCAAATCAGCGGCTTACTAAAATCCCTGCAAGGCATGACCTCGGTCAACGTGCCCAAGCATAGCGGCGTGGCCTGGACCAGCTATCGCCTGACCGACAACTGGGAACTGGGCGGCGGCGTGTTCTACGCTACCGACCGCTACGCCGACAGCGTCAACGAAGCGGTGCTTCCGGGTTACGCACGGGTGGATGCGGTGTTGGCTTATCATCAAAAGCATTACGACGTGCAGCTGAACGTGTTCAACCTGGGCAATACTGTTTATTACGAATCCGGCCAACAAAACTCGGCCTTGCCGGGCGTGCCTTTGTCGGGACAGATGACGGTAAACTTTAAATATTGAGCCAAAATGCGATAGGCCATCGCTTATTGCCCTGGCCTACCGCATAAGATCCCGTGCAAGCCATGGGAGCCATACGCAAATCCATAATTTCACTAATCGATTATGAATACATCCACCGAGCCACTGATTACGCCAGCCAACCGCCCGCACAAAAAAACTAACGGTGGTTACCTATTTTTACCGAAAAGCCTGTCGCGCGGCGCCTTCCTGAAATGGCTACGCCGCACTCATGCCTGGTTCGGCTTGTGGGGCGCGGCCTTGGGTCTGTTGTTCGGCTTTACCGGCATTTTAATGAATCACCGCGACATCATGAAAATTCCGATTGGCCGGATGGAACAAAAGGAAATTCAGCTGGCACTGCCGGAGCCCCACCCCACGGACCCGAAAGCGATGGCGGCTTGGCTGGGCCAGTCCTTGAGCGTCGATACTTCCCACGCCAAAATCCGCAAGGAACCGGGCAAGACCGTGACCTGGAACAATCAAGCAGTTCAGCAACCGGCATCCTGGCAGATCAACGTCCGCAATCCGCAGAAGATGTTGTCCGCCGACTACTGGGAAGGCAACGCCTTCGTCACCGTCAAGCAAGGCGAAGCCAATCTGTTGAATACGCTAAACAATCTGCATAAAGGCACCGGCATGGGCGTGGGCTGGGTGTTGCTGGTGGACACTTTGGCCGGCGGCTTGCTGCTGTTGAGCTTGACTGGCACCTTGCTGTGGACCCGCTTGCATGGCAATCGTATTGCTGCTGCGGGTTTGGGCTTGGGTTCGATGAGCCTGACGGTGTTTTTTGCCCTGCAAGCCATCGCGAGTTAAGCCATGTTGATCGAAATCCCCGAAGTCCTCTCCCAATCGGAACTGCAACAAGTCCGCGATCTATTGGCCGACGCCCCTTGGGCGGACGGCCGTATCACCGCCGGCAGTCAGTCCGCCCAAGTGAAAAACAATTGGCAATTGCCGGAGCAAACCGAACAAAGCCACGCCGCCCGCGCCATCCTGCTGGAAGCCTTAAACCGCAATCCTCTGTTCCTGTCGGCGGCGCTGCCGAAAAAGATTTTCCCGCCTTTGTTCAATCGCTACGCAGGCGCACACAACACCTTCGGCAATCACATCGATAACGCCATCCGCCATTGCCAAATCAGCGGCCAACGGGTGCGCACCGACTTGTCGGCGACGATCTTTCTAGCCGACCCGGACAGTTATGAAGGCGGCGAACTGGTGATAGAAGATACTTACGGCGAACACGCGGTGAAATTGGCGGCCGGCGATATGGTGTTATATCCAGGCTCCAGTTTGCACCGGGTGGAACCGGTCACGCGCGGCGCACGGCTGGCCTCGTTTTTCTGGCTGGAAAGCATGGTGCGGGAAACCGAGCGCCGCCGCGTACTGTTTGATATGGATATGGCTATCCTGGAATTGCGTAACACCCAGGGCGACAGCGCCCCGACCGTCAACCTGACCGGCTGTTATCACAACCTGCTCCGGATGTGGGCGGATGTTTAATGGCGCCCAGAAGTCGGGCGGGCAGAAAAGCATTCCCCTCCCGGCTAAGCGCTTATTTGGTCTCGGCAAATAAGCCAAGGCACTTATCTCTGGCCAAACTCGGCGCATAGAGAAAAGTCTTATTGTCATCGCTTTCGGTTGCCGGGTTGAATTTAGCTTTTTCCATTTCCCAGCGTTTTTTAAAATAGTCGAGAAACAGATCGGACATATTCCAATGATCGGATTCGAACAACTCATGATTGCCTGATTTAAGCTCGGTTTCCCAATGCAAATAAGGCATTTTCGAGACCGGCTCGGTCAGATAAAAGCTGTTATAAACCTCCACCTTCCTGGATTCCTTCCGAATAATCGTAAACAGCGGCAGGCTGGGCAGACCGTCATAGACAAACACGCCCAAAGTGCCGGTGATGGTGTCGTCTATACGGCTAATGACATCTTCCAGCGATACTTTGAATAGTTTGGAATATTCATTAAATTCGTGCGGATTAAAACCGTTGGTTTCTTCGGCGCGCAATTCTCCGCTGCGACAATCGGCTTGCAAAATCAGTATTCTGAAATGCACGCCGGTTTTGATGGCATTTTCCAGTTCCCGCGATTTGTTTTTAAAACGGGGATCGAAAGTAATCAGCCAATAGACATAATCCCCCGGTTTTAGCCCGCGCATGATCTGGCTAAAATCGAACTCTTTATTGGTAATCCCCAAAAACCCGCGTTTAACGGAATTCAGCAAAATGCTGTCGACATACTGGCTCAGCGTCTCCCGCAAGCTGATGTCGGCTTCTTTGTGTTCCTCGGCCGCGATAAACCAATGATGAAAATAACCCACCGAAACGATAACGGATACAAACAGGCCAAATTCCGAAACGATTTTGAATATCCATTCGTATGCTTGATAGACCGGATTGTGGGCAAGCCCCTCAAAAAATTTATACAGCGTAAATCCGCCGAAAATCAGCACCAGTACTAACAGCCATTTGAGTTTTTTAGTCGTGGTCATGGCCCGTGCCTACTTTGGAAATTAAGCAAACCCGCCATCCCTGTGATCGTTGCTCCAGTAGCCGTTAACCATACCATGGCTGACTGATAAGCTGCCGATTACTTAACCTGACTCAACACAGATGCCAAATTGACGTCCTTGGGACTGGAAATGCAAAGGATGATCGGCCCGACGCTGAGCATCGCCAGCTTGTTGTCAGCGCCGACGATGACGATTTGTTCGATATCGCCCAAGCCTAAAGAAATCTTGCCCTGTTGCGCGGCGCGTATGGTTTCCTGAATAATCGCGCCGAACGCATCGATGTTCGGCGTGTCGGCCGACCTAGCGAGAATCAAGCCGTCGTGATAGGCTGCGCAAGCGCCTATCCCGTTGACTTTGACGACTTGATCGACCAGCTCTTGCACCGCGTCGATAAATTTCGCGCGCTTCAGCCGGGTCGCTTCGCTGACATTGACGATGTCGGCGCCGGGTTGCCGTTGCGCCGCCAGATATTCTTCGGCAAGCCTGTCCAGCTCGGCCAACTGCGATTCAAACCAATGCATATCGTGGCTCTAAGCGGGCGCTGTCAATTCGACAGATAGCTGGTGAACAATTTCTTCAACACCGGAATGGTTTCTTTCAATTCGAAACGTACCCGACCCAACAGCGCCTCGCGTTGGGTCACCAAGGCCAAGATAAAACCCGCTTCGATCGGCGTCGACAAAATATAACCTTCCGAATTTTCGCAAATTACCATATTGGTCGAATGATGACCGACATGCTGCGCCGCTTTGGCGGCCGCACCGAACACGACTTGCACGGAAGCGCCGATCGCATCGGTGTTGATTTCGAAATCGCGGTGAATATGGGTGACAAAACCGTCGCTGTCGACAATCGCGGCGGCAGATACCCCCTGGATGCTCATCAGATTGCGCAAGATAGAATCTATCTCGCTGTTTTGGGATTTGCGGGGATCGAGAAATTGGACATTACTGCTCATGCTGCACTCCTGAAATCGTTTTTATAATCTGCCTACAGTAAATCGACGCGAATTAAACAGGTTTTGTCGCCCAGCGCATTGCACTTGGTTTCGGTGGCCTTGACGTTACGATTGAAAAAAGTTCTGACGATGCCGCCCACCATGCCGGCCTCGAAATGGCAAATCGGCGCGGAGACGTGATGAATACCGGCGCAAGATACGCATTCGTCGACGCGCAGTTCCAGCACGCCGGCGTCCAGATCCACTTTGTCAGGCACCACCAAACCGATGCTGAGCTGCCGGCACAGCAGCTTGATCTTACCGACATAGGTTTCCAGATCTTTATCGATATTGGCCGCGGCAATCTGCCCCATCGCCAACCCCAGACTCTGACCGGAATGATAGACCAACGAAGGCGCGCCCTGCCCCAGAATATCCTCGACGTTGGAACCCAAGGCGACCATCCGCAAGGCTTGAAACAAGCGAATCGGGATCAACGGCCCTAGATCCCGGCGGTTTTCAATATCGAACTCGCCGGAAATAATGCCGTCGAGAATTTGCTGCTGAGCGATCTGATAGTCAGACTTGGTATTTTGTATCATGGCGAATCCTCTTGTTATTCGGTTAATGGTCCAGACAATACAGCTCGGCCCGGCGATTAAGCGCTTGTCCGGCCTTGGAATCGTTGGGCGAGGCCGGTTTACGCATGCCTTCCGAGGCGGTGACGATGCGCTCGGCGGCAATGCCATTGCCGACCAGCCATTTTTTCAAGGCGTTTGCCCGCGCGCGGCCTAATTGCACATTGCTGGCGTCAGGGCCCAGATTGCAGGTATGCCCGACCAGGCTAATCCGACCTTGACAGGCCTTGGCCGCGTTGATCAGTTCGGTGGATTCGGCCTGCGCCATAGGCGCCAATTTACTGGAATCGAATTTAAACCGCACGGTAAACAGTGCCTTGGCGAGCGCCGGTTCAGTCGCCGTATCCGGTGATTTTTTTACGCCGGCTGAGGTAGGTTCGGTCGGCAGTCCGGGAATCCCAGAGGACTCCGCCGGCCCCTGCTTGACTGAAGATGTCTGGCCTGCCACCGCTTCATTGGCGTGCAAATTGTCCGGGTTAGCGTTGGCAAGCTCTGTTCGGGGCGATTCCGCCGCGGCTTGATTGGCACCAACATCGCGGGCCGGCTCAGACTGCGCCAACACGGTGGATGGGCCAGTCCGCTGATCTAACGACGCCAGTGCGGGTGCGGTTGACTGGCCGCTCGCCGCGACCGGGGCATCCGAGGGGGGATTTTGCGTCAGAACCTTTAGCAAAACGCCGCCCGCCAGTAAGGCTCCCAAACCGGTCAGCAACCAGGCGACCTTGCCGCGCACCGATTTAGCTTGCGGTTTATCTGAATTGGCTTGCTGATTATCTGCTTTGGGTTGAGGTTTAATTGCAGTCTGAAGAATGCCATCCAAGCCATCGCGATCGAGAGATCGTGTTTTTTTCATACGCCTAACCTAAAGTTGAAAATATCTTTTTGGGTGTCTGTTAAATCCAAGCGGCTCAAAATGGATAATCTTGTCTGCCACTATTTCACGTTATGAAACAAGTTCAGGGCATTCTGGGCGCAATCGCGATGGGGCCGGGAGAACTTAAACAAACTCACCCTCAACGATTTGCGCCATCCGGATTCGGCACGCCCAGCATACTGAATTTTAGACTGGAAATAAAATTGATGTGAACTGGCACACAAAAAAACCAAAATCGTTTACGCGAACCTTAAAATCTCACGGCCTGCCGCTTTGCTCCCCAATCGCCGGGGCGCGGATTAAACGCGCCGGCGCATGGCGTACCGCAAAACCGGCAATGACCGGCCGAGTCCAGATTCCAATCCGACAACACATACCAATCCCGACCGATCAGCAATTCGCCGCAGTGATGGCAATAGGTACTTTCCGCCGCCTTGTCGTGGACATTGCCGACATACGCATAACGCACGCCATTCTTTAAGGCAATATCGCGCGCCATCAATAAAGTCGCTGTCGGTGTGTGCGGTTTATCGGTCATTTTCCAATCCGGATGAAATGCGGTGAAATGCATGGGGACATCCGGCCCCAGACGCTCCACCACCCATTGCGTCATCGCTTCCAGTTCGGCTTCGGAATCGTTCTCACCGGGTATCAGCAGCGTGGTTAATTCGAACCAGACCTGGGTTTCGTGTTTCAGATATTGCAAGGTTTCCAGCACCGGCTGTAAGTGGCCCCCGGTAATTTTGTGGTAAAAATCCTCGGTGAAGGCTTTTAAATCGACATTGGCAGCATCCATGTAGCGATAAAATTCGGCGCGCGGCTCGGCGCAGACATAACCGGCGGTGACCGCCACCGATTTCAAACCCAATTCCCGGCAGGCCTGCGCGGTGTCGATCGCGTATTCGTGAAATACCACCGGATCGTTATAGGTATAAGCGACGCCGCTGCAGCCATGTTCCAATGCTGCTTTGGCAATCGCATCCGGCGCGGCGCGGCTCATCAAAGTGTCCATTTCTCGGGATTTACTGATGTCCCAGTTTTGGCAGAATTTACAGGCCAGATTGCAGCCCGCGGTGCCGAACGAGAAAATCGGCGTGCCGGGCAAAAAATGATTCAAGGGCTTTTTTTCGATCGGATCGATGGCAAAACCGCTGGAACGACCATAACTGGTCATCACGATTTGCTGCTCCAGGTTTTGGCGGACGAAACACAATCCGCGCTGGCCTTCGTGCAATTTGCAAAAGCGTGGACACAGGTCGCATTGCACCTTGCCATCGTCTAACACATGCCAGTAACGGGTGGTCACGGTATCGGCGCTCAAAAATGTAGTCATGATGAAACTCCTTGAACCCTATGCAAAAAATCTGGTCGTGATGTGCAGCAGTTCACAGTAGAATAAACCCTAGGTAAGCGCGGGAATAGTTTTTTGTGTCCGCCGTTACCACCCCGGCATCTGATCGTATTACAACTCTAAAAGGATCAGCGCATGAACAGAAAACCCGCCGTCGCAGGACGGTTTTATCCTGCCCATCCCCAACAGCTGCATCAGCTTGTTGCCCAATATCTAAACGACGCAGCCCCGGACGGCAAAGTTCCCAAGGCCATGATCGTTCCGCACGCCGGTTATATTTATTCCGGTCCGGTAGCCGCCACGGCTTATGCCCGCTTAAAGCCGGCCGCCGCTACTATCCATCGCGTGGTATTGATCGGCCCCTCGCACCGCGTGGCCTTTCGCGGTCTGGCTGTCAGCCGAACCCACGCCTACAGCACCCCTCTCGGCGATGTCGAAGTAGACAGAGCCGCCATAGACGAGTTGCTGAAATTACCGTTTGTCGAATATATCGAGCAAGCTCACACCCTGGAACACAGCCTGGAGGTGCATCTGCCGTTTTTACAGGAAGTCTTGCAGCAATTCACGCTGGTGCCGATCGTGGCCGGCGACGCCAGTCCCGAGCAGGTTTGCCAGGTGCTGGACCTGCTGTGGGGCGGTGATGAAACCTTGCTGGTGATTAGTTCCGACCTCAGTCATTATCATGACTACGCCACCGCCAAACGTCTGGATCAGGCCACCAGCCATTTGATCGAGCAACTGCAATACGAGGAAATTTGCGGCGAAGCCGCTTGCGGCAAAGTGCCGGTCAACGGCTTATTGAAATTGTTGAGACAGAAAGGTCTATCGATTAAAACTATCGATCTGCGCAACTCCGGCGACACTGCCGGCGATAAACAACAAGTCGTGGGGTATGGCGCCTATGTCGTTGACTAAAGCACAGCAAAACCAATTACTGGCACTGGCCCGGCAGTCCATAGCCCACGGCCTGCAAACCGGCCGGCCGCTAGCCATCGATCTTGACGACTATCCGACCGAACTCTGCCAAGTTCGCGCGACCTTTGTCACGCTGGAACGCCGCGGCCAGTTGCGCGGCTGCATTGGCATGCTGGAAGCGCTGCGGCCGTTGGCGGAAGATGTGGCCGAAAATGCCTTTGCCGCTGCCTTTCGAGATCGGCGCTTTCCGCCCTTGGCCGCCGACGAACTCGCCGATCTTGATTTGCATATCTCGGTACTCAGCCCCACCGAAGCAATCGGCTTTACATCAGAAGCCGATCTAATCTCGCAACTGCGTCCAGGCATCGACGGCGTGATTCTGCAAGAAGGAGGCCGGCGCGGCACTTTCCTGCCCTCGGTGTGGGACGACTTGCCCGAACCTTCCGAATTCTTAAAACACCTTAAACAAAAAGCCGGTTTACCCCCTTCTTACTGGTCCGATACCCTCCAAGCCTATCGCTATACCACCGAAATGTTCGGCTGATTCAGAGCCGTTCCCAGCCTCGAAAACCCAAGCAATATCGGCCCTAGCGGCCTTTGATCTTGTTCGTAGCCGGCAACGAACATTATAATGGCGGCATTTTCGACTGATCCTGGCCTGGAATATTTCGCAACATGCGCTTTTTTCCATGTTCTGCAATCAACAGCCAAAGCCGATCAAACATCTTCTTCATTCCTGGTATCACTAATGAAAAACCACAATTACAAGCCCTGCGACCTGGTGATTTACGGCGCATTGGGCGATTTATCGAAACGAAAGTTGTTGATCTCGCTGTATCGACTGGAAAAGTCCAAATTACTGGAACCGGACACCCGCATCATCGGCGTCGACCGTCTGGAAGAAACCAGCGCCGGTTTTGTCGAAATTGCCCATAACAGCCTGAACTCGTTTTTAAATAAGCCTATCGACGACGAAA
The DNA here is from genome assembly GCF_030490285.1 of Methylomonas montana. Lineage (NCBI taxonomy): Bacteria > Pseudomonadati > Pseudomonadota > Gammaproteobacteria > Methylococcales > Methylococcaceae > Methylomonas > Methylomonas montana. The sequence continues at coordinate 1,230,884 of NZ_CP129884.1, read as the reverse complement.
TCTGGGGCCGCTTGTCCAAACGACTGTCGTATTTAAAAATAGACCTGACTCAACCGGAACAATACCTACAACTGCATGATGTGGTCGAACCCGAGAAACGGGTGATGGTCAACTATTTCGCGGTGGCGCCGTTCCTGTTCAAAGCCATCTGCCAAGGCCTGCAAAGCTGCGGCGTGCTGAACGCCGAATCGCGGATGGTGATGGAAAAACCCATCGGCCACGACTTAAAGTCTTCGAAAGAAATCAACGACGTGGTGGCCGACGTCTTCCACGAAGATCAGGTGTATCGGATCGATCATTACCTGGGCAAAGAGACGGTATTGAACCTGCTGGCCTTGCGTTTCGCCAACTCGATTTTCACCACCAACTGGAACCACAACACTATCGATCACATCCAGATCACGGTCGGCGAAGACATCGGTATCGAAGGCCGTTGGGATTATTTCGACAAGACTGGCCAGCTCCGCGACATGCTGCAAAACCATTTGCTGCAAATTCTGACGTTCGTGGCGATGGAACCGCCCGCCGACCTGGAAGCGGAAAGCATCCACATGGAAAAAATCAAGGTATTGAAAGCTTTACGGCCGATCACCGTGCGCAATGTCGAGGAAAAAACTGTGCGCGGCCAATACACGGCCGGTTTCATCAAAGGCGCGGCCGTCCCTGGCTATCTGGAAGAGGAAGGCGCCAACAAGGAAAGCACTACCGAAAGTTTCGTGGCGATTAGGGTGGACATCGACAACTGGCGTTGGGCGGGCGTACCGTTTTATATGCGCACCGGCAAACGCATGCCTAACAAGCGCACCGAGATCGTCGTCAACTTCAAGCAATTGCCGCATAACATCTTCAAGGACAGCTTCCGCGATTTGCCGGCCAACAAACTGGTGATCCATTTGCAACCCAATGAAGGCGTGGACGTGGTGATGCTGAACAAAGTGCCCGGCATAGACGGCAACATCAAATTGCAACAAACCAAGCTGGACTTGAGCTTTTCGGAAACCTTCAAGAAAAACAGTATCTTCGGCGGCTACGAAAAATTGATTCTGGAAGCCCTGCGCGGCAATCCGACCCTGTTTTTGAGCCGCGAGGAAATCGAACAGGCCTGGACTTGGGTCGACTCGATCCAAGACGCCTGGGCGCACAGCCACAGCGCTCCAAAATCTTACCCAGCCGGCAGCTGGGGGCCGATTGCCTCCGTGGCATTATTGGCTCGCGACGGCCGGGCCTGGGAAGAGTAATCATCTGTATCCATCACGAGAATAACGATCATGGTTAGAGAATTTTTTTTCGAACAACGCAGTCACCTGTTTACCGCACTGGTCGCCGAATGCCAGGATGTTTTGTCCGAAGCAGTCAGCAAACACGGCCAGGCCACGCTATTGGTGTCCGGCGGCACCACTCCCGCCCCGCTTTACGAAGCCTTGTCAAAATCCGATCTGAATTGGAAAAAAATCAAGGTAGCGTTAGTAGACGAACGCTGGGTGGACGATCAACACAGCGCCAGCAACGAAGCCTTAATTCGCCGCAGCCTGCTGATCAACAACGCCAAAAACGTTGAATTCACCGGCATGAAAACCCTGGCGGCTACTGCCGCGCAGGGCCAAGCCGAAACCGAAAGCCGTTACGCCAAACTGCTGCAGCCGTTTACGCTGAGCATCGTCGGCATGGGCAACGATGGCCATACCGCCTCGCTGTTTCCGCATGCCGAGGGTTTAGCCCAAGCGCTCAGCGAAGAAAATCAACAACTGACGGCGGCCATCAGCGCCGTGCAAAGCGAAGTGACCGGTCCCAACACCGAGCGACTGACCTTGACCCGCAACGGCCTGCTGAAATCGGAACGCATCATTATTCTGTTTACCGGCGAAGACAAATTGGCAGTATTCAGCCAGGCCCAGCAAGCAGGGCCTGTGGAAGACATGCCGATCCGCGCCTTGCTACAACAGGAACAAGTGCCGTTGGAGTTATATTGGGCGCCTTAGAGCAGTATCGGTAGCTTTGAAATACGTCTATCGACATAACATTATCGATTCATCAGGAGACGCTTTGTATACCGAAAATATTAAAAAAGATGTACTCCTGTTCGTAAAAGCAACGCTTTCGAACCAATTAGCCAGATTCTTGCCTGGCTTTTATGTGCGAATCACTGCGCAAACGGGTCGCGGTGAAGGCGAAGGCAACAGTGACGAGGTCGCCGACTATTTCTACCAATGTTGCCAGGATTATCGTGAACAACTTGGCCTGGACGAAGCGGGATTCAAGGCTTACCTGTCGGAGAAAACCGTTCTGGAATATGGTCCCGGCGATATTCTCGGCGTGGCGCTACTGTTCCATGCCTACGGCGCGAAAACCATACACTGTGTCGACCGTTTCCCGTTGAATAAGATCAGTGAAAAGAACATTCTGGTCTACCAAGCCTTGATCAATCGTCTTGCCGGCGATGAAAAGCAAAGAGCAATGAATGTTTTCAATGTCGCCGGCAGTCCTGAGAGCGGCTTTAACCGAAATGTGATTGAGTATTCGGTCACGAACAGCGGCTTATCGGGCAAAACGAACGCATACGATCTGATTATATCCAGAGCTGTCTTAGAACACGTCAACGACTTGGACGCGACCTTTTTGGATATTAAAAATGCTTTAAAACCCGGCGGAAAATCGATTCATAAAGTCGATTTAAAAAGCCACGGCCTGGACCGGTACCAGCCTTTCGATTTTCTGACCTGGTCGAACGCGAGCTACCGATTGATGTATTCTCACAAAGGTTTTCCCAATCGATGGCGAGTCAATAAATATGTACAAGCGGCCAACAATGCTCGCTTATCGATCACGCACCTGGCACCGAACGAAACACTGAGCCTCGAAAAAATCGACACCATCAAGCCTTATCTTGCCGAAGACTTTCGGGACGTTCCCAAAGAAGAACTCAGCTGGCTTAGTTTTTGGATGGTTTTGGAACATGCCGATTAACCGAATCGCCTCTATTCATACCCCATTTAACCTTTAGCCAAGCCCGCAAAGTCAGCCAAACATTTGCGAGTCATTAACCAAAGAATCAGGAACTATCATGCATCCGATATTAGAAAAAATCACCGCTGACGTGGTGGAACGCAGCCGCGAAAGCCGAGCAGCCTATCTGGCCCGCATCGACGCGGCGATCGCTCAAGGCCCGCAACGCGGCAAACTGCCTTGCGCCAATCTGGCCCACGGTTTTGCTGTGTGCTCCGCCGTCGAAAAAGACGAACTGTCCCATGGTCCCAAGGCCAATGTCGGCATTATTTCCGCTTACAACGACATGCTGTCCGCCCACGAGCCCTATAAGGATTATCCGGCCCTGATCAAACAAGCGGTCCGCGAAGCCGGCGGTGTTGCCCAGTTTGCCGGCGGTGTGCCGGCCATGTGCGACGGCGTGACCCAAGGCATGCCCGGTATGGAACTGTCATTATTCAGCCGCGATGTGATTGCGATGTCCACCGCAATTGGTTTAAGCCATAACATGTTCGACGCCGCGCTGTACCTGGGCGTCTGCGACAAAATCGTGCCTGGCCTGCTGATCGGCGCGCTAAGCTTCGGCCATCTGCCGGCGGTATTCGTGCCGGCCGGTCCGATGCCCAGCGGCATCTCCAACAAGGAAAAATCCCGCGCCCGGCAAAAATTCGCCGAAGGAAAGATCGGCGAAAAAGAGCTGCTGGAATCGGAATCCAAGTCCTATCACAGCCCCGGCACCTGCACTTTCTACGGCACCGCCAACAGTAACCAGATGATGGTGGAGATCATGGGCCTGCATTTGCCCGGCAGTTCCTTCGTCAATCCTTACACCCCGCTACGAGAGGAACTGACCAAGGCCGCCGCCAAACAGGTATTGAAATTCACCGCGATGGGCAACGACTTCCGGCCTATCGCCCACGTCGTCAACGAAAAAGCCATTATCAATGCGATTATCGGCTTGCTGGCCACCGGCGGTTCGACCAACCATACCATCCATTTGATCGCTATCGCCCGCGCCGCCGGCATCATCATTAATTGGGACGACTTCGATAAACTGTCGAAAATCATTCCGCTGCTGACCAAGATTTATCCAAACGGCCCGGCCGACGTCAATCAGTTCCATAACGCCGGCGGCATGGGCCTGTTGATCAAGGAACTGCTCGACCATGGCTTGCTGCACGGCGATATTCTGACGATAGGCGATCAACGCGGCATGGCGCAATACAGCCAGGTGCCGACGCTGGACAACGGCCAATTGCAATGGCAACCCGGCCCAAGCAGTTCGCTCGATCCGGAAGTGGTCGGCAGCGTGGCACAACCCTTCGCTACCGGCGGCGGTCTGCATGTGATGCACGGCAACCTGGGTCGCGGCGTCTCGAAAATATCCGCCGTCGCCGAAAAACACCAAGTCGTCACCGCGCCGGCCATGGTATTCGACGATCAATTGGACGTGGTCGCCGCCTTCAAACGTGGCGAGCTGGAAAAAGACGTGATCGTGGTATTGCGCTTCCAGGGGCCGAAAGCCAACGGCATGCCGGAATTGCATAAGCTGACCCCTGTCATGGGCGTATTACAAGACCGAGGCTTTCACGTGGCGCTGGTCACCGACGGCCGCATGTCCGGCGCCTCCGGCAAGGTACCCTCGGCGATCCATATGTGGCCGGAATGTATAGACGGCGGCCCGCTGGCCAAAGTCCGCGACGGCGACCTCATCGTGCTGAACACCCAAACCGGCGAAGTCAACGTGCAAGTCGACCAAGCCGAATTCGATGCCCGAGTACCGGCCGCCAACAGCGCCACTGGCCACCATTTCGGCATGGGCCGGGAACTGTTCGGCGCGATGCGCGCACAGGCCTCCACCGCGGAAACCGGCGCGACCAATTTGTTTTTCGTCGATTGATTTGACTGAAACTTAACGCGATTTAGCAATGCAGTCTAACGGCGGTATTGCTTAACATCCCAGTAACGACAACGTTTACAGAAGGCGAACATGAAAGCAAATATCGGTTTAATCGGTCTGGCGGTAATGGGGCAGAACCTGGTTCTGAATATGAACGACCACGGCTTCAAGGTGGCGGTTTACAACCGCACCACCAGCAAAGTCGACGAGTTCCTGGACGGCCCTGCGAAAAACACCAACGTGATCGGCAGCCATACACTGGAAGAACTGGTGAACAGTCTGGAATCGCCGCGCAAGGTGATGCTGATGGTCAAAGCCGGCACGGTGGTCGATCAATATATCGAAGACCTGTTGCCCTTGCTGTCGGCCGGCGACATCATCATCGACGGAGGCAACTCGCTGTTCACCGACACCAATCGCCGTACCCAGTATTTGCAAGAAAAAGGCCTGCTCTACGTCGGAGCCGGCGTTTCCGGCGGCGAAGAAGGCGCCAGAAACGGACCGTCGATCATGCCTGGCGGCAACAAAGCGGCATGGCCGGCCGTCAAACCGATTTTTCAGGCGATCAGCGCCCACGTCAATGACGATCCGTGCTGCGAGTGGGTTGGCGATAACGGCGCCGGCCACTACGTGAAGATGGTGCATAACGGCATCGAATATGGCGATATGCAGCTGATTTGCGAAGCTTATCAACTGCTCTCGGAAGGCCTGGGACTCAGCACCGACGAAATGCAGGCCATTTTTGCCGAGTGGAATCAAGGCGAATTAAGCTCATATCTGATCGAAATCACCGCCAACATCCTGGCTTACAAAGAAGACAACGGCCAGCCCTTGTTGAACAGCATTCTCGATACCGCCGGCCAAAAAGGCACCGGCAAATGGACCGGCATCAATGCGCTGGACTTAGGCATCCCGCTGACGCTGATCGGCGAATCGGTGTTTGCCCGTTGCCTATCGGCGCAAAAAGATGAGCGTGTCAGAGCAGCCAAAGCTTTACCTAAAACCAACACCAGTTTTAGCGGCGACAAAACAGCGATGATCGAGGCTATTCGTCAGGCCTTGTATGCCTCGAAAATCATTTCTTACGCGCAAGGTTTTCGCCTGATGCGCGAAGCGGCCAAGGAATACCATCTGGAGCTGAATTACGGCGACATCGCGTTGATGTGGCGCGGTGGCTGCATCATTCGTAGCCAATTCCTCAACGACATCAAACAGGCTTACGAGCAAAACCCCGACCTGGAAAATCTGCTGTTGGCTGACTTTTTTATTAACGCGATGAAGCAGGCCGAAGCAGGCTGGCGCCAAGCCGTAATCCTGGGCATCCAACTGGGTATTCCGACGCCGGCATTCTCATCGGCATTAGCCTATTTCGACGGCTATCGCACCGAAAGACTGCCCGCCAATTTGCTGCAGGCACAACGGGATTACTTCGGCGCGCACTCGTATGAGCGCACCGACCGGCCCAGAGGCGAGTTTTTCCATACCGACTGGACCGGCCACGGCGGCAAAACCGCATCGACGACCTATACGGTTTAGGGGCTAAACTGGGAACGGGCTTACTTCGTTTTCACGTAATCCGATTAGCTAATCAAACGAAAAGAAGAGTTCAATGGCAAAATTTTTAAACACGAGCGCTACAAATTACTTTCTCGAAGAACTAATCAAAGATGCCAAAGACCGATTAATTCTGATTAGCCCATTCCTTAAACTAAATGACAGGATGAAAGAGCTACTCGCTGATAAAAACCGTCTAAAAATCGATGTTCGAATTGTTTACGGAAAAAGCGAGTTACAACCAGAAGAAATCAATTGGCTCAAAGAACTAACTTATATTCGTACCAGTTTTTGCAAGAACTTACATGCCAAATGCTATCTGAATGAAGAGCTGTGCATCATCACTAGTCTTAATCTGTACGAATTTAGTCAAATCAACAATAACGAGATGGGTGTGCTGATACGCCGCTCGGATGATGCTGATTTGTATAAAGACGCCTATGAAGAAGCACAGCGCATCATCCGAATCAGCGAGGAAGTTCGAATTACGCTTGAGAGGATTGAAAACAAGGGTGATTCAAAACCAGATGCCAGCAAAGAGTCAGAATCTGGAACTAAAAATGAATCTGAGGATACAAGTGGAAAACTCACCACGTCTAAGCTGGCGCAAAAACTCAGCATTAAAACTAATGAGTTTATTGAAAAGTTAGTATCTGCCAGTTATCTTGAGCTTAAGGACGGAAAACACTACCTGACCGCTAAAGGTAAAGAAATTGGCGGCGAATTCCGAATGAGTCCAAAATTTGGCCCTTACTTTCTTTGGCCGGAAAACCTTAAACTTTAAATAGCCGAGTTCCCGTCACAGCCACGAATTACCAATAACTATAATAAACAGGAAAAGAAAATGTCAGTATCAATCAAAGAAGTCATGACCACCTCCCCCGTCATGCCGGTAATGGTCATCAACAACCTGGAACAAGCCGTGCCGCTGGCTCGCGCGCTGGTCGAGGGCGGTTTGAAAGTGCTGGAAATCACCCTGCGCACCCCGGTAGCGTTGGATGCGATCCGCCGCATCAAAGCCGAAGTACCTGGCGCAATCGTCGGCGCCGGTACCATTATCAACGTTAAGACCCTGCATGCCGCTATCGATGCCGGCGCCGAATTCATCGTCAGCCCCGGCGTCACCGACAACCTGCTGGAAGCAGCGCTGGAAACCAGCGTGCCGTTGCTACCCGGCGTGATTACGCCCAGCGAAGTAATGCGCCTGCTGGATAAAGGTATCACCGCGATGAAGTTCTTCCCGGCCGAAGCTGCCGGCGGCATCCCAATGCTGAAATCCATCGGCGGGCCGTTGCCACAAGTGACTTTTTGCCCGACCGGCGGCGTCAATCCAAAAAACGCCCCGGAATATCTGGCTTTGAGCAACGTCGCCTGCGTCGGCGGCTCGTGGATGGCGCCAGCCGATCTGGTCGATGCCGGTGATTGGGCTGAAATCACCCGCCGTGCGGCGGTAGCCGCTGCGTTAAAAAAATAGGCAACCGGGTCGGCCCCGTACTCGCTTAAAATATTGGACCATCCGGCCGCGCCTGACACGACAAGTTCGCCGAGCATAAAACGGCGACTTGCCTGCTTGGCAAACATTAAATATTAAGGAGTTTTCGACGATGCTGAAACGCTCAAGCGAACGCTATAGCACCATGACTATCGCCTTGCACTGGCTGATGTTTGTCTTACTGGCGGCCGTGTATGCCTGTATCGAGCTGAAAGGATTGTTTCCCAAAGGCAGCGATCCTCGCGAAGCCTTGAAGGCACTGCATTTTATGTTGGGCTTGACGGTGTTAGTGCTGGTTTTGCCGAGACTGGCGTTCCGTTTACTGGGGCCGACGCCAGCCATATCCCCGGAACCGCCCGCCTGGCAACAAACCTCCGCGCACGTGGCTCATCTGCTGCTTTATGTGCTGATGTTGTTTATGCCGTTGGCGGGTTGGTTGTTGTTAAGTGCGGCCGGCAAACCGATTCCGTTCTTTGGACTTCAGCTGCCGGCATTGATCGCGGAAAACAAAGACTTGGCCGAATGGCTCAAGGAAATCCACGAAACGGTCGGTGAAATCGGCTACTATCTGATCGGCTTACATGTGCTGGCGGCTTTGTATCATCATTATGTGCAGCGGGACAACACCTTAAGTCATATGCGGCCGGCGTCGAAACTAAACCGCGACTAACATCCAACCGGTGCTGAACCTCATGGCCCGGCACCGGTTCGCCATGCTCATTCGCTAAAATCGTAGACCTTGTATTTATCCACTAAAGGCCGCAATACCTGTTGCGCCACCCGCAAATACTCGGGATTTTTCAAAAAAGCCTCATACGCCTCCCGGTTTTCGTAAACGCTGGATACCGCCACGTCATAACTTTCATCCAGCGCGGCGTTGGCATGCCCACGCTGGATGGCGGCCGGGGTGCCGACATGGTACGCCAACACTCCCGGTAATTGGGCCAAGCGCTTGCTCTCTTCGATATATTGTTGCCGCAGTTTTTCGTCGCCAGCCTGTTTCAGCCAGACGACGACCAGATGGTGAATTTTGCGATCGTCGGATTCGGCTTGGGCGTCACTGGCATGACTGGTTCCGCCGACCGCCAGTAATATGACCAACGCCGCGGAATAAAGTCGTTTCATGATGGTTTGCTCCTGATGAACATTGAATAAAAATAATAACCGTGCGGCATTTTACATCCCGCGCAAGCGCTTGATCCTTTCCTCGGTATTGGGATGGCTGGATAAATAATCCAGCGTACTCGCCGTTTGTGCCGATTTTATAAGTTCATCCGGCCGATGTGCCGTTTCCAGTTTCTGCAACATGTCGGCTAGCCGGCTAACCGGCATGCCGTTGGCACGCAACAGCTCGGCAGCGAAGCTATCTGCTTGGCGTTCGAAATCGCGGGAATAACGGGTTTCCAGCAAGATGGTCGGCCCGGCGGCTAGCAGATTGCTGACATCGCCTATGTACCAAGTCATCGCCAAGCCCACTACGGAAGCCTGTAACATCTGCCGCAGGGCATGCTTTGCGGCGATATGTCCCATCTCGTGCGCCAGTACCGCGATGATTTCTTCGTCGTTATCCGCCAATTTCACCAAGTCGTCGAGCACGATCACGCTACCGCCCGGCAATGCGAAGGCATTGGCTCCCAATTCCGGGCTATCGCGAAATTCGATCCGCTCGGGTTTAGCAGCACCCGGCGGTAAAGATAAGTGTTGCAAGCGATCCCAAATCGCTTGCCGGCGCTCGGCCGGTAACGCGCTGGGCTTTAATAAGGTTTCGTCGAAACTGGCGAAAAACTGGTTATCCATCTGCGCCAGCAGATAAACCGGCACTCGGTCAGCCGCCACGCGCGCCGCATAAGGTAGACCGCATATATAAGCGCCGGCAACCAAGCCCAAGGTTATCAACAAAGCCGCCAGCGCGTACAGCCAGCTATTTTCCATGGTGGACACCGCGCTACCGGCGTCTCGCGGCAACATGTCCGCAAAGCCTTGCCTATCGGCCACTTCACATCGACCGCCATCGGCGAACAAGATCAAGCGCGGGGTATTGCCAAGCGGCGGTTGAATATTCAGTGTCGCCAAGGCATCGCGTCGGGCAATATCCTTGCCCTGCAACAACAGCTTATCGCCCTCCACGCAGAGGGTGACCGGATGCGGCCGAGCTTGCCGACCGTCGTAGTAAACCGCGGCGACCCGCATTTACAAGGCGATATCGAAATCGAACATGTCGGCCATTTCGTCGCCTGCCGCCGAGGCTTGGCTTTGCAGACCCGCGACGAACTCGTCGATGCTGCCGTTTGCCAGCAATTCGATATGTTGAATGCGATACCGCGCCAAACGAATGTCGGCAAACGGTTTATAAAGACCCAAGCTTAATACGATCAACAACACATTACCGAGCATGATGCCCACCATCTCCCGCCCTTTAACATACGAGGAAAAGCCATGCGCACCCAATGAGGTACTATTCCAAAGCAAGTTTTGCAATCGAGCGGCGACATAAGGATAAGCGATCAGGAACAGTGCTAGATAAGTGCCGACGGCGGCGATCAACAGACTCATGGCCCGCAACTGATCGGCTTCCACCGGAATCAACCCACTACTCCCTAATAAGACGGTGACAGCCATCAGGGCGACAAAGATCAATATGCCAAGCAACACGGTCATCAGGTAAATATTGTAATAAGCCCACACACCCGCCGAGAATTTGAAAAAAGCGCTGCCGTACGCACTGTTATCGCGAGTGTAACGGGCCATGCGTTGCTGGGCCAAGGGCACCAATAACCCCAATGTCAAAGCGGATAGCAAAGGCCACAACAGAAAATTGATGTACGCTTGACTGGAATGACCGTGAAAAGCGAAGCGTAAGCCGCGATAGCTGGTGTTATGCAATCTAAAACGCAGCGAGCGGACCAATAGCCAGGGCATCAACAGCATAATCAAGGCCAGAATCACGAACCCTGCCAGCGGATCGAATCGCCCAACCAGCGAATAAGCGGCAAACATCAAAAAAGCGATGATCCGCCCTTTCAGGATGGCTTTCGGCTCGCCGTGATAATCGAAACCAGCGCCAGCCAGGGTCGTATGCCGATAAAAATACTGGTTGCGGCGCACCTTGGCCCAAGCCGAATAAATGCCCAAGGTAACAATACTCAGGCAAACATTGACGATCCAGATTCGAAAATACTCGCCGCCGCTACCGCTGAATTGAAGCTGCCGACGCTGTTGCTCTACCATTTCTCTCTCCTTTTGTAGGTTTTATCCTGGCTAAGCATAGTGCATGACCAGTATCTAGCAAAAACATCAGTCGCTAACCAACAGGCAAGCGCGCCAAATCGGCTTTCGCAAACGTTCTAATTCCCCCTATACTTGCTAGGTTTATCTAATTGCGCCGCACCCGCACCAGCGGTGCGTTTGCTGAAAGCCTCATAGTCCACAACTTATAATAATCATGAGAAAAAATTTACCCGTTACCCAACGCGAAGTGAGTTTTAGCCTTAAAACGACGATCACCTCGGCAACCGATCCGTCCGGCCTGATCACTTACATCAATAACGATTTTTTAAAAGTCAGCGGTTTTGACCAGGCCGAATTATTGCATCAAAGCCACAACATCGTCCGCCATCCCGATATGCCTCAGGCCGCGTTCGCCGACTTATGGCAAACCATCAAAAGCGGCCGGCCCTGGATGGGCATCGTCAAGAACCGTTGCAAAAACGGCGACTATTACTGGGTGGATGCTTTCGTCACGCCGCGTTTCGATCAGGGCAAAATCATCGGCTACGAATCGGTGCGGGTAAAACCGGAGCCGGCCTGCGTCGAGCGCGCCACTCGGCTCTACCCTCAATTAAATGCCGGGAAAGACATCAATTCCTGGCTGGGTCGGCTTAGTTTGTCCAGCAAACTGATAGCCGGTTTTGCGATATTGCAAGTCATCGCCGCCGTCGTACTGGATCTGACCGGCAAAATCGATTTAGCGTCTTCGGCACCCATTTTCGGCGTTTCCATTCCCCTGGCTTATGCCTGGATATGGCTGATACTGCGGCCGCTGAGCCGTGCGGCAACGGAAGCCAGACAAGTGATCGAAAACCCGGCGATGCAGCAGGTGTATACCGGCGATGGCAGCGAAGTCGGCCAATTGTTATTGGCGGTTAAGCTGTTGAAAGCCAAATCCAGAACCATCATCCGCCGCCTGATCCAGGCCACCGAACCACTGGCCGGCAAAGCGGATGCCAGTCATAGGGCAGTCAGACATGTCAGTTCGGCGATGGAAAAACAATTGACTGAAATCGAACAGATCGCGTCCGCTATCCACCAGATGAGCGCCACGGTGAGCGAAGTGGCCAGAAGCGCCGCCAACGCTGCGGATGCCGCCAACAACGCCAACCAACAATCGCAAGATACCTTGTTGCGGGTCAACGACACGATACAGATGATCAACCGACTGGCGACGGCGGTCAATCAGGCCGAAACCGTGATTCAGGTGCTATCCGATCACAGCAAAAAGATAGGCGGCGTATTGGATGTGATTCAAGGCATCGCTGAACAAACCAATCTGTTGGCGCTCAACGCCGCGATCGAAGCGGCTCGCGCCGGCGAGCAAGGCCGCGGTTTCGCGGTGGTGGCAGATGAAGTCAGAACCCTGGCTGGCCGGACGCAGAAGTCCACCGAAGAAATCCATAAAATGATCGACGGCTTGCGCGCCGGCGTCAAAGATGCGGTTCAAGAGATGAGCAAGGTCAAGGAATTGGCGGCTGCCGGCGCCGAGCAAGGCAAAAACTCCACCGAACTAGTTCAACAGACTAGCCGTTCGGTCAACTTTATTAATGAAATGATCGTGCAGATCGCCAGCGCCGCCGAACAACAGCACGCAGTATCCGAGGAAATTGCCAAAACCGTTGTGGCGATCGGCACCCTGTCCCGAGAAACCACCGAACATGCCGCCGAAGCCAGCGCTGCCAGCGGCAGCGTTTCTGAATTAAGCAAAGAACTGGATTTAATGGTAGAACAATTCGACGACAATCAAGGTTAACAATCCCTATTCCGCACTCTTCCATTTGATATTACAGCCGATACTCGGCACTTGTGCCTCGGTTATCGGCTGCCCGGCCAGCAGATTATCCAAGGCATTACGTAAATCGGCGCCGGTCACCGGCAGGTCGTTTTTAGGCGTAGCGGCATCGAGCCGGCCCCGGTAGACGCAAGCCAGATCGGCATCGAACAAATAAATATCCGGCGTGCAAGCGGCCTGATAGGCTTTGGCGACCGTCTGGCTCTCATCGTACAAATACGCGGCAAACGGATTGCCCCATGCCGCCATCATTTGCTGCATCTTGTCCGGCGCGTCTTCGGGATAATTGACGATGTCGTTGGAACTGATCGCAATAGTCGAAATACCCAAGATCGCATATTGCTGGGCGATGGCGATTAGCTGTTGTTTGACATGCAATACATAAGGGCAGTGATTGCAGATAAACAAAACCAGTGTGCCCTGCTCGCCTCTTAAGTCCTGCAAACCGTAGTCCCGGCCGCTGACGGTATCCGGCAAACGAAAATCCGGGGCGGTACTACCTAAAGGCAGCATATTGGATGCGGTCGCGGCCATGGCAACTCCTTTGTTAATCGATGTAAAAGCCTGAATTATAAAACAGCCTTGCCTCTGGTTTTAGCCGAAGAATCACTTTACTATCCCCCACCCCCATGGGTTTTTCTAGCAGAGCCATAGCATGACCGACATAACAACCATCACCAAGCCGCTACAAAACGCCCCACAACTGGACAGCTATGTGCTGACCGAGAAACTTGGGGAAAGCCTGCAAGCCATCGTTTACAAGGGCTACCACAAGCATATCCCGGAATATCCCTTGGTCGTCAAATGTCTGAAATTGTTGTCCAGCTGGGACGAGCAATCGCGACATCTGCGGCAAAAAATCGAACGCCTGAAAGTACTGCACGATCCGCGGGCCTGTACGCCGTTAGCGCTGGAATCCAGCGACGGCGAGCAATTCATCGTGCAACCCTGGTTCAGCGGCCAACCGCTGAATAAATGGGTCGCCCAGCAGCAAGCCGTCAAACTCGGCGATTTTTTTACGCTGGCCTGTTCATTGGCCGATACCTTGCAATCGGTGCATGACGCCGGCATCACCCACGGCGGCATCAAACCGCATAATATCCTGGTGCAATCCGGCACGCTGAATCTGCGGCTGACCGATTTCATCACACCGCTGGACATCCGCGATGTCAGCCATTTCATCTACGATCCGGAATTTGTCCGCAACACGCTGGCCTACACTTCGCCGGAACAGACCGGACGCATCAACTACCGGGTCGATTTCTCCACCGATTTATATTCGCTGGGCATCGTGTTTTACGAATTGCTGAGCGGCAGCTTGCCGTTTTTTTCCTGCGACCCGCTGGAATTGATTCATTCGCATCTGGCCGAAGAAGCGGTCAAAGCCCATGAAATCAGCCCCGGCATTCCACGCACGCTCAGTGAAATCATCGCCAAATTAACGTTGAAACAGCCGGAAAAGCGCTATCAAAGCGCTTCCGGCTTACTGGCGGACCTGCTGCGCTGTCAGAAAGAATATGAAGCCAGCGGCATGGTGTCCGATTTTTTCATCGGCCAGCATGACCGTAGTCGCCGCGTGATCTTTATTTCCAAGATGGTCGGCCGCCAAGCCGAAAGCGCGTTGATTCGCCAAGAATACGATCAAGTAGCCACCGGCCAGTTTCGCTCGGTGTTTATTTCCGGACTGTCCGGCATCGGCAAAACCCGCTTGATTCAAGAATTGCAAAAACCGTTGGTCAAAAATCGTGGTTACTTTAGCTCAGGAAAGTTCGATCAATACCAAAAAAACATCCCCTACAGTTCACTGATTCAGGCGCTGCGCAACCTGATTCGGACCTTTCTGACCGAAAGCGATGACCAAGTACAACAGTGGCGCGGCAAAATCCTCGACACATTGGATCATACCGGTGGCGTGATTATCGATGTAGTACCGGAGCTGGAATTCATTATCGGGCCGCAGCCCGAACCCCCGCCTTTGCCGCCGGTAGAAGCCCGCAATCGTTTCAACAATTTGTTCGGCCGTTTTCTGGCCTGTCTGGCCAGCGAAAATAACCCCTTAGTGCTATTCATCGACGATTTACAATGGTGCGATACCGCCACCTTCGACTTTCTGCAAAATCTGTTCGCCAATCACCGCGAACACCCCTATCTGTTTTTCATGGGCGCCTATCGGCATAACGAAGTCGATACCGCCCACCCCTTAACCAAACTGATCCGTAGCGTGCAGGAAAACGCCGGCCCGCTGACCGAAATTCGCCTGGAACCGCTCAGCGATGCGGATTGCCATGAAATGGTGGCCTACATTTTGGATTCGCCACTGGCGTCCACCGCCAATCTGGCCGATTTTATCGCCCACCTGACCGAGGGCAACCCCTTGTTTGTCAGTGAAAGTCTGGCTTGGCTGTATAACGAAAACCTGCTCAGCACTAATGCCGAGCAGCACTGGGCTTGGGATATGAACCGGATTCGCGACACGCAAATGCCGGCCAGCGTCGTGGAGTTATTCAGTGCCAAAGTCCGTAAACTGCCGTTGAAAACCATACGCATCCTCGATCACTGCGCCTGCATGGGCAATCGCTTCACCGCCGAGGATGTGGCCTTGGTGCTGGATATGCGTATCGAGCAATTGTTCGAGGATTTAAAGCCGGTACTGAGCCTCGGACTACTGTTGGAAAATAAATCCGATCTGCAATTCGTCCACGACCGGGTGCAGGAAGCGGTATTGCAACAGGTGCAAACCAAAAACCGTCCCAATATCCATTGGCGGATCGGCAACCGTCTATTGGCCGACATGGCCGTCGGCACCAATCTGCAAAACCTGGACAATCTGTTCACCATCGCCGCTCATCTCAACCGCGGCTGTCCAGCGGACCTGGATCAGGAAACCGCGTATTGGCTGGTGGACATCAATTTCCAAGCCGGCAATAAGGCGCTGGATGCGCTGGCCGGCGATGCCGCCAACGAATTTTTTCTGAAAGCCCACGATTATCTGCCGGCCGATTGTTGGGAAAACGCCTATGCGCAGACCTTTAGAATTTATCAACGCCTGGCAAAAACCGACTTGATGTGCGGCCGTTACGAAAGCTCGGAAGCGCTGCTGAATCGTCTGATCGAACATGCCGTCAGCGATCTGGACAAAGCGGAAGCCTTGGCGGAACAAACCACCTCGTTATCGTCGTTCGGCAATTTCAACCAGGCCATCGCCACCGCCAATCGCGGCCTGGCCTATTTCAACAAATCCATCCCCGACGATCCGGCTTTGGCTCTAAAACGCATGGAAGGCTTAATGGCGCAAATCGCCGAACAAGGCGATGTCTGGCAAAAAATCCTGAATATGCCGTTTACCGATCAGCGACAAAGCAAAATCGAACTGGCGTTTTACAGCGAACTGATCCCGGACCTGTATATGTGTGGACTAGTGCCGCAGCTGTATCTGTCGGCGGCACAATCGACGCAGCATTGTCTGGCAGGCGGCATGGACGAATCGGTGATTTATTCGTTTTCGATCATGGGCCTTAACTTGGGCGAACAGGGACAATTCCAGCTGGCTTTTCGTTACCAGGATCTGGCACACGACTTGTGCGCGAAGTATCCCAACACCTTTGGCGCGACGCGCGGCATGAACGGCATTGTCTGGTGCAATATGCATTCGCGCAGCCACCCGGCCGACATCGTCGATTATGCACGCAAAGCCATTCAATCCGGCAAGAATTGCGGCGACTTATACAACGCCGGCTTGTCGTACGGGCCATTGATGTGGAACTTACAGGCCCAGGGTAAGAATTTGCGCTGGGTGGAAGAAGCCGCCGACGAGTGCTTGCAGTTTTCCCGTAAAAACCATCTGTCATTTTCGGTCGGCCTGGCCCAAGCGGTTTTAGCGGGCTGGGTGATACCCATGAAACCCGATTACCGCCCGGTCGACATGCAAACCACCTTGGAACAATGGCACGCCAATCATTATGTAGCGGCTTCCGGCAGCTATTTTGCCTTGCTGGGTTTTGCCCAGTATTATCTGGGTGACTACGGCGCCGCGGCACACTCGCTGCAAACGGTTGAGCAATATCTACACGGCCTGACCGATAACGTACTGAAACGGCTGTGGTATGTGTTTAGAATTTTGAACCGGCTACGCTTGCCGGAGCAACTGGATTGGCCGGAAATCGACCGCGAAATCGCACCGCTGCTCAGCCAACTGGAAATCTGGGCTGGGCTCGGACCACTATTAAAACCTTATTTGGCGTTTATCCACGCCGAAATTGCCCGTCGCCAAAAACAATACCGCGAAGCGCGCAATCTGTATCTGGACGCCATCGCCTTGGCCATAGCACAAAACTATGGACTGTTGACCGGACATTTATACGAATTGCTGGCCGATTTATTAAGTACTTACCAACTTGGCGACGCCGAGCTGTATTACGGCGAAGCCCGCCGCCATTACCGCTTGTGCCGGGCCGACGCTAAAAACAACCGGCTACAGGAACGCCATCAGTACGTCAACCCGGACACCGGCGCCAGAATCGTCAAATCCAAACCCGCGCTGCCTACCCTGCCCAGCCTGGACATCAATTATTTGATGAAATCGGCGCTGGCGCTGTCGGCGGAAATCGACCTAACCCAATTGATGCAGAAAATCATGGCGGTGGTGCTGGAAAGCTCGGCGGCCCAGCATGGCTATTTGCTGATCAAACAAGGCGACGAGTTATTCGTAGCCGCCGAACAACATGTCGGCAAAAAACGCACCATACACAAACACTATTACAGCTTGAACAAGGTTCGAGGCATTTGCCGAGCCATCGTCAATTATGTGCAACGCACCCACGAAAAAGTGGTGTTGCGCGATGCCTGTAGCGAAGGCGATTTTCAGAATGCGCCGGAGGTGTTGGCGCTGGGGCTGCGTTCGGTATTGTGTCTACCCGTCATCAAGCAGACCGAATTGATCGGTTTGCTCTATCTGGAAAACCGCCTGTCCGAGGGCGTGTTTACCCCGGAGAAAATCGGCATGACCGAATTATTGACCGGGCAAGCGGCGATTTCGCTGGAAAACGCCCGCTTGCTCGAACAAACCCGGCAAGCTTATAAACAATTGCAGGAAAATCAGGACCACATGCTGCAAATGGAAAAGCTGTCTGCACTCGGCACCCTGGTGGGAGGCGTGGCGCATGAAATCAACAATCCGCTGATGGGGGTGATGAATTTTGTCGAATTTGTCGCCGACCGCAGTGAAGATCCCAAATCCAAGCAGGTTCTTGCCCAGGCCCTGCAACAAATCCAGCGCATCAAAAACATTGTCTCCAATATGCTGGTGTTCATGCACAACAGAACCGCGCAAACCGGCAGTTGTTCGGTGGAGGAAGTGCTGGGGCAAACCCTACTGCTACTGGAAGGCGAATTGCACAAAGCCGCCATCGAAGTCCACGTCGACCTGCCGGCACAACTGCCGCCGATTGCCTGCCCTGCAGAAAGCTTGCAGCAGATTCTGGTCAACTTATTAATCAACGCCCGCGACGCGTTGCGCGGCCGTTCACAATCTTGCATAGAAATCAGCACCGATTCATCGGAAAAAATGTTAAGGTTGAGCATAAAAGACAACGGCCCAGGCATTGCCGACGACGTGCAAAGCCGGATGTTCGATCCTTTCTTTACTACCAAACCGCCCGGCCAGGGCACCGGTTTAGGCCTGTCGGTCACTCGTCGGCTGATTCAGGACGCCGGCGGCACCATCGCGATAGAAAGTAGCATTGGTCAGGGTTGTTGCATCCAGTTAAAATTCCCTCACAATTCATAGATTTTTACAGTACAGAGACTTAGGCGATGGTAAACAAAATTCTGGTCATTGATGACGACCCGGCGGTGCGTGGCGCATTCAAATTGATTCTGGAAGAAGAAGGCTATAGTGTCTCGGAAGCAGAAAATGGTCTGCAAGGCATTGCCATGGTGGAAGCCGAATGCCCTGATCTAATATTTCTGGATTTGCGCATGCCAGGCATCGACGGCGTGGAAACGCTACGCCGCCTGAAAGCGCTGGACAAGAATCTAAATGTCTATGTCGTCACCGCCTTCGCCGCCGAGTTTATGGATCAATTGAAGGCCGCGCATGAGGAAGGCTTGCAATTCGAGCTGGCCAGTAAACCGCTGTCTGCCTCGCAGATCAGAAACATCGCCCAGGTCGTGCATATCGCCAAAATTCATGAAGAACGCCGGGCCAATCACCATAAATTGGTGCTAACGCTTTATGTCGTGTCTCTGAATCCGGAGACGCGCCGGCTGGTCGAGCAAATCAGCGCGGTGCTGGCCGGTATTTACGAACCGGGCCACTGGGTATTCGACGTCGTCGAGGTATTGGGCATGCCGGAAAAGGCCCTGGAAAAGGAAATCTTCGCCACGCCGATGCTGGTGCGTGATTTGCCGGAACCGGTGTTGAAACTGCTTGGCGATCTATCGAGAATGTCGTCGGTGATGGCGGCCATCACCACACAAACCCAGGGTACAGGTGTGCAAACAGTGATCGTTTGAGGCTTGGTCTAATACCCCCGATGCCGCAAACACTCAAACAGCTTAATCTGGTCCTCGATACCATTACCGACGGCGTGATGGTAGTCGACCCGCAAGGCTTTGTGCTGTATGCCAATCAAGCGGCCGAACAGCTATTGGAACGCGGTTGCCTGATTGGGCAATCGCTGGCCATCCCCATACCCAACGATAAAATCCAGTTTCAGGACATCAATCTGATTCGCCCCAGCGGCATAGCCTGGGCGGAAATGCGCTCCGCGCCACTACAATGGGAAGGTGCGGCGGCGTATGTCATCGCGCTACGCGACATCACCGCCCGCAAACAGGCTGAAATGGCGCTACAGGAAAGCGAATTGCTGTTCCACACGCTCTCGAAGATAGCGCCAGTTGGCATTTTTCGCACCAACCAACTCGGCGAATGCGATTATGTCAACCACCGCTGGTGTGAAATCACCGGTTTGCCATTTAGCAAGGCGCATGGCAGCGGCTGGGAAAGCGGGCTGTTCGCTGAAGACCGGGATCGTGTGGTCGCCGAATGGACACGGAACCTAGCAACCTTGCAGCCTTTCAACATGCAATACCGCTTTCAGCATGCCGATGGCAGCCTGCGCTGGGTGGTCGGCCGGGCCGATCCCGAGCTGGACGATGCCGGCAACTTGTGCGGTTATGTCGGCACCATCACCGATATCTCCGATATCAAGGCTAACGAAGAGCGGCTAAGCCAGGCCGCGGCTGTATTTGAAAGCACCCGCGAAGGCGTGATGATTACCGACGCCGAGCGCCATATCCTGATGGTCAACAAGGCATTTACCGAGATCACCGGCTACGGCAATGACGAAGTGGTTGGCAAAAATCCCAGCATACTCAGCTCCGGCCGACACGCCCAGGCCTTTTATCGGGAAATGTGGGCAAGTATCGCTAGCACCGACCATTGGCAGGGGGAAATCTGGAACCGCCGTAAAAACGGGGAGCTCTATCCCGAATTGTTGAGCATCAGCACTATCAGGAACCTCGACGGCAACATTACCCACTACGTCGGCGTGTTTGCCGACATTACCAAGCTTAAAGCGTCGGAAAAAGAACTGGAATTTCTGGCACACCACGATCCGCTCACCAAGTTACCCAATCGGATGCTGTTTCTATCGCGTCTCCAACACAACATCGAAAAAGCCCGCCGCCAGGAGACCACGATGGCGGTATTGATGCTGGATCTGGATCGCTTCAAGGATGTCAACGACAGCTTCGGGCATCTGGCCGGCGACGATCTGTTGCAGATGGTCGCCGACCGGCTCAGCGCACGGCTGCGCAGCATAGACACCGTTTGCCGTCTGGGCGGGGATGAATTCGTGGTATTGCTGGAAGAAGTGCTGCATCCGGAAGCCGTAGCCCTCGTCGCCACTCAAATTATCAACACCTTAAGCCAAACCTGGCGGCTGGCCAGCGGCCACGAGGTGCGTATCGGCGTCAGCGTCGGCATTGCCCTGTTCCCCGATCATGGCACTTCGCCCGATGAGTTGATACAGCACGCCGATACTGCACTGTATCAAGCCAAAAACGAAGGCCGCAATCGTTTCAAATATTTTTCCGAGGATTTAACCCGTGCCGCACGCGAGCGTATCGACATTGAAATTCGCCTGCGCCAGGCAATAGAACGCGGCGAATTGCGCGTGTTTTTTCAACCGCAAATCCACATCGATAGCGGCGAAATCGTCGGCGCCGAAGCCTTGGTACGCTGGCAAACCGCCAGCGGCGAACTGATTCCGCCGCTCCGCTTCATTCCGATCGCCGAGGAAACCGGGCTGATTACCGCCATCGGCAACTGGGTATTAAGAGAGACCTGTCGCCAAGGCAAGCGCTGGCTGGAGGCGGGCTTAAAACCCTTGCGCCTGGCCGTCAACCTGTCTCCACAACAATTTTTGCATAGTGACATCAGCGATGTGGTCGCCAAAATCTTGCTGGAAACCGGCTTTCCGGCCGACTATTTGGAACTGGAATTGACCGAAAGCGCGTTAATGAAACGCGAAAAGGAAGCCATCGAAATCCTGCGTCAATTGCATACGCTAGGCGTTCATCTGGCCATAGACGACTTCGGCACCGGTTACTCTTCGCTGGCTTATCTAAAATTATTCCCGATGGATGTCTTAAAAATCGATAAAAGTTTCATTGAGGACATTCCGCTCAATAACGACGACATGGAAATCACCGCGACCATCATCGCGATGGCGAAAACCCTGCGGATGCGGGTCGTGGCCGAAGGCGTGGAAACCGCCGCGCAATTGGCGTTTCTGAAAAGCCGGCAATGTGATCTTTATCAGGGTTACTTGACCAGTACACCGTTACCGGTCGCCGTATTTGAAAAGTTTCTGAGCGATTACCGTCCGCACTAACGGCCCATTGCGCCTAAGACGCTGTTTAAAAAACGTCGCGAGCTTGTTCATGGCAAGGCGAAAAAACGCGACCCAAAGCGATGGATTCGCGTAGGGAGCGGCAAAGCCGACCCAAGGGCGAGCCCCACCAAGGATGGGGTGAGTAAAAACCGGAGTGTACATGGAGACCATGAGGATTTTCAGCGATTTTTCAACACAGTCATGAGCAAGCGCAGCAGTTTTTAAACAGCTTCTAAAACCTTCCCGACAATCGATAATAGACAAGCATCAAACCGGCTACCCATCCACGATTTAGCCAAACTCCGGAAAAAAGTTATAATGCGATTTTTCACCTCACCAACAGGAATAATAAAATGGCAGACAATTTGATTGCACCTTCCATACTCTCCGCAGACTTCGCGCGCTTGGGCGAAGAAGTCGACAATGTATTAAGCGCGGGCGCCGACATTGTGCATTTTGATGTGATGGACAACCATTTTGTGCCTAATCTGACCATCGGCCCGCTGGTGTGTGAAGCGCTGCGTAAACACGGCGTTACCGCCCCGATCGACGTGCATTTGATGGTCGCCCCGGTCGATCGCATTATCCCCGATTTCGCCAAAGCCGGCGCCAGCTACATCACCTTCCACCCGGAAGCATCGATGCACATCGACCGCACGTTGCAAATGATCAAGGATCTGGGCTGCAAAGCGGGTTTGACCTTCAACCCAGGCACCCCGCTGCATTATCTGGATCACGTAATGGACAAATTGGACATGATTCTGTTGATGTCGGTCAATCCAGGCTTCGGCGGTCAGTCCTTTATTCCGTCCGCTTTGGATAAACTGCGTCAGGTCAGAAAACGCATCGACGACAGCGGCTTCAACATCCGTCTGGAAATTGACGGTGGAGTGAACATCGGCAACATCCGCGATATCAAAGAAGCCGGCGCCGACACTTTTGTTGCAGGCTCGGCCATTTTCGGCAAACCCGACTATAAAGCGGTTATCGACGAAATGCGCGCGGAATTGGCTAAAGCCAAGTAATCTCATTTGTCCTCTTCTTCCCAGGGAAGAAGAGGACAAATAACAGTTCGAGCGCCCTTTCCCCAGCCTAAACCCAATCAGTAAATCAGTCGGTTAGCCCGGCAACACGGCTAGCGCATCCATCGTCAAAATGGAATCCGGGCACCTAACTCCACGGTGTGATCGGCAATATAAGCTTGCCCCAATCGGTATTCGTAACGCAGAAAACCCGCCCTCCCCTCCGGTAGAGTCAGCGCCAGGGAACTACCAATATTGAAATAATCCCGATCCGGAGTATCGGTTTTGACGCTAAATCTGCCGGTGCCGGCAGTAGCTTGGTTAAAACGCGCCTGTATGAAGCGGCCATCATCCATGTATTGGTGCACCCACTCAAAACGCACGCCGGGCGATAGTATCCCCCACGGCATGCTGATGGCTTTGCTGGCCTGACCACCGAGCGTCGATGTTGCCGAGTCGATAAACTGCTTATCAAACGACATGCCCAAGCCAGCGCCACCCGTTTCCTGGTAGCCATCCACTTCGGTTTTGCTATAGTCCAAGCGTATATAAGGGTTAATCACCAGGCTTTGTAGCGAAATATCCTTGCCAAACCCCAAGCTAATACCGTATTGATCGCCATTGACATTGCTTTTCGCTGCGTCGTCGAAACCACTGTATTGAATACGGCGGTTGATATCAAAGTTGTGTAGCGCGTAACTCATCACCCAGTCGACATAAAATTCCTGGGGCAGGAAATAACTGCCATACGAGGAAAATTCGAAGGCATCGGTCGCCATTTCACCGTTGCCGCGCGTGTAACGAGTATCCGTGGCGCCATAACCGAATGCGGCGCCCAGCACAAACGCATCGGTAAAACTGTAATCGACGCCAAAGGTGAACGCCTTCCTGTCGGTTTTAAAGCCGCGCTCGTTTAGGGTATTGTCTTTTTCGCCGACATTAAACTGGCCTTTCAGGAAAAATCCCAGCGGACTGTCACGGAACGGTGCCTCGGGATCGTCACCCGCCGCGCCGCCGCGCGCCGGCCCCAACGCCGTCATCAAAGCCTTGCCGACCGGTATCGATTCTCCATTAATATTGATTGTCGAATAACCCAGTAGCGAGGGGTTTTGATTCTGGCTATTACGCAAGTTTACGATACGACCGTGGATGATGGAAAATTGCCGGAAGGCAAAATCCACTGCCGCCGCACCTTGCGCCGCGACTTGATCGGGAATCACCGCATCGAGATCGGCATTACTGATTTCCTGGCAGCGCTGTTGCAACTCTCCGGTAGCCGTGTCGCAAGCGCTAAGCAATCCGTCGTAAATCGAGCGCTGATTCGGCGTGAAGTTGGGATCCAAACTAAGATTCGGTGTGGGATCGGGCGCTGGCGCTGGTGTGGGTGGAGGCGGTGTTGGCGGAGGAGGAGGTGGCGGCGGCGCGGTATCGTCATCAGCAATCGTGACGGTTGCCGGGCCACCTGCGGAAACCGAGCCAAAGCAGTCTTGACTAGTAATTGCAAGCGACAAGCTGATCGTTTCGCTTCCCTCCACCACGGTATCGTTGACAATACCGATACTTACATTGGCCGTATTACTGGTGTTGCTGATACTGAAACTGCCGCCGGAAATATTGAAGTCACTCCCGGACGTCGCGCTTCCGCCGCTAACGACCACGTTGCCGTCGACGAAACAGCCACCATAATCTCCTTGGGAAGCCAAATTAATGCCAACTTGAACCGAGCCATCTGCCTCATTGACACTGTAGGAGCCTGGACTGAAATCCAGTGTCCACGCCTGAGCTGCAAACGGTACCACCGCCAGCGCACTTGCCGCCGCCAATAAAATCCGCTTGGAGCTACAACATTTTGGTAACAGAAAATCGGGCAATCTGTCTTTCCTAGCCAGCGCCGGCGTTGTCACTTTCTCGAGGAATCCCGAAAATCTTATGTCATTGGCTAACGGTAATTTCATAGGAAATACTCTGGACTAAATACCGGAAAAAACAAAAATCAAATACTAAAACTCAATGGCTTAAGCATAGGATCTAATTTGTTAACTGCAAGCAATAATATCACTCCAACCTGAACTGTCTATAATGGCTTAATAATGACGAGTGCCTTAAAAACACTTGAAAATCAATTTTACAAGCAAGTGTTTCCGGCACCGATAAATAGCTTGAACCCGATAAAAAACTCGGCAAAAATTCAGAAACTTAATATTTCCATTTATTGGCCCGATGAGTAGAGTTGTTTATGTTTGGGAATTAGGCGGTGGATATGGTCATACCGCCGCTTTTCTTCCAGTAGCCCAGCAATTAAAACAGCACGGTCATGAAGTGATATTCGTGCTTAAAGATCTGCAATATGCCGACACCTTGCTGGGTAATGACGGCTTTTGCTATCTACAAGCGCCCATCCGCTGGCCAACATCCCAAACCCAGCCGCTGGCCATCAGTTATCCTGGCATCTTGCAGAACGCCGGTTTTGACGAGATTTCTGGGTTGTATACCAAAGTAAAAGCCTGGATAAACCTATTTCAGCATCTTGCCCCCGATTTGATCGTGCTCGATCATGCACCCGGCGCTATGTTGGCGACGCACCAACTCGATATTCCACGCACATTATTTGGAACCGGCTTCTTTTCGCCGCCCAAATTAAATCCGCTACCCGCCATGAGACCGTGGCAACCCGTTGCCGAAAAACAGTTAGTCGCTGTCGAAGCAAAAATCTTGGCGACCATTAATTCGGTACTTCATCGATTAGGCGCTCAGCCGCTCAAAACGGTGGCCGATTTATTCGACACCGAAGAGGACTTTCTCTGCACTTTTTCAGAACTTGATCACTACCAACAACGCGGCCAGGCAAAATATTGGGGACCGGCGATTTACCAAGCCAGTGGTATTGACCCCATCTGGCCTAGCGTCGGCACCCAAAAAATATTCGGCTATTTAAGACCGGAATACACCGGTCTGGAAGGGCTTTTGCAGCAACTTCGATCTTCTTCATGGTCAGTGCTGATGCACATCCCCGGTACGACACCGGCATTCATTGAAAAACACAGTAGCGCCAATTTGCATATCTCGGCGCAACCGTTAAACATCGCGGCCGCCAGCCGAGACTGCGATCTGGCGATTTCCTATGGAAGCCCCGCCACTATGGCGGCATTTTTATTATCCGGCAAACCTATCTTGGCATTGCCAATGCACTTGGAGCAACTCCTGGGAGCACGCAACGTCGCAGCATTGGGGGCCGGGATTTGCGTACCCATGGACAGCAAAAGACCCAATTACCGCGCACTACTCACCGACCTCCTCGCCAGCGGCAAATATGCCAACGCAGCCCGCAAATTTGCCGAAAAATATGCCGCCTTTTCCCCGGCACAACAAGCCGTAGCCATCAGTCAACGCTGCGAAGCGCTGATCAATCAGGCTCACATCAACGGCAAAATCTGATCCAGTATCTTACCGTTAGTAGCCAATATCTGTTTCGGAAACACCCCCGGATCGCCTTTAAAATTGGTGAGGATCCCCCCCGCTTCCTGGGCGATCAGCGCGCCGGCGGCGACATCGTATAAGTTCAGTTCCTGCTCCCAAAAGGCGTCAACCTGACCATCGGCCACCGTGCATAAATCCAATGCCGCCGAGCCCAACCGACGCTGGCCGGTGGTAGCCTGGGCGATACGGCCGAAGCGAGCCAGATTGTTGTCTTCCAGATACTGGCGCAAACAGGCAAAGCCGGTGGAAACCATACTACTGGCCAAACTGGTTTCGCCTGACACCCGGATCGGCTTACCATTTTTCCAAGCCCCTTTACCCTTTTCCGCGCAGTAATAATCGTCCAACGCCGGGCCGTAGACCACGCCCATCGTCAACTCGCCGTCGATTTCCAGCGCAACGCTGATGCCCCAGTAATACTGGCCTTTGGAAAAGGAATGGGTGCCGTCGATCGGATCGACGATCCAGCGCTTGGTTTGATTGGCGGTTTGGCCGCTTTCCTCGCCCCAGAAGCCATATTCCGGACAATGCTCGGTCAAAGCCTGTTTCAGATAATTTTCCACGGCGACATCGGCGTCGGTCACCAGATCGCGGGCGCTTTTTTTGTTGATTGACAGTTTATCGAGATCGTTGAAATAACTCATCGCGACGTCGCCGGCGGCGCGGACGATGGTTTCCAGTGCTTCAAGAGTGATAGGCATGACTTTCCCAGGTTTTAGTAAAGACGCGGGCGACTTAGTAAACCAAGTCGCCCGCCGATAGAAAAGCCTATTTTAACCGCTAAGCTTTACAGATTGTGATATCCGGTCTCTTCGTGCAAGGCAATGTCCAGACCTTCAACTTCTTCGTCTTCGCTGACGCGCAAGCCGATGACTTTGTCGATGGCTTTCAGCAACAGATAACTGAATAACGCGCTCCACAAAGCAGCCACCAGCACCGCCAACGCTTGCACGCCGACCTGATCGAGGATAGAAACGCCATTCAACCCCAGACCGCCGAAACTTTCCGCGGCAAACACCCCGGTCAAAATCGAACCGACGCAGCCGCCGACACCATGCACCGGAAACACATCCAAGGAATCGTCGATTTTTAAGCCGCGTTTGACATATTGGGTGGCATAAAAACAGACCACGCCAGCGACAACACCGATGACCAAGCCGCCGATTGGCCCGACAAACCCGGATGCGGGGGTGATGGTGCCGAGGCCTGCCACCATGCCAGTGACGATACCCAAGACACTGGGCTTACCGAACCGTTTCCATTCGATGCTCATCCAGGTCAAGGCACCCGCGGCGGCGGCAATATGGGTGACGGCTATCGCCATGCCGGCGCTGCCGTCGGCTTTCAATGCGCTGCCACCATTAAAACCGAACCAACCAAACCAAAGCATGCCGGCGCCGGTCACCACCATGGTCATATTGTGTGGCGTCATTGCTACGCTCGGAAAGCCTCTGCGATTGCCCAACACCAGCGCGGCGACCAAGGACGCGACGCCGGCATTGACATGGATCACAATCCCGCCGGCAAAATCCTTAGCACCTAGCGCGGCCAACCAACCATTGCCCCAAATCCAATGGCAAATCGGCATGTACACCACGATCAACCACAACGCGCTGAACCAAAGCATTGCCGAAAATTTCATCCGTTCGGCAAAGGCACCGACGATTAATGCCGGGGTAATGATCGCGAAAGTCATCTGGAACATGAAAAACACGATTTCAGGAATATCACCGCTCAGATTTTGGGTTCCCATTTCCGGCAGAAATATTTTGCTACCGCCGCCGAGCAGATTTTGCCAACTACCGCCGTCGGCAAACACGAAACTATAGACGCCGGCTAGCCACAATATCGATACCAGGCAGGTAATCGCGAAGCATTGCATTAATATCGACAGCACGTTTTTACTTCTAACTAGGCCGCCGTAAAACAGGGACAGGCCGGGGATGGTCATGAACAATACCAGTGCGGTGGAGGTTAAAACCCAAGCGGTATTGGCTTGATTAATGCCGTCGGCCAAAGCCGGTTCCGGCAATATCATACTGATTGCAAGCAGCATCAGCGTTCTTATAATGTTTGTCATTGTCTATCACAAAATTAGGGTATGTTGTTTATTACAAAGCCAGAAACAACAAAATCGCCCTGGTCTGCGAGTGGTTCGCAGACCAGGGCGATTTTAGATATGTTACTGCTTTTGTACTCTGTCCTTTTGCGAAGACTTGGGAGAAAACCTAAATAGCGTCTTCTCCGGTCTCGCCGGTTCTGATACGGACAATCTGTTCCAGATTGGTCACAAAAATTTTCCCATCGCCTATTTTGCCGGTATTGGCAGCCTTGACGATGGTTTCCACGGCCTGATCGACCACATGTTCGGCAACCGCGATTTCCAGTTTGACCTTGGGTAGAAAATCGACCACATATTCGGCGCCGCGATATAACTCGGTGTGGCCTTTTTGCCGACCGAATCCTTTCACCTCGGTTGCCGTAACACCAGCCACGCCGATCTCCGACAAGGCTTCCCTGACGTCGTCCAGCTTGAATGGTTTGATAATCGCTGTAATTAATTTCATGCTATCCCCAAATTCGAATGATTAAAGTACGGTTTCGTCACTGTTGCCGCCAATAGTAGATAATTCCGATAGAACCTACATTTACGCTGGCAAAAGCACCAAAGTAGCGCTTTATGATAGCAAAAACGGGCGACCATCGCCGATCGCCCGCTTTACCAATCTCAAGCCCAGTGACGCAGCCTATACGTGATAAGCCGTTTCGCCGTGTTCGGTGACATCCAACCCTTCGCGTTCGGTGGCCTCGCTGACACGTAAGCCCAGCGCCACATCGGCGATTTTGAAAGCCACGAAGGACACCACAGCGGACCAAATGATCGCGGTGCCGACGCCCCAGGCTTGACTGGTGACTTGGCTCAAGATGCTATAGTCCGGCAATACGGCATTCGTCACATAGTCCCATACACCGGTACCACCCAACGCCGGACTGGCCACCACGCCGGTTCCCAAGGCGCCGATGACGCCGCCAATACCATGAACGCCAAATGCATCCAGCGAGTCGTCATAGTTCAATGCGTGTTTCAGAAACGTTACCGCCCAGAAACAAAGCGCGCCGGCCACCAAACCCAATCCGATAGCCCCCATCGGACCAGCCCAGCCACAAGCCGGCGTAATGGCCACCAAGCCGGCCACCGCACCGGAGGTGCCGCCCAACATACTCGGTTTACCGCGCACCATCCACTCAGCGGCCATCCAGGCCAGCGTTGCCGCCGCTGCCGCCAACAAGGTGTTAACAAACACCAACGCAGCCAGACCGTTGGCTTCCAGGTTGGATCCGGCGTTAAAACCGAACCAGCCTATCCACAATAAAGATGCGCCTATCATGTTCATCGTCACGCTGTGCGGGGCGATGAATTCCTTGCCGTAACCAATACGTTTACCGATCATCAAGCAGCCGACCAAACCGGCGATACCGGCATTGATGTGCACCACGGTGCCGCCGGCAAAATCCAGCGCACCTTTTTGGAATAGAAAGCCTGCTGTCGCACCAGCCGTTTCAGCGGCTGCCGCATCGGTATACGCATCAGGACCGGCCCAATACCAGACCATATGCGCCATCGGCAAATAGCAGAAGCTGAACCAAATCACGGTGAACAACAGCACCGCAGAAAACTTAACCCGCTCGGCAAAAGCGCCGATGATCAATGCCGGGGTAATCGCCGAAAAGGTCAGCTGAAATGCGACATAGATGTATTCGGGCACGAAAACGCCCTTGCTGAAAGTCGCCGCCATCGAATCCGGGGTAATTCCTGCCAGGAAGGCCTTGCTGAAACCGCCAAAGAACGCATTGCCTTCGGTGAAAGCCACGCTGTATCCGTAAGTCGCCCATAAAATAGCGGTCAGCGAAAAAATAATGAAGACTTGCATCAGGACCGACAGCATATTTTTAGCGCGGACCATGCCGCCGTAGAACAGCGCCAATCCGGGGATGACCATCAACGCAACCAGCACCGTTGCCACGATCATCCATGCGGTATCGCCTTTATTGACGGTGGCTTGCACAGCTGGGGCTGCCACTTCTTCCGCAAACGCCATACCCGAAAGCCCAAATAGCGCGAACAGCGCCATGCCTGTTAAATATTTCATTGTTCGTTTCTCCATCTTGAGTTAAAGCGCTTCTTCGCCGGATTCGCCGGTTCTAATCCGTACTACCTGCTCCAAATCGGTCACAAAAATTTTGCCGTCGCCGATCTTGCCGGTATTGGCTACTTTCACAATCGCTTCCACAGCCTGCTCAAGCAAGCCGTCTGCGACCGCTACTTCAATTTTTGCCTTGGGCAAAAAATCCACCACATATTCCGCCCCCCGATACAGTTCCGTGTGGCCTTTCTGCCGACCGAACCCCTTTACTTCAGTCACCGTTACGCCAGATACACCGATATCCGACAACGCTTCACGCACGTCGTCTAGCTTAAACGGCTTAACCACCGCTGTTATCAGTTTCATAGTTCAACACCTCGTTGCTTGAGTTAATAAAATCCCGAAACAACAAAAGCATGATGCATGCCAGTATTTATTCCCATGATTTTCAAGGGATTATTAAACCTGCCAATGAAATCAACCTCATAATCGCACCCCCGTGGTGCGCTAGATAAAGCGACGCACCATTGCGACACACTCACCTTCCTTTAAGCTAAATCGATCTACCCAAGCTAATTTATACCGACCACTTTTGACTTCAAAAAACGCACCTTACCGGTGCAAAAATAGGAAATTGCACCAGATAGTTTCAATCACCTGGAAGCTATCCCCCTGTTACCTCCTTGATTTTTCGCAAAATAAAACTGGCCCGAAAAGTGCTAACTAAAAATTCAGTAGTAACCCACCAAGAGGAAAACATCATGAAAAAAGCCCTACATTCACGCAAGCATAGTGCTCGCACTTGCCTCGTAGGCTTAATGGCACTCTGTAGTACCGCAGCCAGCGCGGACAGCTGGACAGAAGCATCCGGCCTGCTGGGCGCTGCCGGCATCGATCCCAATGAATCCAAATTTATGAAGGATCACAATTTGAAAATTGGCGGCTGGCTGAACTCCAGCATAGGCGCCAATATGAATAGCAATAGCGACGGCTTCAACGGCCCGGTGACGTTCAACGATCGTACCGGCGAACTGCAAATGAACCAGTTGAATCTGTATTTGCAAAAAGCGATTAATGTTAGCGGCGACGCTTTCGACATCGGTGGCCGCGTCGACGTGATGTACGGTACCGATGCCGCTTTCACTCAAGCCTATGGCTCATTCGGCTTCGATCCAGGCACCCTAGCGGATAGTGACCGCGGCAACTGGGATTTGAATTTGAGCGGACACGGCGAACGTTTCTATGGCCTGGCACTTCCACAAGCCTACGCCGAATTCAATCTGCCGTTCGGTAATGGCATCGCGGTGAAAGCCGGTCACTTCTACACCCCTATCGGTTATGAAGTAGTGACCGCACCGGACAACTTCTTCATCACCAAACCGTACACCATGCAGTATGGCGAACCGTTCACCCATACCGGTATCCTGGCCACATACGCAGCCAACAGCAACTGGACAGTGATGGGCGGCGCGGTCACCGGCAGTAACTCCGGCGGCTGGGACGGCAACTGGGACAGAGACTTGGGCAATTGGGCATGGTTGGGTGGCGTCACCTGGACTAGCGACGACGCCGGCACATCATTGGCGGTCACATCCACCGCCGGCCATCGCTCCGAGAATAGTAACGACAGCTGGGCCATGTACAGCATCGTCGGCAAGCACAATTTCACCGACAAGTTGCACTACATCATTCAACATGATCACGGCTTTGCGGAAAACATTTGGACCGGAAACGCGTCCTTGGCTGGCCTCCCCAACGGCAGAGAAGATGCTGAATGGTACGGCATCAATCAATATTTGATTTACGATGTCAACGACAAAGTATCGGCCGGCCTGCGCGCGGAATGGTTCCGTGATCATAATGGCATTCGTGTTCTTGGCCCAGGCCGTTGTTATGCTGCGGCCGGCACCGTCGGTGATAATTTCGCTTGCGGCAGCAACTACGGCGCCAACTACGTACCTTTCCAGGAAGCAAGCGGTTATTACGCCGTCACTGCTGGCTTAAGCTACAAACCGGCAAAATGGTTGAATCTGCGTCCAAACCTACGTTACGACTTTACCGACAATGCTAAAGCATTCGACAACGGTACACGTCATAACCAATTCCTGGTTACCGCCGATGTGGTCATCACTTTCTAAATTGGCAACCGGATTTATTCATTAAAAATCAGTCTGCCTCCAACGTCCGATAAGGCCGTTGGAGGCTAGGTTTGTTATAGCTCTTTGCGGCGTTTGATGGTATTGTTACGGCCGTTTTAGCTTCTCAACCAAAACAACTATAACCTACGGAGACCCTCACAAATGTCTGTTGATCACGTCCTCAAATTAATCCAAGAAAACGACATCAAATTTGTCGATTTCCGCTTCTGCGACACGCGCGGTAAAGAGCAACACGTCACCTTTCCGGCTCACACCATCGACGAAGATACCTTTGAAGAAGGCAACATGTTCGACGGCTCTTCTATTGCCGGCTGGAAACACATCAACGAATCCGACATGATTTTGATGCCGGACCCAAGCACAGCGGTTATCGATCCATTCTTCGACGACAAAACGCTGATCTTGCGTTGCGACATCATCGAACCTAAAGACATGCAAGGTTATGTGCGCGATCCACGCTCTATCGCCAAACGCGCCGAAGCCTACATGCAATCTACCGGCATCGCTGACACCGCATTCTTCGGTCCTGAAAACGAATTTTTCATTTTCGACGACGTCCGCTGGAGCACCGGCATGGGCGGCTGCTCTTACAGCATTGATTCCGAGGAAGCAGGCTGGAACTCTGAAAAAGTTTACGAAAACGGCAACATCGGCCACCGTCCAGGCGTCAAAGGCGGTTATTTCCCCGTTCCGCCAGTCGACTCATTCCAGGACATGCGTTCTGCGATGTGTCTGGTTCTGGAAGAAATCGGCCAAACTGTCGAAGTTCATCACCATGAAGTTGCAACTGCCGGCCAGTGCGAAATCGGCGTTAAATTCAACACTCTGGTCAAAAAAGCCGACGAAGTCTTGGGCTTGAAATACGTGATTGCCAACATCGCTCACGCTTACGGCAAAACAGCAACCTTCATGCCGAAACCACTGGTTGGCGATAACGGCAGCGGTATGCACGTTCACCAATCTTTAGCTAAAGGCGGTGTTAACCTGTTTACCGGCAATCTGTACGGCGGCTTGTCCGAAACCGCACTGTACTACATCGGCGGCATCATCAAACACGCCAAAGCCCTGAACGCAATCACCAACGCGTCAACCAACAGCTACAAACGTCTGGTGCCTGGTTTTGAAGCGCCTGTGATGCTGGCTTACTCAGCACGCAACCGTTCTGCGTCCATCCGTATTCCTTACGTCAACAACCCTAAAGGTCGTCGTATCGAAGTACGCTTCCCGGACTCGACCGCTAATCCATATTTGGCGTTCTCTGCCATGTTGATGGCCGGTCTTGACGGCATCCAAAACAAAATCCATCCGGGCGACGCGATGGATAAAGACTTGTACGACTTGCCGCCAGAAGAAGAAAAAGCCATCCCGCAAGTGGCGTTCTCTCTGGATGAAGCTTTGGCCGCTCTGGATGCAGATCGTGAATTCCTGACTCGTGGTGGTGTATTCACCGACGACGTGATCGATGGGTACATCGCACTGAAACAAGAAGACGTGACTCGTCTACGTATGAGCACCCACCCTGTCGAGCTGGATATGTACTACAGCCTTTAGATTTTAAAGCTGTCTTAGACAGTCTCAAGCAAGCCCACAACCCCGCAAGCCACCTAGCTTCGCGGGGTTTTTTATGTCCAAACCAATCTCAAGCAATCTCACCCAAGCCCGCTATTTTTGCCCCCTATTTTGTCCCCTTTTTTTAAATTTCCAGTAGAATCTCAAAAAAAGGGGACATTTTATGAGCTTGACCGACACGCAAATCAAGAAATCCAAGGCTTTGGAGAAAGATTACCAGTTGGCTGACGGAGATGGGCTTTCGCTCGTAATTCGGAAAAAGGGTACAAAAACTTGGCGATACGAATTTCGGCTTAATGGCAAAAAAGAAAAGTATGGCTACGGCAACTATCTAGACATCAGCCTGGTCGATGCCCGAAAAATCCACGCTGTTGCCCGGCAGCTTGTCGCATTGAATCAACACCCTTCTACCCTGCTCGACGACCCGCAAGCCAAGAAAATGATTGTCGATGGCCATGGCGTCAAAACCCTGGAAGAACACGTCAAGGCCGCTCAAGAAAAAGCCGCCTTGCAAGCCCTGACGACCTTTGGCGAAGCTGCCGGCAGATATAAAACCGAATGGGTAGACTCTCACTGGAAAAACCCGGACAAAGGCTGGACGCCGGTTAAACGGCATTTACTACCAAAGCTAGCCGATAAGCCTCTGGCCGAGATCGATGTCGCCACGATCCGCGAATTGATTTATGACATCCGCGAGCATGTCGGACCACCGACCGCCCTATCTTGTCTGGCATGGGCTGAGCGCGTCTTTAGTTATGCCGTGGAGCACGACTTTTGCAAGCACAATCCCGCGGCGTTGGTAAAACCCGCCCGCGTCGGCAACCGCAACAAACGAACCCGATGGTTGACCACGCCGGAAATTAGGCGTTACCTGATCGGTTTATACCAAGCCAACTGCTATCGAGGTTACAAACTGGGCTTGCATCTGCTGTTGATGCTGGCATTAAGAAAGCAGGAGCTTACCGGCGCCGCCTGGAGTGAGATCGACTTCGAGAAAGGCGAAATGCTGATACCGGCAGGCCGGATGAAAACCAAAAAAGATCATCTGGTGATGCTGCCGCGCCAGGCTATCGAAATGCTTTGGGAGTTAAAGCGGCTATCTGGCGATAGTCGCTGGGTGATGCCGATGCCAACCAACCCAGCAAGGGCGATGCACAGCAATAACCTAAGCGGTGCGCACGCGGCGGCGCTGGCTGCGGGCGTCATCATCGACTACAACATCCACGATCACCGGCATACTGCATCAACCCACCTACGAGAACAAGGCCATTCGCCGGAAGTCGTGGAAACCGCGCTGAGTCATGCTATCCCCGGCATGGCTGGCACTTATTCCCATGCGCAGTACAAAACCCAACGCTTAGAAATGTTGCAATCGTGAGCCAATTTTCTCGACAGCGTGATGAATGAGCGCGTTGTGATCCAAGCCAATTTCGGCAAAGCGTTGTAAGCCGATTTGAAATCGTACCCTTCATATGATCCAAAGTACCGTGTCGCGTGTGAAAGCCTGGTTTTTAGCGTTGCCTCGTCGAAAGCAAGACGGCTTAAGCGCCACTATCATTCTGGCCGGGCTTTTTGTGCTGACCAGCCCGCCAATTGCGCCTTACTTTTGGTTGGTGTTCTGGGGCGCGAATATCCTGTTTTGGATAGGCATTGCGTTATATATTGTCGTCGGGCTCGTGTTAGCGGCTTTGACGACCAGACTATGAAGGTGACTCGATGAATGAAGAAAATAAACTCAAAGCGGGTGATTTTTGTGAAGGGGATTTAGGCGATGGCGGGATTTTGATCGACATCAATGAGCCATCATTGCCTGATGCTTTGCGAGCAATGGCGAACACCTACGAACCGCCGGCGCGATTCGTCGTCAAGCAAGGCGAAGGCGAATATGATTTGTTTTCCGAAGATGGCGAAGAGCTAGACTTGGTTTGGGATTGTTTTTGAAGGCTGTATAATTGACATCAACCGGATAGCCCGACGGGGCGACAAGCGGGATTCGTTACCCTATTTCCGGTTGACCCTTTCGTAATGATGGCACTGTAACGGGGTGCGTTTTGAAAATCGAACGACTTTATTTCACGGTCGATCAACTGGCCGAGCATTGGCGGCTTCCGATTGACGTCATCATGCAGCTTGGCTTGACCAATCAACTCAAATTCGTTGCCCAAGCCGATTGGGAATATCCAGGCCTCGAGGTCAACCAGCGCGGCGCCCATACACCGATTACCTTCGAAGACCTGGCAAACATCTATCATGCGACGGAACCGTTTTGTAAAACCGGGGTTTGCCAAACGTCGGAAGATGCCAGCCTGATCGGTGCCGATGTCACCATTACCTTCTATCCAGGAACCGATCGCCTGATTATCGA
The DNA here is from genome assembly GCF_030490285.1 of Methylomonas montana. NCBI lineage: Bacteria > Pseudomonadati > Pseudomonadota > Gammaproteobacteria > Methylococcales > Methylococcaceae > Methylomonas > Methylomonas montana. Next base: position 1,194,260 of record NZ_CP129884.1, on the reverse strand, counting down.
TGCCACCGAAGTCGAACGCTTCGAGCGCGAAAATCCAGTGAAGCAATTCAATCAAAATACCTGTTCACTCAAATTGCCCATGCGCACTGATGATTGGTTTGAAGCCATCCGGGAAATGGTCAATGAATTTTATGCCGAGAATAGCCGTTTGCCGAATGAAACTCTAGCATGGGTGCGGCTGAATATATCGCCGCCACATGGTTACAACATTGAGGCAAGTACCGATAAAGGGGGAGAATCCTGCTTGACCATGCCTGGCGTTAAGACACTATCGAAATCGGGATTCAAAAAGCGATGGAAAGAGTACACCGCAGACAATAGCGGATAATAAGCCCGAATAAGGGAGATTTACGCCGAATATCAAAAGGGGTGAAAAATCGCGTTTATGGTTAAGCCATGTCAATCAATCCAAAGGAGATTCAGACATGGCAAGCCAAGCCGCTGCATTACCAACCCTCAACCCTCTGTACCGCCGTCCGATAGTCGAAAAGGTTTACGGCAAATCGAGAGGCACAATTTACCGGGAAATCGACGCCGGCCTGTTTGTAAGGCCTGTCGTCATCGGCCGGGACAAAAACGGCGACCCTTGTCAGGTTGCCTGGCCTGGCGATGAAGTCCAGGCGATCATCGACGCCCGGATTGCTGGCAAGACCGATGCCGAAATCAAAGCCTTGGTTGTGAAGCTGGAAGCTGCAAGGGGATCGAAATGAGTCGCCCGAACGATCCCAATACCAAACCTTCCCGTCTCAATCGTAAGCGGAAAAAACGCTGGAAAATTGCCGATTTGATAGAGATCGGCTTGACGGACTGCGCGCGGGTGGCTATGCTGATTATCGCTGGCAACAGTCAGCCCGGAACTCTCAACCCGGAAAGTAAAGGCGTCAAAGCGCCGATTCAAGGCGTTTTTTATTGCCCAAAGAAAATAGTCGCGCCCATGGTGCGTGCTTTTGTCATGGTGGCGTGCATAGGGCCGCTTTCGAGCGGGCCGGAGCCTTTACCCGGTGTTGAGAACCCGATGCACGTCGCCGCCCAAAGACTCTCAACCTTTGGCGGCGGTTTATTTATCCTCAGTAAAGGACAACCGCTATGAACACCCAAGCCACACCCGAAATCCGCCCAAAATCCAACACCCAAACACAGCCACAAAACCCCATCGAAGCGATCCGTCAAAAGTTCATGGCTATCGCCCGTAGCGCCGATATGGTGCTCCACGAAGGCGAACACGAACAACTGACCGGTTCCGCGTTGATCCACCTACAATGCGACGCCGAAGAGCTGGCCGCGTTTTGCCGGCAAATGCGCGATCAATTGTGCGGCCAATCGGTCCACGGGCAAAACGGTTACACCGAGACGCCGCGGAAGGTATCGCTCGACGAAGTGCTCGCGATACAAGCCATCGAGCGTGGCATTGTGCCGATGGCGTTGGAAGCCGACCTACTGATTCCCCGTATCGAACAAGGCGGCCACTCCGGTAAATTCCTTGCCGATGCCTTCATCAGTTCCTACCGCCCGCATCCATTCAATCATCCGTTGATGGAACTCACCCGGCTGGACGCCGAGGCCTTCCGCCTGTTCCATCAAATCCTGCATATCCGCCACGTACCTGGCTGGAGCGACTCGGCGCTGTACGAGATTGAAAAACGGGTTCGTAAGGCGATGAAGGAGGGCGAGAAGCAAAACCGGCGAGCTACCAGATCCGGAATTGCAAAGGCCAAGGCGGGTTTGGAAGTCAAAGGGGGTGAGTGATGACGAAATATTGTGTGCTTTACGTTCGAGACGGCAAAGAGCATCGGTCGGCCTGGTTTCTATCTCGGGCACGTTGCCAACGTGCCTTCGAGATTCTGACGATCAAGCACGGCTTTCAAGCTGTCATTTACATGGATTAGGAGGCTTCATGAGCATCGAAATCAAAGAATTGGATGACCTTATCGCCCAATGGGAAGCCTCGATATTGACCGGTATCGCTGAAACGATAAATAGCGCTAGCTACAACGAAGTAGATCGTGCGGTGGTCTGTGGTCTAGTGTCGGTATTGGGACTGTCGCTGATGGAGCACGTAATGGCCCATGCGGCGGCGAAAGAGGCCAATACGGCCAAGGCGGGTAACACATGCCATTAAGCCAATCTCCGTTCGGACGATTCACCGGGCAATAAAAAACCCCGAAACCTAATTTAAGCCGGAGTTTTCCGCAATCCGTTTGCCAAAGTGCAGGGCTATTTTAGCCCATGGTCAGGCGGATTGCATCCCGGCAAGGATGAAAAAATCATGTCATTTCAAACCATCGAAGACGCTTGCCTAAACGTCATTGCGCAGATGGAAGCGGTTAGCCTGACCGGGTTAACGTCTGCCGATTTGCTGGCCGATGGTCAGCTCCATCGGTTCCGGCCCGGCTGGGAACCCAAGCCCAGCAAAAAGCGCGCATGGTACGTGCTGTTTCAATTCCGCACCGATGCCGGCGCCGAGTTAATCAGCGGCTCGTTCGGCTGGTTCAAGGGGGCCGAGAGCTACGCCTATACCGTGGAATTGGGTCACGGTCATTCATTATTGCCCGCCGAAAAGCAACGTATCGAGCAATCACAAGCCGAAAGCCGGCGCACGGCTAGGTTGCTTAGGCAGGAGGAAGCCCAAGCGGCTGCCGATAAGGCGCTGTCCATTTGGAACGCTTGCGGCGTGAATGGGCATTCCGCTTATTTGCAGCGCAAAAAGATTGCCGGGCTGGGTTGCCGATATTCGCGCGGCTCGGTCGTGATTCCGGTCCGGTCGTTCGACGGCAAGCTTCACGGCCTGCAATTCATCGACGCCGAAGGCAATAAGCGGTTTTTGACCGGTACCGTGAAAAAAGGCCATTTTTGCCCGCTGGCGAGCGTTAACGATCCTGACGGCTATATGGGTATAACTGAGGGTTACGCCACCGGCTGTACGGCGCACATGGCAACAGGCTGGCCGGTTTTTGTGGCCTTCGATGCCGGCAATCTGGAGCACGTCGCCGAAGCCGTGCGGCTGCGCTATCCGCACTCCAAAATCGTTCTGTTTGCCGACGACGATTTCGACCATCCCGACAATCCGGGCCGCGTCAAGGCCGAAGCCGCTGCGCGTGCCGTGGGTGGCGTGGCGGTGCTGCCACCGCATCAAGGCGAGGTGGCGTGATGGGCATTGATTGGAATGATTTACACGCAGCTAATGGCCTGGAAGCCGCCAGGGTGGCTATCAATAGCCAGCTTGCCACTGCGAATGAACAACAAGCGTCTTTGCCGGCGGACGCCGACGACGATCTGTTAAACCCGCCGCCAGTGCTGGCTAAGGAAGGCTATCACGGGATTTTGGCGGATGTAGTGAAAACGGCCTGTAAGAGCAGCGAGGCGTCGCCCGTCGCCGTCGCGGCCAACTTCCTGGCCACCTTCAGCGCGATGGTGGGCCGGGTGGCCTTTCAGCACATTGGAGACGGTACTTGCCATGCAAGGCCGTTTTTTCTGTTGGTCGGTCGCACCGGTAAGGCTCGAAAAGGGACGGCTGAGTTTACCGTTAGGAAAATCTTCGATGCGGTCGAGCTGATAACCGTTGATGCCTATCCGAGCATGCAACGCCACGAAGGTGGCCTGAGTACCGGCGAGGGTATGGGTAAAGCGATCAGAGACAAGCTTGACGAGGACGACGACGAAGGCACCGATGATAAAAGGATGCTAATCGTAGAATCTGAATTTGCCGGGGCGATGTCTGCCGCCTCCAGAGAACGGAATACTCTAAGCGCAACTATTCGTACCTCGTGGGATGGCAAGCATATCTCGCCGCTTGTTAGTAATTCTAAGTGGTGCGCATCTAACCCGCATATCTGCATTACCGGACACATTACATCTCAAGAGTTGTTACATCGTTGGGATGACGTTGACGCTCAGAGTGGCTTCTTGAATCGATTTGTGATTCTGCATATTGTTCGTGCCAAGTTGGTTGCAATGCCTAAACCAACGCGCCAAGAGGAAATAGAGCGCCTGGCCGGTTTGGTGGCCGAGTCTGTCAGGTTTGCCATTGGCGAAGACTACACCGCCAACAACAGTAAAGAAATCCGGATGTCACACGATGCCATCACGCTATGGTGTAACGAGTATCCAGCGCTGACCGCTGAACAGTCTGGCATTGCCGGCGCTTTGTTGGTGCGAGTGGAAATCTATTGCCGGATGTTCGCCATGGTCTTTGCCTTGCTAGATCGTTCGGAGGTTATCGAGCCGCAACATATCCGCGCCGCGTTGGCCTGGATCAATTACTGGAAGGCGTCAGTGTCCTACATCTTCCAGACGTTGAGCGCCAAGGCCGAGGCCGAGCGGTTGGATGCCACCAGTAACGAGGTGTTGGAGTTCATCCGCGCGAATCCGCGTTGTTCGAAAACAGTCATTACCACCATGTTCAAGAACAGGTTCACAGGCCCGCAGATTACCGACGCGCTTAATCATCTGCTGAACGCTGCACCACCTTTGATCATTCAACGGCAATTGCCAAGGGCGGATGGTAAACCGGGTAAAGGGACAATCGTGTTTTGGGTTGATTGGAAAGGATAACGGGTGCATTGACTTTGCGGCATAGTTAATCCGTTAGTCTGACTTTAAAGAACTTAGAGAACTTAGGAACTTAGAGAGTTATCAAGGCCTACAGGCCAGAACTTAGCAGAAACTTAGGTAGAAACTTAGCTTTTTGATTTGAACAGCAAAAGCTAAGTTTCTGCTAAGTTCTGGGCTAAGTTCTGCTGTAAGTTATTGATTTTAGCCTAAGTTCCTAAGTTTCCTAAGTTCTGGACAATAAATATTTTTGAAATTTTGTTTATTGAGGTTTTTCGTGATCGTCAATGTGGGTTATCGGGTTTATGTGCGGGTCCTTCCCCAAGGGGATTCGGTACGGGTAATTCGGACCTCGGTTTCTTGTTAATGTCAGAGGGGTTGTAAGGGGGTTTAGTTGTGAGGGTAGATAAATGAGTATTGAAAATCAGAAAAGGCTGTTGACCTGTATTGAGGCGGGTCTCCCCATACCCGGCGATGTCGCCGCCTGGTATATGGCCGCCTGGCGCGAACACGTCGAAACGAATAAACCGCTGTGTCTCTGTCTAGGGTTGCGGGGTGCTGGCATTCGGCGTGCCAAAAATCGTGAATTGCTTAGGCACCGCGATGTTTTGCTTAAGTTCGCGGCCAGTAGTTGCACCCAGTACCCCGGTGAGTCGCTATGGAGCAAATGCGAGACGCTGGCCGACATGATAAGGCGTTGGCCGCGATCCAAAAGCGAGAATCCGCTTTTGCCGCACTTGTTCAACCTGCCGATTGAGCTTCCCCAGTCAGCTGTTGGCATTCATGATCGAATCAAACCTACTCGGCGACCCCCCCCACTATTCACCGAGTACGCGGGCCGGGGAAAATAGAAACCTGTTTCCCCGGAGGCCTTATGCACTCGCAAACACTCATCCTGAAAAACGCCCTCAGCTTTATCCAGAAGCGCGAGGGCTTACCCTACGACAGCGCATTGCTGAAAATCACCAAGATCATTGCCACCGGTGCGCACGGCGATAACCCCTTGTTCGGACACCTGGTCGCTTCCGGATTGCCGGCCGATCCGAGTCAGCTTCACCAATTGTTGGCCCCTGCGGTGGCTATCCATGGCTGATCTATACCTGTACGACGGCATAGGCCCTGGCAGTGCCAAAAACCTGATTGATGGCCTGAACAAGATCAAGGGCTCGGTAGTGTTACGCATCAATTCTGGTGGTGGATCGGTGTTTGAAGGCTTGGCAATTTACAACGCCATCCAACGCCGTGGCCAAGTCACCGTCAAGATAGATGGCTTGGCGGCGTCGATTGCCTCACTGATTGCCATGGCCGGCAACCGTACCGAGATGGCCGAAAACGCCCTGCTGATGATCCACAATCCATGGTCTGACACCTCAGGAGATAGCGCCGATTTACGCAAGCAGGCGGAACTGTTGGATAAGGCCAAAACATCAATGCTGAGCGCCTACGCAGGAAGAACCGGCAAGCCTGAAGCCGAAATCTCGCAAATCATGGATGCCGAAACCTGGTTTACCGCCGAAGAGGCCCTGCAACACAAACTCATCGATGCAATCTACCAACCGCTCAGTATGGCGGCTCAGTATGTTGGCATCGAACACTTCAACCTTCCCGATAGGATTAAAGCCATGACAACCGCTTCATCAAGCACCACCCAACCCGCAACCAACCATGCCGACGTACAAGCTCAATTGGCCGAACTGGCCACCATCAAAGCCGATCAGAAACGCCGCGATGACATATCAAACTATTTTGCATCCGTTAATAAATCCTTTCCTGGCGTTGCAACCGACGACCTGCTTAAAATCTGCCTTTCTAAGTCGACGATCAGCCTTGATGCGGCCAGAGAAATTTTCATGACTAGGTTGGGTACCGGACAAGAACCGATCATGCAAACTACGGTCAGGATCAATCCGCAAAGTGGTCAAGTGGAAGAGTATCATCCACGCGCCAGCTTTGGCCCGAATGCGCATCACGGCGAATTTATGGAAGCGGCCGTCGATGCCCTGATGCTGAAAAACAATATCCGCCCGGCGAAGCCGCATCCGGCGGCCCGTGATGTAATGGGTATGTCGTTGACCGATATGGCGCGAACCATGGTCGGCCAAGCCGGCGGCACGATTCGCCGGGGTTTGTTTGGTATCCGTCAGGAAACCAGCGGTGACGTGATTAAAGCAGCGCTGACCACCAGCGATTTTCCTCTGCTATTGGAAAACGTCGCGTCTAAATCGTTAATGCACGGCTACGATACCGAGCCGGCGTCACACCGCCTGTGGGTTAACCAAACCGACGTTCCCGACTTCAAAACCCAAAAACGCGTAGCGTTATCCGAAGCGCCAGACCTGGAATTGGTCAACGAGCGCGGCGAATATCGCCACGGTGCCATGCAAGAAAAAGGCGAAGGCTTTGCCTTGCAAACCTTCGGCAAAATCATCAGCCTGACACGGCAAATGATCATCAACGACGATTTAAACGCCTTTACCAAGATTCCCAACGCCCTGGGTAGATCGGCGTCACGACTCGAAGCCGATAAGGTATATGCCATCTTGACCGGAAACCCGACGATGGCCGATGCCAAAGCACTGTTCCACGCAGACCATCACAACTTGATGACGGCGGCAGCCTTGTCTATCACCTCGCTAGGTGCCGCACGGGCGGCCATGCGCAAGCAACAGGGTATGCAGGGTGCTATTTTGAATATCGTCCCAAGGTTTTTGATTGTGCCGGCGGCGCTGGAATCGGAAGCCGAGCAACTGGTATCCTCGTTAGTTGATCCGACAAAGCAGAATGCCACGCCGCAACACGCCTGGATTCGTGGCCTCGAAATCGTCGTCGATGCGCGTCTGGATGCCAGTAACGATAAGTCTTGGTATTTGGCTGCGGATTTCAATCAAGTGGACACAATCGAGGTTGCCTACCTACAAGGCCAACGCGGTGCCTTTATCGATCAGGAAGAGCATTTTGATTCAGACGCGCTTAAAATTAAATGCCGGCTCGACTTCCAGGCTGCGGCGATTGACTGGATAGGCTTGATTAAAAATCCGGGCGCTTAAAGAACTTGCATACACCGGCAGGTAAGGCTTATTCCTTGGCCGGAGGGCTTGCCGGTGTTAAATGTGGGTACGAGGGCCGCACGGCTGAGCGGCCCTCACTTTCAAAACCGGCTTCGGCCGGTTTTTTTGTGCTTTTTCGGAAAAGAAAAAATCAATGCCCCCTATTTTGTCCCCTATTTTATTTTGCAGGCGCTACAGGCATTGAAAACACTAGGCTTATGTACTACAGCCTTGCCCACTATATTTTCCCGAGTCACATCCTGGCTTTAAAAATGGCAAACAACTCATACTAACCGGCACGGATACCAAGCAGCAAAGGTAGCGGCACCGAATATCATAAAGCCAAGGCAAAGAGCATGCTCCCAAACCCCCAGATGATTTGGCTTTTCGGTTTTTATACAGACATTAGCTTTGGCGCATAAATCGGGCAGATCGAGCAGTGTATGAAGAAGCCAATTCTCAGCCGCCTTCGTGGGTCATCGGCTGGCTTTTTGTTTAAATTTATTTCACTTTAACAATATTATTCAAAGACTTGTTTTAAATTGCTTTATACGGCGCTTTTCGTAAAACGGCCCCAAAAAATGACAAAAGCACTATTGAGTTTTATTGGGAAGGTGGCAAACTCTCGCACGATGGAGCTTGAGGGAGGTTCTATGAAAATATTCGCAGTGTTGATATTAATCTGTCTTACATATGGTTTGGTGCGGTTTATGCGCGGACTAATCAAAGAGCTGGCGATGTTCGCCGTCGAAGCATGGCGTGATGTTGAAATTGGGCAATAGGCCGGTCTAGTTCGGACAACATCGAATCCATGAGTACGGCAACGCCTTAAATTGCCAGTAAACAATCAGCCGGGTAACACCGGCTTTTTGTTAACATGCCGAACCAGCTATCGACTCAATCAATAAATCTTGGAGTGTCACCATGCAGATAAAAACATTGTGCGTCGCAATAACAATCGCCACTTTTTCGCTTGCAAGCCCAGCAATTGCTAAAAATAGCAGCGAAAAAGGCCGTGGACATGAGAAAAGTGCAAGAGGGCAAAATAGCAACAGACAATCAGACCCCGACAGTTTGCGCGGCCAGGAACGCGCAGACGAGCGAGAAGAGCTACATGACCAACACGACAGCCACCAATACGGTAATCAATATGGAAACCAATATGGCGAGCAATATCGTAATCAACAACCGCGTTACCAACTGGAAAATCCTGTCGATTCCATGATCGATCGCGGATCAAACCAGCTCAGACAAGGAGCGCAGGAACTAAATCGACGCGCTATCGATGGCTTAAATAATAATCTCCCTATTCCACCGACACCACAACCCTATCCTGTCCCACAACAACCATACAGACGCTAAGCGGCAAAAGCATTCAAAACAGAAATTTGTCGGCTGATAGCCGGTGGAATATACCGAATATGACAAGCGTAGCCACGCCACAGCACTAACCAGAATACGGCTTAGCGGTTTAGACGTGTAGGAACTTCCGAAATACCTGGCCAACCATGTTTTCCATGTTCTGACAAAGCTCCTTGATGTCAGTGAGCGGGATGTGAAAGTCTTGATCGCTGATAGCGCTATCGACATTGCCGCTCATGCTAAACCCCATTACCCAAGTCGGCATCAGTCGATCCGGCGCAGGGGCATCCAGCAAGAGCCGCAAATCGGCGTGACGTGGGTCGAGTTGAATTTTGGCATATAAGTCGTGCACTTCTTTTTCGCCGCCCTCCAAAAGCTGTATGAACGCGCCGTTATGAAAAACCAGCAAGCCTGAAATTCTGAGTTTGTAATTTTGAAGTTGTGAGGTATTCAAGATATCCAACAGCACCTGTCTGGTGACCGGGACAGCTGGCCGACTTTGATAAATCAGTTGATGACAAGACATTTTCGTTTGAACATAAGACGACAGATGGGTAAGAATTATTCCGCATTGTAAACAGGGTATTGCCCCAGCGGCAAAAAATCGTCTGGCATCTAGACTATCAGCCAAACCATCCCAACCATGGAAAACCTGTCTGAAATACCCAGCACGCCGATATCCGACTTCAGGAGCGGCGCATCATCAGTTCATTCAACCGTAACCCTTTTATTGCTCACCAGCCCAAACCGACACTCATGCTTCGTATCATCTCCGCCAACCTCAACGGCATCCGCTCCGCATCCAGCAAAGGCTTTTACGAATGGCTGCAAACCCAGAACGCCGACTTCGTCTGCCTGCAAGAATTAAAAGCCCAAGCCGCCGACATGACACCGGGCATGCTGCAAGCCGCCGGCTTGTTCGGTTATTTTCATTATGCGGAAAAAAAAGGTTATAGCGGCGTCGGCATTTACAGTAAAAAACCCGCCGATGCGGTGCTCGAAGGCTTGGGCCATGCCGACGTCGATGCCGAAGGCCGTTACCTGGAAGTACAATTGGGCAATCTATCGGTGATCTCCCTGTATCTACCATCCGGTTCCAGCAGCGAGGAGCGGCAAAATGTCAAATACAGCGTGATGGATCGCTTCTATCCGCATTTGGCCGAGCTGAAAGCCAGCGGCCGCGAAGTGGTGATCTGTGGCGACTGGAATATCGCCCATCGGCAAGCCGACCTGAAAAACTGGCGCGGTAACCAGAGGAATTCCGGCTTTTTACCGGCGGAGCGAGCCTGGATGACCCAAGTGCTCGATGAACTGGGCTGGGTGGATGCCTATCGCCATTTGCATCCGGATACTACCGACGAATGCTACACCTGGTGGAGCAATCGTGGCCAAGCCTGGGCCAAGAATGTCGGTTGGCGCATCGATTATCAAATCGCCACGCCCGGCATCGCCGCCACGGCCATATCGACCAACATTTATAAAGAACAACGTTTCAGCGATCATGCGCCGCTGATCGTCGATTACGACTTTTAAAAGCCTTTATTGCGCCTCGAAACTCAACAAGCAGGAAAACAACACCAAATGCTGTCCGTCGATCAGGTCGGCCCCGCCGCTACGGTTTCTGAAAAAACCGCCTTGCTTGCCCGAGGATTCATCTACCGAGTATCGGCGTTCCTTTATTAAGCCACGTATTCTTGCCTGCCGTATTGATGCTTTTCGGGATTATTTTTAATGGCGCCGCAGCGGCCAAGTAATGACCGAAAGCTTGGCGCCATAAATCGTTTAGGCCAATTCGTCTCGAATGAGAGGCATGAACACCGCCAGACTTTTCAACGTAGCGTGCAGGTTTTCCGTTTACGATCGCCTACGTGGTGTGCCCCATCAGTATAATCTCGCCTTCAGCAATGGCCTGAGCAGATAGTTAAGCACGGTGCGTTTGCCGCTTTGAATATCCACTTCGGCGATCATACCCGGCTTGATGGGTAGAATCTCGTCACCCTTTTTCAGATAGCTGGTGCTGGTTCGAATCAATATCTTATAGAAGGATTCCTTGCCGCGTATGCTTTCCTCTTCGATGGTATCGGGGCTGATTTGCTCCAGAGTACCCGACAAATCACCATACACCGTGTAGTCATACGCGGTAATTTTGACTTGTGCCGGCATACCCGGCACCAGGAAGGCCACATCACGCGGCTTCACCTTGGCTTCGACCAATAGTTGTTCATCGATCGGCGTGACCTCCATGATCGGCTCGCCAGGCTGAATGACTCCCCCCCGAGTGGTAATCAGGATGTCGTTGACCCGGCCTTTGACCGGCGACAGCACTTGGGTACGGCTCAACTGATCTTTGCGCTGCAACAGGTTTTGTTCAAGCTCGCTGAATTCGGCCCTTTTACTGGCAAGTTCGGTATAAGTTTCTTGGAAATAGGCATTATTGACTTCCGATAACTTACCGCTGAGTGACGCAATTTCCTTACGCAAACGCAAGGCTTCCATTTCACTGGCGGCGCGGGAGGCTACCAGTGGTTCGATCACTTGTAATTGTTTACGCACCAAATCCAGTTCGGAATTCAGCGAATGGACGGCTTCATGATGCTTTGCGCGCCGTGCCTTGAATAAAGCTGTTTCGGTAGCGGCAAAATGGCTCTTGGCTGGCACGCTGTCAGGAAACGTGATCTTGTCCTTGTTCAGCGTCTCGGCTTCCAGTCGGGCAATAGCGGCCGTCAAGGCTTCCGCATGACTTTTGCTCTCCAGAAAGGCAGAATTGAAGCGAGTATTGTCCAGCTTGACGAGCAGTTGTCCCGTCTCTACCAGATCGCCTTCCTTCACCATCAATTGCTCGAGAATCCCACCCTCAAGGCTCTGTATCTTCTGGATGCGGCTGAAAGGTACAACCCGGCCATCGCCGCGCGTCACCTCATCGAGTTCAGCCCAATTCGCCCAACCGACAAAGCAGGCGATGCTTAGCAGACTGGTCCAGAGTAAGGGTTTCGCGACCGGGTGTTCCATTGCCAGTTGCGGGTCGCCAAGCGAACGCAACAGCGCGTATTCAGTGGGCTTGCCTGCATTCATAGGTTGCCCTCCGGAATTTTGACCTGATTGCCGTTGACGACATGGCTCAATGGGCCGTCCATGACGACACGCCCCTGACGAAGAACCACGGCACGCTCAGTCAGCGCCAATAAGGCCCGCTTATGGGTGGACAATATCAGCGTACGGCCCTTTAGCCAATGTTGCAGATACTCGACGACCCGCGCCTCATTTTCGTTATCAAACGCCGCCGTGGGTTCGTCCAGCAGGACGATGCGAGGATCCTGTAACAGCAGACGAGCAAGGGCTATGGCCTGCCGTTGTCCGCCGGATACACTGTTATTGCCTTCAAGCAGCATATCCAAACCCAAAGGATGAGCACGGACAAAAGCGCCCAAGCCAACGCCATCCAGGGCGGCAAACAGTTCGTCATCGTTCTGGCCGGCGTTGTCCGGAATCAGGTTATCCCTCAGTGTGCCGTAGAACAGCGCGGTATCCTGGGGTAGATAACCAATGGCCTGTCGCAAGTCAGCCGGATCGATCTGACCGATGCTAAGATCTTCGAGCAGGATGCGACCTTCGGAGGGAGTGATCAGTCCGGAAAGCAGGCGCAGTAAAGTGGATTTGCCGGCGCCATTGCCCCCCAGCAGCGCCACGTGTTTTCCCGGCTGGAATTCCAGCTTAGTGATGTTCAGGGCGGGCGGGCCGTCCGACTGATAATTCAAACGCACTTCTTCCAGGACATAATGCCCACGTAGTGTATGGCTGCGCGCAAAACGGCGGCCTTGGGGACGCTCGGTCGGCGCCGACATCAGCCCATCCAGGCCTTCCATGGCCACCTTGACATGTTGCCAACGGGCTAAAATTCCGGCGATCTGAGCGATAGGCGCAATCGTACGGGAAGCTAGAATCGAGCAGGCAAACAGTGCGCCGACGGTCATTTCACCGGCACTGATCTGATACACGCCAACGATGATCACGCCGACATAGCACAACTGTTGCGTCAAGGATGCCGCATAACCCAACAGGGCGGTGATGCTGCGCGCCGTGACTGCGGCGGCGGAAAGTTCGGCCGTCAGGTTTTCCCACTGCTGCAACAAGCGGCCCTCGGCCCGGCTGGACTTGATCGTTTCCAGATTCTCGATAGCCTCCAGCAGCACGCCGTTCTTGATGGCGCCTTCACGCAAGTGCTGACGGGACAAACGGGCTAGACTGCGCTGGGTCAGCAAGCCCGGCAATAACATCAGCCAGACCGCCGTAAAAGGCACCCAAACCACGGGCCCACCGATCAGGAAGATCACGCCCAAAAACAGCAGAACAAACGGAATGTCGCTGATGACCGATATGGTGGTCGAGGTCATAAACTCACGTACCGACTCGAATTCACGCACCTGGCTGCTGAAGGCTCCCATCGAGGCCGGTTTGGACTGCAAACGTATCTGCAAGACCTGTTCGAACAGACGAGAAGACAATAGCAGATCCAAACGCTTGCCAGTGACATCCAGCATATGGGCGCGTAAAGTCCGCAACACGAACTCCAACACAATAGCCACGGCTACGCCGCTGGCGAGTATCCACAGCGTGTCAAACGCCTCATTCGGCACTACCCGATCATAAACCTGCATACCAAATAAGGCCGAGGAAATCGCCAGCATATTGCTCATCAGCGCGGCGATGCCGACGACGATGTAATCGCGCCAACTGGCCCTGAGCGGGCCTTTTAGCCAATGCGCCGGCTCTTCGCGAGCAAAATCGCCCGCACGCTCATCGGGACGATAACGTGGCCGGGCGAACAACGCGGTACCACTGTACAGGCTGTCCAGTTCGGTCAGGCTCATGCTCTGCTGGCCGCCATCACTCTCAGGCTCCAGCAAAAGCGCTTGCTCTGCATGCCATTCGACCAGTAGCAGACTGCGGCCATCCTTTAACAGCAGCAATGCGGGCAGCAGTCGGGGACTGATATCCTTGAGTGGATATTCCACCACACGGGCCGTGATACCGGCCCGCCGTAAGGCGCGGGGAGCCAAGCTAAGCGGTAAGCGTCCATATTCCAAAGCCAGCCCCTCACCCAGTTCGGCGATGCTGGCCATATGGCCAAAGTGGCGGCAGAGCAAAATCAGTCCTTCGCGCAGCGGATCGCCTGCCAAGGGCCGTTGATGGCAATTCAGATTTTCGGGGTTAACAGTATCATTCATGGCGCGGCCGTTTCCGACAAGCGCCCTTCCAGCAGTGGCACCAGTTGCCCTAACTGGGCGGCGGCACGGTATTGCACTCGCTTGCGCTCGTATTGCAGATCGATTAATTGGCGCTCCGCTGCCAAGCGTTCCTGAAAAATGTTGAGCAGGTCGTTCATGGTACGCAGGCCGGCGACAAACTGCTCCCGATAGGCCGAGCTGACATCTCGGCTGTTTTTTATCTGCTCGTCAAGTGCCGGCTCGCGCCACTTCAAGGCAGACTCGCTCTCAATCAAAGAAAGCACCTTGCGGCGAATATCTCGCTGACTGGTACCCATATCCCATTTGGCGGCTTCGAGACGCTGGCGGGCAGCGTCGGTACGCTGGAAGTTGGATAAGCCCTGAAAAGGCTCCATGCGGACACGCAGACCAATTATTGCATCATCTGTCATCTGGCCACCGAGCGGGCGGCGCAACAGCGATCCCTCCAAATCCAACTGAGGAAGTAGCGCCGCATCGGCTTCATGCACCTTGGCTTCTTCTATCGCCGTTTTTTCAGTTGCCTGTCGATAAAGGGGTGAAGCCGTGATGGCTCTCTCCAGTTCATCCTTATCTGCCAGACGCCCTGAAAACACTTCAAGAGCCGGCTCCGCCAGCCCTTCTGCCGACTCTCCGATTAGTTCCTGATACTGCCGCACGGCGTTCTGCAAATTACCTTGTTCTATAGCGAGTTGCTCACGAGCCCGCGCTACTTCCAGCCCAACCCGGCCCAGCTCAGTACGATCCATATAGCCTGCTTCGCCACGTTGCCGGCTTAACTCGTTCAGCTCTTCCAAGCGTTCGACATGCCCACGCACCGCCGCAATTCGCTGTCGATACATCAACACGTCCAGGTAGATTTCGCTGATATCCAACGCCGCGTCCTCCCGCATGACTAACAATACTTCTGCCTGCTGACGCTGGTTTGCCGAAGCGCTATCGACCTGGCTTTCCACTCGTCCCCAGTCATACAGCATCTGCGTGGCGGTCAGATTGTAGTTGTAACCCAGATTACCATTTATGCTCTTTGTCGGTCCCGCCGACGCTTCCAAGGTGGGATAATAGCCGCCCTCGGCGATTGCCACCTCGGTTGTGAACTGCTCCACTTTGGCCATGGCCGATTTCACATCAGGGTGCCGCGCCAGACCGAGATTAACGGCCCGTAGCAAAGTCATGCTGTGCGAGGCAACGCCTCCCTCAGCAGACACGTCACGGCCGGGTGCCGATGTCACACCAATATCGATTACCTCCTGGGGCAGCGATGCGGTTCCCTGCCGATTCCCTTCACCACCTTCCTTTAGCAAAGGTTGGACACCGGCCTTGAGACGACCGGGCATGCTCTTGTTTGTGTTTGTCGACGTGGCTGTCGCAATAGTAGTGACAGCAGGAGGTACCTCTATTGGCGCTTGCCGAGGTAGGTAATCCCATTGAATGCTAGCATCGCTCAAATGTTGCCGCGTGTCCTCGGCGGGGTGTAACGTTACCGGCACTTCTCTATGGCTAGGACGACTCTGGGCTGCATTGTCTTCCGGGCTTGGATGCACAGCCTGTTGCGAACGCGCTGATTTAGCAGTACTAGTGGCTAACGAAACGACAGGCTGCTCGCCCACCTGAGCCGCCAAGGCCTTAATAAGCAGCGTGCGCGGCGAGGTTTCACCAGCAAGCTGTAGCTCTACCTCCGCGGTTCCCGGCCGGGTGGCTTTTATCGACAGCCGCTTGCCCTCAATACGCACTGTAGCAATATCATCTCCCACTACGCGCACAGATTCGATAGTCAATGGGAAAAACAGCGGCAACTCCCTGCCCGCTACTAAACTCAGCGAAGGCAGGGCCGCCGCGATAACCGCCGATACCGGCAGCAACGCGGCCACAGCGCATCCTAAGGCTGCAGATAGTGAATAACGGCGCTTTATCATCAACGACCGACAACACCCAAGTGCTCAAGGCTTTCATAGGTGATGGCGCCGACCGCCAGGCCATTATCGACCTGGTAGTCGCTGAGAGCGTCTAGGGTATATTTTCCCAACAACCCATCCACAGGGCCCGCCTGATAACCGTGCCGGTGCAACTGTTCCTGCAAGTTTGTGACTAGGATCGGTGTAATGTTGTCATTACACACAGATCTGCGCATCACCATCCGTGGTTCGCCGTCAAAGGTAGTGACTTGCATTGCCTGTGTCACTGCGGCGACCTCTGTCTGATAAGTTTGACTCGGAACAACGACCTCTTCTACAGGCACATTCATGACCTGCGGATCTAAGGTTACCTCCACCACACGCGCGGGCTGATCGATTACTTTGCGGACGACATAATTGTATTGGGCGGGTTCGATTTCTACCTGGGTGCTTTCGGGCTGAACCAACTCCTGAACCAGCACAACTTTCTGTTTCGCCGGCAATTCTCGAGCACAAAAAGCGATGGCGTTGGCATTTCGGGCGTAACGTGTGCCCGCCGCCCGGCAGCGTTCCATGACTGTCTTGGCCTCTTGAACGGTGATGTTTTTTTCACGCGCTTCATAGACTGCCGGCACTACCTTAAAACGGGTCACTTCGGGGCGCACCATGACATTCACCAGCTCATCCTTGTAGGTAGGCGGTTCTATGCGATAAGTGACAGTTCCTTCCCGAGTGATGACCTGCTTGAAACCCCTCCGGATTTCCGCAGGCGTCACGTGGATGGTAGTGTGGGAATCCTTAAGGGTGACCTCTACCGTTTGTTCAATGGGCCGCGGCTTGATCTGCCCGTATATCCAGCACTGGCCGGCGGCGATGGCGACATCGGTGCTTGGCTGAGAGCTTAGTGCGCCTGATTCGGCCTGTAACGGATTGAGATTACCCGCAGGTTCAGACGCTACTGCATGGTGATAATACAAGACGCTTGAAAAAAGCGCGCCGCCTAACACAACAAATTGTCGATAATGCACTACTTGGGAGCCTGTGTTGATTCGATAACAAAGGGCTGTCTCAAAATGACAGCTCGGGTCTAAATTATTTGGCAGCCTGCCAAACCGGAGCCAATACCGCTGGCAAACTTACTGATATATCTGCAAGGCATTATGGCTCAACCGACTATGCCTCTACAACACTGCCAATACCTGCCTCGACCATTAGTAGCAGCGCCAAGACGCTGCACCCGCTATTGCCGACCATACCAAGGCCGCTAGATTCAAGATCCAGATTGACACCAGCATCCAACAAACAAGGTAGCAACGGTAGGCGGTTGTCCGGTTCGCCATAGGCGGTGAGCATCATCGGCGTGACGAAACCGACGGCTGTACTAATCGGCCTGCTTTTTTAACGCACGATTTCCGTACCTGTCACGATCAAATGATCGTCACTGCTACATCTTCATCAACGAACAGTGTGTTGCTGCCAAAGTTGTAGACATCGAAAACAGTTCCATTAAGGCTCGCAGTAGTGCCCGTGGCTGTCGCGCCGATGGCATTCAAAGTGTCGTTACTTTCTCCGAAGACGTACAACTGGTTGTCCACGTCGGTCAAGCTCGTCACTGCAGCCGCGGTCAGCGTCAAGCTGTTGGCCGCATCATCATAAGCCATATCGATGCTTTCGATATTGCTGACGCCGTCGCTAACGCCATCCAGATTCAGGCTGATGCCGGCATCCAGAGTCAGGATATCGAAGCCATCGCCGCCGTCGATTGAAACAAAGCCCGTGCCGGAGGTCAAAATCGTATCATCGCCGGCACCGGCGTTGAAGGTGTCGCTACCGTTACCGTCGATCAGCAAATCATTGCCAGCGCCGCCATTGAGAACATCATCCCCGGCACCGCCGCGCAACAAGTCATTGCCGTCATTACCTGTCAGAGTATCGTTGCCGGCATGGCCATACAGACGCTCGTTTTCGGCGCCGCCGTCTAGGGTGTCATTGCCGGAGTTACCCTCGATAATATCGACACTGCCTGCCAGCGTATTGAGCGCATCGGCAGCCAGTAGATTGGCCAGTGAATCGCTAGCAGTCAGCCCTGCGCTGTCGGTAGCAGTAATAGTGGTAGCATCGAGCACGGCCAGGCGAACATCCGCGCCGAGCAAGCTGAACGCGTCATTAAAATGCACAGTGGCCAGCAGTTCATTAACCGCCAGATTATCAATATCTCCCCCGCCCAGTGCGCTAATGGTCAGCACCGAAGACGGCGCCACCAGACCTAGCAGACCGGGATCATTAACCACGTTGAACTCCAACCCTAACTCGGCCGCCAGTTGACTGGATGCAGTCAATTGCAAGGCCGCCAGATTGACGCTCAGCAATGGTTGATAGGCCACCACCGTGGAACGCAGATTACCATCCGCATCCGCCGCGGTCAGATCCTGTGTATCCAAATTAATCAGATCCAGCGCGCCCGCGCTGACGAGACCTAATAACGCCCCCGAATTGGTCTGCACCACAGGCGCCACGTTGCTGGAGGGCGTTGGAGGTGTGGCACCGGTGCTGTCAAAGCTGACCGAGGTGCCGGCGGTATCACCGTCGTTGTCGGTGATGACCGCGTTAACCGTGGTGGTGCCGGCCAACAGATCGGTGCTGACCGTGGCTTCGTCGACAATCAAATTGTCTCGATTTAACAAGTTAGCAATGACCTCCTGATCTGAACTAAAGCTGCCGACCAGGTCGACCCCGGTAAAGGTAATCTGCTGATCCACCGCACCAGCGGCATAACCACCTTGGAACTGGCCAGTGGTGCTGATAGACAGCACGGTATCGGCACCCACCACTTCAAAATGCAGGTAATTGGTCAGATTGCCCGGATTGTTGCCGATCCTGCCCTCGCCCTGCAGCAAACTGCCCAAGTCGATGATGTCTCCGCCGCTAACGAATGGCTGCGTGTTGAAATCTGCGATGGTGTCCGTTGCTGGCGTACCAGGCGAGCCTTCGTCCCCTTTTTCCCATAAGAACACATCATTGCCGCTGCCGCCGGTCAAGGCATCAGTAGCGGCACCGCCGATCAGGATGTCGTTGCCATCGCCGCCATTCAGGCTGTCGTTGCCGCCGCCGCCGCGCAGCAGGTCGTTGCCGTCACTGCCATTCAGGGTATCGCTGCCAGCGTAACCGTAGAGTCGATCATTCAGCCCTGGCCCACCGGTCAGCGTGTTGTCGCCGGCATCGCCTTCCTGAATCTCATCTGGAACGCTGCTTGGATCCAACAAACTCAAGCCAAGCAGATTAATCGAGGAATCTGTCGTCGTCACTGGTTGCGAGTCCGTTGCCGAAATCGACATCGTTGGCGTGACGCCGAGCGTTATGCCGGTCTGTTCAACATAAACAGTCGCCAAAAACTCATTCAGGCGGAGGTTATCAATGGCCCCACCATCAGTCGAAGTAATGGTCAAACGTGAAAAACTCTGCGTGAAAAGAATTGCACCACTGATATCGTCATTTGCTACTACATTAAGGCCAAACTCGGCCGCCATTTCTACAGACCAGGCCAGATTGTAAAAGCCGACGCCAAGGCTGATCAGGCTGGAGGCATTCACAACTACCTGCTTGATATCGTTATTGGCATCGGACGCCTTCAGTACCTGGTTGGCACCCAAGTCGATCAGTCCCAACGCATCTGCCTCGACAATGCCCAGTAAACCTCCTGTGTCGTTAACGCTCACCGCTGGCGCAACCGGAACCTCGGGAGCGATCAGCGGTATGCCGGTGGCGGTATAGCTATACGTGCCGGTCAACATGTCCACCACCAGGGTTTCGCCCTTCACGGTGTTGATTGTCAGTTCATCGGTAGCGGTATTGAAACTTTGGTTTGCCACCAGTTCTGAATCACCGCTTTCAATGATGCTGTCCGTGGCAACATCGTAACGGAAGGTGTTGCCATCGATGGTGATCTGCTGTACATGACCGCCGTCGGCGCCAAAACTGTCGATCAGCGAGCCGGTTTCAGTGGTCGGCGTCGCGGCGATGTCAAACAATGCTGCGTCCGCCGCCACCGGCATATCATCTTCTACATTAATCGTCAGTGTCGTGGCTGGACTGTTCACGTTTCCAGCCGCGTCTATAGCCGTCACGCCGAAGCCCAGTCCCAGGACGTCCTCTATCCCCTCGAGCGGGTGATCAAGCGCCGCCAAAAGTGTAAAGGTGTAGGCGCCCGCCGTAGTCAATGTCAGCGTGGCCACCTCGATAGCACCGGCACTACCGGTCAGGGTATAAGTGCCGCTCGCAAAGCCGCCGCTCCAGGTCACCGCAACGCCACCGGAAGTTACGCCGGCCGGACCGCTTACGGACACGGCTGCCACGTTGCTACCTGTGCCGTTGAATGTCATATTGCCTGAAACCGTTGCCAGATTGGTAGTATCTGTCGGTGTGCCCAAGGTATCCGGGTTGCCATTAGTCAACCCCTCTTCCGACACATTGGCCGCCAAGCTGAGAACTGTTGGCGCGGTGAGATCGACGGTCAGTTCGAACGCTAGGCTGGGGCTGGATTCATTGCCCGCCGCATCGGTGGCGGTCACGGTGAACGCATAAGTGGCGCCATCAAGCAGCGCGGTGCCGGGCGTGAAGTTCCAGTTGCCAGTACCATCGGCCGTCGTCGTGCCAATATTCACGCCATCCTGGAAGATAGTCACCGTACTGCCGGCCTCTGCGGTGCCATTGAGCCTCGGCAAGGTGTCATTGGTACTTGCCCCCGAAGCCAGAGTACCTTGCTGCGGATCAACGTCATCCGTGACACTGACAATCACGGGTTGGACGGGCGCTATCACGTCGACCAGCGAAGTATCCACGGTTTGGCTGCCTTGCGGACCGGTGTTGCCGGCCGCATCCGTGGCCGTAGCCGTAATGACTGTGCCATCAGCCAGATCGGGGACGGCGTCCACACTCCAGTTGCCGCTTATATCGGCTTGAACGGTGTAGTCGGCTGCGCCGTCTCCGTTGACGTCGATATTAACAGTGCTGCCCGCTTCGGCCGTTCCGGTCAGTATATTGCCATTCGTGGGGTCGATAACCGGCGCATTCGGCGGAGTCTTGTCCAGCACCGTAGTGTCGGTGACGTTGCCGCTGTTGCCAGCCGCATCCGTCACTATCATCGTCACGGTCAATGTACCATCACTCAGAACGGAAAGATCCTGGCCGCTTACGGTCACCACCCCCCCGACAACACTGATGTCGCTCGCATCGACGACGATGTCGGCCGTGCCTCCATCCGTGTCGCTGATGATTATGCTGGTCACCGTAGCGGCCGCTTCGATCGTGCCGCTAAGCGTGACATTACTGGCTTCTGCCGCATTTACCAGGTTGTCGTCAAAAACAATGCTGTTACTGCCGTCCCCCGTCGCCGGGGCGGTGGTGTCAATAGTCAGTGTAAAAGCTGCACTCGGGATGCTTACGTTATTGTCAGCATCGGTGGCGGTCACGGTGAACGCATAAGTGGCGCCATCAAGCAGCGCGGTGCCGGGCGTGAAGTTCCAGTTGCCAGTACCATCGGCCGTCGTCGTGCCAATATTCACGCCATCCTGGAAGATAGTCACCGTACTGCCGGCCTCTGCGGTGCCATTGAGCCTCGGCAAGGTGTCATTGGTACTTGCCCCCGAAGCCAGAGTACCTTGCTGCGGATCAACGTCATCCGTGACACTGACAATCACGGGTTGGACGGGCGCTATCACGTCGACCAGCGAAATATCCACGGTTTGGCTGCCTTGCGGACCGGTGTTGCCGGCCGCATCGGTGGTCGTAGCCGTAATGACTGTGCCATCAGCCAGATCGGGGACGGCGTCCACACTCCAGTTGCCGTTTACATCTGCTTGAACGGTGTAGTCGGCTGTGCCGTCTCCGTTGACGTCGATATTAACGGTGCTGCCCGCTTCGGCCGTTCCGGTCAGTATATTGCCATTCGTGGGGTCGATAACCGGCGCATTCGGCGGGGTGGTGTCGATGATGACAGTGTAAGGTGCGCTGGGTTCAGATATGTTGCCGGCCGGATCGGTGGCTGTCACGGTGAATTCGTGGTCGCCATCGGTGAGTGGCGTCGTTGGGGTGATGCTCCAATCGCCGTTGGGATCGACAATGGCGGTGCCAATTGGAGTTTCTCTGTCGTACAGCGTGATGATATCCCCCGGCGTGGCACCGCTGCCGCGCACAATGGGGGTTGCATCATCGGTAGTGCCGCCGTTAGCGACTGGTCCTATCAGGTTGCCTGCGTCGTCATCTACGCTGCCGATGGTCGGGGTATCCGGAGGCGTGGTGTCAGGTGCGGAAGACGAGGTTGTGTCGCGATCGTCGTCACCATCATCACCTCCCAAAGCAAGCCCAAGCCCTACCCCGCCACCTATAACCGCTAGTGCCGCCGCAGCCCATCCGTAGCCGCCAACCGCTGCTTCGCACGTCAGTGACTCAAATGGCGCCGGTTCCGCCTGCGGTAAATACTGGGCACGCACTGTCCCATCACTTTCGGCTGGCGAAAGATCTGCCAGTAAAAGACCGCAGTCATCGTCTTTTAGATAAAGCAGGCTGTCGCCATCAACATGATAAAAGTTAACAATGCGAAGCTTTTCTTCGCCCATAACAACAATTAGATCATTGCCTTCACGAAGATAAGAAATAATGTCAGTCGGGCGCAGATCAAGAAATACTCGACTCGGCTGTTCAAGCAGAACCGTTTCGCTAGTCTCGTGAAATACGCCAGCAGTTGAAGGTTCACCAAGATTAATAGTTTTAACTGCTACAGACATATCTGACCTTTTGTATACCAAAAAAACAAAACATAGAGTTCCCTTTTAATTGGATTCCATGCGGTTATTAAATTATAGGTCTACCACAAGCATCCCGCCTAATTCTTTCAAACATGCGGAATGAGGGGGAGATTTATATCCACCGAGCGAGCCATACTTCGACAGGTTTGTTCCGGTCGTAGCCTTTTTGTTCGGCACCATCGTTGCTCTTCACGCACTGCGCGTCAACGATGATGAAACGCACGATACGTTCCGCCATTGTTTGCACCAGTCTTGCCAACCTGATTTTTTAATGTCTGCTCCATAAAGTTAGCGCCGGTCTGGACAGACTCTTGCCAACAAAAACCGAACGTCAAACCGTCGATCGACTCGCCCCCTGTCATCAATATTCCTACAAACTAGAAACTCATTCAGCCTGATATGGCGAATCGACATGATTTGCCAATTGATACATTATGGTGCAATATTATGCAATACGCACAATTTTGGGTCGAAAATAATAATTATAAGGAAACCAAATGCCAAAATATTGCCCAAGCCGACAGTTATTAAGCATCGGCAGCCTCGTTAGCTTTCCCGTTTTAGCCAATGCCGATCAAATCAATGCCGCCGATACCGCCTGGATTCTGACTGCGTCCGGCCTGGTATTGTTTATGACGATACCGGGATTGGCGCTGTTTTATGGCGGCCTGGTCCGCACCAAAAATGTGCTTTCGATATTGATGCAATGTTTTACGATCACTTCATTGGTGTCGATTCTCTGGCTGCTCGGCGGTTACAGTCTGGCGCTCAGCGACGGAGGCCCCTGGCAGAGTCTGCTGGGCGGCTTTTCCAGTCTGTCCTTGGCGTCTTTGAATGCCGAAAGCGTCAAGGACAATCTGCCTGAAACGGTGTTTTGCATGTATCACCTGACCTTCGCGATTTTCGCACCGGCCTTGATCGTCGGCAGCGTCGCCGAGCGCATGAAGTTTTCCGCCCTGCTTTGGTTTGTCGCGTTGTGGGAATTATTGATCTACGTGCCGGTATGCCATTGGCTGTGGGGCGGCGGTTGGTTGTCGCAACTGGGCGCGATGGATTTTGCCGGCGGCATCGTCGTACACGTTTCCGGCGGCACAGCAGCGCTAGTCGGTGCGCTGATGGTCGGCAGCCGGCGCGGCTTTCCGCGTATCCCCATGCCCCCTCACAATTTAACCATGACCGCCACCGGCGCCGGCATCCTCTGGGTGGGCTGGCACGGCTTCAGCGCCGGCAGTGCGCTGATGGCTAACGGCGCCGCCGGTATAGCAATGCTGTCCACACACATGAGCGCGGCTGCCGGCTCGTTGGCTTGGATGACGATCGAATGGCTGCGCTTCGGTAAACCCAGCGGCCTGGGCGTGATTACCGGCATGGTGGCCGGTTTGGGCATGGTCGCGCCATCGGCCGGCTTCATTTCGCCTCTCGGCGGCTTATCGATCGGCGTAATCGCCGGCAGTCTATGTTTTTTTAGTGTGCACTGGTTCAAGCGCCGCTTTGCAATCGACGACACCCTGGACGTATTTGCGATTCACGGGGTTGGCGGCATCGCCGGTTCTTTATTGACCGCCGTCCTGGCCGCTCCAACCCTGGGCGGTATCGGTACGGTCGCCGATGGCGGGATTTCCGGTCAATTAACCGTGCAAACTCTGGCGGTATTTTCGGTTCTGGGCTGGAGCGGCGGTATTAGTTATCTGATTCTGAAACTGCTAGATACCACCCTGGGCCTACGTGTGACTAGTGGCGACGAAACCGAGGGCTTGGACATCGTCCTGCACAACGAGCAAGGCTATAACTTTTAAAGATTCGCTAGCAAATTCGAACCCATCAACGGTGACCTGATATGAAAACCCTTACCAAACACCATACCGCTAAATTAGCGTATCTATTTCTGGCCACGAGCTTGGGCCTTGGTATTTCGCAGAGCGCGTCGGCACTTGACTGTGATGCCGCGACCGCACAGGTCAAGACCATGATCTGCAGGGATAATATGACTATCGACCAGACCTTGGAGCGCTCCATCAAAAGCAATTCGCAACGCGATGTCGGCTGGCGCTCGTTTCAAGAAGAGGGTTATATCGATGTCGAACGCGCTATTTTGGTTAGCAAAGCCACCGAACTGCACTATCGTTGGCGGGTTCACAATGATGGCAGCATCCTGGCGGAAAGCGAGCGCGCGGAAAAGCTGTGCACGAACAATTGACGACCAACTTATCGGTCTTTCCTTTTAAACGCACTACTTTGGATCATTAACATAAGCTCACGCACTAAAATAGATCGACAGCCCCATTTTATATGAGCCCAATCGGGCTAACGCGTGAGTTTGAGCTTTGGCGTATATATTGCTTAAGCTAATTCGACCCTTAGGACATCATCTTTCCAGTGCACAAAAAGATACTCGACCACCTAAACGAAGCAATCCTCCTGTTCGACAGAGACTTGCGACTGACCTATATCAATCCCGCAGGCGAGATGCTGCTCGCCGACAGCGCCAAGCATTTGCTCGGCAATACGGCGCATAAATTATTCAAAACTGCGCACAACAGCCTGTTCAACGATTTGTTGCCGCGTTTGTATATGCACGAGCCGCTGGTCGATAGAGAATTAATCCTAGAACGGCTCAACCAGTCGATTACCGTCAATCTCAGCGCCACGCCATTGCTGGAAGATGGCCAGCTCAGCGAAATCCTGATTGAACTGCAACAGGTAGACCGACATCTGCGCATTACCAAGGAAGAACAGTTGCTGGCACAGCAAAATACCAGCCGCATGCTGGTGCGCGGCCTGGCGCATGAAATCAAAAATCCGCTGGGCGGCTTGCGCGGCGCGGCGCAGTTATTGGATCTGGAACTACAAGATCCGGAGCTGAAGGAATACACCCAAATCATCATCGCCGAATCCGACCGTTTACAGGATTTGATGGATAAGATGCTCGGCCCCAACAAACCAGCTCATAAAAGCCAATTAAACATTCACGAAGTACTGGAGCGGGTCAGGCATTTGGTCGCGGCGGAAACCAGCCATGGGGTGACGCTAAACACCAATTACGACCCCAGCATCCCGGAAATGTTTGCCGATAAAAACCAGCTGATTCAGGCCATCCTGAATATCGTCCGCAATGCAGTACAAGCCGTACAAAACCACGGTGTAATTACCATGAAGACGCGGGTGCAACGACATATGACCATTGGCCGCAAGCGCTACAAACTGACGGTCAAAATCGACATTATCGACAATGGTCCAGGCATCAAACCAGAACTGATGGGACAAATTTTTTATCCGATGATCACCGGCCGCGCCGAAGGCACCGGACTTGGCCTGTCTATTGCTCAATCCTTGATCAATCAGCATAACGGCTTGATCGAATGCGAGAGCGAGCCCGGCAACACCGTGTTTTCTATCTATTTACCTTTGGAGAAGTATCATGCAAATACCTGACAAGGTCTGGATAGTCGATGACGACAAATCCATCCGCTGGGTACTTGAAAAAGCCTTACAAAAAGCCGGCGTGAATACCCAAAGCTTTGCCAACGCCAGCGAATTACTGAAAGCGCTACCCGGCGGCTTGCCGGATGTACTGATTACCGATATTCGCATGCCCGGCATGGACGGCTTCGAACTATTGCGCAATATTCAAAATAGTTATCCGGATTTGCCGGTGATCGTAATGACCGCGCATTCCGACCTGGAAAGCGCCGTATCGGCCTTTCACGGCGGCGCCTTCGAATATCTGCCCAAACCCTTCGATGTCACCGAAGTCGTCGAGACCGTGCAACGCGCCTGCGCCCACAGCAAACAACGCCAAAGCGATACGGTTCAGGCACCGCCCACTATCGAAGAAACTCCGGAAATCATCGGCGAAGCGCCGGCCATGCAGGAAGTATTTCGGGCGATCGGCCGGCTGGCGCGTTCGCACATCACCGTGCTGATCAACGGCGAATCCGGCACCGGCAAGGAGCTGGTTGCCAAGGCGCTACACCGTCACAGTCCGCGCGCCGAACAACCGTTCATAGCCTTGAATATGGCGGCGATTCCCAAGGATTTGATGGAATCGGAATTGTTCGGCCATGAAAAAGGCGCGTTTACCGGTGCCCAAGCCCGCCGTATCGGTCGCTTCGAACAAGCTAATAACGGCACGCTGTTTCTGGACGAGATCGGCGACATGCCGGCCGAATTGCAAACCCGCTTGTTGCGGGTATTGGCCGACAACGAGTTTTATCCGGTCGGCGCCCATACCTCGGTGAAAGTCAATGTCCGCATCATCGCCGCCACCCATCAAGACCTGGAAGCGCTGGTAGCGCAAGGCCGGTTTCGCGAAGACTTGTTTCACCGCCTCAATGTGATTCGGATTCACATCCCGCCGCTGCGCGAACGCCGTCAGGATATAGGCCTTTTGATGCGGCATTATTTGTATCAAAGCGCCAAGGAACTGAATACTGAAATCAAAATCCTGAAACCGGAAACCGAAGCGTTTTTAAGCGGTTTGAAGTGGCCGGGCAATGTCCGGCAGCTGGAAAATATCTGCCGCTGGTTGACGGTGATGGCGTCCGGACGGGAAATTCATATCGAGGATTTGCCGCCTGAACTTAGCCACGGCAGCGCCGATAGTGCGTCCGGCGAAACCGGATCCGGCGATTGGGAAAGCCTGTTTAAAAGCTGGGTTAAACAACAATTATCGATAGGCAAAGTCGACATCGCCAAACATGCCATCCCTTCCGTGGAGACGCTACTGATCGAAGCGGCCTTGAATCATACCCACGGCAGAAAGCACGAAGCCGCGCTGTTATTGGGCTATGGCCGCAATACCCTGACCCGTAAAATCAAGGAACTGGATATTCGGGACTAAGCTTAACCGCCGTTGTCAGGCGCTCTCGATACGCCAAACAGCGGCCTTCCTCCGCATCCTCTCCAATCGATTTTGCCGATGATTCGTCGGCAGGATTTTTTATTCGTTTAAAAGCCATGGGTGTATACTCCCGCCCGTCTGATCACCCTAATAACAAGAAGCTAAGGTTTACATCTTATGGCGGATAAAACGGTAAGTAAGCATCTAACTAATCTTGAAAGACAATTTGCGGCAACGGACCCGGTCTTGCAAAAAGCCGCCAAGATCTTCCAGGACTTGGATGAAATCGAATTCGAACTGGGCTTGATCGACAACGACGAAACCACTGCCCGCAAAAACAGCTGGTGGCCGATCATCAGTACCTTGGGCGGCTACTCGCCGGCAAAATCGGACTTCATCACTCATTATCTGGGTACGCCGCTGCATACCGCGCGCCATAAGTTCACCGTCCTGCAATACACTCCGCAAACCAACACTGCCACGCTACCTGGCACCGCGCTGGACGCCGACCATCGTTTACCTTTTTATCAGATCGGCCGCGAGATTGATCTGGTCGCCGCCGGCGAAGGTAGCAAATTGAATAGCTACTTAGAGTTGGTCACAGCCAACAGCGGCAAACTGAAAAACAAGCTGATCATCGATACGCCGGTATTGAATCCGGCCGCCGAAAATCCGGTAAGCGGCCTGTTGCGCAAATACGTGATCGGCATCTCTGATCTGGTACTGGTATTTAACGACTTATTCGAAGCCGATGCCGATTTGATCAAAGACACCCTGAACAGCATCGTTGCGCATCAGGATTCCAATAAATTCATTTTCGTGATCGACCATTCCGAGATTAATCTGGATGCGTTAAAAAGCCAGGAAATCGCCGCGTCCTGGCAAAGACGCCTGGCCGAACTCGGCGTCCATACCGGCCAATTCATCGTGTTGTCGCAATCCGGCGATACCGCGCTATTCGACCAACGCTTCAATAACATCAATAATGATCGCTCTTACCGGATACTCGGCACACTCGAAAACAGCATCCGCGCGATCGACGATGTGATCATGCCGGAAGTGGAAGAGGCGTTAACCACTTGGAAGGATCGCTGCAATGCCTCAACGCTGATCGTGCTGAGCTTTATCGTGATGTTGATGCTGTTTGCCGAAATCGCGGTCGGCATCCTCGAACTGCTGATTGATCCATTTATCGGTCCCGCCATCCTGCTGGCGCTAATCGCTATCCTGACGCCGCTGCATCTGGTCGTCAGCCGCGTACATGCCAAATTCCTGATCAAGCATTTACACAAACGCCAAAAACAGTTGAACCTCACCGAGGATCTGGCCGGCCTGTTTGAAAAAAGCCTAAGCTTCTGGCGAATTTTAATGCCTATCACCGACCCGGTCGGTAAAAACAAGAAAACTCGCAAAAAACTGGCCACTCTAATCGAGCAAAGCAAAGATTTAGTGCAAGCCTTAAACGATCAGTTTAGCCATGGCCAAACACAGGAATATCGCAGTCAGTACGACGCCTATCCGTACAACGATCAAGAGGACAACTAACCACGATCTCAAGGTATTGCCATGGACATCATCAGACATTATTTCCCGCTATGCTGGCTCAATGTCTCGGTCTTGGACCTGCCCAGATCGACGCGATTCTTTAAACACAATGCGATTTTTTATTTCATCGCGGTGTTTTTTATCCAGTTCAACATGTCCGACGACATCGATTCGATTTTCGAGGTGTTGCTGGAAACCGGCTTGACGCTGGCGTTTATCGCCGTGGTTTTGTGGCTGAATCGAACCTCCCATGCCTATGTGCAAGTCGCCTCGGCCATCTTGTTTTGCGAGAACGTCGTGGCGATATTTCTGGTACCGATTGTGTTCTGGGTCACGGTGGCTGAGGATACTCTCAGCTACTCGACGCTAGCGCTGTTTCTGCTTTGGGACATGATCATCATTGCGCGGATATTCAAAGATGTATTGCGGATCAACACCCCGGCTAGTTTCGTGATTTCCTTAATTTATTTTCTGACCACCTATGGCGGAGCTTACAGCATTTATAGCCTAGTGGGCGGCTGACGGTTCCGGTTTAACGCCGTAATAATTGGATAACACATCGTAGGCGCCTTGTGCGCCGGCTATGACAGCCGCCTTCAAAGGCAAACAAGGGCTATTCCACTGCTTGATCTTGCCGTCAAAATAAAACGCCCATTCGCCCTGCCAGCAACCGGATTTGCTGACGATGCGACCGGCCATGATGGATGTGACTTCGTAGCGAGCAGACACTGCCAATAAGTTCCGCGAATCGGCGCCCAACACTTCGCTGACCGAAATTTTTTGCTGTTCTTCCAGATCCAGCATCGGAAAAATCATCGGCACTCCTTTCAGCTTCGAGGCAAAAGCCAAAGCGCTCTCCAACTCAGGCATGATGTCGGCATTGTAAAACCGCCGCCCTTCTTCATCGTCGACGACCAGCCAAACCAAGGTCTGCGGCCTGATCTCGCTCCAGATGCCCACCTGGCTTTTACGCATCACTTCCATCACCTGGTCTTCGTCGAATTGCACCCTGAGTAAGCGCGCCTCGGTGTCCGGCTGCTCGTCAGTGGAAATCAGCGAATATTGGGATTGTTTGACATAGTTCTGCGCGCTGGCTAAAGCCTGCTGCACCACCGGAATCCTGGATATGTCCTCTGACACCAGCACCCGGCTCAACACCGCGTACATGGCCTGTTTGATGGCTTGGGTTCTGTCTTCGGCCGATTGACTGTTGGCAATCAGCTCTATCTCGTACAAACCTTTTACTTCAACCGCGCTCGAAATCGGCGAATGGCATAGCAAGCCCAGCCATAACAGCTTTAAAAATCCCGATTTACCCTTCATAAAAACATCGATCACAAATCTACCCTGACAGTGCATTAATGGGAACTATAGTACAATATCGGTCGTTTCAACCTTAACTTTAACAAGAGGCTAACATTGAGCGAACAACAACAAGACCGCCTGAATTATAAGAGCGCGGGCGTCGATATTGAAGCCGGCAACGCTTTAGTCGAACGCATCAAACCCATCGCGGCCAAAACCCGTAATGCGGGCGTGATGGCCGGCCTAGGCGGCTTCGGTTCGCTGTTCGAATTACCGCTGGACCGCTATAAACAACCCGTCTTGGTCTCCGGCACCGACGGCGTCGGCACTAAATTAAAACTGGCGCTGGATTTAAACATCCACAACAGCGTCGGTATCGATCTGGTGGCGATGTGCGTTAACGACATCGTCGTGCAAGGCGCCGAGCCTTTGTTTTTCCTGGATTATTTTGCCACCGGCAAACTGGAAGTCGACACCGCCGCCAGCGTCATAGAAGGCATCGGCACAGGCTGCGAACAAGCCGGCGCGGCACTGGTCGGCGGCGAAACCGCCGAAATGCCCGGCATGTATGCGGACGGCGATTACGACTTGGCCGGCTTCTGCGTCGGTATCGTCGAAAAAGAACGCATCATCGACGGCAGCCTGGTGCAAGCCGGCGATAAATTAATCGCGCTCGCCTCGTCCGGCCCACACTCCAATGGCTACTCGTTGATACGCAAAATCGTCGCTCGCAGCGGCCTGGCCTGGAGCGACGCAGTCAATGGCAAACCGCTGGGCGAAACCCTGCTGACACCGACCCGCATCTACGTAAAACCCTTGCTGGAATTGCTGAAAACCGTGCCGGTGCACGCCATGGCCCACATTACCGGCGGCGGTATCACCGAAAACCTGCCGCGGGTTTTACCGGCTGGCCTGAACGCCAATATCGAGTTATCCGCCTGGCAATTACCGGAAATCTTCGTTTGGCTGCAACAACAAGGCAACGTCGAATTAGCCGACATGCTGGTGACCTTCAACTGTGGCATCGGCATGATCGTCTGCGTCGCGGCGCAAGACGAAGCCGCCACCCTGGAAATCCTGAAACAACAAAGCGAATCCGCGTTCAGCATCGGCGAAATCGTCGCTGGCGAAGACAAGCCTCGGGTCGTCTATTCCTGATTTCCTGTTACCCACCCTGTCCTCATCCGGACAGGGTATTAAACCCCAAAAAATCTAGCAACTGCGACGGGAGAGCTGCTTATTCAGCCCTCTAACTGCCAAGTTCGACTCGACAACACCACCTGAGCGCTGTTGCTAAATTTTTCATATTAACCCAGCTGTCTCACAGCTTATCAAGCAAACGGATATAACCATGAGCGATTTACCCAACTGCCCGAAATGTGGCTCGGAATATACTTATAACGACGGCAATATGAACATTTGTTCGGAATGTGCCCACGAATGGTCGCAAGACGCCAGCGCCGAAACCGGCGACGATGCCAAAGTCGTTAAAGACGCCCACGGTAACGTGCTGCAAGACGGCGACAGCATCACCGTGATTAAAGACCTGAAAGTGAAAGGCTCGTCGCTGGTCGTCAAAGTCGGCACACGCGTTAAAAACATTCGGTTGGTCGACGGCGATCATGACATCGACTGCAAAATCGACGGCATCGGCGCGATGAAGCTGAAATCGGAATTCGTGAAAAAAGCTTAAACCGCATCTGCCGCTGCACTCGACATTCCGGCGGACAAAAAAAAGCGCCCTGATTGAGTTTTATCAATTCGGGCGCCACGTCCACACATGAGAACAGATAGGAGTAACAACACAACTTGAATAAAGCAAGGTTGATGCCAATTGGCCGATGCCTTTAATTTCCTGAGTTTGTGTTGTTTATGGCTGATGATAGGCCGGAAAAATTGCACCAGATGCAACCGAATTTCGGCTGATTTGCACCAGGATGGTCCAGATCAACAGAGAATTTGAACAGCCTGCATGGCCGAAAAGGCGAAAACCGTGGCTGCTTGCGTCAGCGAACCGTATCGTTCTACAAAATTTGTCGACCGTTCTGGTTCAGAGCTCGGCGATTGCACAAAATTACTCCAACGTTCGAGCTCGCAGTGAGAATGTTCGAGTTATTTTGGAGAATGGCCGAGAAAAAAGCTTGGTCGTTCTGCCAATGAACTCCATCGTTCTACAAAATTTGTCGGCCGTTCTGGTTCAGAGCTCGGCGATTGCACAAAATTACTCCAACGCTCGAGCTCGCCGCGAGAATGCCCGAGTTATTTTGGAGAATGATCGAGAAAATAGCTCGGCGGTTGCGCCAGCGAATCTCCCCGTTTAACAAAATTTGTCCGACTTTTTTATTCGGAACCAGATCAATGCCGGAAACACTTACGCTTATTCCGTACTACCGAGCAATCGGGATGGTTTTATCCCCCTATGCCGCGACGAGCGCAGGATCAAAGCGGCATCCGGGTGGCCTGCTGACTCGCGCCATCCAGGCGCTCGCACTTCGTGCGCCTATGGCGTCCAAATCCGCTCCCGGCGGATTTGTCTTTGGATACTTTTTTTTGGCGGAGCAAAAGAAAGTATCTCGGCTGTCGGGCCGAGACCCGACATTAAAATAAGCCGTGGCAATTCTACGCGATGCGAACGATCACGCGACCGATGTGCTTCACTTTGTTCAGCACATCCTATGGGCCTAATCGTATCTACGCGGGCTCGTTAGCGGTTATTGAGCGGGAATACAACACTGACATTCTTATATATCTCCTCTAGCTGACCAGCTTCCAAACCAAGAATGGCATAAAGCCTAAAATCACCGGACTGACCAACCATTTCAATTTTCAAACTAATGTGGCCTAGTGATGTGCTTGTAGCCGAAAGACTAAGTTCACCGTCAAGCGCTGACCATACTTTCTCCCCTTTCCATCCTTTCCATGATTCAGCCATTTCTCGGAATAAGATGGTAGGTGGACCCGAAAAATATGTAGTTGACTGAACCTCTCCAACAAATGGCGCTCCAGTAAGCGATGCAACAAATTCGATTGCATCGCTTGTGCGCCTCGACAACCGAAAGCTGAGAGTCGTGGAATCGTCACATGACTTAATTGAAACTGTGTCCATGCTGACCCCCTAACGTAGAGCTAACCGGGCGCGGCCTGGAAAGCTGAAAAAACAAAACCGCATTTATAACCGCGCTACGGTTGAGTTCCATGTTAGCCCTCTTGGTCTGTACGGAACCCTATCCTTTGTATGAATTCCTCAATGCTGGACGATATGCGGCCGGCGCTGTCCAGCCCAGCTATGCAATCAACCATAACAATAGGCCACGGCTTGAAGTTGCTCATGTCGAAGGTGATAGATTCCAAGCCACCGTTGCTACCAAAGAAGAAAAGGTCTGGGTATTCTCTACGGTAGTTCTCATCTCGCCAGAGTTGGATAGCAAAGGCTATGTCAAATAACTGAAACCAGAGTGGTTCAAGGGATAGCTCGCCTTCACCGCCGTTTGAGTAGCGTAGAAGCTCTAGGTACTCAACGGGCGGATCGAACGGAAGGATGCTCTGGAGTTCGGCGATCTCCGGCGGAGACGCGCCGTCGACTCTTCGCCACTCACGATCAGGTTCGGACAACAGTTCGGCTACAGGACGCATGGAGATCTAACAAGTGATTAAAAAGTTTCTGTATATCATTCCAGCCCCCCTATACCACCAACCCAATCTCTACCGTGCGGTCGGGATGGGCTCCTTCCCCTATGCCACGCCGAGCACCGGAGCTTTTGAACGGATCAGCCCGTAGGGGCGATGCATGGATGCATCGCGTTGCCGAAGGGGCAGGAAGCCCCTTTCGGCAACCCCGTTCAAAAGCTTCGGCGCGCAGGGAATAAGCGGCATCCGGGTGGCCTGCTGACTCGCGCCATCCAGGCGCTCGCACTTCGTGCGCCTATGGCGTCCAAATCCGCTCCCGGCGGATTTGTCTTTGGATACTTTTTTTGGCGGAGCAAAAGAAAGTATCTCGGCTGTCGGGCCGAGACCCGACATTAAAATAGGTCACGGCAATTCAACACGATGCAAACGATCACGCGACCGATGCGCTTCACTTTGTTCAGCACATCCTACGGCCCTGTTGTCGGTCCGCGAACAGTCATTCAAAACCATTAGTCGCGTTAGCGACACAAGACACGAAAGCCTATTAACCCCGTGGGCACAAAAGCCGTGCCCACCCTACTCGGCTTTAAGGCCTTATTTGCTACAGACACCTTTTTTTGCCATTTCCAGTTCGGAAACATCCGCTTTCCCTTCTTTTTCGTCCACTTTCTCTAAACCGGCCCCTCCAACAAATACTCCAGGTTTCATGTATTGCTTAATAAAGTAGTTATTGCCACTTTCAGTATTAAGGAGTAAATCATTGGGCGAAAA
Organism: Methylomonas montana; assembly: GCF_030490285.1. Taxonomy (NCBI): domain Bacteria; kingdom Pseudomonadati; phylum Pseudomonadota; class Gammaproteobacteria; order Methylococcales; family Methylococcaceae; genus Methylomonas; species Methylomonas montana. Next base: position 1,159,274 of record NZ_CP129884.1, on the reverse strand, counting down.
CTCAGACTCAGTTGAAATTTTATGTTCAGTATTTCCCTTTACTTCTTCATAAAAAAACATATTTGGAGCAGTTTCACCTAAACATTTTCCATCCACCCATATATCTTTTTTTAATGCAGTTCCTAGCCCAGATGACCTGTAGATATATAACCCTGCATTGCCATCAGAAGGTGGACTGAATAATTTGGCTTTTGCTGAAACTGCCTCAGATTCCATTGGCACAGAGGCGCATCCGGTAAACAAAGATGATGCTAATGCAACAATGATTAACTTTTTTAACACACCCTTCTCCATTTTTGAACGTTTATGCCTAACAAGTAATTAAAAAGTTTCTGCATATCATCCCAACAAGCCCTATACCACCAATCGCGGCACCGCCGATAACAACTTCTGAGTATACGGATGCTGCGGCGCCCCACAAACCTTCGCAGTTAAGCCTTCTTCTACAATCTTCCCCTTATACATCACCACCGTCCGATCACTGAGATACTCCACCACCCCAATATTATGCGTAATGAACAACAAGGTCAGATTCCGCCGACGGCGAATATCGAGCAGCAATTGCAGAATTTCCGCCTGCACCGACACGTCCAGCGCGCTGGTAATTTCATCGCAAACCACAAACTCCGGATTCAAGGCCAAAGCCCGCGCCAGACCGATGCGCTGGCGTTGGCCACCGGAAAATTCGTGCGGATAGCGCCAGAGCGATTCGCGGCTGAGTTGCATGTCTTCCAACAGTTGCCCAGCCAGTTCGATACGCTCTTCTTGATTGGCGCCGATACCGTGTACTTTCATCGGCTCGGTCAAAGTGGTTTCGACCAGTAAGCGCGGGTTAAGCGAGGACTGCGGGTCCTGAAAGGCAATCTGCATCTTGCGGCGTAGCGGCCGCAGTTCGCGGGCGGACAGACCGGTCAACTCCTGACCGTCGATACGGATGCTGCCGGCGGTTGGCGGCTCCAGTTGCAATACCGCCCGGCCCAAAGTGGTCTTGCCGCAGCCGGATTCGCCGACCAAAGCAACGATTTCACCGAGAGGAATATCCAGCGATACTTCATCCACGGCTTTGACGTAATCGACGGTTTGCCGGAACAAACCTTTTTTGATGGGGAACCAGACTTTCAAATCACGGATTTGCAGCAAGGGCTGCTCATCTGCATTTGGCAGCGCGCCGGGCGTATTGGCCATCAAAACATGCTGCTTGGATTGTCCCCGTAAACCGGCGCGAGTCAGCACCGACAGCAGTTTTTTATCGCTGTCACTCAGGCTTTCGTCATCGGCTGGGTCGGGATCTTCGGCGTGCGCAGGCTCGACAACCGGCTTGGCCAGGTTTTCCGGCACGGCGGCCAGCAATTGTTGGGTATAGTGATGTTGAGGATTACGCAGTACTGATTTGCACTCGCCAACTTCCACCAGCTTGCCTTGCTGCATCACCCCTACCCACTGCGCCATCTGCGCAACGACGCCGAAATCGTGGGTGATGAACAGCATGCTCATGCCGGTATCGTCCTGCAATTGGCGCATCAGGCGCAAAATTTCGGCTTGCACGGTCACATCCAGCGCGGTGGTCGGTTCGTCGGCGATCAGCAATTGCGGCTCGCAGGCCAGCGCCATCGCGATCATCACCCGTTGGCGTTGGCCGCCGGAGAGTTGGTGCGGGTAGTCGGCAAAACGGCTGGAAGCATTGGGGATCTGCACCTGTTCCAAAGCCTTGATGGTACGCTCGGTGGCTTCCGCGTCGTCCATATCTGGATGATGCAATTGCAGCGCTTCGGTGATCTGCTCGCCTATGCTCATCACCGGATTTAAGGAGGTCATCGGCTCCTGGAAAATCATCGCGATTTTCAAGCCGCGCACCGCGCGAATACCTGGATTGTCCAGCTTTAACAAATCCTGCCCGTTCAGCAAAATCTCGCCGCTGGGGTGCGAAGCCACACCGTCTGGCAATAAGCGGATTACGGACAAGGCGCTGACCGACTTGCCGCTACCGGACTCGCCGACCAGGCAAAAGGTTTCGCCCTTGGGGATGCTGAAACTGATGTCGTCCACCGCCCGCACTTCGCCGCCGCCGGACCTTAAATAGGTGCGCAGATTGCGCACTTCCAGCAAGGCTAGACTCATGATTTGACCCCGGCCTTATCCGACAAGCGCGGATCAATCGCGTCCCGAAACGCTTCGCCGATCAGGTTGTAGGCAAACACCGTCATGAATATCGAGCCGCCGGGGAATACCGCCATCCACCAGTTAAAGGTCGAGGATTTAACCGCTTGATCCAGCATCGCCCCCCAGGATGGCGCATCGACCACGCCCAGGCCCAGAAAGCTTAAAGTCGCTTCTGACAGAATCGCCCCGGCCACGCCAAAACTCACAGCCACCAATAAAGGCGCGACGCCATTGGACAGCATGTGGCGGAACAATATCGAGGTGAGCGGCAAGCCACTGGCGACAGCCGCCTGCACATAATCCTGATTGCGCAGTTTCAAAAACTCTTGGCGCACATAACGGGCGTACCCAGACCAACCGGTGACGCCGATGATTACCATCATCATGTACAAACTGCGGCCGAAGAAGGCGACGAAAGTCAGCAATAGAAACAGCGTCGGAATGTCTTCGAAAATCTCCACCAGCCGCATGCCCAGCATATCGACGATACCGGAGAAGTAACCCATCAAGCCGCCGACCACGATGCCGATAGCCAACGCGATGCCGGAGGCGATCAAACCGATGCTCAAGGAAATCCGGCAGGCATGAATCATCCGGCTTAACACGTCGGCGCCGTTTTCTTCGGTGCCCATCCAATGGGTATGGCCTTCGGTAGTAAACGGCGCTTCCAGGCCCTTGCTACCCAGATCCCGCAGATAATCGACGGGCGCATAGGGAATCGGCGGCATGATTTTCCAGTCCACTTGCGTGTAAGCGGTGCTGCGAAAATCGTCGTAGATTACCAGCACCGGCGGTTTGACGAAGCTATTGACTAGCACCGCTGCTAACGCACTGCCCAGTAAAAACAACAGAATCTGCTTGCCGCCGCCGACTTTTAACCGGTATACCGCCAACGCAATAAAAAAGCTGGTCAAGATCCAGGCGTCTTCCACGGATAGATATTCCAGCACCGGCGCGGAAATCACGCCATCCCTGCTCATCAGCAAAGGCATGGAATTGGCCAGAAACGGCGCGAAGACCGCGCAAAACACCAGCAACGCCACCCAGGCAAATCCGAATTTTACGCCGACGCCGGCCAGGGTTTTGCGCCAGATACGCGCAGAAAAAGATTCGCGGCTGATCACGGGCTTAGTCATAACTCACCCGCGGATCGGCCAGGGTGTAACAGAAATCGGCGATCAGATAGCCAATCAAGGTCAGAAAGCCGCTGATCCAGGTAATCGACAGCACCAACTCGCGGTCGCGACCTTTCACCGCCTCCACCGCCAACTGGCCCATACCGTTGATGCTGAATATATTTTCGACGATCAAGGAGCCGGCCAACAGACTGGGCAGCAAACCGGCAGAGACGGTTATCAAGGGCAATAAACTATTACGGAATACGTGCTTCCAGAGTACATCGTTTTCAGCCAGGCCTTTGGCGCGGGCGGTGCGGGCGTAATCGGCATGTAGATTTTCCAGAATAGAGGTACGCGTAAGTTTCGCTAAAGCGGCAAAGCCGCCGTAGGACAGGCAAATTACCGGTAAGATCAGATGCCAGATTCTATCCAGCAGGAACCCTCGCACAAAACCGCCTGCATCCCAATGCGGCAGGAACGGCATGTCTTGCGCTTCCCGGCTGCTAATCCCGGCGGTTGGAAACCATTGAAAATGCTGAATGTTAGCGAAAAAGCCCAACAGCAAAACCCCAGCCAGCATGGTCGGAATCGACCACAAAGCCAGCATCGATACCCCGGCACCGACGTCGAAAGCACTGCCGCGCTGGGTCGCGGCCTTCATGCCGACCATGATGGCGATAATGTAGGTAAACGGCAGCGTGACCAGATTCAGCAACAAAGTGATCGGGATGCGCTCGGCCAGTATGTCCGCCACCGGCCGACCGTATTGAAAGCTGGTGCCCAGATCCATGCCTTTGCTAAAGGAAAACTCGCCGCGCTGGCCTTGAGCGTCGGTGACGAAGCCTATCGGCGAGACATTATTCAGCCAGCGCAGATACTGGACCGGCGCGGGCTGATCCAGGCCATAGCGTTTGTTGTAATAATCCAGCAAGGCCTGCTTTTCTTGTGGCTTCATGTCCATGCCGCCAATCAGCGTCTGGGCACTGATGCCGCCCGGCGACATGGCCATCACGCTGAACACCAACACGGTAATCCCCAACAAGGTGGGGATCATCAGCAACTCGCGCCGCAGTAAATAGGTCAACATCGGCTAGTCCTTAGCTTATTGCGTATATTTTTGTTGGGCCAGCGGCACGTAGTTTTCCAGCGGCAAGGAGCCAAAGTTCAACCCCAGTTTGGTCATTTGCAGGTTGTGGATACGCTTGTCGACAAATAGCAGACTCTTACGCCGCATCAAAAAGGTATAGGGCTGGTCTTCGTAAAGAATGTGTTCAGCCTGCTGCCAAAGCGGCATACGCTTGGCTTCATCGACGCTGCGGCGGGCGTCGTCAATTAACTTATCCAGCGCCGGATTTTTGTAACTGACGTAGTTATCGCCTTTGCTGACGGCTTGCGAGCTATGGAATATTTGGTACAAATCGGTTTCGATGCCGCTGGTCCAACCCAGGGTAATCGCATCGAAATCTTTTTTATCCAGGTTTTCCAGCATCACCGGCCATTCCTGTGGAGTCGGTATCATCCTGACTCCGGCGCGCGCATATAAGTCTTTCAGCAACAGCACCATGCGTTTGGTGTCTTCGTTGGCTTGAAAATAAGTCAGTTTGAATTCGAAAGGCTGGCCGGCCTTGTCTTCCAACACGCCGTCCCCGTTCTTATCTTGGTAACCGGCTTCTTTCAGCAGCACTTTGGCTTTATCCAGATCGGCCTGATAAGGCTGTAAGGCGGTATCGTGCTGTTTGCTGGCTTTACTGAACGGGCTGACTGCCGGCTCGGCATAATCCAGGAACACATCCTTGATCACCCGACTGACATCGGTCAGATAGGTCATCGCCTGACGCACGCGTTTGTCGGCGAAACGGGTCGGTTTACCGCCACGCTCCTGGTTCCAGCCGATATAGCTATACCCCACCACCGGCGGCATGTATTCGAAGTTCTGGCTCTGGGCCTGGATTTGCGGATCTTTTTTAAGTTCTTGGTATTCCACCGGACGCGCCGAATAAGAGTCGATGTCACCATTGCGAAAGGTGGTTAAGCGGGCGCTATCGTTTTGGATGATCTTCCAGAGAATCCGATGATAGGACGGCTGCACGTCTCCCCAGTAACGTTCGTTACGTACCAGCTCTATATTGCCCTTGTCGGGCGTCCAGTTTTTCGGATCGTTTAATCGATAAGGACCGCTACCCAGCAACAAACCTTTGGATTCGTTGAATTTTTGCGGCTCCTTCAAATAGGGCTCGTAAAAATGCTTGGGCATGATGCCGATACCGCCTGCCAGCGACAGCGCCTCGAAATACGGCTCTTTGAAAGTAAACACCACTTCGTACTTGCCGTTGGCTTTGACGCTCTTGATTTTTTCCAAGTAGGCCCGTTCGCGCGGCGCCTGGATCGCATCGGTCATGATGAAATCGAAACTAAATACCACGTCGTCGGCTGTTAAAGGCTGGCCGTCGGAGAAACTGACATCCTCACGCATCCGGAAACTGATTACCAAACCGTCTTCACTGACCGTCCAATTTTTGGCGATCAAGCCTTCCCATTCCAAGGTATCCGGATTGCGGGTGATCAGACTTTCCAACACGTAGTTCTGCACACTGGAAGCGTAGGCATCGGCCGAAACCAGTGGCGTAATGGTTTTCAGATTGGTACCGAATGCGTCGACGCTCCAATCTCCCTGCGCATAATCCGGCAAACGGCTAGCCGCATCTGCGCGTTTAAATGCCTGAGCCACTTCGCCGCTGGCAGCAGAATTTGTCGACGTCTTTGCGGCAATCGCACCAGAAGCAATTGCCCCGCGCAATTCGCGCATGTCTTTGGCCTGCTCCGACAATGCGGCTTGCATCTCGCTCAATTTCAGCCATTGCCGGTCGATCTGATACATCGCTAACAAGATAAGGAGGATCGACAGGCTGAGTAGCGAATAGAGAATCCAATCTCGAGTGGTGGTTTGATTTTGCATTGATTAAGTCTGTCCAAATGTTTCAACGCCGGATGACGCGACTACTCCGATGAATTCGGCCTGCGCGCAGTTCCGATTGTTAGGTTTCTAAAGTCCGTGAACCTCGCTTACTTTACCCTTAGCTCGGCGATTTTTAAAGACCGGCATCGGGCTTTATCGTTACTCGTTTTGTGCCTGACCGTTAAGCCTTATCTCTGCGGCCCATTCCCAGAGTTTTTCCGAACCTGCCAACTTATAGATATGCTTGACCGCAAAATCAGCCAGGTCGCATACCTGAAAAATCGTGTAACGGTCAAAACCATTCCTATACAAAAGGTATGCGCCCAATAAAAAAGGGAGCTTAATGCTCCCTTTTCGGCGTCTGTGTGTCTACAGTTTGACGCTTATTGTTTTTGCGTATGTATGGCGATATCGGCCTTAGTTTGCAACGCATTCAATACTGCTTCAAGTTGGGCTTTGCCAAAGGCTGAAGCAATATTTTTAGCAATTACAGCCTGTTTGCTCTTGTCGCTATCAGACATCACACCTTCGTTAACCTTATTGATGCTCAACACCAATTTACCGCCACCCACTTCGTCGACTACCGCCACACTGGGCCGTCCAGCCTGAGGCTTAGCGATTTTGAAGATTTCCTGAGTAACCGCCGCCGGCAAATCGCTGGCGTTACGAGTCAGAGCAGTCACTTTTTTCACGGCCAGATGCTGAGCTTCGGCGACTTGAGCCAAGGTTTTACCGGCCGCCAACTCTTGTTTGATTTTATCGGCCGTCGCTATCGCCTGTTGTTTGGCCTTATCGCGTTGAATTGCGGCAATGACTTGAGCTTTCACGTCTTTCAGTTCTTTGCTGGCCGCCGGTTGATGCGACACCATCCGCAACACCACCAATTTTTCGTTGCCAATTTCAAGCGGCTCGCTGTTGCTGCCTTTCAATACGTCTTCTGAAAAAGCCGCCGCCCGAATTTTTTCTTCCGCGGCAATGCCGGCACCTTCCGCCTTGGTAAACTCAGGCGTCTTAATCGCCTCCATCCCCAACAACTTCCCGGCAGCAGCCAAACTATCGGGATTTTCGTAACTGACCGCCGCTAATTTCTCGGCCAAGGTATTGAAATTGGCTTCGGCTTGGGCTTTTTGGTAAGCCTTGGTCACTTCTGCTTTCACAGCTTCGTAGGGTTTGACATCACCGGGAATCAATTCGGTGACTTTGATCAAATGGTAACCGAAAGCAGACTTAACCGGCTCGGAGACCTCGCCCAGCTTCAGATTGCTGGCGGCATCTTCAAAGGCCTTTTCCATCACGCCAACGTTGAACAGCCCTAAATCGCCGCCATTTTTAGCGGTTAATTTATCGTCGGACACTTCCGCGGCCAAGGCGGCAAAATCCTTGGTTTTTAAGTCTTGTTTGGCTTTCAAGGCTTTTTGCAAAGCTTGGTCATCGGCGGACTTATCCTTGCTGAAAGCGAACAGAATGTGGCTGATTTTTCTGCGCTCCTTGGTCGTGAATTGCACTTTTTGCTCTTCGTAATACGCCTTCAACTGCTCTTCGCTGGCTTTTACTTCCGCCGCCAATTTGTCGAGAGATAACTCTACATATTCAATCGCCACCTTTTCTTCGGTCTGATAGGCGTCCTGATGCTGTTGATAGTAAGCGCTAATTTCCTCGTCGCCGGGCTGTTGGCTAACCGGCGTTAACGGCACCGCCACATATTCGACATCGCGAGTTTGATTCTGAATTTTGAAGAAACTATTGATTTCGCTCGGCGTAACGAAGCTGCTATCAACGACAGCGCGCTGGAATTGCTCCATCACCAGGGCTTTTTTAATGCGATTGACGAACTCTGCGGAAGACATGCCTTGCGAACCCAGCAAAGTCTGGTATTGAGTCTTATCGAATTTACCGTCTTTTTGAAAATATTCGAGTGTTTGGACGAATTCCCTAGCGGTATCGTCGCTTACCAACAGGTTTTGATCCTGAACATATTGCAGCAATACTTCATCGCGAACCAATTTTTCCAGCGCCTGTTTTTTTACGGTTTCTTCATCGAATTTCATACCCGCCAGATTCTGCGCATATTGCTGGTAGGCCTGATTGACATCGCGCTGATAAAAATCTTTATCGCCAACCGATACCACTGGCGCTTCTTTACCCCCGCCAAGATAGTTTTGGATGCCCCATAAACCGAAAAGCACACAAATCAATATCAGTATGATCGATGCAAATACGCCCTGCACCTTTTCTCTAATCTCTAAAAGCATAAACGCTGTCCTTAAACAGAATTAAACCCGATCACTTCAGGCCATAAAATTAACAGGCAAAAAAAAACCTCGAACCATACGGCCCGAGGTTTCTGTTTTGGCGGAGCGGACGGGGCTCGAACCCGCGACCCCCGGCGTGACAGGCCGGTATTCTAACCAACTGAACTACCGCTCCAAAGTCTGGTGGGTGCTGAGGGGTTCGAACCCCCGACCCTCGCCTTGTAAGGGCGATGCTCTCCCAGCTGAGCTAAGCACCCGACTAAAGAGCGGCTAGTTTACAGCATCTTTTAAAGATTTACCAGCTTTAAATGAAGGAATTTTTGCAGCCTTGATCGTAATCTCTTCGCCTGTTTGCGGATTACGGCCTTTGCGCTCTGCTCTTTCTTTAACATCGAAAGTGCCAAAACCGACTAAAGCGACGGAATCGCCTTGTTTCAAAGCATCTTCTACTGCTTTGATAAAACCATCTAAAGCGCGACCTGCATCGGCTTTGGTTAACTGAGACGCACTGGCGATTGCATCAATAAGTTCCGATTTATTCATTTATTTCCCCTTAGGATGTCGTTGTATTAATTATGCTCAGCAAACAAACGGTTAAATTTGCCCACCAACCGGTTTTCCACCAACCCGATTTACAGCCTCTCCTCTGCGAGAGGCCGACATTTATATCAACCGCCTACGAGCGATGTCAAGCGTTGACATCTGTGGAAGCCACGATTTTTATGGTTTCCACAGATTCAACCCTACACCTAGTGAGCGACAACGCCTTGCTGCTTTACCTCAACCTTAGTACCAGCAGCCTCACCAATTTCAGGCACCGCGACCGCCGTTATGGGCGTTGGCATATACTGTAAAGCCAGCTCCAACACTTCATCTATCCAGCGCACACATTTAATCGCCAAATTACGTTTGATATTCTCCGGTATCTCTGCCAGATCCTTTTCGTTTTCAGCGGGAATCACGACAGTAGTAATGCCGCCACGATGCGCGGCTAGCAGTTTTTCTTTCAAGCCACCGATCGGCAACACTTCGCCACGCAATGTAATTTCGCCGGTCATCGCCACATCCGCTCTAACCGGTATTTTGGTCAATGCCGAAATGATCGCTGTACACATGCCGATACCGGCGCTGGGCCCGTCTTTTGGCGTGGCACCTTCCGGCACGTGTATATGAATGTCGTTCTTCTGAAATACATCGCTATCGATACCCAAAATATTGGCTCGGCTTCTCACGACCGTCACGGCGGCCTCTATTGACTCCTTCATCACGTCGCCCAGCTTACCTGTGGCCAATTGCTTGCCCTTGCCCGGCATGACTGCCGTTTCGATCGTCAACAGTTCGCCACCGACTTCCGTCCAGGCCAAACCGGTCACTTGACCGATCTGATCGTTATCTTCCGCCATACCGTAGCTGAATCGTCTGACACCCAAATATTTATCCAGGTTTTTTTCAGTGACTGAAGTGCGAGCCTTTCTGGATTTCAGCAATAAATCTTTGACCACTTTGCGGCAAATTTTCGAGATCTCCCGCTCCAATCCCCGGACACCGGCTTCGCGTGTGTAATACCTGACAATATCTTTAACCGCCGCTTCGGAGATATGAATTTCCGACTCCGCCAGGCCGTTATTTTTTATCTGTTTGGGAATCAAAAACCGCATGGCGATATTGATTTTTTCGTCCTCGGTATAACCGGCCAGGCGGATAATTTCCATCCGGTCCATCAAGGCCGCCGGAATATTCATCGTGTTAGCGGTAGCAACGAACATTACATCGGACAAATCGAAATCCACTTCCAGATAGTGATCCGAAAAGGTGTGATTTTGCTCGGGATCAAGTACTTCCAATAACGCCGACGCTGGATCGCCGCGAAAATCCGCCGCCATCTTGTCGATTTCGTCCAACAAAAACATCGGATTGCGGGTTTTGATTTTCGACAAATTTTGCAAAATCTTGCCAGGCATCGAACCGATATAGGTGCGTCTATGCCCGCGTATTTCCGCTTCATCTCTAACCCCGCCTAACGCCATCCGCACATACTTGCGGTTGGTGGCCCGCGCAATCGACTGGCCAAGAGAGGTTTTACCAACGCCCGGAGGACCGACCAGACACAAAATGGGCCCTTTCAGCGCCTTCACACGCTGTTGCACGGCGAGATATTCCAGTATCCGCTCCTTGACCTTATCCAACCCGTAATGTTCGGCTTCCAATACCTCTTCGGCTACTTTCAAATCGTGGCGGACTTTGGTTTTCTTTTTCCAAGGCACATTGACCATCCAGTCAATGTAATTGCGCACCACGGTAGCTTCCGCTGACATCGGCGACATCATTTTCAGCTTATTCAGCTCGGCTGTCGCCTTGGTTTTCGCTTCGACGGACATGCCGGCCGCTGCAATTTTTCGTTCCAATTCTTCGATTTCATTGCTGGCTTCGTCCATTTCGCCCAGCTCTTTCTGAATGGCTTTCATTTGCTCGTTCAGATAATATTCGCGCTGATTTTTTTCCATTTGCTTCTTAACGCGACCGCGAATTTTCTTTTCCATCTCCAGAATATCGACTTCGCCCTCCATTAGCGTCATCAGATTTTCCAAACGCTTGGCGACATCGATCATTTCCAGCATAGACTGCTTTTCTTCAACCTTTAAGGCCATATGCGCCGCCATGGTATCGGCCAAACGACTAGGGTCGTCGATGCCCGCCAAGGAGTTCAACACTTCCGGGGGAATTTTATTATTCAATTTCACATATTGATCGAACGAATTAATCGCCGTGCGCTGCAAAACTTCCGCTTCTTGCTCGTTAATATTGAGTTCGTCGCTCAACTCAACCACGCTCGCCGCGCAATAGTTGTCCACTTCCCGATAGCGAATCACCGAACAACGCTGACTACCTTCAACCAAGACTTTCACGGTACCGTCCGGCAGTTTCAACAATTGCAAAATATTGGCCAGGGTACCGACCTTGTACAAATCATCGAATCCAGGCTCGTCGATGTCGGCCTGCTTTTGAGCGACCAACAGCACCTGCTTATCCTGCTTGATGGCAGCGTCGAGGGCATCGATTGACATCCCTCTACCAACAAACAATGGAATTACCATGTGCGGATATACCACCACATCCCGCAAAGGCAGGACTGGGATCAGTTCATCATTAGCATTTAAGTCGGTCATTTCATTTGCTCCCTTGAGCAGCTCAAAACAGTAGATGTCATCCTATATGAGGATGATCCCTTAGAAAACAAGTATCTTTAATTTCGAGCAAAAAAAAGGGGACTTTGACAACAAAGCCCCCTCCAAATTTGGTTATTGCGCTTAATCAGGCGCAATTGGTATTTAACGCAGATGCTTAAGCATCCGAAGCGACCAATTTCTGCTCGGTTTCATAGACCAAAATCGGCTCGGAGTTACCCAAAATGACGCTCTCGTCGATCACCACTTTCGATATTTTGTCGTTAGAAGGTAGTTCGTACATAGTATCCAACAACACATTCTCGACGATGGTACGCAATCCCCTAGCACCGGTCTTTCTTTCCATCGATTTACGAGCAATCGCCGACAAGGAATCATCCCTAAACTCCAATTCGGCGCCTTCCATCTCAAACAAATGTTTATATTGTTTGATCAAGGCATTTTTAGGCTGAGTGAGAATTTGGATCAGCGCAGCCTCATCCAACTCGTCCAGCGTTGCTATCACCGGTAGACGACCGACGAACTCGGGAATCAAACCATATTTGATCAAGTCCTCGGAACGGACATCAGCGAAAATCTCGCCGACGTTTCGTTTATCGTCTTTGGTTTTAACTTCGGCCGAGAATCCGATACCGCCTTTCTCGGTACGATGTTTAATAACCTTATCCAAACCGGCAAATGCACCGCCGACGATGAACAAGATATTCGCAGTATTAACCTGCAAAAAATCCTGTTGCGGGTGCTTGCGGCCACCTTGCGGAGGTACAGACGCAACAGTACCTTCGATCAGCTTCAGCAAAGCTTGCTGCACACCTTCGCCGGACACATCGCGAGTAATCGACGGATTGTCGGACTTACGAGAAATTTTATCGATTTCATCAATGTAGACGATACCGGTTTCCGCCTTTTCCACATCGTAATCGCATTTTTGCAATATTTTCAGAATGATGTTTTCAACGTCTTCACCGACATAGCCGGCCTCGGTCAGCGTCGTAGCATCAGCGATTGTGAACGGCACATCCAATAATCTGGCTAACGTTTCCGCCAGCAAGGTCTTTCCGGAGCCGGTGGGACCAATCAGCAAGATATTACTCTTAGCCAGCTCGACATCCGATTTCTTACTATTGCTGCGCAAACGTTTGTAATGGTTGTAAACCGCCACCGCTAGAATTTTTTTGGCATTTTCCTGGCCAATGACGTAGCCGTCCAGTTCTTGCTTGATTTCCTTCGGCTTAGGCAACGCTCCGCCGCCCACCGACATTTCGTCTTCCAGCAACTCATCCCTGATTATGTCATTGCATAGCTCTACACACTCATCGCAAACGTAAACAGATGGGCCTGCAATCAGCTTCCTGACTTCATTTTGACTCTTACCGCAAAAAGAACAGTAAAGAAGTTTTTCGTCGTCTTTACCTTTCTTGTCTCTACTCATAGACAGACTCCACCGTGATACATTGCCTCGTCATGGCGATGAAATATATCAAAAACTAACATTCAAATCACTCCGCACTCTCGACGAGGCAACGCGACACTTATCAAACAGTACGACTAGTCAATACTTTATCGATCAAACCGTAATCAACCGCTTGCTGAGAACTCAGAAAATTATCCCGGTCCGTATCCTGCTGGATTTTTTCCAGTGGCTGCCCGGTATGATGAGCCAGTATTTTATTCAACCGGTCACGGATAGCCAAAATTTCCCTGGCATGAATATCAAAATCCGATGCTTGGCCTTGAAAACCACCCAAAGGTTGATGAATCATCACCCTGGAGTGAGGCAAGCAATAGCGTTTACCATGTGCACCACCGGCCAACAACAGAGCCCCCATACTGGCGGCCTGACCGATACACATGGTGCTGACATCGGGTTTGATAAATTGCATGGTGTCATAAATCGACATCCCCGCTGTCACTGAGCCGCCGGGAGAATTGATATACAAATGAATATCTTTATCCGGATTTTCAGATTCCAGAAACAGCAATTGCGCTACCACCAGATTAGCCGAGTAATCTTCCACTTGACCAACTAAAAAAATTACCCGCTCTTTCAGCAAACGGGAATAAATATCGAACGATCTCTCCCCACGAGCTGTTTGTTCAACCACAATCGGCACTAAGCCACCCGCCGCATGCGGCGCCATCATTTCGCTCATCACATTTTGGTTAAACACGTTTAGCCCTCATTCGTTACTGTTTTTCCATCACTGCATCGAAACCAACTGTTACGTCGGTGATTTTAGCCTGACTGACAATCCATGCAACAGCCTGATCTTCTAAAACCATCTGCTGCACGTCATTGAGACGGGCCTTGTCGGCATAATACCAGTTCACAACGTCTTCGGGGCGTTCATAACTCTTCGCCATATCCTCGATCACCGCACGCACTTTATCGGCATCGACTTTAATCTCGTTTTTATGGATGATTTCGCCAAGAATCAAACCCAAGGCCACTCGGCGTTTTGCTTGATTTTCAAATACATCCCTCGGCAAGTTCAGGTCTTCCAGTTTCAAACGCATGTTTTTAGCGCGTTCGGCGTAAGGTTTCATCAAGGCTTGAATTTCTTGATCGATCAGCGCGTTCGGGATATTGATAACGATGTTTTCGTACAATGCATCCATCACCGCATTTTTCAACTTGTTTTTCAGGCCTTGCACCAACTCTCTTTCCATATTGGCGCGCACATCGGTGCGGAAACTGACTGCGTCGCCTTCTTCCACGCCGTAAGCCTTAATAAATTCTTCATCGACAACAGGCAAAGTTGGCTCTTCGACTTTAACTAATTCAATCTCGAACTCGGCAACTTTGCCGGCCAATTTTTCGCTGTTGTATTGATCCGGGAAAGTAATCGAAAAAGTTTTGCCCTCACCCGCAGCCAAGCCTTTCAATTCATCCTCGAAACCGGGAATCATCTGTTTGCCGCCGATTTCGACTTGATAATTTTCGACTTTACCGTCGGTAAAATTCTCGCCCTCGGACACGCCGGAGAAATTAATCGTCACCCGATCGCTTTCCTGAGAAGCCCGTTCCACGGTATTCCAGGTTTTCTTTTGCTGACGCAGCTTTTCGATCATATTGTCGACATCCGCCTCTTCAACTGTCGCGGAAGGACGCTCGACTTTCAGCTCGCTCACACCGTCCAGCGCGATCTCCGGATAGACTTCGAACTCGGCGATATATTCAAAACCTTCGGCTTTCTCGGTCGGATGAATATGCGGCTGACCGGCCGGGTTCAGATCTTGTTGTTGCAGTGCTTCGAAATAAGTCGATTGAATCAAATCGCCAGTCACTTCGTTTTTAACTCTATCGCCGTACAATTTCTTAACCATGCTCGCCGGCACTTTACCCGGACGAAAACCGTCGACCTTTACTTCGCGGGCAAGTTTTTTAAAGCGAGTTTCCATTTTTTCCTGAACCACGGCATCAGGAATACTAACAGTCATTTTTCGGCTCAATTCTGATGTCTTTTCGACAGAAACTTGCATTGCATTACCTCAAAAAATTAAAAATTCGGTTTTATATTTTGGGAGACCAGCCGGCGATGTTTAAATCTGGGGAACTTAAGGTCGTATCGTTACGGATAACGTGGGAAATGGTGCGAGCGGGGAGACTCGAACTCCCACGGGGTTACCACTGGAACCTAAATCCAGCGCGTCTACCAATTTCGCCACGCTCGCAAAATAAATGAACGCGGCATTATAATCAGCCGCCCCCTCAAAAACAACCTTATATTATCGGCATCCAGCGTGAACACTCGATTATCCCGTTTTGTGATTGGCTTGTTTTTACTAAGCGCATCGTCCTGCAATCAGGCAGCGGCGAGCCAATTTGACGACTTCAATCATAAAATCACTTTTGTAGATCAACAACGTACCGTCTACGTGGCTATCGCCGCCGATAACGACAGTCGAGAACGGGGCTTGATGTTTCGACGAGAACTGACCGAAGACCAGGGCATGTTGTTTGTCTATCCCGATCAATCCCGGCGCGGAGTCTGGATGAAAAACACCTTGCTGGCCCTGGATGTGTTGTTTTTATCCGGCGACGGCAAAATCGTGGCCATGTTGAAAGACTTGCAACCCTGCCGTCACGAACCGTGCAGAATTTACGACTCCAAAATCCCGGCTAGATACATGCTGGAATTATCCTCCGGCTTTATCGATAAGCACTTGCTGAAAGTCGGACAGCAAATTACGCTGCCTTAAGCAACCAAAACCGGTCGAACACGACACTATTGGGGGCCGTTGACATCGTCCGAATCGCCCTCGTAAGGCGTTGCGTATTTACAGTCCTTCTGCGGGCAGACTTTTTCGGTACCGCGGCGCTTGGTGGTTTTTAAGGTCAGAATCGGCCAGTTGCAGTCCGGGCAACTTTCCTTGATCGGCGCGTCCCACAAGGCGTAATCGCATTTCGGATATTCCGAACAGGAATAAAAAATCTTCCCGCTACGCGCCTTACGTTTCAGGATCGCGCCTTTTTTGCACTGTGGACACTCCACGCCGGTGTCGCTTGGCTTTTCCAAAGGCTCTATGTGCTTGCATTTCGGATAGGCACTACAACCGACAAACTTGCCATAGCGGCCAGTTTTAATCACTAGCGTCGATTCGCATTTCGGACACACCCGGCCTTCGACCACTTCCGGTTCGGCCGACGCCGCACCGGCATTGTCATCACCCAGATTACGCGTATAAGAACAGGTCGGATAATTGGTACAGCCGATAAAGCGGCCGTTACGCCCTAAACGGATTGACAGCGGACTGCCGCAGTCCGGGCATTTTTCGTCGATGCTCTCCTGCGTGACATCCTTGCGTTGCACGCTTTCTTCCTTCTCGTTGATCAATTGCGTGAACGGCCGCCAAAAGTCGTTCATCAACGGAATCCAATCCTTCTCGCCGCGCGACACCGCGTCGAGATCGTCTTCCAGATTCGCGGTAAAGCTATAGTCGACGTATTTAGTGAAATGTTCGGTCAAGAACTTGTTGACGATACGCCCCACATCGGTCGGGTAAAACCGCTTATTGTCGATCGTCACATATTCGCGATTTTGCAAGGTCGAGATGATCGTCGCGTAAGTGGACGGCCGGCCGATGCCATGCTCTTCCAACGCCTTAACCAAGCTCGCCTCGCTATAACGCGGCGGCGGTTCGGTAAAATGCTGGGTGGCGGCAATGTCGTTCAACACCACCGGGCGGCCTTCTTCCATCGGCGGCAACAGGCTATCCTGATCGTCGGCGGCTTCCTTGCTGTCATCCACGCCTTCCAGATAAACCTTCATGAAGCCGGGATTGGTCACCGTGGAACCGGTGGCGCGAAATACGTTTTTATCGCCACCGCAATTAAGATCGACCGCCACCTGATTCAAGGTGGCGTGGATCATCTGGCAAGCGACGGTACGCTTCCAGATCAAGTCGTAAAGCTTGAATTGCTCTGCGCTAAGCCTGTTTTTCACCTGCTCGGGCAAGCGCTGCACCGAAGTCGGCCGTATCGCCTCGTGGGCTTCCTGAGCGTTTTTAGATTTAGTCTTGAAACGGCGCGGCTCTTTAGGTACATCGTCAGCGCCATACTTCTCGGCGATCAGCGCCCGAATATCGGCCAGAGCCTCTTCGGCCAGATTCACCGAGTCGGTACGCATATACGAAATCAAACCGACGGTTTCGCCGCCCAGATCGATGCCTTCGTACAATTGCTGGGCGACCATCATCGTGCGCTTGGTGGTAAAACCCAGCTTGCGGGCCGCCTCCTGCTGCAAAGTCGAAGTGATGAACGGCGGCGCCGGATTTTTACTGCGTTGTTTTTTCTCCAGCTTGGCGACGATCAATTGTCCGTCGGCGGCGTCCAGCAAGCTTTGCTTGACCTGCGTCGCTTGCGCTTCGTCGGTAAAGCTGAATTGATTGAGTTTTTCGCCGTTAAAATGCGTCAATTTGGCCTTGAACGGCAGCCCTTGCGCGTTGGCTTCGGCGGTATGCGACCAATACTCACGGGTCTTGAACGCCTCGATTTCCATTTCGCGTTCGACGATCATCCGCAAGGCCGGACTTTGCACCCGGCCGGCCGACAAGCCGCGACGGATTTTTTTCCACAACAGCGGCGATAAATTAAAACCGACTAAATAATCGAGGGCTCGCCGCGCTTGTTGGGCATTGACCAGATTATTGGATAACTCGGTGGGATGGGCGATAGCCTCGGTGACGGCTTTTTTGGTGATTTCATGAAACACCACCCGCAATACTTCCTTGTCTTTTAACAGTTTTTTTTCCTTGAGATGCTCAAACACATGCCAGGAAATCGCCTCGCCTTCCCTATCAGGGTCAGTCGCTAGATACAGGGTATCGACGTTCTTGATGGCTTTGCCGATCTCTTGCAAATGGCGCTGATTGCGATCGATCACTTGGTACTTCATCGCAAAGCCGTTATCCGGATCGACAGCCCCTTCCTTCGGAATCAAATCGCGGACGTGGCCGTACGAGGCCAATACCTGGAAGTCCTTACCCAGATATTTCTCGATGGTTTTGCATTTGGCCGGTGACTCTACAATGACTAAACTTTTGCTCATGCTATCCGTATAAGACTCAGTGTAAAGAAGTCGGTATCAAATCGTAAACGATGTCTTCCATTCGGGAAAAGGCAGCGCTATCGCCAGGTTGACTCAATAACACCATCAATACAATCCATTTCAACTTATCCAGGGTAATATTTTCGTCTTTTAAAGCCATCGCGCGATCGATGGCGATCTCGCGATTGATCGGTGTCAGAATGCCGCTGTGCTCGAGATACATTAAGAAATTGCGACATTCCATATCGAATACGGCAATTTCCTGGCCGCTAAAAATGCGGAACGACGACGACACCGCCGGCGTGATGCTCTCAATTTCAGCTAAAGATTCCAGCCAGTCGAACGCTTTATTGACATCGGGCTGTTGAAACCCCGCATCCAGCAATTCGCTGGCAATCACGGATGTATCCGGATAGTTATCGCTGTCGCCATCCAGATAATTTTCAAACAGATAAATGAGCACATCGAATATGTCTTCTTTCATTAGAACCTTTATTTGATTCGAAGGTAGCCACCGCCGGCAAGTCCGGAAATGAAGCCCTGCAACTCCAGCACCAACAGCGTCGAGGAAACTTCTTCCGCCGACCAACCGCTTTCTCGCACCAAAGTATCAACCGTTGTGGGGCTGTACGGAATCAATTTCAATAGATTTTGTTGCTCCAGGTCAAGCGAAGTCTGCGCGATTTCCGACTCGGCTCGCATATACTGTTGATTATACTGACCTAATTCTTCAAAAATATCCTGCGCGGTTTCCACTAATTTAGCGCCTTGACGGATCAACGCGTTGCAACCGCGCGCCAAAGGATTGTGTATCGAGCCTGGAATGGCAAAAACCTCCCGATTCTGCTCCAAGGCCAAACGCGCAGTAATTAAAGATCCACTTTGCTGAGCCGCTTCGACCACCAACAAGCCGACGCACAAACCGCTGATGATTCGATTTCGCCTAGGAAAGTGATTGGCTTTGGCATTTGTGCCGGGCGGAAACTCGGAGACCAGCGCGCCATGCTCGACGATTTGCGTAGCAAGCTGCTTATGACAAGCCGGATACACCCGGTCCAAACCGGTGCCAGCCACTGCTATGGTATGGCCATTGACATTCAAAGCGCCTTGATGACTGGCGGCATCGATACCCAAAGCCAAACCGCTGGTGACGACAAAGCCCGCCTCGGCCAGGGCTTCGGCGAATTGGATCGCAGTGCTGACCCCCACCGGCGAGGGATTGCGGCTGCCGACCATCGCCAATTGCGGTTCGAGCAATAATTCAGGATTGCCTTTGATAAATAAGACAGGAGGAGGATTGTTGATTTCTCTTAGTTGGGCCGGATAATCGGCATCATCCAAGGTTAATGCATAGTTCCCGGCTTGCTCTAGCCAGCACAGATCGTCTTCGACCTTTTGCCAATCCGGCTTTTGCAAGGCTTCGATCAGCTTCTCGCTGAACCCCAATCCGCTTAGCGTCGAGCGCGATGCCGAAAATATCTGCTCGGGCTCAAGGTGCGCCAGCAAGCGCAGGATGGCTTGGCTGCCGACGCCGGGCATTCGCAGCATCGCCAGCCAATATTTGATCTGAGAATTACTAACTTTTTCCAAAGCTAGTTAATGAGCAGACCTGGCGAAACCAGACCCGCCAAGCTGCGAAACAACGCCCATATAACGCTGCATCAGGGCGTTTGTACCCTATCCAGTGTGTGAATAGCGCCTGTTGCCTGCATCACCAAGGCATAACTAACCCGTTCGAACGGCCGAAACACCATCAGCACGCCGGCCAGTTCGTCCGGCATTTTAACAGCAACTGCTTCCACCGACTGGTAACGATCGACCACCATATTCCCTCTTCTGTAGACATCCAGCGTATGCCCCACTTCCAAACCGTCGGCGGTACCTTTGTCTATCACCACCACATCGTGTTGACCGATCTGCGACACACCCCCCATCACCCGGATAATGCTGCCGATCACCTGATGTTCCGGCGGTCTCGGGAAATAATTCAACGCCAACTCGCCTTCGCCAGTCAGCATCAAACGGTCGCCGCGTTGAATTTCCAGATCGGATTTGTTGATGCGCAAGGTGGCCGGATCGCCCGGCTCCTGCAAGGTGGTATCGGCGATATATTGCGCTTCGTAACCCAAAACTTCCTTGGTCACCGGACTGATGTAGGGCTTGCCCTGCCGGTAAATGGTATATCCAAGGCCTTCCGGTTCTTCGATCGCCCGCACGTAAACGCCGTCACCGGCACCAGCGATCAAATGCTCGCCGACAAAACCGATCACATAAGGCGCGTGCGCCAATTCTTCCGCACTAACGACTTTTGGCGAATTCAAAAACTGCACGATCGCATCGCTAGGTATCACGCGAATCGCCTGGTCAATCGATGATTCCCGTACCCGTGGAATTAATTTTTCGTCGTTCCCATCCGGCGACAAACTCAGACGCGGCATACCGTTCACGTACGAAAAATATAAAGTGTCACCCGGGTAAATCCAATGTGGATCTTTAATCTGCGGATTGTTATGCCAGAGCTGCGGCCATTGCCAAGGATGCTGCAAAAATTTGCCGGAAATATCCCACAGGGTATCGCCTTTTACCACGGTATATCGTTCGGGGTGATTAGGATTGATTTGAAGCTCGTCAGCCCAAACCACAGCGGTAAAAAACAACGGAATCAATATTCCCAGTATCGCGCGAAAAAACATAATGTATCCTGCCAGAGGCTTTAAAACCGTTCAAAATCCGCCAGACGAATCGTTTAAATACCGTGTCGAAACACCAAAATTTTTTCTTCCCGTCCGGCCTAACTTGAAGCAATTGCATAAAAATTCAACAATCGATTTTGCCGCACAGTTTAGATGAATTCGAATAGAATGCCAGCCTCACCTGCTTTAGCCCAGCTCAATCGGGAAATACGACATCCTCTACTTTAACGATCGCCGTCATTTAGGCTTCACATTCAAACTGTAGTCGATTTCGGATAAAATCACGCCATTACAGTTAGCAAGTGGAGTAATGGGTGAGTATTCTTTCGATTCTGGAATTTCCCGATAAACGGCTGCGCACAGTCGCCGCCGAGGTGGGCGCAGTCGATGACGGCATTAGAACATTGGTCGACAACATGATCGAAACGATGTATGCCGCCAAAGGGGTGGGCTTGGCCGCTACCCAGGTCAACGTACACAAAAGGGTGATCGTAATGGATGTCAGCGAAAACAAGGACGACGCGATCTGCCTGATCAATCCACAAATCATCGAACGCGACGGCGTCGAAGAATCCGAGGAAGGCTGTTTGTCGGTACCCGGCTTTTTCGAAAAAGTCAGCCGCGCCGAGCATATCAAAATCAAAGCACTGAACCGCGACGGCGAAAGTTTCGAAATGGAAGCTCGCGACTTGCTGGCAGTCTGTATTCAGCATGAAATGGATCATCTGGAAGGCAAATTGTTTGTGGATTATTTGTCGGCCTTCAAACGCAACCGCATCAAAGCCAAATTGGAAAAAATCCACAAGGCGCAGGGCTTATAAGGATAAACCATGAACATCGTTTTCGCCGGCACGCCGGATTTTGCGGTCCCCACCTTGCAGGCCTTGATCGATTCGCCCCACCGAGTCAGTGCGGTCTACACTCAACCCGACCGCCCGGCCGGGCGCGGCCGCAAGCTAACCGCCAGCCCGGTCAAGGCACTAGCTTTGTCCGCTGGCATTCCGGTTTATCAGCCGGAAAACTTCAAAAATCCCGCAGCGCTTCAAGAGTTGGCGGCATTGGCACCCGACTTACTGGTCGTCGTCGCATACGGCTTGATCCTGCCGCAAGCGGTACTGGATATTCCAAAACAGGGCAGCATCAACGTCCACGGCTCGTTGCTGCCGCGCTGGCGCGGCGCGGCACCTATCCATCGAGCGGTGATGGCTGGCGACGCTAAAACCGGCATCACCATCATGAAAGTGGTCAAAAAACTCGATGCCGGCGACATGCTTTATAAAGTCGAATGCCCGATCAGCGCCGACGCCACCTCCAGCAGCTTGCACGATCAACTGGCGATCATGGGCGCGGAAGGCCTGGTTAAAGTGGTCGATCAAATCGGCCAAGGCACGCTCCAGGCTGAACCGCAAGACGAAGCGCTGGTCACTTATGCCCACAAATTGGAAAAACAGGAAGCCATATTGGACTGGCAGCAATCTGCAGCAGAATTGGATCGAAAAGTGCGCGGTCTGAACGCCTGGCCGGTGGCGCAAACCCTGTACAAGGGCGAAGTTCTGCGGGTCTGGCGTAGCGAGGTACTGGCCAAACCAGCCGATCTGCCGCCCGGCACTATCAACTGCAGCGAACAAACTCTGGACGCCGCGACCGGCGACGGCGTACTGCGACTGCTGGAAGTACAATTGCCCGGCGGCAAACGCATAGCCGGCAAGGACTTTCTGAACGCCCACCCCGCCGACCACGTCGTACTCGGTTTATGAATCTGCGCGGCTGCTCGGCACAGATTCTTTCCCACGTTCTAAGCGATGGCCAGTCGCTAACTGCCGCGCTGGAACACGGTCTTCCCAAACTCAAGGACAGCAAGGATAGAGCTTTCGTACAAGCCCTGTGTTACGGCGTGATCCGTCACTACTATGCGCTGGACTTTATACTCAGCCGCTTACTCAGCAAACCGCTGAAGCAGAAAGACGGCGACATCAAGGCATTATTGCTGGTCGGCCTGTACCAACTGCAACACATGCGCGTCAAATCGCATGCCGCGGTGTCGGAAACGGTCGCGGCCACCAGTCACAAGCCCTGGGCCAGATCGCTGGTCAACGCGATACTCAGGCAATATCTGCGTGAAGCCGAGATGCTGCAACTAGCCTGCGCCGAGAACAGTCAGGCCCGCCACAACCATCCTGACTGGATCACGGACTTACTTTGCCAAGATTGGCCGGAGCATTACGAAAAAATCCTGCACGCCAACGATCAGGCGCCGCCAATGGCGCTGCGCGTCAACCTGCGGCAAGGCAGCCGTAGCGCTTATCTCGACGAACTCACCGCCCAAGGCATAGCTGCGCAGCCGGTAGACTGTTGCGATACCGCGATACGCCTCGACCAAGCTCTGGCCGTCGAACAATTGCCAGGGTTTAGTGAGGGCCGGGTTTCCGTGCAGGACATCGCCGCGCAACTGGCAGCCGAATTGCTGGATGTTAAACCCGACCAACAGGTTTTGGACTTGTGCGCCGCACCGGGCGGCAAGACGGCGGCCATTTTGGAACGGCAACCCGCCCTGGCCGGACTACTGGCCGTCGATGTCGATCAGCAGCGTTTGCAACGCGTCACGGACAATTTAATACGCTTGAATTTACAAGCCGACACCTTGGCCGCCGACGCCTCTCAATCGGAAACCTGGGCGAACGGCCGACAATTCGACCGAATTTTGCTGGACGCGCCCTGCTCCGGTTTTGGCGTGATCCGCCGCCATCCCGACATCAAACTGCTACGTCGAGCCGAGGATATTGCCGCCTTGCAAACGCTGCAAGCGCGGATTCTGGACAGCGCTTGGTCCTTGCTGTCGCCAGGCGGCATCTTGCTGTACGCCACCTGCTCGGTATTGAAACAGGAAAACGAAGCGCAAATTGCCGCATTTCTAGCTCGTCACAGCGATGCCGGCGAACTATCTATCGACGCGCACTGGGGCATGCCGCGCCCGCACGGCCGGCAAATCGTCACCGGCGACCGGCAAATGGACGGCTTTTATTATGCCAAGCTCTATAAAGCTGCTTAGGCGCGGCCTGTTGATGCTCTGCCTACCACTCTGCCCCGCCATCGGCCAGGCCGGCGACTACGCCGCCAGGATCGAATACGCCGACCTGGCGTATATAGACAACGGCTATACCGTGGAAGCTCATATCGATTACCGGCTCAGCCCGATGGCCAAGGAAGCGCTACACAAAGGCGTGCCCTTGGCCTGGAATGTATCGCTCGAACTGCGCCAGCCCGGCTGGCTTTGGGATAGCGTGATTTACCAGCGCAAACTCGCTTACAGTCTGCAATTCCACGCCCTGCTGAATCAATACGCGGTGCAAACGCCGTCCGCCCATAGCGAAATGTTTTTGACCCTGAGCGCGGCTTTGAATTTCATGGCCTCGGTGCACGACAGCTCGCCTATTCCGGCCGACTTATTGCAGCCCGGTAAGCCGTACCTATTGGCCGTACAGACTCAATTCAACCGCGAATTCTTGCCGATTCCATTGCGTCCGCTCGCTTATCTCGATCATCGCTGGTTTCTCTCTAGCACTTGGCAGACATGGCCTATTCAAAAATAAAATTACCGGCCAGCGCCTCTATCCTCATTCTGTTCGGCTTCGTCTTGCTGTCGCTGCAATTAATGAGCAGCGCCACCCAGGAATCCTCGGAACTCGGCGAAATGTATTCCTGGCTGCTGGTGATCAACACGCTGGGGTCGGTGATCTTGCTCGGCCTGGTAGTGGTAAACGCCTACTCGCTGATTCGGGAACTGAAAAAAAAAGAAGCCGGTTCGAAGCTGACCACGCGGATGGTTTCGCTGTTCGTGCTGCTGTCCCTGGCGCCGGCGGCCATCGTGTTTTATTTTTCCGTACAATTTCTGCATCAAGGCATCGACAGCTGGTTTAACGTCGAAATCGACCGGGCCATGGACGACGCGCTGGAACTGAGCCAATCTTCGTTGGCCCAGCGGATGAATTGGCACATCAAGCAAACCAAGCAAATGGCCGACCAATTGCGAGACAAATCGGAAACGCTGATCGCACTGGAAATAGGCAGCCTGTGGAACGAGTCCGGGGCGATGGAAATTGCGGTATTTTCCAATCAAGGCCGGATTTTAGCCTCCAGCAGCGTCAATCCCAGCGATATTTTGCCGCATCTGCCGGACGAACAAATCTGGCTGCAGCTGCGGCAAAACAAGCAATATTTCGCCTTCGACCCCGGCGACAACGATGAAATGCTGGTGCGCATCATCGTCGCCATCGAAGCCGACCAGAGCCGGTTCTTGCAGGTGCTCTACCCGATTCCGGTGCGAGTCACCGATTTAGCCGACTCGATCGAATTTGCCTTCATCCGTTATCAGGAAATGAATTTCCTGCGCGATTCACTGAAAACCAGCTTCTCGTTGATCTTGCTGCTGGTATTGCTGCTCAGCCTGCTGGCGGCGATCTGGGTAGCCTTCATCAGCATCCGCAATATCGTCGCACCGGTGAAGGAATTGGTAAAAGGTACCCAGGCAGTCGCTGAAGGCGATTACCAACAACAACTGCCGGTAATGAGTCAGGACGACCTGGGCTTTTTGGTGGAATCGTTTAACCAGATGACCCGCCGCATCGCCCGCTCCCGCGACGAAACCCGCGCCGCCGGTCTGGAAGTGGAAAACCAACGCGCTTATCTGGAAACCATCCTCGCTAACCTGACCGCCGGGGTAATCAGCTTCGACGCCGCTTATTACATCCGCACCGCCAATCAGGCCGCTTACCGAATTTTGCATATCCCGGTCAGCCATTTCGTCGGCGAGACCTTGCCGACGTTGGCGACCACACACACAGAATTGGCCGACGTGTTAACCGCCATCCAGAGCCTGCTGGAAAAAGCCGACGACATCTGGGAGCAGCGCATCGTCTTTCTCGGCCCCAACGGCCGCCAAGAATTGCTGTGCCGGGGCACCCCGCTATTCTCGCAGCACGGCGCCCGCACCGGCGCGATTGTGGTATTCGACGACGTCACCGACTTAATCCAGGCCCAAAAAAATGCGGCCTGGGGCGAAGTGGCGCGGCGGCTGGCGCACGAAATCAAAAACCCGCTGACGCCGATCCAGCTCTCCGCCGAGCGTTTGCAACACAAGCTGTCCAAGGAATTGCAAGACGGTTCCGCCGAATTTTTGCAACGCGGCACCCGCACCATCGTCCAGCAAGTAGAAGCGATGAAGCGGATGGTGGACGATTTTTCCGAGTACGCCCGCCCCTCCAAGAAGCAAGTGGAAAAACTCAATCTGGTCGATTTGATTCAGGAAATCATGGCTCTGTATATGCCGTCAGGCATAGCCTTCAACACCGCCTTCGCCAGCGACAGAGTCATCGTCGAAGCCGATCCGGTCAGCATCCGTCAGGTATTGCACAATTTAATCAAGAATGCTCAGGAAGCCACCTCTGCGCAGTGTCGCATCCTGATAAAAACCGCCAAGGTTAGCCGCAACAACACCGATTATGTCGAATTGGGCATCTACGATAACGGTAGCGGCCTCAACGCAGAGCAGATCGAAACTATTTTCGACCCCTATGTGACCAGCAAGGCCAAGGGTACCGGCCTGGGTTTGGCGATCGTCAAAAAAATCGTCGAAGAACATGGCGGGGTGATTTGGGTCGATACATCTTATAATGACGGCGCGGGTTTTTTACTCCAGCTACCAGTTTTTGAATTTGGGAACAATAAATGAATACACAAGCACCGTACATATTGGTAGTCGATGACGAGCAGGATATTCGTCAATTGGTGTCGGAAATTCTCGAGGATGAAGGTTATGACGTCGCGATGGCGGAAAACGCCACCGAGGCCAGAAAACTCAAAAACCAACGCGCGCCCAATTTGATCCTGCTCGACATCTGGATGCCGGATAGCGACGGTATCACCTTGCTAAGGGAATGGGTCGGTGAAGACGATGCACTGTGTCCGGTGATCATGATGTCCGGACATGCCTCGGTGGAATCGGCGGTGGAAGCCACCCGTTTGGGGGCCTACGACTTTTTGGAAAAGCCGCTATCGCTGGCCAAATTGCTGCTGATCGTCGAGCGCGCCTTGGAGACCAGCTCGCTGCAACGCGAAAACGCCGGCTTGAAGCAACAGCTGATGATAGGCGTGGAACCGGTCGGCAAAAGTGCGGCAGTCGAGCGTACCAAGGACAAATTGAAACGCCTAGCGCAGCATGACGCCCGAGTGTTGTTCGTCGGCGAAGCCGGGGTCGGCAAGGAAATGTACGCCCGCTATTTGCATAATAACAGTTCGCGGCGCGACGGCTCTTTCGTCGATGTTTCGGTGGGCAGTATTTCACCGGAAAACTCGGCGGTGGAATTTTTCGGCCGCGAGGACAATGGCCGGGTTTATCGCGGCCTGCTGGAACAAGCCCATCGCGGCACGCTATTCCTGGGTGAAATCGGCGGCATGGACCCTGAAACCCAAACCCGCTTGCTCAGCGCGCTGGAATCCAGTTCGTTTTTGCGGGTCGGCGGTAGCCAGGCGGTGCGCGTCGATGTGCGCGTAGTGGCTTCCACCCGCATGTCCCTGGAAGAAGAAGTCAACAACGGTCGTTTCCGCCAGGATCTTTATTATTTACTGAACGTGGTGACGCTGGAAATTCCGCCGCTGCGTGAACACAGCGAAGACGTGCCCAGTTTGCTGAATTTTTACGTCGATCATTTCGTCACCCAAGAAAAACTGCCGTTCCGACGTTTCTCGATGGCCGCGCAAAATTATTTGCGTAATTACAGCTGGCCGGGTAATGTGCGCGAGTTGCGTAATCTGGTGCAGCGTCTGATGATATTGGGTGCCGGCGACGACATCGAGCTGGACGAAGTAAAAACCGCGCTGGGCTCGATCGCCGAACAACCCAAACTGGGCCTGAATGTGCCGGAGTTTTTTAATTTGCCGTTGAAAGAAGCCCGCGATCATTTCGAAAAATCCTACCTGGAATATCATTTCGAAAAAACCGGCGGCAGCGTCGCTAAACTGGCCTCGGCTATCGGCATGGAACGTACGCATTTGTACCGAAAATTGCATTCCCTGAAAATTAAGCTTTAATTGGACTTGAAGTTACCAGCCCTATTAAGTACAATTCACGGTTTTTATAGCCTCAACAGACTAAAAAGCAAAGATGAAAACATTTAGTGCAAAGCCCGCAGAAGTTAAGCGCGATTGGTACGTGATTGATGCAGAAGGAAAGACATTAGGTCGCCTTGCTACTGAAATTGCACGACGTCTTCGCGGAAAACACAAACCCGAATTCACACCACACGTTGACACCGGCGATTACATCATTGTGATCAACGCCGAGAAAATTGGCGTAACCGGCAACAAAGAAAAAGACAAAATGTACTATCACCATACTGGCTATGTTGGTAACATGAAGTCCGCTTCTTTGGGCAAGTTAAGACAAACTTTCCCGGACAGAATCATCACCACCGCCGTACAAGGCATGCTTCCCAAAAATCCATTGGGTCGCGCCATGTTCAAAAAATTGAAAGTTTACGCAGGTTCTGAGCATAATCATCAATCTCAGCAACCTAAAGTTTTAGAATTCTAAGCAGGTAGATAGTTTATGGCAGCTCAATACTACGGAACAGGTCGTCGCAAAAGCGCAATCGCTCGCGTCTACGCCACCATCGGTTCAGGAAAATTCACCATCAACAAACTCCCTGTTGAACAATATTTTGGCCGCAAAACCGACGAAATGATTGCCAGACAGCCTCTGGAATTATTAGGCAAAACCGGCGATTTCGACGTCAACATCATCGTCACCGGCGGCGGCCCTTCAGGCCAAGCTGGCGCGATCCGTCACGGTCTGACCCGCGCACTGATGGTATTCGACGAAACCTTAAGACCATCACTGAGAAAAGCCGGTTATGTCACCCGCGACGCTCGTGAAGTCGAACGTAAAAAAATCGGTTTGCAC
Organism: Methylomonas montana; assembly: GCF_030490285.1. Taxonomy (NCBI): domain Bacteria; kingdom Pseudomonadati; phylum Pseudomonadota; class Gammaproteobacteria; order Methylococcales; family Methylococcaceae; genus Methylomonas; species Methylomonas montana. The sequence goes on along the minus strand of NZ_CP129884.1, from coordinate 1,130,402 downwards.
GGCGCCAGAAAACGTCCTCAATACTCAAAACGTTAAGCGTTTCTTATTGGGAACAGCAGAAAGCCGCTATCAAGCGGCTTTTTTTGTGCCTGCCTATCTTCGCTAAGAGCCGTTATACCCGGCAAGCGTCGCTTCTATTTTTTCAGCCAGCGCCTCGATACCGTGCTGAGTGACTTTTGAATGATTGCCTTTTAACTCGATGTCGTAACGGGCAACCGAAACTTGTTTTTTCACATCGATCAAATACACCCACAGATACGAAAACAAAAAACTGGGCTTGCTATGCTGGCTGACGATGATCCAGTCGACGCCCTGCCGCTGCCCTAATTGCGCCGCCAGATCGTGGAATCGAAACAGATAGCCGAAACTGGCGTTGGCTGCCTTCTGGCTATCGGCATCGATAGCCGCAATTTGATAATCGCCTGCCCTACTTAAGGCTTCGCTCAATAGAGGCGCCATTGTCGCTGTACGCTGCCGTTCCGCTGGCGTATTGGGTAAGGACGTAATGTCGTTGAGCTCGAAATCCAACACAGCTATGCGCGGCGGCGAGGCGCTAGCCTCCACACTGAATAAGATACCGGCAGCCCACAACCATCCGGCCGATTTAACGCTATTCATACCACCCCCTCAGCCGAAATCGTTTCCTCAGACGCCTGTAACTCCTGCTCCAAACCAACTATACCGCCCGCCAGCGCCTGCCGTATAAAAACAAGCAATTCGTCGCGCTGCGCCTCTGCCACGTCGATCTCCACCGCCCAGGAGATTTCGCTGCCACCATCAGAAGCTTCGTTGACTGTCACCGTACCCAAATAATGGCTGGCCGGAAACGGCGATTCGATACGGTTGTACTGAAAACATCTGCGCTGATGATCGATTAGCTCGATCCGGTCTTTTATTTCCCCTCCCGCCGCCAACGTTAAAATCCGCATCGCACCGACGCCGCTGCCAATCACCCGACAAGCGGCAATCACCGGAAACCACCGATCTAGACCGCCGATACCGGCTATCGCAGTCCACACCCGCTTAGCTGGGACCTGCATGGTTTTACTGACATTCACTGACTCGATCATTTCTCAATCTCCTGCTTAATTAATTTCGGAGACCTTAGCCTAGACTTTCAAACGTCGCTGGTAAGCCGATATTTGCCCGGCAAACACGGGCAATTTGCCCGCATTTAGCCGGCAGCCTATGCAGCGCATCCGCGACTACCTACAATGCGGCTGATACTGGAACAGTCAGTTTCCCAGCATCCGAACAGGCGGATCATGAATCTAAAATTGCACTTGTTATCTCGGATTACCGCAGTCGCCTTGATTTGCCTGTTGGCGACGATTGCCTATGTATTGCATTTCAGCGGCCAACAGTCGGCAACGCTGGCTCAGAACACGCTAATGTCGCTAGCCAAGCAATTGGAGTTTCAATTATTAAGCATCGGCGCCGGCGACAGGCCGACCAAGCCGTTTCCGGACTTTGACTTATGGAAACAGACCGGTAGCGAACCCGGAATTTGCGTTCGCTACCAGTCAATCGACGGCAATACGACGCGCAGCCTATGCAAAGGCATCGACTTGCCCAGCCACCAGTGGCCCAGAGCCTTTGAAATGCTGTACCGGCAACTTTTCAAACCGGATTTCAGCAAGGAACGCCAGGTCGTTTACAACCACCAAGTTTATGGCGTACTGACCGTATCGGTTAGCACGGAAATGGCGATGGCCCGCGCCTGGGAAAATGTCCGGCATTTATTCGGACTATCGCTAATCACCGTCACATCGGTATGCCTATTGGTGTATCTAACCGTCAGCCGTTCCCTCCGTCCGGCCCAAGCCATCGTCGCCGGACTGAAGCGGCTGAGCCTCGGCGAATTGAGCTACCGCCTGCCGGATTTCGAGTTAATCGAATGGCGGCAAACCGCAGAGGCCATCAATCGGCTCGCAAACAATCAGCAACAGCTATTGGACGAACGCCAAAAACTGGCAGTGATGTTGATGAATTTACAGGAAGAGGAACGCCGCCATCTGGCGCGAGAGCTGCATGACGAGCTCGGCCAATGCCTGACCGCAATCCGCGCCGTCGCCGCATCGGTCACCCAGACCGCCGAGCGGCAATGCCCGCAGCTGATACCGGAAGCCGAGCAAATTGGCCGATTTACCCAGGTTATGCAAAATAGCGTACGGGACTTATTGACCCAACTGCGCCCCGCAGAATTGGACGAGCTAGGCCTGGAGGCCAGCCTGCGTAGCCTGGTGGCGCGCTGGAACCAGCTTGATCATGGCATAACCCGTTATAGTTTGAAAATCGCCGGCGACAGCATGCCATTACCCGAAGCCACGGCTATCAGCCTATTCCGCATCGCCCAAGAAGCGATCAGCAATATCGCCAAGCATGCTTCGGCCAATCGAGCCGATCTATCCCTGACCATCGACACCGACAATATCTTGATGACGATAGAAGATGACGGCGTCGCGAACAGCCTGAATTTTGCCAATAGATCCGGCATCGGTTTGCTGGGCATGCGCGAACGCGTACTGGCCTTAAATGGCCAATTCTCGTTGCAGATAGCCGAGCCGCACGGCTTGATCATCCAGATTCGCTTACCCTTACTTTCGCCGCAAGCAAGCCGATGAACAGCCAAACCAAGATCACTGTATTACTGGTAGACGATCACGCGATTGTCCGGGAAGGATACCGCTCGTTAATCAGCAAGCAAGCAGACTTGCAAGTGATAGCCGAAGCCGCGAACGGCACCGACGCCTATCGCTTATACAAAGAGTGCCAACCGGATGTAGTGATCACCGATTTGACCATGCCGGGCTTAAGCGGCTTGGAAGTGATCAGCCGCATCAAGCACCGCGACGCAAACGCCAAAATACTGGTGTTCAGCATGCACCAAAACCCCAGTTTTGCGTTGCAAACTTGCCGCGCCGGGGCCTTGGGCTACGTTACCAAAAGCAGCGCGCCGGACGTATTGCTCTATGCCATTCGCGAAGTCTACGCCGGCCGGCATATCCTCAGCACCGACATCGCTCAAGCCCTGGCGCTGGAAAAACTCTGCGGCGAAGCCATCGCCCTGGATAGCTTGACCGCTCGAGAATTCGAAATTCTGCGCCTGCTGGTCGAAGCCAAATCGCCGGACGATATCGCAAAAATACTCAACATTAGCCCGAAGACGGTCGGCAACTGCCATTACCTGATTAAGCGAAAATTGAGCGTTAGCAGCGATATCGAGTTGACGCGGCTGGCGATCAAGTTGAACGTGATAAGTCTTTTGGAACTGGGAACACCTGTTGAAACCAATATTTAACGCGTAACGTCTGCCAAGGCTACGGGTTTACGAAAGCGCAATGTCATCCGATCGCTTTCGCCAATGGCTGCGTATTTATCTCTATCCTTGTCTCCCAGACTCATGGTTGGTGGCAGGCTCCATACGCCGGCCTCGTGGTCCTTGGTATCAGCCGGATTGGCATTGATCTCGCTGGACGCCTCTAGCACAAAACCCGCGGCGTTTGCCCAGGCCACCACTTGATTCTGGCCGACATAACCCGAGCCATCGTCTCCCCCGACGTCGCCTTTTGCCCGATGCTCGACTAGCCCCAGGATGCCGCCGGGCTTAAGGACGTCGAAAAAGCCCTGAAACATGGCCTCGACGCTACCCAAGCCGCGCCAGTTGTGGACATTACGAAAGCTCAGTACCACGTCGACCGATCCGGGCTTACCCAATACAGGCTTGCTCTGATCGAATCGACGAATTTCCGGGTCGCTATAAACTTTCGGCTCGGTCGCAAATTTTCTCATTAAGGTGTCAATCTGTTTCGCGTAATAGCGCTTCTCGCCGTCGCTGGTAGCGCTCTCCGGCTCCATCACAGCAGCGACGTAATGCCCTTTTTCACGTAACAAAGGCGCCAGAATCTCGGCATACCAGCCGCCGCCCGGCGTAATTTCAATGACGGTCTGATTGGGATTGACGCCAAAGAATGCCAAAGTCTGCGCCGGATGCCGCCAGACATCGCGAGCCACATTGGCCGGTTCCCGCCAGCCGCCGGCGAGCACGGCATCCAGCGCCAGCGGCGCCGGATCGGTATTCGCCATGGCAACTGATGCGCCATGCTTGGCGCTGGTAGTAGACTCGTCCCCCGACGGCGAACAAGCCGAGAGTGCGGCAAGCATCGCCAAGACTAGACTAGCTCGAATCATGAACACCTCGCTACGAATTGCCTCAAATTAAAAGTAACCCAAGGGGTCAATAAAAACAGGTCGTTGCCTCACATTGTGTGTAACCGAAATAAAACGGGTTACCACCATGGGAAAACACGAACGACGAGCCTATTTACAAGCGATCCAAAAGCGCTATCGACAAAGCGATAGGGCCACGAAACAAACGATCCTGAACGAGTTTTGCGAAGTCTGCGGCTACGCCCGCAAGTACGCCATTCGTTTGCTGAATCGAAAAGCCAAGCCCGCCGCTTCTCCAACCAAACGCCCCGGGCCCAAGCGAAAATATCAAGCCGAGGTGTTGCTGGAGCCGCTGAAACGCATCTGGTTCGCCAGCGATCAACTGTGCGGCAAACGACTAAAGGCGGCGATACCGATCTGGCTGCCTCACTACGAAGATCAATACGGCCCCTTGGCGGATGGCGTGCGCGCCGACTTGCTCAAAGTGTCGGCGGCCACCCTGGATCGCCTGCTCAAACCCCTGCGCGTCCAGCATCCAAAGGGGTTGTCCGGCACCAAACCCGGCTCGCTGCTGAAAACCCAAATTCCCATCCGCACCCATCATTGGGACGAAACCCAGCCCGGCTTCGTCGAAGCTGATACCGTGGCTCACTGTGGCAATTCGCTGGCCGGCGATTTCGTCTGGAGTCTGACGATGACGGATATCGTCACCGGCTGGACCGAATGCCGGGCCACTTGGAACAAGGGCTCGCAAGGCGTCCTGGAACAGATTCAGGCCATCGAGAACCTGTTGCCGTTCCCTTTGAAAGGCTTCGATTGTGATAACGGCTCGGAATTTCTCAACCAGCATTTACTGCGCTATTTCACCGATCATCCGCAACAGCCCGCCTTTACCCGCTCCAGGCCCTACAAGAAAAACGACAATGCCCACGTCGAACAGAAAAACTGGACCCACGCCAGGCAATTATTCGGCTACGACCGGCTGGATAACGCCGTGCTGGTGCCGTTGATGAATGAGGTCTACAGCACGCTTTGGTGCCCGTTGCAGAATCACTTCTGTCCCAGTCTGAAACTCCAGAAAAAACACCGAGACGGCGCCAAGATCGTTAAAAAATACCACGTGCCGCAAACGCCTTACCAAAGGGTTCTCGATCATACTGATATTCCTGAATCCACCAAACAGGCTCTCAGAGAGTACCATACCAAGCTCAATCCATTTGCTCTCAAGGCCGCCATTGAGCAACAATTGAAACTCATCTTTTCACAAGTCCAGGTTACCTCTAATGTGAGGCAACGACTTTGACCCTTCGGTTACCTTTTTCTATGAGGCAATACGCGCTAAAATGAATGGGATGCAGCCTGTTTTATTTTTATTTAACCAAGGCCAAAACTTGCCGCATCTTCCCGCAACAAATCTTGGCAATCAAGCTTATCCCGAAACGAAAAAAAGCCGCTTATCGCGGCTTTTTTAGTGCAATCCCCCACTTAGCAAGTCCTACCATCAATTAATGGCATATTGCTCCCGTGCCGCCAACGATTCCACCAGCGCCAAATGGCCCGCCGCATCGAACAATATTCGCTGTTCGATGAAAAACTCGGCGGCGGCATCGATGGCGTCCAGGATAACCGCTAAGACGAAGCGTTCGGCGTGGGTCGATGCCACCATTTTTTCCGGTATGGCCGATTCTATTTTCAGGATCTGAGAAGACTGGTCGAACGAGTGCAGACGCAAACCTTCGAAATCGGCCTTTTCCTGCCGACTGGGCAATAAGAAAACCAGATCCAATATCGGCGCCCGCTTTTGTAAGGCATGGTCGCGCAATCTCGCCAAATCAATGGCCGTTTTAACGATGGCTTTGCCGATTGCACTCTCATCTAGCGCGCGATCAGGCATCATGGATGCAATGTGTATGCTCATATCAACCTCTTTTTAAGAAACCCGTTTTCAACTACACAGCAAAACCTATTCCAACATATTGTGTCGTCGGTAAATAGGCAAAGCCGTGGCGGCAACCATCGCTTTAGGGCTGAAAGCCAGGAATTGATAACAATTGACGAGTGGAATTGAATTTTCGAAACGCCAGAACCTTAATCCGGGCGCAAGATGATTGTTACAAAGCCAACAAAACCGGCAAATTCAATAGCGATATAAGCGATCACGGACAAAACCGGCGACACAGAAATTTGCAAATCCGATCCGACTATAACTAGCGCTGAAATCCGTCTAAATCCCTGCCAAGCATTAAGTGCCGCAAATCGTATCGAGCATCCGGCGTCACCAAGGCCGCGCTAAAGCCGGCATCGACCTCCAGCTCATGCACTCTCCACGCGGCGGCCGGGCCGTATTCGGCGGGAATGGCAAGCAAGCGGCCGTCGCGAACCCACTCGAATTCGCAACGTTCGACCCCCACCGCAATTCCCCGGCCGACGGCTTTGACGAACGCCTCTTTTTTGGTCCACAAACGATAAAAAACCAATAACTGTTCATCCTCCGCCAACTGCCGCCATCCCCGGTATTCCCGTTCTGAAAAGCAGCGCTCGGCCAGACTATCCAGATTGCGATGCGGTTTGACGGTCTCTATATCGACGCCGATGTCGGCTATGTCGGCTATGTCGGCTATAGCGATTATTAGCGCGTCAGCCGTGTGCGAAACGTTGAAATGCAAGGCGTCGCCAGCCAAAGCAGGCTTACCGTAATCGCCCGTTACGAATCTTAAACCGGCCGGATCGGCGGCTAGATAACCGGCCAGAGTTTGCCTGAGCATGCCGCGCGCGGCGATATATCGATCACGCAGATGCGGGAACTTGAACGATTGCGCCTTGGACCTTTCGTCTTCCGATAACAGCAAGTCCAAGCGCCCAAGCGTTTCGGCCGGTAAATTGAGCCTGCCTTGCCAGACATCGACAAAATGCGCGTTCATCGCTCCGCCTCGCGGCAAGCCGCAGCCGTTTTAGCAGTCTCCAGCATCGCAGCCAGCAATTGGTTGCGGCCCAGCTGGTGGTGATTGATGTCGCGCCATGCGATTTGAAAAATGCGGCTGTCGGTACTTTGCCGGTTTTCCGCCCAACTGCGGGCAGCGGCAAAGTCGGCGGATAATTGCGGGGTGCAGGGTTGTATCAAGGTCATGCGCAGCGGAAACAGGCCGGAAAAGGTTCGAGGATATGAATCTTCTGCAACGACGTGACGATCAGCAATTGCAGATTCAACTGGGCAAACAGCCGCAAACCGCACTGAGCCGATGCGTCGGAGCCACGGCCGAAGGACTCGTCGATCACCACGAAGCGGAACAAACGCGAATGCACCGCGCCCCATTCCAGTCCAAATTGATAAGCCAAGCTAGCCGCCAGCATAGTGTAAGCCAGTGCCTCCTTTTGACCGCCGGATTTGCCACCGGAATCCGAATAATGCTCGTGTTCGTTGTCGTCCTCGGAACCGGTCAGCGCTCCCTCGGCGCAGGCCCGCAGCTCGGACTGAAAATCGCGCACGTCGGGTCGGCGTCGGGCACCAGTTGCGACTGGAAGTTGGCGACCTCGCCCAGCTCTCTCCCTGGAGGTGGTATCGCGCAAATCAAAATGGGCGGATAAGCGCAGCGCATCCACCTGTCGAAGTTTAAATTTGGCGGATGCGCTGCGCTTATCCACGCTACCGCCATGCCGGAGCGAGGCCCTCAAAATCGAACAAAGCATTCGTTGCCCCCCCACACCACCGGCCAGTTGCGTTTGATATTCCGCCAGCCGGGCATCGAATTCGGACAGCCATTGCGCATCGACGAAATCCTTCAGAATTCGCCGCACCTCAAAGGTCGCCGCTTGACCCGGCACTGTCTTCAGCCCGCGCAGAAATCCCAGTTCGACCACTCTGTTGATACGGGTTTCGATTTGATCGATCAGCCGCACCTCGTTGCTGTTCTGCGGTAAAAACACCCGGATCAGCTTGACAATGTCCTCGCGACTCAGCACCAGTCGGCGCAATTTCGGCGCGACATCCTCGTCATCTTCCGCCGCCTGCCGCGAGCGCAAAAACGCATAGCCCTCGGCCTCGTCCAGCATCAACTCCAAGCCCAATACCGCGACATAATCGCGCAAGCGCGCCTGCACTTTAAGAAGCGCATTCCACGGCCCGACATCGCCTTCCTGGTAGATCACGCCTTTCAGCAATGGGATTACGACTGTCGACAAGTCGTATTGGGGTGCGGCTTCGAGCTCGGTGTCTGTCATCGCGTTTGGAATAGCTTGGGTAAAGGCAGGCATTTTACGGGGAAGAGGCGGAGAAATCGAACTGCCCGTTTCAGGCAGGAAGTCGGATCAACTACGAGAAGAGCTTCACTAACTGCTGACCGCTCGAGAACCTATAAACCATTGTCGCAGGGTAAACTGCTTATGAAAAGACAGACCGGACTAACGTTCGACGGACTAACGTTCGACGGACTACCGAATCGGTCAAATTTCGGGCAACGAGATCGATAAGAGACGAATCGACGCTCAAAACCCAAGCAAAATCCTTGGTTTTCCTTGACGAACACGTCCAAAGACAGTAGCTTATCCAACCTTTTTTGTTAAATTAGTATTTCCCGACTTGATTAGTTTTTTGAGGATGTAAAATTGGAACTCAGTGGCGGACATATCCTTGTCCAATGTCTTAAAGATGAAGGTGTCGAATTTGTATTTGGCTATCCGGGTGGCTCTGTCTTGCACATCTACGATGCCATTTTCCATCAAGACGACGTAAAACACATCCTGGTGAGGCACGAGCAAGCGGCGGCCCATGCGGCGGACGCTTACGCACGCGCTACCGGCAAACCCGGCGTGGTGCTGGTCACCTCCGGCCCCGGCGCCACCAACGCCGTCACCGGCATTGCCACCGCGTACATGGATTCCATTCCGATGGTGATCATCTCGGGACAAGTGCCTTCGCCGGTGATCGGCAGCGACGCCTTCCAGGAAGTCGATACGGTCGGCATCACCCGCCCCTGCGTGAAACACAACTTCTTGGTCAAAGACGTCAACGATCTCGCCGAGACCATGAAAAAGGCTTTTTACGTGGCAACCACCGGCCGGCCCGGCCCGGTGCTGGTCGACGTGCCCAAGGACATTACCGACCCTAACATCAAGGTGCCGTATAAGTACCCGAAAAAAGTCGTGATGCGCTCTTACAATCCGGTCGTCACCGGCCATAAGGGCCAGATCAAGCGTGCGGTAGAGATGCTGCTGAACGCGCAACGGCCAATGATTTATTCGGGCGGCGGCGTGATTTTAGGCGAGGGCCACCGGGAATTGACCGAACTAACCCAGATGTTGGGCTATCCGATCACCAACACGCTGATGGGCTTGGGCGGCTATCCGGCCACCGACAAACAATTCGTCGGCATGTTGGGTATGCACGGTACTTACGAAGCCAATATGGCGATGCACGAGAGCGACGTGATCCTAGCGGTCGGTGCCCGTTTCGACGACCGTGTCACCGGCAAGCTGACCGAGTTCTGCCCTTACGCGAAAATCATCCATATCGATGTCGACCCAGCTTCGATCTCCAAAACCGTTAAGGTCGACGTACCCATTGTCGGCGAAGTCAAACCGGTCTTGGAACAAATGATCGAGCTGGTCAAGGAAAGCAAAATCAAGCCATCGAAATCGGCGCTGGAATCCTGGTGGCAGCTGATTCAAAGCTGGCGCGATGTTAAGTGCCTGGAATACGATCGAGAAAGCCGGATCATCAAGCCGCAGTATGTCGTTGAGCAACTCTACGAAGTCACCCGCGGCGATGCTTACGTGACCTCCGACGTCGGTCAGCACCAAATGTACGCGGCGCAGTATTATCATTTCGACAAACCAAGGCGCTGGATCAACTCCGGCGGCCTGGGTACGATGGGCTTCGGCCTGCCGGCGGCGATCGGCGTGAAGCTGGCGTTTCCGGACGCCGACGTCGCCTGTATCACCGGCGAAGCCAGTATCCAGATGTGTATTCAGGAGTTGTCCACTGCGTTGCAATACAAAACGCCGGTGAAAATCGTCAACCTGAACAACCGCTACATGGGCATGGTCCGGCAGTGGCAGGAGTTTTCCTACCAAAGCCGTTATTCGCATTCTTATATGGACACCATTCCGGATTTCGTGAAACTGGCGGAAGCTTACGGCCATGTCGGCATGCGTATCGAAAAACCGGAGGAAGTACGCGATGCGTTGAAACAGGCTTTCGCAATGAAGGACAGAACCGTATTCCTGGACTTCATCACCGACCGTACTGAAAACGTTTACCCCATGATTGAAGCAGGCAAAGGCCATCACGACATGAAACTGAGAGTCGCGCCCGGCACACCGGTAGACAGGGAGTTGTCATAATGAGACATATCATTTCTATTTTGATCGAAAACGAAGCCGGTGCGCTGTCGCGCGTCGCGGGCCTGTTCTCCGCGCGCGGTTATAATATCGAGTCGCTGACCGTGGCCCCGACCGAAGACCCCAGCCTGTCGCGGATGACTCTGGTCACCAGCGGCAGCGATGAAATCATCGAGCAGATCACCAAACAGTTGAACAAACTGATCGACGTGGTCAAATTGATCGATCTGGCGGAATCGGCGCATATCGAGCGCGAGCTGATGCTGGTCAAGATTAAAACCAGCCACGACACCCGCGAGGAAGTCAAACGCATGGTCGATATTTTCCGCGGCAAGATTATTGACGTGACGCCCAACAGCTACGTGGTGGAAATGACCGGCCAATCCAACAAACTGGACGCCTTCATCCACGGCTTCGAGGAAGGCAGCATCATCGAAGTGGCGCGCTCCGGGCCGACCGGCATCTCGCGCGGCGAAAAAGGCTTACACCTATAACTTTTAATTTACCCAGCAACGAGAAAACCTATGCAAGTTTATTACGATAAAGACGCCGACCTTTCTGTCATCAGAAGCAAAAAAGTAGCCATCATCGGTTACGGTTCGCAAGGTCACGCTCACGCCAACAACCTGAAAGCTTCCGGCGTTGATGTGGTGGTGGGTTTGCGCGCCAGTTCAGCGTCCGTCGCCAAAGCCCAAGCCAGCGGCTTGACCGTAAAAGACGTACCGGAAGCCATCGCCGGCGCCGACGTGGTGATGATTCTGACCCCGGACGAATTCCAATCCAAACTGTACAAAGAAGAAATCGAACCGAACATCAAGCAAGGCGCGGCGCTGGCGTTCGCTCACGGCTTCGCGATTCTGTACAACCAAGTCGTGCCGCGCGCCGACCTGGACGTGATCATGATCGCGCCGAAAGCCCCCGGTCACACCGTGCGTTCCGAGTTTGTCAAAGGCGGCGGCATTCCCGATTTGATCGCGATTCATCAAGACGCTTCCGGCATGGCCAAAGCCATCTGCTTGTCTTATGCTTCCGCGATCGGTGGCGGCCGTTCCGGCATCATCGAAACCACCTTCCGCGACGAAACCGAAACCGATTTGTTCGGCGAGCAAGCGGTATTGTGCGGCGGCGCGGTGGAACTGGTTAAAGCCGGTTTCGAAACCCTGACCGAAGCGGGCTACCCACCTGAAATGGCCTATTTCGAGTGCCTGCACGAACTGAAACTGATCGTGGATTTGATGTACGAAGGCGGCATCGCCAACATGAACTACTCGATCTCCAACAACGCGGAATATGGCGAATACGTCACCGGCCCGCGCGTGATCAACGAAGAAAGCCGCTGGGCGATGAAACAAGCGTTGGAAGACATTCAACAAGGCAAATACGCCAAGCAATTCATTCTGGAAGGCCAAACCGGCTACCCTGAAATGACTGCCAGACGCCGCCTGAATGCCGAACATCCGATCGAAGTCGTTGGCGCCAAGCTGCGGGCGATGATGCCTTGGATCAAGGCCAACCAAATCGTCGATAAAAGCAAAAACTAATTTTGTCGACTAGGATTAAAGCCCATCTTGACGATGGGCTTTTTTTTGCCCGCAGGAAATTGCCTAGAATGCCAGATTCGCCCCGCTCGACTCAACTGAACGCCACCCTAATGGCTGCTGCCTTAGTGCTGCCCGCTAGCCCTTACGCCGCCGATTTTATGCAATGGAGCAACAGCGAAATCCAATATCTGCACGGCGCCAATTATAACGAACCCTTCAATCCCCAGGATGTCAGCCAGTCGATCATTACCATCACCCATGCGCACGGCTGGGCTTACGGACGGAATTTTTTCTTCATGGACACGCTGTTCAGCGAAGCCGGCCAGCCCTCGCAAATCAATCTGTACGGCGAAGCTTACAGCACCTTCAGCGTAGGCAAAATACTCGAGCGCGATTTGTCGTTCGGCATACTTAAGGATTTTGGAGTCACTGGCGGTGTTAATTTGGGTGAAAACATGGACAACCGGCAAAGCGGCTTCCGAGCCTGGCTGTATGGGGTGACCGTCGACCTGGATTTGCCTGGGTTCGATTATTTCAACATCGATTTCCTGCGCCAGCGCGTCACCGAAACCGCCGACATCGGCACCTCCTGGCAAATCACCCCGGTTTGGAAATTGCCATTTCAGATTGCCGGCACGAAATGGTCGCTCGAGGGTTTTGCCGATTTCATCGGCAGTAACCACACCGCCGCCCGCCAGGCCTTGGCGCAACCTCAGTTACGGCTCGATATCGGCGATTTCTGGGGCAACGGCAATCACCTGTATCTGGGCATCGAATACCAATACTGGCACAACAAATACGGCATCAAAGGCCTGCACGACAACGCGCCGCAAGCCTTGCTGCTCTGGAAATTCTGACGCCGAATGCCGCAAAAATGCTGAACATTTAGTTAAGCGGCTGTCATATTCAGCATGTACAATGCCGCCAACTTTTCAACCTTTGTAGACACATTATGATCAAGAAGCAACCGCTTACGCGTCATCGTGGCATTTACTTACTGCCCAATCTGTTCACCACCGGCGCCATGTTTGCAGGATTTTACGCGATCACCTCGGCGATTAACGGTCGGTTCGAAACGGCGGCGATTTCGATGTTCATCGCGATGGTACTGGACGGCCTGGACGGCCGCGTGGCCCGGCTCACCAATACTCAAAGCGAATTCGGCGTGCAATACGACAGCTTGTCAGACATGGTGTCGTTCGGCGTGGCGCCGGCGGTGGTGATGTATCTGTGGACATTATCCAGCATGGGCCAAGCCGGTTTGTTCGCGGCTTTCGTGCACATGGCTGGCGGCGCGTTGCGCCTGGCGCGCTTCAACACCCAAGTAGAAGTCGCCGATAAGCGTTATTTTCAAGGCTTGCCCAGCCCGGCTGCGGCGGCGATTCCGGCCGGCGGCCTTTGGTTCTGCATCGAGAACGGCTACGACGTGGAAAACATCAAATATCTGGTACTGGTCACCACCATCTGCACCGGCCTGCTGATGGTCAGCAATTTCCGATATTCCAGCTTTAAGGAAATCGATTTTAAAAACAAAGTGCCGTTCATCGTCACCATCATCGCGATGCTGGTGATCAGCTTCATCCTGGCCCAGCCGCAACGCATGTTGTTCCTGCTATCGGTCGGCTACGCTCTGTCCGGTCCGATCGTGACGCTGGTTTTGCGCAAACGTAAGCTGCAAAGCCGAAAAAATTAAAGTATGGCCAAACATGGCGGCAAATTACTGATCGACGCGCTGGACAAACTTTGGCGCAAATACCGTAAACGCCTGAAAGCCTGCCGCCAAACTGCCAACGAAGATAACGTCCACGAATTACGCGTCAGCACCCGGCGTTTGCTGGCGCTGATCGAATTGCTGCAAGCCTTGCAGCCGCAACCCGCATTGCGCCGCATCCGCAAAACCCTGAAAAACCAGCTCGACGGTTTCGATGAGCTACGCGATACTCAGGTGATGCTGTTCGAGATTGCTAAAACGATGCCAGCATTACCCGAGCTCGAACCCTTTCTAGCCCATTTGCATCGGCGCGAACAGCAATTATTGGCGGAAAGCCAGTCGCTGGTCGCCGGCCTCTATCAACCGAAGCTACGCCGAAAAATCGTGAAAATCGGCAATCGGTTTAAAGCACGGACTGCCGATACCGATCTGCACGCCGCCTTGCTCGCGGCTATCGATAAGGTCTATGCCGACACGATAAACCGTTACCAGGTGATCGATCCTCGCGATCTGGCCAGTATCCATCACCTGCGCATCGCCGTTAAAAAATTGCGCTATTTACTGATTTCGGTGCAAGCGATCATTACCGATCTGCCGGAAGACCATTCCAAACACTTGCAACGCTATTTGACTCGGATGGGCGATATTCAAAACGCCACGGTGTTATTGCAAACGCTGGAGATATTTTTTTTAGCCGCTGTACCGCCAGCCATCAAGGAATATTACCAAAAGCAGCTGCAAGCACTGATCGACGAGTTCATGCTGCATCGCGAGGAGATTTTCGGATTTTGGCGGGAGAGCGATTCGGTCTAAATTGCCGACGTTTAACGCTGCCGCCAGGCGGATCGTTTCCTAGCAAGCGCTCTACCAGCACGTAAAACTACCGGAGGCTTGAGCCATGGCCGGCAATGCAGTATAGTTCCCGACCATGAACAATCAGACTATCATCTTTTCTCCAGTTGTAGCCTCCGTGCCGGCCCCCGGCAGATTGTCGTTCGCCCTACCTCTAAGACTGCTGCCCTGAGGGGCGCACTCTATCCTTATCTAATACCATACAACCCTTTTCTGTTTTCTCGGCCGAAAGCGCCGAACGTTTCATGAACGGAGTTCTCATGAAAGACAAATTGATTATATTTGATACCACTTTGCGCGATGGCGAGCAAAGTCCCGGTGCGTCGATGACGCGCGACGAAAAAGTCCGGATTGCCAGGGCGCTGGAACGCATGAAGGTCGACGTGATCGAGGCCGGCTTCCCGGCCGCCAGCCAAGGCGACTTCGAAGCGGTACAAGCGGTGGCCGACGCGGTGAAAGACAGCACCGTATGCGGCTTGGCAAGAGCCTTGGATAAAGACATCGACCGGGCCGGCGAAGCCTTGAAAGGCGCGAAAAGCTCACGCATTCACACTTTCATCGCCACCTCGCCGATTCATATGCAAATGAAGCTGAATATGCAACCGGAGCAGGTCATCGAGTACGCGGTACGGGCGGTGAAGCGCGCCCGCCAATACACCGACAACGTGGAATTCTCGCCGGAAGATGCCGGCCGCTCGGAAGAAGATTTCTTGTGCCGGATCCTGGAAGCGGTGATCGATGCCGGGGCGACGACCCTGAACATTCCCGACACCGTCGGTTACAGCATGCCGCAGCAGTTTGGCGCCACCATCGCCAATTTGATTCAGCGCATTCCCAATTCCGACAAGGCGATCTTTTCAGTACATTGTCACAACGATTTGGGTTTGGCGGTCGCCAATTCCTTGTCGGCGGTGATGAACGGCGCCCGTCAGGTGGAATGCACCATCAACGGCTTGGGCGAACGCGCCGGCAATGCGTCCTTGGAAGAAGTGGTGATGGCGGTACGCACTCGCCAGGATTTCTTCCCATGCGTGACCGGCCTGGATACTCGCGAGATCGTCACTTGCTCCAAGCTGGTATCGTCCATCACCGGCTTTCCGGTGCA
This sequence comes from Methylomonas montana, assembly GCF_030490285.1. Taxonomy (NCBI): domain Bacteria; kingdom Pseudomonadati; phylum Pseudomonadota; class Gammaproteobacteria; order Methylococcales; family Methylococcaceae; genus Methylomonas; species Methylomonas montana. Next base: position 1,114,687 of record NZ_CP129884.1, on the reverse strand, counting down.
GCCCAACAAGGCCATCGTCGGCGCCAATGCCTTTGCGCACGAATCAGGCATCCATCAGGACGGCGTACTGAAAAACCGCGAGACTTACGAAATCATGCGCGCCGAGGACGTGGGCTGGACCACCAACCGGATGGTATTGGGCAAACATTCCGGCCGTAACGCCTTCAAGACCCGCATGGCGGAACTGGGCGTGGACTTTGCCGGCGAAGCCGATTTAAACGACGCGTTTTTTCGTTTCAAACAGTTGGCCGATAAAAAGCACGATATTTTCGACGAAGACTTGCAGGCCTTGATTTCCGAGCAGGGTTTCGAAGCGGAAGACGAGCACATCAAATTAGTAGCCTTGAAAGTCTGCTCGGAAACCGGCGAAATCCCCAATGCCACCGTCACTATCCGCGTCGACGGCAAGGAAATGACCGGCAGCGCGCAGGGCGGCGGCGCGGTAGATGCCAGTTTGATGGCGATAGAAAGCCTGGTGAAAACCGGGGCGACCTTGGCGCTGTATTCGGTGAACAACATCACCACCGGCACCGACGCCCAAGGCGAAGTGACGGTCAGACTGGAAAACGCCGGCCGTATCGTCAACGGTTCCGGCGCCGACACCGACATCGTCATTGCTTCGGCCAAGGCTTACATCAATGCTGTCAACAAACTGCAAATACCCGACCAACGCCAGCATCCGCAAAAAGGCGATGTCTGATTCTTGAGCGGCGATGGATAAGGCAACCCGCTTACAGTATTTGGAGGCGATGGGCATAGCGGTCTGGGTTTCCAGACATCCGCCCATCACCGTTCAAACGCCGCAAGTGACTGACGCTGGCGAATTTAAAAATATAGGCTGGGCTGACGACTGCAGGGATGCAGGAGGTATACCCTCAAGGGCACAAGGGGTAATGCCGGGACGACAAATTGCTCCTGCATTTGCTGAATACGGTACGTCCTGTACCTCAGCAATTGCCGAACAAAGTGAAGCCCATCGATCAAATCGATCCCATCATGACGAAGCCTCGGAAACCGATGAACGTCGGGCTTCGTGTCCCGAAGCCCAAGCTACGCATGCTTCCCACGCCAACGAACAAACCTGGAAAGACCTGCAACACCAAGTTTCTCTATGCCGCGCGTGCTCGCTGTGCGAAACCCGCACCCAAACCGTATTCGGTGTCGGCAATAAACAAGCGACCTGGATGCTGATCGGCGAAGCGCCCGGCCAAAACGAAGACTTGCAGGGCGAACCCTTCGTCGGCAAGGCAGGGCAATTGCTGACCGAAATGCTGCGGGCGATAGGTTTGAAACGCGAGGAAGTCTACATCGCCAATATGCTGAAATGCCGGCCGCCGAACAACCGCGATCCGGAAAGCGAAGAAGTCGCCGCGTGCAACCGCTTTCTGCAACGACAAATCGAATTGCTACAGCCGAAAATTATTTTGGCGGTGGGCCGCATTGCCGCGCAAAACTTGCTCAAAACCCAGCAACCTCTGGCAAAATTACGCGGCGTCCGCCACCAACTAGACGGCATACCGTTAATTGTCATTCACCACCCGGCTTACCTATTACGCTCGTTGCTAGAAAAGGCCAAGGCCTGGAGCGACTTGCAGTTTGCATTGTCGGTCTATAAAAACCTAGAAAAATAAACCATGTGGAAATTGTTACGCAAACTGAAAGATGCCGTGATTTACGACGCGGACCGTGAGTTTTACGCCAAGATATTCCCCGATTCGGTAGACAGCAAGGATCTACTGCGGGTGCGCAAAATGGACCACGCCGATTTGGCTAGCGTCCTGGAAATCGAAACCCTGAACTACGAATTTCCCTGGTCGGAAGGCATCTTTAAAGACTGCTTCCGCACCATGACCTATACCAACTGGGTCTGCGAGGCGCCGGACGACACCATTGTCGGCTACTGCATCATCTCGGTGGCGGCCGGCGAAGCGCATATCATGAACATCAGCGTCAACCCCCGCTTTCAGCGCCAAGGCGCCGGACGAAAAATGCTGGAACACCTGATTGAATACGCCCGCCCCCGCGCCGAAAAAATCTTTTTGGAGGTTCGTCCCAGCAATCCTGGTGCTATCGATCTGTACAGCAAGACCGGCTTCCGAGAGATAGGTATACGCAAAAACTACTATCCCGCCAAGAACGGCAAGGAAGACGCGATTATGTTCGAGCTGGATTTGGTACCGATGCTAAAGTCCTAGCCCTGCCCCGATTTCAAACCATAAAAAAGCCCGGTTAAACCGGGCTTTTGTTAGTGCTGGCCGGCGAAGGAATCGCCCCGATCAAGCATTAATCGTCGCCGCCGAATACGCCCAATAATTGCAGCAGGCTGGTGAACAGATTGTAGATCGAAACATACAGCGACACCGTCGCCAGGATGTAGTTGGTTTCGCCGCCATGGATGATTTCGCTGGTTTGGAACAAAATCATAGCGGACATCAGCAATACAAACATCGCGGAAACCGCCAGCGACAATGCCGGCACCGAGAACAACAACGCCGCCAAGCCGGCAAAGAACGCCACCAACACGCCAATCATCAGGAAGCCGGCCATGAAGCTAAAATCCTTGCGGGTCGTCAGTGCGTAGCCGGACAAACCCAGAAAGATCACACCGGTGCCGCCCAGTGCAGTCAGGATCAACTCATGCCCATTGCTGAAAGCATTGATATACATATTCAAGATAGGTCCAAGGGTCATGCCCATGAAACCGGTCAACGCAAATACAAACACCAAGCCCAGTGCGCTATGACTGAAACGCGTGGTTAAAAACAACAAGCCGAAATAACCAACCATGGTCACGATCAAGCCCGGATGCGGTAAATTCAAGGTCATCGCCACGGCCGCCATCGCCGCGCTGAACAGCAATGTCATCGATAACAATAAATAGGTATTCTTTAAAACCTTATTGGTCGCCAGTATGCCGGCTTCCGAACGAGCGGTTGCAGTATTTAAACGCATGATTAGATATCCTCATCTAGTTACAAGTATGGCTGTGACCGCGCAATGGCGCGGGAGTTTCCCGACATTGTCGGCACCGTCTGCTAGTATACCTAAAGAAATTGCACACAAGAGGTTAAATAGGTAATGAGCAGTACGCCTTACGAGTTGATCGGCGGTGAAGCGGCTATTCGCAGCTTGGTCGACCGATTCTATTTTTATATGGATATTTTGCCGGAAGCGCAAGGCATCCGTGCGATGCACGCCCCCAGCCTGGCATCCGCCAAGGACAAACTATTCAAGTTCCTCTCGGGCTGGCTGGGTGGTCCCAATCTGTTTATCGAGGAATTCGGCCATCCGATGCTGCGCGCCCGGCATTTTCCGTTTGCGATCGGCGCCTCGGAGCGTGACCAATGGATGCGGTGCATGAATAAAGCGCTGGACGAGGTCGAGATGGACCCGCGTCTGCGCGAAAACATCCGCACCGCCTTGCAACATCTCGCCACCCACATGATCAATCAAGAAACCGCCGGAAATTAGTCATGTCCTTATCCAAACAATTGCTAATCCTGATTTCTGCGCTGTTTTTGATGATATTCAGCGTCAATTTTGCATTGAGCGTCAGCAATATCAAAGGCTATCTGGAAGGCGAATCGAAAAACCATGCCCAGGACACCGCCACCTCGTTAGGCTTATCGCTCAGCCCTTATATGACCGACACCAGCGATCCCTTGATCAAGACCATGATGAGCGCGATTTTCGACATGGGTTATTACCAGGAGATCCGGCTGGTGGATACCGAGAACCAGGAACTGGTGGCCTTGAAAAGCGACAGGCGGGTGGAAGGCGTACCGGACTGGTTTATCAAACTGCTACCAATGACATCGGCCATCGCGGAAAGCGAAATCAGCTCCGGCTGGAGCATGAGTGGGCTCATCTATGTGACCGTCAACCCTGGTTATGCCTATCTGAAATTGTATGAACAAGCCAAAGCCGGATTTTATTATTCCTTGGCGGCTTTTTTGGCTTCTATCGCGCTACTCGCCCTGCTGTTGCGCGTCACGCTGGCCTCGTTAAGCAAAATCGATCTATTAGCACAGCACATCAGCGAAGGCCGCTACGAAAGCATTGAGGATCTGCCCTGGACCCGCGAAGTGCGCAACGTCGCGGCATCGATGAACACTATGTCGCAGAAAATCAAAACCACGATAGCCTCGCTGCACGGCAAGCTGGACGTGATGGGCGCCAGCCTGTTGCGCGACGACCTGACCGGACTCTATAAAAAATCGGTATTCGAAACCGACTTGAAACATATTGTCATGGAAGACTGCGAAGCTTTCATTGTACTGATCAAAATCGACAGCCTGGTCGATCTGGTCAAAGAGCGCGACAGCGATGCCATCGATCAGTTTTTGCAAGCGTTCGCCGCCATCCTGGAAAAAACCGCCGCCCTCGCCAGCGGAAAATCCGGTAAAGCCTACCGATTTTATGGCGCCGAATTCGCGCTGCTGTTGAAAATAGGCGACCAGGAGCGGCTTGAAGGACTGATCAAGATGCTCAGCACCGAATTCGCCGAACTGGGCGAACGCTACCAAAAATCCGATTTGGCTCACATTGGCGTGCAGCCCTTCAATCCAGTGATGAGCACGGAAAGCCTGCTCGAAGCAGCCCACGAAGCCTACGAACAGTCGTTGCTGATTGGCGCCAATAGCTATTTTATTCGCACCGGCGACAACTTTGCCCGAGACATTGCCACCTGGAAGGAACTGGTATTCGATTGCGTCGACCATGGCGAATATTCGGTTTGGTATATCGACCAGATCGCTGCCTTTATCGGTGGCGACCTGTTAATGGAAGAAGCGTTTATTCAAGTCCATGACAAACAAGGTAGCATGGTCGCCATCGGCCCGTTTATCTCGATAGCCGAAAAATTCGCCAAAATTGTCGATCTCGATAAAGGCGTGATCCGCACTGCGCTGGATCACATTCAGCGTAACCACATCGAACATGCCATTGCCGTGAATGTCTCGGCCAGTACTATCAAAAATAGCGATTTCCGGATCTGGCTGGAAAAACTGATCAAACAAAATCCTGCGGCCAAACAGCTAGTGTTTGGCTTATCGGCCTACGCGGTCATCAAGGACATTGATGCCTATCAGACCTTTATCGAGACCGTGCATCAATGGGGTGCGCGCGTGATGATAAAACGCTTTGAAACCCAATCGATGTCTGCGGATCTGGTCAAAAAGTTGAAACCGGATTTTATCCGGTTGGCGCGCGACATCGGCAACGGTATCGACAGTTCCGCGCAAAAACATGCTTTCGTGCAAACCATACAAGAAATCTCCACCTTGCTGGATATAGCGATTCTGGCCGAAAACGTAAAATCCGATAGGGATTATCAAGCCTTAAAGACGATAGGAATCGTCGGTGCCAGCCGTTAACAGTCGAACTTTAAACGCCGCGAAAATTATTGCCGCCGCTGTTAGCCTGAGTTGTAGTATGGTGCTGGCGGCGGGCTTATTCGTCGACCAAGCCTTGCTGGATAAAGTAGAGCAAAAATACGGGATCGCCGCCAAGCAACGCTTCGTCGAATGGCAAAGCCTGATCGACAATGGCAAAAGCTGGTCCGATCCAGAGAAGCTAGAGCGGGTTAACGATTTCTTCAACCGCAATATCGACTTTATCGACGACATCATCCTGTGGCAAAAAACCGATTACTGGGCCGCGCCGACCGAACTCCTGGCCCGAGGCGGCGGCGATTGCGAGGATTATTCGATCGCCAAATATTTCTCGCTGGTGGAAATGGGCGTTGATGAGAACAAATTGCGGATCACTTACGTCAAGGCGCTGGAACTCAACCAAGCGCATATGGTATTGACTTATTTCGAATCGACGCGCTCAGTGCCCTTGGTGCTGGATAATCTAAAACCCGCCATTTTGCCGGCAACGGAGCGCCCAGACTTGCAGCCAGTCTACAGTTTCAACGGTACCGGATTATGGCTAGCCAAAAGCAAAGGTTCCGGGCAACATATTGGCGGCTCGGACCGTTTGAGCATGTGGTCCGAACTTAAATTAAGAATGCTGGAATCGCCTTTTTGAATACGCAAACCTCTCCCTTGCTTTATAGCCTGCGCCGCAGCAGCCGCGCCAAAAACACCCGTATCGTCGTCACCGTAGATAAAATCGAAGTGGTGGCGCCGCTCAAAGTGTCCGAACACCGAATTCAAGCTTTCGTGCAAACCCAACAGGACTGGATCAAGGCCGCGCTGAAACGGATGGCGGATAAGGTTCAGGCCACGCCGCGTCTGGCCCCAAGCGAATACATCAATGGCGCCCGCATTCCCTATCTCGGTCGACAATTACCGTTGCAAATTAACGTTAGCAAAACCAAAACCGTGCGCATCGAATTACAAGACGGTGCGCTATTTTGCGTAAGACTGCCAGCCGACATTGCCGAGGAACAAAGTTCCGTGCTGATCCAAGCGGCCTTGATACGCTGGATGAAAGCCCAAGCCAAACATCACGCCCAACAATTGATTGACCGGCATGCGCCGCGTTTTGCGTTGTTTCCACGGAGCATCAGAATCAAGACTCAAAAAAGTCGCTGGGGCAGTTGCGGTCCAAACAACGACATCAATCTGAATTGGCTGCTGATGTTGGCGCCACCGACGATGCTGGAATATGTGGTAATCCACGAGCTTTGCCACATCAAACACAAAAACCATTCCCAAGCGTTCTGGCAACTGGTCGCCGAGCATCTGCCAGACTACCGCCAGAGCCGGTTGTGGCTGAAACAGCACGGCGCCAGCCTGATGCAAGGCTTGTAATGCTAAAAAAACTGGCTTTTTATATTTTTGCAGCGCTATTTATCTTCGCCGGCCAATTTCTGGTGAATCAGGATTTAGTCAATGGTACGCCACCGGCCATAGTCCAAACCACGCTAGCCAACGAAAACGCGATGCAACGCATAAGCAAAGGACCGGCAGTGTTATATTTTTGGGCGGAATGGTGCGGCATATGCCGGAGCATGCAAGGCACGGTCAGCGAAGTGTTACGCGACTATCCTGGCGTGACGGTCGCGGTGCGATCCGGTGACGACGCCAAACTGGAGAGTTATCTGCGCGACAAGCAATTACAGTGGCCGGTAATCAACGACCAGGACGGTAGCATTGGTCAACGTTACGGCATCAAAGGCGTACCGGCGCTATTTTTCATCAACGCCGCCGGCGATATCGTCTTTACGACGGTAGGTTTTACCTCGGAATGGGGGCTGCGCGCACGTTTGTGGCTGGCTGGTTTAGTATGAGATCGTCGGAAGACTGAACTAATATTTAGCGGTGAATTATGCTTGAGAAGACCCGGAGTGCTCGGCCAAATCACCCAAAGCCGCCAACTCCCGTTCCAATAACTCGCTGTCACCGAGATTTAATTCCACTAAACGCCGCAATCGGGAAATACTGTCGATATCGATATGTTCGCATCTAAATCCCACCCGATTACCGTCGACGTGGGTAGCGACCACTGCCATGCTGATGCTAATTTCGTCGGATAAATCGAATTTTAGAATGTACGAATCGTCCGGCAATCGCGAATCGGCGAGCGCAACCTCCAACAAACAACCTTGCAAGGACAGATCGATTATTTTGCAGGCATAGCTTTGACCAGAACCGGTCAATAAGGCATCGGCATGATAAAAAATTCGGTGGAAGCGCCGTTTGTCTTCGCCTTTCTCAAATGCCATCCACTTAATCCAGGAAAAACTGCATCTCGGTGCTATCGACGACGATCACATCGTTATTTTGCAGTTGTACGGTTCGGTCGCCCAAGGGCTGTCTATTGACTATCAGGCCATCGTGCCCTTGCAATGCCGACAAGAAATAACCGTCCTTCCGGCGCGCAATCACGATCACCCCCGCACCCTCATGTCCCAAACGAGTCATGGCTTTCTTCAAGCGCAGGATACGACCGATATGCACGCCGTTTAGCACTTGCAAATTAGCGTCCGGCGTCTTGTTGGCGTCATCCAGCTTCTCGTTGAGCGCGCGAACATCAGGATCAGTGAAATCGGCTGGCGAGACCTCGAAGATTTTTTCCGAGAATTCATCGGTAGTGTTGTACACGATGTAGTGTTTACCGATATTGATGACATCGTTGTTTTTCAGATTCCATTCCTTGGTAGTGTGATCGTTGATCAGCAGCGGAAATTTTTCATTCATCTGCTTGATCACGGAAGTGCCGTCCTTGATCACCACCACGGCATGCGCCGGGGCAACTGCAAGACTGTCAACCACCAGGTCACTAGTCTCATCGCGGCCAATATGCACTACGCCGGAATCAAAAATACCTGAATGGATTGCTTTGTCTTTAAAATAAACGGTAAATTTCGCCATCGCTGTTGTTTCAAGTAATCCCTGCGTCCAGATAGTAGTATAGCCCGTATAACCAAGCTTGCAGAGTAATCAATTATTTTTTTCGGTGTTACCCTACTCTCTACATCGACAAATCCGGCAGCGACTTACGATTTCGCGATGAGAACCGACAATCAGGTTTTTCCTCTCTGTAAACGCGCAACTAATAGTGATGTAACACGCTCCTAGACTAGACTTTACCCATCAACTTATCAAGTCATCGATCATGAATCTATCTCCGCCGAATACCCAGAGCGAACCGTTGATTGCCCAGGATATCTATATTGCTGGTGTCGATGAAGGCAATGGTAAATCCTTGATCATGCTGGCGATGATAGAAATGCTGTCCGGTTATGCCGACAAGATCGGCTTTTTCCGGCCGATCATTCAAGGCAGTCCCGACAAAGACGACCTGATTCAATTCATCAGCCAACGCTACCAACTGGCGATGCCCCTCGACGCCCTGTATGGCTGCACTAGCGACGAGGCCCGTCAACTACTGGCCACCGAACAGTATGACGAACTACTAAAAACCATCCTCGCCAAATACCGAACCTTAAAGAGCCAATGTGATCACGTGCTATGCGTCGGCAGCGACTACCGGCACGGCAATGCCATTTTCGAATTCGATTTCAACGCCGATGTCGCCAACAACCTAGGTTGTTTGATGATGCCGGTGATGCAAGGCGAAAACCGCAGCAACGAACAAATTCTAAACGGCTTGGCCAGCCTGAAACACGAACTGCACGAGCACGACTGCGAACTGCTCGCCACCGTCATCATCGGCGTCGCACCCAACCAAATCGATAGCGTGCGCCACAGCTTGGACCATTCCGGCACGTTTCCAGTCTACGTGGTCCCAGCCGAATCGTCGCTGAATAAACCCACCGTCGGCAATATCGCCAACGCTATCGGCGCCAAAGTTTTTTCCGGCGAGAGCGCCGCGATGAGCCGCGATGTTTATCACTATAAGGTCGCGGCCATGTTGGTGCCGGACTTCCTGGATTACGTAGAAACCGGCGACCTGATCATCACACCGGGCGACCGATCCGACATCATCATGGCCAGCCTGATGGCCTACAACTCCGCCAACTATCCGCAAATTGCCGGCCTGCTGTTGACCGGCCATCAGCAACCGGCGCCGCAAGTACAAAAACTGATAGACGGTTTGGGTGATACGCCGTTCGCGGTACTCGGTGTCGAATCGGATACCTTCACCACGGCGTTACGGGTCAGCCAGGTGGTTGCCCGCCTGCACGCTCAAGACGACCGTAAGGTTGCCGCCGCGCTAGGCTTGATAGAGAACAATATCAATATGGTGGAACTGCGCCTGCGACTGTGCAGCAAGGTTTCCCATAAAACCACGCCGCTGATGTTCGAGTACGATCTGCTGCAACGCGCCAAAGCCAAGAAACAACATATCGTCTTGCCGGAAGGCAACGAGGAACGCATCCTGCGCGCGGCGGAAATTTTGCTGCTGCGCGACGTCGTCAAACTGACCCTGTTGGGCAACGAAGCCGAAATACGCCAAAAAATTCAGGCCATGGCCTTGAAGCTGGATAATGTCAACATCATCGACCCGATCAGTTCAGAGCTGCGCCCGCTGTTCGCGGAAACCTACTACCAGGCCCGCAAACACAAATGCATTCTCTACGACACCGCCTTCGATTTGATGGCCGATCCCGCCTATTTCGGCACCTTAATGATCCATCTCGGTTACGCCGACGGCATGGTATCGGGCGCCGTGCATTCCACTCAACATACCATCCGGCCGGCTTTCGAAATCATCAAAACCAAACCCGGCGCCTCGATTGTTTCCAGCGTATTTTTCATGTGCCTGGAAGATCGGGTGCTGGTTTACGGCGACTGCGCGGTCATCCCCAATCCCAACGCCCAGCAATTGGCCGACATCGCCATTAACGCTGCGGAAACCGCGCGCATGTTCAATATTCCGCCACGCGTCGCCATGTTGTCCTATTCCACTGGCGAATCCGGCAAGGGCGAGGCGGTGGATAAAGTCCGGGAAGCCGTCAAAATCGCTAAAGCACTACGTCCGGATCTGATTCTGGAAGGGCCAATGCAATACGATGCTGCCGTGGATGCCAGCGTTGCCAAGACCAAAATGCCCGACAGCCAAGTGGCCGGCCAAGCCACGGTGTTCATTTTTCCGGACCTCAATACCGGCAACAACACCTACAAAGCCGTGCAACGCTCGTCCGGCGCCATCGCGGTCGGGCCGATTCTGCAAGGCCTCAACAAACCGGTCAACGATTTAAGCCGCGGCTGCACCGTCACCGACATCGTCAGCACCGTGGTGATCACCGCTATTCAAGCTCAAGAATCCGCTAAAACATGATAACCAAACCCCGGATACTCTATTTAATGCTGAGTTTGCTCAGCTTTGGCGGCGTGGCACAAACCCGCATCGCGGTCTTGGATTTTGAATTAAAAGACCTGACGCTCGCGCCGGGTGTCCCAGAGGAATTGATGCGCACCGCGTCGATCAAACCCTTATTGGAAAAAGAATTAAAATCCGCCGGCTATACGATCGTCGAGGTTGCTAGTCAAACGCAACAAGCCGCCAATAGCGGCGTCGGCTATTTATTCGATCATGCCGATGCCGCCGCTCAGTTGGGCAAGCAAGTCGATGCCGATTACGTACTGGTCGGCCGCTTGCATAAACCCAGCTTTCTGTTTGCCTATCTGATGGGCCATCTGGTCAGGGTCGCCGACGCTAAACTGATAGGCGACTATATTTCCGAATCCAAAGGCCCCAACGCTAAATTAACTATCAAAGCCGTGGAAAGTCTGGCCGGCAAAATAGACCACGATCTGGATCGGCGCTACAGCCCTCCGCCGCCGTCGAAACTTGCGCCCTAACCGCCCCCTATCGAGAGAACGCATGAAAATTCTGGTGCTCAACGCCGGCAGCTCTTCGGTTAAATACCGCTTGTTCGATATGTCCGACCGCGCGGTATTGGTTGCCGGTCTCATCGAACGTATCGGCGAAGAATCGCCCCACCATCATTACCGGCTAGGCCGTGCCGACCCCATCGATGTCAAAATCGCCGGCCATAATCACCAACAAGCCTTGCAGGCGCTGTTCGAGACCTTGTCGGCTTGCGCGATGCTGAACGACCCGTCCGAATTGGCTTGTATCGGTCATCGGGTGGTGCATGGCGGCGAATATTTTCGCGAACCGGCCTTGATCGATGCACAGGTTATCCAGCATATTACCGAGGTGATTCCACTAGCGCCGCTGCATAACCCGGCTCATCTGTTGGGTATCCAGGAAGCGATCCGGCAAATGGAAAATATTCCGCAAGTGGCGGTATTCGATACCGCGTTTCATCAAACCTTACCGGATTATGCCTATCGCTATCCTCTGCCCGCCCATCTATATACCGAACATGGGGTAAGACGTTACGGCTTCCACGGCACCTCGCACCGTTATGTCGCCGAGCAAGCCGCGCAATGTCTCGGCAAACCCTTGTCGGAAACCAATCTGATCACGCTGCATCTGGGCAATGGCGCCAGTGTCGCGGCCATCAAAAACGGCGAGAGTATCGATACTTCGATGGGTATGACACCCTTGGAAGGCCTGATGATGGGTAGCCGCTGCGGCGACATCGACCCGGCGATTCATTTTTATCTAAGCCGCGCGCTGAATCTGTCCAACGAGGCCATCGAAGCCTTGTTGAATAAAGATAGCGGTTGCAAAGGCATTTGCGGCGAGAACGATATGCGCACCATTCACCGCATGGCTGAGGCCGGCGACGATCATGCTCGGCTGGCATTGGCGATGTATGCGTATCGGATCAAGAAATATATCGGCGCGTATTTTGCGGTGCTGGGCCGCGTCGATGCACTGGTATTCACCGGCGGCATCGGCGAAAACGATGCCTGGCTACGCCAGCAATGCTGCGCCGACATGGCACTCTTCGGCATAGCCATCGACGAGCAGAAAAACTTAAATCCCACCCACCCCTGCGGTAATATCGGTAGAGACGACTCCCGGTTAGCGATCCTGGTCATCGCTACCGACGAGGAACTGGAAATAGCCATACAGGCCATGGAATGTCTGAGAAACCGGAATCACAGCAGCCGCTGAACAAAACACCACTCTACATAAATCGTGATGAGTCGATGCCGCATTTTGCGGCAGTAAAAGAGGATGCGACAATATTGCATTCGCAATTGTTATAATATAACATCTGAAAATATCGACTCAGCCCTTTCGAAATAGATGAAAAAAACCACTGCACTGCTTTTAATGCTGCCGTCCCCGATTCTTCTCGCCGAAGAACCGCCTATTCAGGCCCTTGAAGAAATCATCGTCACCGCGCCATTGCAAGATAGAAAATCGGATAGCCCGGTGCCCGTGACGGTGTTGAGCGACGATGAGCTGCGCATGAAAACCGGCCACAGCATCGGCGACACCTTGAAAAACGAACTAGGCATCAGCAGCCAATCCTTCGGACCCGGCGTCGGTACCCCGGTGATCCGCGGCCAGGCCGGCCCCAGGGTCCGCGTGCTAAGCAACGGCATCGGCGGCAATGATGTCTCGGCGATCAGTCCCGACCACGCCACCAGCGTCGAACCGTTGCTCGCCGAGCGCATCGAAGTGTTGCGTGGCCCGGCCACACTGCTCTACGGCAGCGGCGCGATGGGCGGCGTGGTCAATGTCATCGACAACCGTATCCCCGGCCGCCAGTTCGACAAGCTGGTAGGCGCCGCGCTCGAACAACGCTTCGATTCCAGCTCCGACGAAACCAGCACCACGATGAAAGTCGAGGGCGGCCAGGGCAATATTGCATATCACCTGGACGGCTTCTACCGGCATCGCAACAACTTGGACATTGGCGGCAGCGGCATAGACACCGCCAAGGTAGCCATCACCGACCCGAGCTTGGAAATCGTCGACAACCCAAAAGGCTATCTGAACAACACCGGCGCCGAAGCCATCAGCGGTTCGGCCGGCCTGTCCTGGATCGGCGCACCCGGTTTTGCCGGCGTATCAATCAATAATCTGAACAACAATTACGCCATCGCGCCGGATGGCACCGGCGACGAAACCGTGCGCGTCGCCATGCGCCAAAACAAATACGATTTTAAAAGCGAGTTGAACAACCCGTTTAAATTTGCCAAAAGCCTGCGGACCAGGCTCGGTTACACCGATTATGAACATACCGAAATCGCCAACGGCGAACCCGGCGCCTTTTACACCAACAAATCCTACGAAGGCCGTATCGAGCTGGCGCATCAAGACATCGGTCCGCTGCGCGGCGTGGTGGGATTTCAAGCCCAGAACAGCGACTTCAATGCCACCGAGAAACTCAGCGGCGACAGCATCGTGCCGCGTTCGGACATCAGCAGCTACGGCGTTTTCGCCGTCGAATCCTTCGATGTCGGTGCGGTGACTTATCAACTGGGCACCCGTGTCGAGCAAACCGATATTCGCCCGAACGGTTTCGCCAATCTCAGTTATACCCCAGTCAGCGCCTCCGCCTCCGCCGTGTGGAAACTGGATAATCGCAATAGTCTGAATCTAGCGGTCACCCGTTCGTCGCGGGCACCGCAGGTTCAAGAACTACTCTCCGACGGTTACCACGACGCCACCCGTAGCTACGATAAAGGCGATCTCGGTTTAAAAGAAGAAACCTCTTACAACCTGGACTTAGGCTACCGTTTAAAAACCGACTGGTTGCGCGCGGAATTCGACTTATTCCATAACTGGGCCAGCGATTATATCTTCCAACAACGCAACGGCGAATTCGTCGACCAAGACGGCAATCCTTGCGTGGCTGACTGCGTGCCGCTAGTCACCAGCGGCCAAGGCGACGCTATTTTCAAAGGCTATGAAGCCAAGCTGATCGTACCGATGATGGAAAATGATGAAGGCTTGCTAGACTTGACTTTATTCAGCGATTACACCCGCGGCGAGTTCGTCACCGGCAGCGACGTACCGCGCATGCCGCCGCTGCGTTACGGCCTGCAACTGGATTACGCCAAAGATAAATTATCGACCTATCTTCGCTTCACCCGCGCCGAATCGCAGCCGCATGCCGGCGATTTCGAATCATCCACCGCCGGCTATTTCTTGCTCAATGTCGGCGCTAACTATCAAATCAAGGCCTATAAAGACGCCAAGCTGATGCTCTTCGCCAAAGGCAACAATTTGCTGGATCAAAACATCCGCAACTCAACATCGTACTTGCGAAATTTTGCGCCGGAAGCCGGACGCGGCGCGGAACTGGGGTTTAGGATTGCGTATTGATGCTTTAATAATTCGCATCGCTAACGCGATACTGGTTTTAATGCCCGGCACAATCTGATCATACCAAGCCATAGCAAATGCTATGCTCAGTCCATGCCCAAACCCACGACTCCCAATAAAATCCCAGTCATCGTCCTCACTGGCTTCCTCGGCAGCGGCAAAACCACTTTATTAAACCAACTGCTCGCCGACAAGCCCAAAACTGCCGTCGTCATCAACGAATTCGGCAGCACTCCTATCGACCAGGATTTACTGCAACAAACCGGCATGCCATTGACAACGCTGGCCGGCGGTTGTCTGTGTTGTCAAATCAAAGGCACGCTGGCACCGACTTTAAAAAATCTGTGGATGGCCTGGAACCAGGCCAAAGACAAACCATTCGAACGAATGATCATCGAGGCCAGCGGCGTCGCCAGCCCCGAACCGATTCTGGACACGCTGCTGCGTGAGCGTTGGTTGGCCGGCCGTTATCGTTTGCAAAGCGTGATCACCACACTTGCAATACCCTCGGCCATCGAACAGCTGGATAATTTCGCGGAAGCCCGCGCTCAGGTCGCTTGGGCGGATGCCCTGCTGCTGACTCATGCCGATCTGGCCGATGCTGAACAGCAAGCTGCGCTGGATGAATACTTGCGGCTCATCGCGCCAGCCACGCCAAGACAACTGGCCATGCCGGGCGCCTATCGCGCGGACACTTTGCTCGCACAAGCCAGCCCGTTTACGCGTCGACTGCCCAACGCTAACCCTCTCCCGGCGCATGGTTTCCAAAGCCTCTCGTTACATTTGCAGCAAGCGCTGCCTTGGCCGCAACTGCAAGCGATCCTGCAGGATCTGTTGGCGCGCCATCCGACCGACTTGCTGCGCATCAAAGGCGTGGTCTATCTGTCGAAACAGACCGAACCGGTAGTCATACAAGCCGCCGCCAATCGGCTCTACCCTGCTACCGCGTTGCCGTCCCGCCCCGCCGACGACAGGCGCGGCAGGCTGGTGTTCATCGCCAATGGCGACATCGAAAGACTGGCCGAGGAAATAAGGCAAGCCTTCGGTGCCAGCATCGCGAGTAATGCCATCAAATTGCATGATTAGCCTGACCGTAAAGTCCCGGCGCCGCGCTTGCCGGTGTACCGTGTCACCCTGCGACCGGACCATAGTTATTTAGGAGCCCAGAAACCAGCGGCCTTCGATACCGAACAAACTCCGCCAAAACCCAGTAAACGTATGGGTTTTGTATTACCATAGCTCACGGCGAATTTATAAACTCAGGTGGGAGGCGGAATATGCAAGGCGACAAACAAGTCATAACGCATTTAAACGAATTACTGGCCGGTGAGCTAACGGCTATCGACCAATATTTCATCCATTCCCGGATGTATGAGAACTGGGGCTTGAGCAAATTATACGAGCGTATCGGTCACGAAATGCAGGATGAAACCAACCATGCCGATGCGTTGATCAAACGGATTTTATTTCTGGAAGGCACACCGGATTTATCCAAACGCGAGCCGCTGGCCGTGGGGGCCACGGTGCCGGAAATGCTGAAAAACGATTTAGCGGTCGAATACAAGGTGGTTGCCGATTTGCGCAAAGTGATTGTCTATTGCGAAAGCGTCCGCGATTTCCAAACCAGGGAAATACTGGAAGTGATGCTGGACGACACCGAGGAAGATCACGCCCACTGGCTGGAAAAACAATTGGGCCTGATTAACCTAATCGGCTTGGAAAATTATCTGCAATCGCAAATCTAGGGGCTAGAACCCGCCGCCTATCGATTCGACCTATTTCAGTAAATCCATATAGTGAATGAAATGTGGTCGATAATGCGCTATTTCTGCCATCTTAAGCTATAACTCCACTGGCTTGCGAATCGAAAAGGCCGGATAATTCCGGCCTTTTTTACGCTTGCTGGATTTCCATGGAATTCAAACTCAAAACCACCGACAAACACGCCCGGCGCGGCCAACTGACTTTTGCGCGCGGCGTGGTGGAAACGCCCATCTTCATGCCGGTCGGCACCTATGGCGCGGTCAAATCGCTGACACCGGAAGACTTGCACCAACTGGGCGCGCAAATCATCCTCGGCAATACCTTTCATCTAATGCTGCGGCCCGGCATGGAGGTGATGAAAGCGCACGGCGATCTGCACGATTTCATGCGCTGGCAAAAACCGATATTGACCGACTCAGGCGGCTTTCAGGTATTCAGCTTGGGCGCGTTGCGAAAAATCAGCGAACAAGGGGTGACGTTTAAATCGCCGGTCAACGGCAGCAAGATTTTCATGGGTCCGGAAGAATCGATGCAGGTACAGCGCGATTTAGGCTCGGACATCGTGATGATCTTCGACGAATGCACGCCCTACCCGGCGACTTATCAACAAGCCGCCGACTCCATGCGTCTGTCGCTACGCTGGGCGCAACGCAGCATGGCCGCGCATGCCGATAATCCGGCCGCGCTGTTCGGCATCGTCCAAGGCGGCATGTATCCGCAATTGCGAGACGAATCGATTGCCGGCCTGACCGCCATCGGTTTCGACGGTTACGCGATCGGCGGTCTGTCGGTCGGCGAGCCCAAGCATGAAATGCTGGCGACACTGGATGCGATTCACCACAAAATGCCGGTGGATAAACCGCGTTACCTGATGGGGGTCGGCACCCCGGAAGACTTGGTGGAAGGCGTGCGGCGCGGCATCGATATGTTCGATTGCGTGATGCCGACCCGTAACGCCCGCAACGGCCATTTATTTACCCGTCATGGCGTGATTAAAATCAGAAACAACCAATATCAGCTCGACACCCGCCCGTTAGACGAGGATTGCAGCTGTTACACCTGCCGCAATTATTCCCGGTCTTATTTAAAGCATCTGGACAAATGCAAGGAAATGCTGGGTTCCAGGCTGAATACCATCCACAATCTGCATTATTACCTGGAGCTGATGCAAGGGTTGCGCGACGCGATAGAGTCGCATACCTTGGACGAATTCGTCGCGGCGTTTTACGAACAGCGCGGCATTTACGCACCGGCTTAAACCATCTTCGTCGCGGGCGACGCCTTATCGCCCGCGCAGCATCTCCAATGCCAGTTCCGCCATGTTCGCCGAGCCGCCGCCGTTACCGAGCTGGCGTTTGACTGTCCCCAGTTGTTCGAGACAGTTTTGCCGATAGTCCGCATCGGACAACAAACGAGTCACTTCCTCCGCCAGATTATCGGCGGTCAGTTGTTCCTGGATCAGTTCCCTGACGATGGCTTTGCCGGCGATGATATTGGGCAAACCGATGAACGGTATCTTCACCAGCCGCTTGCCCAACCAATAACTGAACGCGGCCAGCCGGTAAACGATCACCATCGGCACCCCCAGCAACGCGATTTCCAGCGAAGCGGTGCCGGAGGTGGTCATCACCGCGTCGCAGCATTGAATCGCATCGTAAGGTTGGTTCTTGACCAGCTTGATTTTGACGGCTGCCCGTTGCAGATGTTCCGCCAGCTCGGCGTCGCCGACCGAATCGGCCTGCGGCAATATGAATTGTAATTCGGGCCTGCGTTCGGCCAGCTTAACGGCGGCGTCCAGCATCACCGGCAACATGCGTTTGATTTCGTTAGCCCGGCTGCCGGGCAAAATGCCGACCACCGGCCGCGCCGGATCCAAGTCAAACAACTCGAAATCTTCTGCCTTAGTGCGTTGTGGATGAACTTTATCGACGGAAGGATGGCCGACGTAGCGCACCGGCACCTTTTCGGCTTCGTAATATTGAGTCTCGAACGGAAATATCACTGCCATCATATCGATGGCCTTGCCGTACGTCACCACCCTGCCCGGCCGCCAGGCCCAGACTTGCGGGCTGACGTAAAACAATACCTTCACGCCTTGGCTTTTAGCGAAACGCGCCAGTTTTAGGTTGAATTCCTTGTAATCGACGCAAACCAGCAAATCCGGCTTTTCGGTGACGACGATTAGTTTCATCAAATGTAGTGCCCGGCGGATTTCGCCGTAATGCTTGAGGATTTCCACCAGACCGATTACGCCGATGCCGGCCGAATCGTAACGCACGTCGATACCGGCCTGACGCATTTTGGCGCCGCCCATGCCGATGCCGCGAACCGTCGGGCAGCGCTGTTTCAGTTCCAGAAACATATTGGCGGCGTGTTGCTCGCCGGAGGATTCGCCGGCACTGAACAGCACCGTGTAGGCTGGTTGATTGGTCATTTGAGAGTTACTGGTGGGCTGCGCTTTGCTTAGCCCACCCTAGATTTTTTGGTTTACGCTTGGAAAACGTTGCGAATCACGCCGACAATTTGCTTAACAGTATCGTCGCTCAGATTCGAACAGATCGGCAGCGAAAAACAACGCGCAGCTACCGATTCGGTAGCCGGCAAGGACAGGCCGGCACATTCGGCCTTAAACACGTTTTGTTGATGCAGCGGTACCGGGTAGTACACCGCGCAAGCGATTTGCTGGTCTTGCAGGGCTTTCATCACCTCGTCGCGGCGGTCGGACAATAAGGTGTACTGATGATAGACATGCTCGCCGACACCGTCTTCGTAAGGCGTCGTCAGCGGCAAGTCCGCCATTAGGTCGGAATATAAATGTGCGGCGTGACGACGGGCAGAATTGTATTGATCGATGCGCTTGAGCTTGGCGCGCAACACCACGGCCTGCAATTCGTCCAGCCGGCTGTTGTAGCCCACCACATCGTGGTAATAACGCACGTCCGAGCCGTGATTGCGATACTGTTTGATCTTGGCGGCGGTCTCGTCGGAATCGGTGGTTACCAAACCACCGTCGCCGAAGCAGCCCAGGTTTTTGCTGGGAAAAAAACTGAAGCCGGCGGCGTTGCCAAAACTGCCGGTTTGCTTGTTGTACACAGTCGCACCAAATGATTGCGCGCAGTCTTCGATCAATTTCAAACCGTGTTTTTCGCAAATGGCCTTGATCGCCGGCAAATCGGCGGGCTGGCCGAACAAATGCACCGGCATCACCGCTTTGGTCTTGGCGGTAATGGCTTTTTCGATGTTTTCCGGCGTGATATTGAAGGTGTTCGGATCGATGTCGACAAACACCGGCGTGGCGCCGACATATTTGATCGCTTCGGCGGTGGCGATGAAGGTGAACGCGCTGGTTATAACCTCGTCACCGGCGCCAATGCCCTCGGCCAACAGCGCCAGATGCAGCGCATCGGTACCCGAGGCGCAGCCGATGGCATGCTTGACCCCCAAATAGTCGGCAGCTTCTTTTTCGAAGGCCTGTACGTTCGGCCCCAGGATGAAGGCGCAATTGTTGAGGGTTTCGGAAAAACCGCTGACGATTTCATCTTGAATTTCCGCATATTGCGCTTGCAGATTGACCATGGGGATCATAGCGGGGCCCTATCGTTGGTGTAAAAAGTGAGTAATTTCTATCGCGGTAGCCAGAGCCTTGCGGCCGGCTTCGCCGGGAACCAGCGGATTTTCGCCTGTCTTGATGCAATTGACAAAATGTTTGATCTCATCGAGTAAGGCATCGCCGCTTTCGAATACCGATTCCTCGGTGACAATTTCCGGAATGCCGGGGAACATTTCCTTCTCGCCGGTCTTGTGCTTGATCAGCACCCGATTTTGAAAATCGACGGAAATATAGGAACAGGGCCGGAACATCCGCATCTTGCGTTCCATCTTCATACTGATCCGGCTGGCGGTGACATTGGCGACGCAGCCGTTTTTAAAGGTGATGCGGGCATTGGCGATATCGGTACCCTGAGTCAATACCGCGGTGCCGCTGGCGTCGATTTTTTCGATTTCGGAATCGACCAGAGCCAGGATGATGTCGATGTCATGAATCATCAAATCCAGCACCACGCTGACATCGTTGGCGCGCGGATTGAACGGCGACAAGCGGTGCGACTCGATGAACAAGGGTTTGTCTTCCAGTTTCTCCAGCCCGCGCACCGCCGGATTGAAGCGTTCCAGATGACCGACCTGCAAAATCACGTTCTTTTCCTTGGCAATCGCGATCAGATCGTCCGCTTCCTCGACGGTGACGGTAATCGGCTTTTCCACCAATACATGGGTGCCGGCATTTAAAAAATCCTTGGACACCTTGTGGTGATAAATCGTCGGCACCACGATACTGACCGCATCGACCTGGCCCAGCAGAGATTGGTAATCGGTCAAGGCCTGAGTGCCATGTTTTTCGGCGACTTGTAGGGCGGCCTCGGCATTGATGTCGACCACAGCCACCAGTTCACAGTCTTTTAACGACGCATATTTTTCCGCATGAAATTTCCCCAAATATCCGGCGCCGATGACGGCACATTTCAGTTTACTCATAAACGACCTAACGTTGATTCGCGGTTCCCGGCACTCAACAGCATTGTACCGGGCATAAAAACTGCTCATTGTAACATTAGATTCATGGTTGAATAAGCTGCGCCCCCATTCGAATGCAGATCAATAGCGAACCAGTCGGTTGGTGGGTAGACGATTGAATACCGGAAGATCGTAAAAAATCATTTCCGCCGCTGGCCGTTGGCGCGGGCGGCGGCCACACTCAACGCTTCAGCGTTGATAGGTCGACACTGAAATACTGTCGATACGATTCAGGCAGGCTCGCCTATTCCGTGTCGAGTTTTATCCAACGCAGACGGTTGGCATTGCTGACCACCGTTACCGAAGACATCGCCATCGCCGCGCCGGCTATCATCGGATTCAACAATATCCCGAATAGAGGGTACAGCAGGCCGGCCGCCACCGGAATGCCGACGGTGTTGTAGAAAAACGCACCCAACAGATTTTGCTTAATATTGCTGATCGTCAATTTCGACAGCGCCATCGCTTCCGGCACTTTCATCAAAGAACCTTGCAGCAACACGATATCGGCGCTTTCAATCGCCACGTCGGTACCGGTGCCGATCGCAAAACCGACATCGGCTTGCGCCAGGGCCGGCGCATCGTTAATGCCGTCGCCGACCATGCCGACCACTTCGCCCTGTTGTTGCAGGGCCTTGACCACGGCGGCTTTGTCTTGCGGCAACACTTGCGCGCGCACTTCTTCGATACCGGCTTGCCCGGCTATCGCCCGCGCGGTGATGTCGTTGTCGCCGGTCACCATCAGCACCCGGATGCCGCGCTGGCGCAGTTGGCGTACCGCCAAGGCCGAGTCGGGCTTGATCGGATCGGCGACCGAGACGATACCGACCACCTGGTTTTCGATCGCCAAAAACATCGGTGTTTGGCCTTTCGCCGATAATTCGGCCATTTTGTCGCGATGACCACTATCGTCGATACCGTGTTCCGCCAGCAATGCGGCGTTACCGAACAAGCATTGCCGATCGGCGATGCGGCCAACGATACCGTGACCAGCCACCGCCTGAAATTTTCTAACCTTGTCCAGCGTCAACTGTTTCTGCCCGGCGGCGGCCAGGATCGCGGCCGCAAGCGGATGCTCGGAACCGGATTCCAGACTGGCGGCATACTGCAACACGCGATCCACATCGTCATCGCCAAATGCGATCACCTCCGCCAGACTGGGCTTACCGGCCGTCACGGTGCCGGTCTTATCCAGAATCAGACAAGTCAGCTTACCGGCGCTCTGCAAGGCTTCGCCCTTGCGTATCAATATCCCCATTTGTGCAGCGCGGCCGACCGCAACCATCACCGAAATCGGCGTCGCCAACCCCAACGCGCACGGGCAGGCAATCACCAGCACCGTCATCGAGGTCACGAAGGCGTAACCAAAAGCGGGATCGGGGCCGAAAATCCACCAAACCAAAAATGTCAATATCGAAATACCAACGACCGTCGGCACAAATACCGCGGAAATCTTGTCGGCCAAGCGGGCGATGGCCGGCTTGCTGTTCTGGGCTTGCCGCACGCTTTGAATGATCTGCGCCAAGGCGGTATCGCGGCCGATACGGGTCGCGCTGAATAGAAAACTGCCTTGTTGGTTGATCGTGCCGGCGGCAACACTGGCGCCCGCCGCTTTTTCCACCGGCATGGCTTCGCCGGTCAGCATCGATTCGTCGACATTGGAATGGCCTTCCAACACCAAACCGTCGACGGGAATTTTTTCGCCGGGCCTGACCCGCAGAGTTTCGCTGAGACCGACTTGTTCGATGGGAATATCGATTTCCTGGCCGTCGCGCACGACTCTAGCGGTACGCGGTTGCAAACCGATCAACGCGCGGATCGCCGCTGAAGTTTTGCCGCGCGCCCTGGTTTCCAGCGCGCCACCCAGATTAATAAAGGCCAAAATCACCGCCGAGGCTTCAAAGTAAGCATGCGCGGACAGCGGCGGCAGTTGGCTGGAATAATCGATGACGATGCAGGAATAGAACCAGGCCGAGCCGGTACCCAACGCTATCAGGGTGTCCATATTGGCCTGTTTTAGGAGCAGCAATTTCAGCGCGCTGTGGAAAAAGTGCCCGCCGGAATAATACAGCACCGCCAAGGTCAACAAGGCCACATCAGACCAAAACGCGGTACCGGCGGAACTGCCTATCGCCGGAAACCAATCCAGATGAGCACCCAGCATCAAAGGCAAGCCAAGGCCGCCGGCTACCGCCGCTTTACGGATCAAGTCCCGGTAACGTTCTTCCTCTTGTTTTTCCTCTTCGCTCGGGTCTTCCAACCCCTCCATGACGGCACCATCATAACCGGCCTGCTTTAACGCCTGCTTCATGGCCTGATGGTCGGGATTGCCAGTCACCGTTGCGGAATGATCCGCGAAGTTGACCGCGACCGACGCGACGCCCGGCACCGCCTGCAAAGCCACTTCCACCGCACTGACGCAACCGGCGCAGCGCATGCCGAGTATGGAAAGGCGAATTTCCGGAGACTGACTGGTAACTTGTTCTGCATTCATCGTTGAATTTCCGAGCGCTGATGCCGATCTTCGGCCGGACTCGGCCAGCCGAAACAGGCGGAGATTATTCGACGCTAAAACCGGCGTCGGTGATCACGTCTTCGATTTCGTCGAGATCGGTTTGGGCAGGGTCGAATTCGACATCGACCCGCTTATCCTGATGGGAAGCCTTCACCGCCACCACGCCGGCAATCGCCGATACCTTGCCGACGATAGTATTTTCGCAACCGCCGCATTTCATGCCGTTGACAGTTAAAGATGCTGATTCAGACATATTGATCTCCTTATGATTCAAATTAAGACTGGCCGGCCGTCATCTCGACTTAAACTCTTTGTACATGGTATAAGGCGCGACCAATTCGCATGATAGTGCAATGATCGGGAGCCCGTAAATAAATGACAGATTTTCTGATGGGCGGACAGCAAATCTTGGACCGCTATCTGGATACATTGCCCTATTGAATTATCGCGGCAACGCCGGGGAAGCGTTACAATTCCACATCGCCTATGAGCGCTGGTAGCCTGGTCTGACGACCTTTCGCGGCATGGCCTCCCGAACGTAGCGCCAATATCCATCCGGAAAGGATAGACTGGTGAGCCACCCGGATATACCCTTTTCTGGCTGCTTAACATTTACCCGACACATCCCTTATGAAATTTAGACTGACTTTATTCTGGCTAGCTTGCCTATTTGCCGCCCCACTGTACGCAACGGAACTTGGCCGAGTAACGGCCGAACAGTTGTTAAGCATGCAGCAAAACGGCAATGCTTTAGTCATCGACATCCGCACCGAGCCGGAGTGGCAGTCGACCGGCGTAATTCCCGACAGCCAAAAGCTGCAATCCTTTGATAGCAACGGCCGCTTCGACCAGGAAAAATGGGTGACCGACCTGGAAAAGCTGAAATCTTCACCGGACCAAGCGGTGATCTTGGTGTGCCGTTCCGGCAACCGCAGCACCAAGATAGGCCAAATCCTGACCGAGCAACTGGGCATGAAAAACGTCTATCATTTATCCAATGGCATCCAATCGTGGATCAAAGAAGGCCATCCGGTTAAAACCGATTGCTTGACCACCGCCTGTAAATAACATGTCTTTAAACACACTCAGCAACCAAACCATCGCCTTGGCCGGCATCGCCCAAGCCTGCTCGCTGGTCCATCAACTGGCCACTACCGGCAATTGTCAGACCTCCGCGCTGGAAGCCAGCATCGCCAGCCTGCTAAAAATCGATTCCGATAGCGTTATCGATATCTACGGCGGCTTAAGCGGCATAGAGCACGGCCTGCAACAGCTTGACACGCAATTGGGCAGCCGCGTACTGGCCAGTCACGAGCAAGCCCGTTACGCGGCGCAGCTGGTCTATCTGCAAAAACAGCTGGTCTCGAAAGCGGATATGCAAAAGACTATCCAAATCGGCATGACCAGAGCCCAGTCCCAAGCCGAACATTTCGGCGTGCTGCATGAGAATGTGCTAGCCAATCTTGCAGACGTTTACCACAGCACCATCAGCACCTTGCAACCGCGCATCATGGTGCAAGGCGACCAGCAATACCTCGGTAATCAGGGCACCGTCAATAAAATTCGCGCCTTGTTGTTGGCGGGCATTCGCGCGGCTTTGTTATGGCGACAATGTGGCGGCAGCCGTTGGAAGCTATTGTTCGCACGTCAAAAAATCCGCGCCGAAGCCAAGTTTTTACTGACCCAAGTCTAATACCGCCCCATGCCGGAATTACCCGAGGTTGAAACCAGCCGGCGCGGCATCACGCCACATATTGAGGGCAAAATCTTCAAGACCGTGATCGTGCGCCAGGCCCGCTTGCGCTGGCCAGTGCCCGAGTCGCTGGCGCTGGATTTGCCCGGCCTACGCCTGGACAGCATCGAAAGGCGCGGCAAATATCTGCTGCTTGCCACCGCCAAAGGCACCCTCATCCTGCATTTGGGCATGTCCGGCAATTTACGAATCACCGCGCCAGAGCAAGCGGCCGGCAAACACGATCATATCGACTTCGTCTTTGCCGACGACACGGTCTTGCGATTGAACGATCAGCGTAAGTTCGGCGCAGTGTTATGGTGCGATACCGATGTCAAAGCCCATCCCTTGCTGGTGAACCTGGGTCCGGAACCGCTATCGGCGGAATTCGATGCCAACTACTTATGCCAGCGTGCCGCCGGCCGCGCCGTGCCGATCAAATCCCTGATTATGGACAGCCATATCGTAGTCGGCGTGGGTAATATTTACGCTAGCGAAGCCTTATTTTTAGCGAGCGTACAGCCGACCCGGCCTGCCGGCCAGCTAGACGCGGAAGAATGCCGACAGTTGGTAGAAGCCATCAAAACCGTGCTGCAACAAGCCATAGAACAAGGCGGCACCACCTTGCGCGACTTTACCAACGCGGACGGTAAACCAGGCTATTTCAAACAATCGCTGCGGGTTTACGGCCGAGGCGGCCAGCCCTGTCTGAGCTGCGCGGAACCGATCCAGCATCTCAAGATAGGTCAACGCGCCAGCTATTATTGCGGTAACTGCCAGCGCTAAACAATTTACTTAGCGTTGCCAATCGAACACTGCAGTCAGCAGATTGCCGCGGCCTTGATAGACCACACGGGTGCAACCAGGATTACCTGGACGCCACCGATTGAATAAAATTCCGACAACGGCGCTTGCTTTATAATTGCTATTTCCAATAGAACTTTAACCGCCATGGCTATATTATTTTTTTCATTACGCGGCGTACCCGCCGACGAAGCCGACGATGTCCGTCAATTATTGGCCAACCATGATATTGATTTCTATGAAACTTCCGCCGGCAACTGGGGCATTTCCATGCCAGCCATTTGGCTATACCAACCCGCAGACTTAGAGAAAGCGCAAGGCTTATTTGATGAATATCAGCTACAACGCGCGGCCAACCAGCGCGCGCTGTATCTGCAATTAAAAGCCCACGGCCAAACGGCCGGCTTTTTGCGCCATAACCTAAACAAACCCGGACGATTTTTCGGCTACAGCCTGATTATCTGTCTAATCGTCTACGTTTCGCTAAAATGGCTATTTGAATTGGGGCTTTAGCGCCTGGTTAATTGGACGTTAATATGGTCAACATCTTTTGCGCATGTTCGGCTACTTCTATACCCAAATCAGTCAGATAGCCGCCGTCGTGCTGGGTGATCAAACCCTTGTCGAACAGGCGCTGGGCCGCGTTGATCAAATGGGGGTCGGCATTACCGTGCACCTTGACACCTTCTTGCGCAGATTCAAGATTAAATAAGGATAAAAATTTAATTTCCGCGACTAATTCGTCGGTTAAAAGCATGTGTCACACCTTTTGTAAAAATGATTAATCTTCGCTGACCGTCGCGGTCAGCCAACTGTATACGCGCTTTACCAGCAACTCGTAATCTTGTTGATAGCCATGATCCTCGCCATCCATTCTTATCTGCCGATAGACCGGATTGTCCTTGCCGGCCATGCGCCGCTGCCGGGCACTATCGATTACCGCCGGTAAATCGAACTCGGCATACACATCCAAAAAAGGCATTTGCACTTTTTTAATCAAATCGAGACTTTGCGCCTGGCTGGCCGTGGTTTGCGGCACCGGCAAACTAATCGACACCAGCGCCATCACATCGTTGGGTTTTTCGCTAAGCCGATAAGCCGCCATCAAGGCGCCCATACCGTAGCCGACAATCGAGATATGCTTCGCGCCGTTTTTCAGCAGATAATCGACCGCCGCATCGATACGCTCGCGGGCTTCATCGAACAGCGGATAATAATCGTCCCGGTTCGCGCCGCTTTCCCTGATCGGCATCTGCAAAGCCAAACTGGCCCAATTGTGTAGCGGCAACGTCGTTCTCAAGCGATGTATCAAGGGTTTGGCATCGGGATGCTCGCCCATATCGTGCAGTATGATCACCACATTACTGTTATCGGTCTTTTCCGTTTCGGTGTATAGCCCCAAAAACGTCTGACCTGCCGCCTGCAACCAGAGCGCCTGCCCCATCGTCAGCTGTTGCTGTATCTCCACCGCGTAATTCTGTTCACGGCCATTATCGCTGGCATAGCCAACGGAAACCGCTCCCAGCAATACCGCCAGTACCACAGCCCTACGCATCGCCAGCTCTAGCCGTTACTATAAAAGCCGCTAAAGGTATAGCGCTCATGCACATGACGCAGCAGCACCATGATGACCGAGGCCACCGGCAACGCCAGTAATACGCCTAAAAATCCGAACAAGCGGCCGCCGGCCAATACCGCAAACATCACCGCCACCGGGTGTAATCCGATCTTGTTGCCCACCAACCAGGGTGTCAGCACCATGCCTTCTATACTCTGTCCAACCGCAAACACGATCAATACCGGTAGCAAATGCACCGCATCCTGAAATTGCAGCAGGGCCGACATGCTGGCAAAAATAACCCCAGTAATGACGCCCATATATGGCACGAAACTGACCAAGCCGGCCATCATGCCGATCACCAAAGCCAGCTCCAGATCGACCATCCACAAGCCGACGCTATAAATCACACCCTGCGCTAACATCACGTAAAACTGGCCGCGCATGAACGCACCCAAGACATCGTCGGCCTCGCCCGCCAACTTGGCGACGGTGCCGGCAAAGCGACGCGGAAACAGATCGTGAATTTGCGCCATCAATTTGTCCCAATCGCGCAGCAAATAAAAGGTGATCACCGGGATCAGCACCAGATTCATCGCCCAACCGATAATCACCGCGCCGGAATGCGAGACCGATGCAATCAGGTTTTCGGCAGCACCGCCACCGTCTTGCCAATGGCCTTTGATCAAGTTAATCAACTGCTCTTCGCGCAAAGGCCGAATACTGCGCCCCAAATATTTTTGCAGAACCGGAATCACCGATTTGTTAATCCAGTTCAAATAAGACGGCAGTTTGTCGATGAACTCGCCGATCTGATATTCCAGTGCCGGAATAATCACGATCAGCAACGCGGCAATCGAGAAAATAATGCCGGAAAACACCACCATCACCGCCAGCGTCCGGTTCAGACGCCAACCGCGAAATTGCACGGTTTCCAGCCTATCCACCACAGGATCGCCAAGATACGCAAGAATCGCCGCGAAGGCAAAAGGCATCAGCACCGGCGCCAATAGATAAATCACGCAACCGAAGGCAACGACAAAGGCCAACACAAACCATTTTTGCGAATCGTTCATCTCTACCATTTTGGCGTCCTCTCTATGGCTGCGCTTGCTTACGGGCTTTCAAAACTTCCAGGATGATCGGCAGGATGGAAATCGCCACGATGCCTAAAATCACTAACTCAAAGTTTTGCTTGACCACCGGGATATTGCCGAAGAAATAACCGGCGAACACACAGATCAACACCCAGGCGACGCCGCCGACGATGTTATACAAAATGAAATAACTATAAGGCATCCGGCCTATACCGGCCACGAACGGTGCAAAGGTGCGCACGATCGGCACGAAGCGCGCCAGCACGATGGTTTTGCCGCCGTAAGTATCGTAAAACGCTTGAGCGCGATCGAGATGTTCACGATTAACCCAGCTCAGCGTATATGCGCGCTGGCCAATGCTACGGCCTATCCAATAGTTGACGGTATCGCCCAATATCGCCGCGAAAGCCAGCACGCCGAGCAATATCGGCAGATTGAACGCGTCCATCGCCAGAAAAGCGCCGGCGGCAAACAATAAAGAATCGCCCGGCAGAAACGGCATCACCACGAAGCCGGTCTCGATAAAAATGACCATAAACAAAATCGCGTAAGTCAGCGTACCGTACTCGCTGATGATATTGGCCAAATGTTTATCGATATGCAGCAGGATGTCGATCAGATAGTGCAGCCAGTCCATGTTTTACTCTTTACGTTAAATAAATACGGTCAATATAGCCGCCGCCGATGACAGCTTGACGCTAGATTATCGAAAAATAAGCAGCTACCGCCGCGCTGATCAATCCCAGCAACACCGCCAGCAACCACAGCCAGATTTTGGCCGGTTTACCGGTTTTTTCTTGATAGGCAACGCCCTCTATTCGGGTATTGACAGCTTTCAACTTGCCGCCGGTATCACGGGCAATTTCATAAAACATCACGTCGCCGCGCACCGGTCGCCGCGCCATGCCTGTCAGCGAGGAGATATGCACAAAAATATCCTTATCGCCATTGTCGGGCTGGATAAAACCGAAGCCTCTGTCGTCTTTCCAGGTTTTTAAAACACCTCTTTGGATGGTGGTATCCGCCATCTTTTCACCTCTTATTATTCTTGACCGTTATTGGTCTGAAACGCCTGACGCACGCAAATAGGCCCTTGATCAAACCCCCATTCCCCACCGGTTCGCCAGCCAATAAATGTTGCAGAATGATGCTGTCGAATTTGACGCTGTCCAGCGCATAATACCAGACCCCATCCGGCTGCACGCAAAGCAAGGGGCCGGATCTTCGCCGGCACAGGCGCAGCGCGAACCGGTGCACACCAATACATATAGCGTTGGGGTCCTGCATGCTCAGCATTAAGAGGGGTGTCAGGCGCGAAATCTGTTGCGGTAGGATAGCCATGCCTCGACGATAGCGAGGCATGGCGTCCATGTTCAGAAAACAGACTAACAAAATCGGCTAGCGGCATAAGCGCCTTATAACCAATTTCGTTAAAGACAAGACGACGTTTCCACTGCCCAGCAAAAACGCCGTTTTCAACTAGATTTTCTTATCAATCAAAACTTTGTCGTCGATCACCAGCTTGGAGACACCGCCCAGCGACAAATGCAGTGTGCAAGACGCGGTTTTGAAATTGGAATCCTTTTCGCCTATCCATTCCATCGTCACATAAGTGGCTTTATCGGTATCGGTCTTGGAAGGGAAATACACCTGGGTACCGGTTTTATTTTCGATCAATTTCGGGCATTTTTGGTTGGCCATTTCCTGCATGGCTACCAAGGTACGGATTTGGGCTGCAGCCTCTTTTTCCTCGTTGCTCTGATCCTTGCTCACACCAACCAATATAAAACCGGCTACAAACACCCCCACGACAGCGATCATCAATTTCTGTGTTTCACCCATTGTTGCTCTCCTCTGTTTTGTAGTTATTTTTTCGGCGAATCCGAAGTGTCACGCTTCGGATTCTATGCGAAATGACCGGTATCGGCAATGAGCCAGGCAAATGCCTTATTGCGGATCGACTTGAGCGATCCAATCGCCCAGATTGTAGTAATTGGTGATGCGCGCCACTTTGCCGTCGCGAATGTCGAAAAACGCACCGGCAGGCAGGCGATAAGTCTGGCCATTGGCTTCCGGCAAGCCTTCGTCAGTGTTCAGGTATTCTCCCAACACCACAAACTCAGCGGCGCCACGGGTACCATCTTCGTTGGCCATGATCACCATATCCACCAATTGTTCTTTGTAGTGATGATTCATTTTTTTCATGAACTCGGCAAATGCCGCCTTACCTTGCTCGCGGCCACCCTGATTGATGTCATGCACTACATCGTCAGTCAACAGACTCAGGAAGGTATCCATATCACCGTTGTTGAATGCTTGGTAGTATTGCTCGATAAGTTTTTTTGCCTGTTGCATAGTAACCTTGTTGCCTAGGAATAAAAAGGCGGCAATTTTGCCAGAAGCCCGGTTTTTTTTCAGCTTAAAATTCAACACCCTGCTCGGCCTTGATGCCTGCAGCATAAGCATGTTTGATTTTAACCATCTCGGTGACGGTATCGGCGGCTTCGATGACTTCCGGCGCCGCATTGCGGCCGGTCAACACCAGATGCAGCCAGGTCGGTTTGTCGTTTTTGATGAAATCGGCGATTTCCTGACCGCTGATCCAACCATAGCCGCAGCAATAATTGATTTCGTCCAGTATTACCAGATCGAATGCTTCCGAAAGTATTTTTTGTTTGCTGAACTCCCAAATTTCCCGACTGGTTTTAATATCCTGTTCCGGATTCTTGGTATCCCAGGTAAAACCGTCACCCAAGGCATGCCATTCGATTTCCTCGAAACGCGTTGCGGCCCGTTGCTCGCCGGTTTGCCACTGACCTTTGATGAACTGGATCACACACACTTTCATGCCCCAGCCGGCGGCACGAAACACCATGCCAAAGGCACTGGAGGATTTGCCCTTGCCTTCGCCAGTGTGCACTAGCACCACACCTTGTCTTCTGTCTCTACTTTTCATTGCCTATTATTCCTGGCGACCCGTCCGCGACTATGTAATGGGGCTATTGTAACAATTAAGCACTGATAGGAACTTTAACGCCTAAAAAGTAGCGCCTAACTGGTGGGATGGCGGGAAATAATGTGATGCTTGATCGCCCCAAACACTCCTCCAAACTTGGAACTAATATGCCAGGAGGTATTATTGGGATTGATGCAATGTTACTTACGTAACAAGTTCATCACTTTAACGGTCAGAATGGATGCCGCCAGCAAGAATGTCACCGCATTGGCCGCGACGATAGCGACATTCGCTAGATAAATGCCATAGATCAACCAAAACAACACACCCATGGTAAACATGCTGTACATACCCAGCGACAAGGAACTGGTGTCACGGGTTTTAACGGTCATAATCGCTTGCGGCAGAAACGAAGCAGTAGTTAAGGTTGCCGCCAGGTAACCGATTAAATCGGGAATCAAATTCATCGAGATCAAACTTTTAAATGCTGCCAGCCGAAATAAGCCATGGCAATCAACAGTAATTGTACAAATGCCAGCAACCAGAAATAGCCGACGAACATCATGATTTTAACCGGCTTTTCGACAGGTTTATTAAAGCTCAGCCACCAACCGCCTAAGCCTGAAATAGCCGCGACAAGCAGCAAACCGATGACAGCGATACTCATCGCAATCAGCGCGGCGGCGGGGCTAGCACCTCGCGAGAACCGTTGGTTTCCGGCATGCTGACCACACCGGCGTTTTCCATGTCCTCGATAATGCGCGCCGCACGGTTATAACCGATTTTAAAGCGGCGTTGCACGCTGGAAATAGAGGCTTTGCGCGACTCGGTCACGAAAGCCACCGCTTCGTCGTACAGCGCGTCGGACTCGCTGTCTTCGCTATCCAAACCGGCAACTTCGCCACTGTCGGTGCGTTCCTGAGTGATTTCGTCCAAATAATTGGTCGGACCGGTTTTTTTCAAGAACTCAACCACCCGATGCACTTCGTGATCGTCTACAAATGCACCATGCGCGCGTAGCGGAATACTGGTGCCGGACGGCAGGAACAACATATCGCCGTTACCCAGCAAGGCTTCGGCACCGCCTTGGTCGATAATGGTCCGGGAATCGATCCGCGACGATACCTGGAAGGAAATTCGGGTCGGCACGTTGGCCTTGATCAATCCGGTCAACACGTCCACGGAAGGCCGTTGGGTCGCCAGTACCAAATGAATGCCGGCCGCGCGGGCTTTTTGCGCCAAACGGGCGATCAGTTCTTCGACTTTCTTACCGACCACCATCATCATATCGGCCAACTCGTCGATGACGATGACAATGCTGGGCAAGGTATCCAGCAGCGGATAATCGTCCAGGGCCACCGGCGTTTCCGGCCGGAATAAAGGATCGCGGATCGGCTGACCGGCCACTTCGGCTTCCTTGACCGCATGGTTATAACCGGCCAGGTTGCGCACTCCGACTTTGGACATCAATTTATAGCGGCGCTCCATTTCCGCCACCGCCCAACGCAAGGCGTTTTGTGCGTCTTTCATATCGGTGACGACCGGCGTCAGCAAATGCGGAATGCCTTCGTACACCGACAATTCCAGCATTTTCGGGTCGATCATGATCATCCGCACGTCTTCCGGCTTGGATTTGTACAGCAAGCTCAGAATCATCGTGTTAATCGCCACCGACTTACCGGAACCGGTAGTACCGGCCACCAGCGCATGCGGCATTTTGCCCAGATCGGCCACCACCGGCGTACCGGAAATATCCTTGCCCATCGCGATGCTGAGTTTGGATTTGGCGCGTTCGAATTCGTCCGACACCAACAAATCGCGTAGCGAAACCATTTCCCGTTCCTGGTTAGGAATCTCCAGACCAATCACCGATTTGCCTTCGATAATTTCGACGATCCGCACACTGGTCACCGACAAGCCGCGCGCCAAATCTTTTGCCAAGCTGCTGATCCGGCTGACTTTTACGCCGGCCGCCAAACGCAATTCGAAACGGGTAATCACCGGCCCCGGCAAAACCGCTTCCACTTCGGCGGCGATACCGTAATCCTGCAATACCTCCTCTACCTGGCGGGAAATCTCTTCCAGCTCGGTTTTGGAATAGCGCTTGACCTTGATATCGCGCTTATCCAGTAAAGACAAAGGCGGCAAGGCATTTAAATAAGCGCTGGCGTCCAGGTCATCCAAGGGTTTGCTGTCTTTTCTGCGCAAGGGTCTCACCACTGCGGAAGCCGAAGGCTGAGCGGTTTCCAACACTTGAATCTGCGGCTTTTTAACCCGGTCTTCGGTTTTCGCTTCGGGTTGATTGCGCGTTTTTTTGGCTTCTTTAGCCGATTCAGGACGTGATGATTTTTCCGCGCGGTAGCGCTCTGGCGCTGCAACCGCTTGCCGGCCCACGACCGAACAAGCCGTCATCGCGCATTTACCGATCAAGGTCATCACCATCAGCCAGGATAAACCGGTGAATAAGGTGACGCCGGTCATAAAAATCGCCAGCAACAGCAAGGTGGAGCCGGAGTTGCCTAACAGATGCACCAAGGCGTCGCCGATTTCCCGGCCCAGAATACCGCCCGGACTCTCCGGCAAATCCATTTTGGTGCGCAGAAAATGCAGATGCATGAACAAAATCGCCGAGCCGGAAATCATCGTCGAGACGAAACCAAGCGAACGAGTCGCCACCAACCACTGGCTGCCCTGCTGCTGATTCGAACCTTGGTAAAGCATGTAGCCATACCAAAAAATCATGATCGGGATCAGATAAGCCATCAAACCCAGGAAGCTCAGCACGAAATCCGCCAGCCAGGCACCGAACAAACCGCAGGCATTGCTGATGGATTGATAGGATGTGCTGTGACTCCAGCCCGGATCATTGGAATTAAATGTGACTAAGGCAATTAAAAAAAACAGCGCACAACTCGAAAGTCCGAGTAATGCGATTTCGCGATAGCCTCGCGCGGCTCTCTCTTCCACAACAGCAACCATAGTTGTCGGCTCACAATAAAAGCGTCACAAAACATGATTATAGATGATGTAAATCGATTTAACATTAGCTTTACCGGCCACGCCTTTAAAAACCTGTTGGTAAATCGGTTTTATCCAGGGGGGATTGCCCTTATAATTTTGCCACCCTAACCCGCATGGAGACTCTGAAAAATGGCTGCCGCAAAACATTGCAAACTCTTAATTCTAGGTTCCGGCCCGGCCGGTTACACCGCAGCCGTTTACGCCGCGCGCGCCAACCTGAATCCGGTGATGATCACCGGCATGCAGCAAGGCGGACAATTGACCACCACCACCGAGGTGGACAACTGGCCCGGCGACGTCGAAGGCCTGCAAGGCCCTGACTTGATGGAACGTATGCGCCTACATGCCGAACGCTTCAATACCGAAATCATTTTCGACCATATTCATACCGCCGATCTGTCCAAAAAGCCGTTCACGTTGACCGGCGATGCCGGTGTCTATACCTGCGACGCGTTGATCGTCGCCACCGGCGCTTCGGCTAAATATCTGGGCCTGCCGTCAGAGGAATCCTTCAAAGGTAGAGGCGTTTCCGCCTGCGCCACTTGCGACGGTTTCTTCTACCGCAACAAACCGGTCGCGGTGATCGGCGGCGGCAATACTGCTGTGGAAGAAGCGCTGTATTTGTCCAACATCGCCTCCGAGGTGATTGTGGTGCATAGACGCGATAAATTCCGCTCCGAGAAAATCTTGTCGGATAAATTGATCGAAAAATCCAAATCCGGCAATGTGCGTATCGAGTGGAACCATCAACTGGACGAAGTATTAGGCGACGAAATGGGCGTGACCGGCCTGCGCATCAAAAACAGCCAGGACGGCTCGACCAAAGACTTGGATGTGCATGGCGTATTCATCGCCATCGGCCACACACCGAATACCGATATTTTCGAAGGCCAATTGAAAATGGAACATGGTTACATCGTCGTCAACAGCGGCATCCACGGCAATGCCACCGCCACCAGCGTCACCGGTGTATTTGCTGCCGGCGACGTGATGGACTCGCATTACAAACAAGCCATCACCTCGGCGGGTGCCGGCTGCATGGCCGCTTTGGATGCGGAAAAATATCTGGACGAATTGTTTGGTTAAAATTTTGTCTCGCGGGTTATGGCCACCTTTCGCCGTAACCCGTCACTCATTCAATCTCTAAGAAGCTGTTTAAAAACGTCGCGAGCTTGTTCATGACCAGTTGAAAAAACGCGACCCGAAGCGATGGATTCGCGTAGGGAACGGTACATCTGGCCCGTAGGGCGAGTCCCAGGGACGGGACAAGTCAAAACCGGAGCGTACCTGGAGTACATGAGGATTTTGAGCGATTTTTCAACACAGTGATGGACAAGCGTAGCAGTTTTTAAACAGCTTCTAACCCCGATTCTTGCAATACGCCCCCTCCCGACCTGCGCATTAACCCGCCAGAAAGGCGGACCTCCCTAATCGCAACCCCGACCAAGTATTCGCAGCATACGATCATGCTAAATTTAATCATACATCTGCCCGGCAAATTTGCGCTTATCGGCTGCTTGCTATTGGCGCATTTGCCGGCATTGGCCGACAGTTCGCCGGTGCGAATTGGGATATTGGCCTATCGCCCCAAACCACAAACCCTGGCACAGTGGCAACCGCTGGCCGAGGTATTGCATCAAGCCATCCCTGAGCGGAATTTTAGCGTTGAGGCCTTGAGTTATGCCGAACTAGAAGCCGGCGTGGCCGATCAAAAATTGGATTTTGTGCTGACCAACCCCGGTCATTACGTACAAATTAGCTATCGATACGGTTTATCGGCGCCGTTGGCCACCTTGGTTAACCGCGAAAACGGCCGGTCGCAAGCGGTGTTCGGCGGCGTGATATTTTGTCTGGCCGCGCGCAACGATCTGGACACACTAAGCAATATAAAAGGCAAAACCGTCGCGATTACCGGCCGAGAATCCCTGGGCGGTTACAAGATGCAAGCCTACGAACTCGCCCAAGCAGGAATCGACCTCAACGAGGACGCCAAGCTGATAGAGACCGGCATGCCGCACGACTTCGTGGTGGAAGCGGTATTGTCCGGACGAGCCGATATCGGCCTGGTACGCACTGGCGTATTGGAGAGCTTGGCAAGCACCGGTAAGCTTGATCTAAAACGCATCAAAATTCTCAACGATCAAAAATCGCCGTCTTTTCAGTTTTTATCCACTCGCCAGTATCCGGAGTGGTCTTTTGTGGCGATGCCGGCAATTGATCGCGAATTGGCAAAACGGGTGGCCGGCACTTTGTTATTGATGGAAGCAGATCGCATACCCGGTATCGAAGGCTTCACGATCCCGGTCGATTACCATCCGGTGGAATATTTGCTGCAAAGCTTGCGGGCCAAACCCTTCGACACCACGCCGCAGTTCACTCTACACGACATCTGGCAACGCTATTCCATACCGATATTGACACTCGGCTTCAGCGTTTTTTTAATTTTGCTGCTGAGTTTGCGTCTGTTAGCCCTGAATCGTTATCTGGCCGCCAAGCGGCGGAAAATGCGCGAACAAAATATTCGCTTGCAAGACAGCGAATACCGCTGGAAATTCGCGCTGGAAGGGGCCGACGAAGGGGTATGGGATTGGGACATTGTCAGTGGCGAAGTGTTCTTCTCGCCGCGCTGGAAATCGATGATAGGCTACCAAGCCGACGAGTTTGAGAATACTTTCGACGCCTGGCGGGACAGTCTGCATCCGGACGACAGAGAACGAGTGCTGACCAAACTCAACGATTACTTAGCCGGCCGGAATCCCCTGTACTGGGTGGAGTTTCGCATGCGCTGTAAAGACGGCGGTTATAAATGGATCCTGGCCAAAGGCATGGTAGTCGCCAAAACGCCGACCGGTAAACCGCAACGCATGCTGGGTACCCATGTCGATATCAGCGAACATAAACAAATCCAAGAAGACTTGCAGCAAAGCCATGACGCGCTGTTACGCTCCAACATCGATCTGGAACAATTCGCCTACAGCGTTTCCCACGACATGCGCCAGCCGCTGCGCATGGTAGCCGGACATTTACAGTTTCTAGCCCGTAGTCTGCAAGATTCGCTCGACGACGACCAAACGCAAAATTTGACCTATGCACTGGAAGGCGCCAAGCGCATGGATGCGATGATTATCTCCTTGCTGGAGTATTCGCGGGTGGGGCGCAAGACCCAACAAAAAGACTGGATCGCCAGCAGCGAATGCCGCGATGAAGCGTTAAAGTTCATCCAGCCCTTGGCGGCGCAATACCAAGCGTATATCGATTGCCGTGGCGAATGGCCGATGCTGTGCGCCAGCCGCGACGAATTGAGCCGCTTGCTGCAAAATCTATTGGTCAACGCACTCCACTATCACCAAGCCGGCCAAGCACCGCAAATTGAAGTACTCTCCCAAATCGACGACGATTTATGGCGACTCAGCGTCCGCGACAACGGCATCGGCATCGATCCAAAACAGTTCGACCGGCTCTTCCAGTTTTTCAGCCGTTTGCAAGCGCGTAACCGTTTCGAAGGCACCGGCATGGGCTTGGCGCTGTGCCGGCGAATCGTCGAACATCACGGCGGCAAAATTTGGGTTGACTCAGCTGGCGAAGGCCAGGGTTCATGCTTTACCTTTGAAATACCGCTGGTTCAACCGCCCGCAACCGACCCCTCATCGACATGAACACCATGGATAAAAGCTCGGTAGTTAGCATGCTTCCTTCGCATCCGTCCACGCTTAAGAAGCGCCGTCGATACGGTCATTGGCTGACAGCCACGGTATTGGCTATCACCTTGCTGACCAGCTATCTGGTCTGGCTGGCCTCCGAACACAGCCTTGAACACGAGCGCCAAATTTACTTCGATTTTCGGGTACGGCAGTTACTGCAAAACATCGAGCAACGCCTGCAGGCTTGCGAACAAATGTTATACGGCGCGCGCGGTTTGTTCGCTGCTTCGCAGACCGTCGATCGCGACGAATATCGGCAATATATCTCGTCGCTCAACCTCGACCAACGTTATCCGGGCATCCAGGGCGTGGGATTTTCCTTGTTGATTCCTAAAGCCGAAAAAGACCGCCATGTCGCAGACATGCGCCATCAAGGCTTCGCTGATTACGAGATTCATCCGGCCGGCGAGCGGGATATCTACACCTCGATTATTTTTTTGGAACCTTTTAGCGGTCGTAATCTGCGCACCTTCAGTTACGATATGTTCTCCGAGCCCATCCGCAATCAGGCCATGAGCTTTGCCCGCGACCACAACCGCGTCAGCATTTCAGCCAAGGTCACGTTGTTGCAGGAAACCGAACGGGATTTGCAAGCCGGCTTCTTGATGTATCTGCCGGTCTATAAAAATAAGCAGCCGCATGAAACGCTCGACGAGCGCCGCGCCCATTTGCTGGGCTGGGTGTACGCGCCGTTCCGCACCCAGGATTTGATGACTGGCATCGGCGGCGAGCGCGAAAACGATTTACGGCTTGAGATTTTCGACGGCGAGCAAATCGGCGAAGAAAACCGCACATACGGCTCGGCGCCGATTCAAGACGCACGGCAGGTACTGACTTCGCGCCAGCAAATCGTTATCGCTTCTCATCCCTGGACGGTTTTAATTCATGCCGAACCGGATTTTCAAGCGCGGGTAGCGAGTGATAAACCTTTGATCATCGCCGGCAGCGGCATCAGCCTCAGTCTGTTGTTGAGTCTGCTCACCTGGCAATTGGTAAACGGCCGCAGCCGCGCGCTGACTTTGGCCGAAACGATGACCACGGAATTGCGCGAAAGCGAAAATCGTTTCCGCGCCCTGGCTGATTCGGCGCCGGTGCTGATTTGGCTAGCCGGCCCGGATAAACTCTGCTACTGGTTCAACAAAGTCTGGCTGGA
Organism: Methylomonas montana; assembly: GCF_030490285.1. Classification (NCBI taxonomy): domain Bacteria; kingdom Pseudomonadati; phylum Pseudomonadota; class Gammaproteobacteria; order Methylococcales; family Methylococcaceae; genus Methylomonas; species Methylomonas montana. The sequence goes on along the minus strand of NZ_CP129884.1, from coordinate 1,075,195 downwards.
TTTCGCCGGTCGCAGCATCGAACAGGAAATAGGTAATGGTTGGGCGGAAGGCGTCCATCCGGACGATTTTGATTTTTGTCTGCGCCATTACATCGAGCATTTCGATCAGCGCCGCCCATTTAGCATGGAATATCGCCTTAAACGTCACGATGGCGAATACCGCTGGTTACTCGACAATGGCATACCTCGCTACGCGGACAACGGCGAATTCGTCGGCTACATCGGCTCCTGCATCGATATTACCGAACACAAGCAAGTCCGAATCGCGCTGGAAAACAGCAACGCCGACCTTAGCCGTTTCGCAGAAATTTCCGCCCATCATTTAATGGAACCAACCAGGCGCTTTACCAGTTTTACCCAACGTCTACGGCGTTCGCTGAGCCAATATCCGGACGCATTGAATGACGATAACATCAACACCAGCCTGCAATTCCTGGAAAAAGACGCACTGCACTTGCATGGCCTGGTCCGCGACATTCAACTTTACATCACAGCCAATCAAGCCCGCGATAGTGTTGGTCTGGCAGACGCTAAAACGGCAGTGGAAGCAGCCGTGCGAAAACTTGCCGATAAAATCGCTGACGCCAGCGCGATCATCGACATTACCGAACTGCCCAGGGCCTATATCGACCCTCCCCGTTTAGTGGAACTATTTAGTCTATTAGTGGAAAATGCGCTGCTGCACGGCCGACCCAACAACCCCGAGGTACCGCTACGCATTGAGATCAGCGGCGTTTCCGACCAGTCGGTAAGTCGTTATTATGTCCGCGATAATGGTACAGGCATTGATCCGGAATATCGGCAACGCGTGTTCGAAATATTCGAGCGCTTGAGTTATCACAACGGCAAAGCCGGCACCGGTATCGGTTTGTCGATTGCGCGGCGTATCCTTGCCAGTTGCCAAGGCAAAATTTGGATCGAAAATGCAGCCCAGGGCGGCACTATCGCAGTGTTCGAACTACCCAATATCGAGAGTAAACACCATCATGAAGAATAATCTCCAGCCGCTGTTCGATGTGCTGCTGGTCGAAGACGAACCCGCCGATGCCCATCTGATCAAAATGAGCTTCAAGGAAAATCAAGTGCCCTGCAAGCTGCATCATGTCTACGACGGTATCGAGGCTATGGCATTTTTACAGCGGCAAGGCGATGTCTATGCCGATGCACCCCGCCCGGATTTGATTTTGCTGGATCTGAATATGCCGCGCATGAACGGCCGCGAGTTTCTGGCAAAAATCAAAACCGAGTCGACGCTAACCAATATTCCGGTCATCGTGCTCACCACTTCCGATATCGAACGCGACGTGGCCTCGACCTATAGCCTGGGCGCCAACAGTTACATTACCAAGCCGATGGACGTTGAACAGTTCATCGAGGTGGTTCGGCAAATCGAAGGCTATTGGTTCAATGTGGTGCGCTTGCCCGCCAAGGTCGAAAAATGAACTTTGCAACAAGTTGCCGCGTATTGCTGATCGAAGACGAACCCAGCGATGCTAGTCTGGTTCGTCAATATCTAAAAGCCTCGCGGCATTTCCAGTTTGAGTTGATCTGGACGGAAAGTCTGGCCGACGGCATTCTCGCCTTTTCCCAGCAAAACATCGATGTCGTATTGCTAGATTTAAGCCTGCCGGATTCGCAAGGACTGGACACCGTCCTGCATATTCGCAAAGCCGCCTGTACGCTGCCCATTATCGTGTTAACCGGCCACGACGATACCGAATTTGCATTGCAGGCGCTGGATTGCGGCGCCCAGGATTATCTGGTGAAATCGGACATCGATACCGCCGGCCTGGTTCGAGCGATCCGCTATGCGATGAGCCGGGCCAGCCTGGAAAGACGGCTTTATGAATCCGAACAGAGGATGAGCCTGGCCTTGCAAGGCGCCGAACTGGGCTTGTGGGACTGGCATATTCCCAGCGGCAAAATGATTTCCAACGGACTCTGGGCAAAGATGCTGGGTTACGCGCCAGACGAGATCGATACCCATATCGACAGTTGGGCCGTGCTGGTGCATCCCGACGACTGGCCGACGATACAGGCCGCGCAGGAGCCGCATCTACGCGGCGAAACCGAGTTTTATTCGGCGGATTATCGTCTAAAGCATAAACTGGGACACTGGATTTGGATACACAGCGCCGGCCGAGTACTGGAACGAGATAGCCACGGACAAGCGATACGCGCGGTCGGCATTCATCAAAACATTAGCCAGCGCAAAGCCTCGGAATTGCGCGACCATTTATTGGTTTCCGCACTGGAAACGGTTGAGCATGGCGTGGTGATTACCGACATCGATGCCCACATCGAATGGGTCAATCAAGCATTCGAAACCTTAACCGGTTTTAACCGAAACGAAGTGATCGGCTTGCGGCCCAACGAGTTGGTCAAATCCGGCGAGCAAAATCCAAACTTTTATCAGGAATTATGGGCAACCATCCTCGCCGGCACGACCTGGCGCGGCGAAATTGTCAATCGCCGTAAAAATGGCGAACTGTATATCGAAGAACTGGTGATCACGCCGGTCAAGGATCAGCAGGGTTGCATTCGCCATTTCGTCGGGGTTAAACAGGATATCAGCGAACGCAAGCAGATACAGACTGAACTCTGGGAACTGGCCACCACCGATGGCTTAACCGGCTTTTTGAATCGCCGCCATTTCATGACCCGTCTGGAAGACGAATTCGCCCGAATACAGCGCAATAGCCAGTACCGGGTAGCGATATTGATGCTGGATCTGGATCATTTCAAACAAGTTAACGACAATCACGGCCATCAAGCCGGCGACGCCGTACTACAGCAATTTGCCGATATTATTCGCGAAGAATTACGCAAGATCGATGTGGTGGGCCGGCTGGGCGGCGAAGAGTTTGCGATTTTTCTGCCGGATGCCGATACCGAATCGGCGCAAGTGTTTGCGGAACGCTTGCGCCAAAAATTGGCCGATACACCGCTGACTATCAATGAACAGACGATCGGCACTACCGTCAGCATCGGCATTGCGTTAATGGATGCCGACAGTATCACGGCTGACAGCGTGTTGATCCAGGCCGATCAGGCCCTATATGCGGCCAAGGAAAGCGGCCGAGACCGGGTGCGAATATGGTCTTGATAGGCGTTCAAGCGTCCTGAACATAAAACTGGTTGGAAAAATCTATGTAGATGTCCACGCTATCGCCTCGTCGGCGATCCCGTACGCGTTTATCGATGATTTCTTGCGACACGGCAAGGCCATCATGCCGGCGATCATTCTCGGCCTCCCTATCTTTGTAGCGTCTGACCAAAACCTCGCGGTTGTCGAACAGCAAACCGTTCAGATTCTTGATCGCCCGAATGCCCGCCTCATCGGAATCAACCTGTACCAGACCATGATGCTCCAACTGATTGGTACGCTTATCGCGGATCACCATTACCTCGGCCTTCAATACACGCCCGGCGCCACCGTTTAAGTCCTCGCCAAGCGCCAGCGCAACATAATCACGCAATTCATTTGGACGGGTAGTGGCAGGGATATTTCTTAAAAAAAGGATCATGGGAATTAGGCGAATGATATGGGCTTACTATTTTAAATAAACGGACATGTTAACTTTAGATATAAGCAATGGGAACTTTTAAAAGTGCGCCATTCCCACGGATGCGGGAGCGAGGTGATTTTGAATATTCAGAGTACCGCCAGTCCGCTAAAATCTTATCGTTTGCCAACTGTCCGGACAAGGGAACCATCAGCAAAAACCAGACTGACCGCTATTCGGCCAATATCTACCCGATCTGCAAACCCATGAAAATTAATTCTGTATCAGCACGGCAAACACTTGCTTAATCCTCGAGATCTTTTCTTTTCCTCAGGGCATAGCGAATTACCATGATAGACTACTCATCCGGGATTCATAGTTGCTACGCAATCCCTGATCTTCCGGATGAAAGTCGAGATCGCACTGTCGATCCGTCCTCTGCTCCAGCATTTTTCCCCATCGAGACACTTAATGCCATTTTCCAATCTCGGTTTATCCGAGGCTTTATTAAAAGCAATCGCCGATTCCGGCTACACCACACCCACTCCGATTCAAGCTAAAGCCATACCCGCCGTTTTAACCGGACGCGATTTACTGGCCGCCGCCCAAACCGGCACCGGCAAAACCGCTGGCTTTACCTTGCCGATTTTGCAGCGCTTGGCGCAAACCGACTATGGCCGCAATCGCCCGGTACGCGCATTGATTTTAACCCCGACCCGCGAACTGGCCGCCCAAGTCAGCGAATCCGTACTGAAATACGGCGCACATCAACAGCCGCGTTTAAAATCGGAAGTGGTCTTCGGCGGGGTGAAAATCAATCCGCAGATGATGCGTTTACGTGGCGGCGTCGATATTTTAACGGCCACACCCGGCCGACTATTGGACTTGGTCAGTCAAAATGCCGTCAAGCTGGATAAAGTTGAAATGTTGGTGCTGGACGAAGCCGATCGCATGCTGGATATGGGTTTCATCAAAGATATCCGTAGAATTCTGGCCTTATTGCCTAAAAAACGCCAAAACCTGCTGTTTTCGGCGACATTTTCCGCCGACATCCGCAAACTGACCAGTGACCTGCTGGTAAATCCGGTCAAAATAGAAGTCGCCGTCGAAAACGCCACTGCCGACACGATAGACCAGCTCGTGTATACAGTAAATAAAACCGCCAAAACAGCTTTGTTGACCCATCTGGTTAAAACCAAAAACTGGCAACAAGTGCTGGTGTTTACCAGCACCAAACATGGCGCCAACAAGCTCACCGAAAAACTCAACGTCGCCGACATCAAAGCGGCCGCCATTCACGGCAATAAAAGTCAAGGAGCCAGAACCAGTGCCTTGGCCGGCTTTAAAGCGGGTGACATTCGGGTGTTGGTAGCCACCGATGTGGCAGCACGCGGGATCGATATCGCTCAGTTGCCACATGTGGTTAATTTTGAGCTGCCGCGCTCTTCAGCCGATTATGTGCACAGAATTGGCAGAACCGGGCGCGCGGGGCAAAATGGCCAAGCGATTTCTTTGGTATCCCAGGACGAATATCAAGCCTTGAGGCTGGTTGAAAAACTGATAGGGGCGCAAATACCTCGTGAGCAGATAGCAGGCTTTAGCTCCCTATAGAACGTCCAGTCCCAGCTGGCGCTTAAAAAACAGCGTTACGCGGGACTAAGCGGGACTAAGCGACGCACCCGACATTCTCAACAGAAGTCGTGCTGCGTCGCTAAACCGTTATTGATCTGAAAAACAGCATCATCGTCAGCGGATATAAGCAATTTTCAACACGATGTTTCGAGTGTTGTCGGCCCAGATAAGCTCATGAATATCAAACTCATTGGCACATTGCCTATCCTCGTCAGCTAATTTAATACCCAGCTTGTTGAGCTTGAAATGGGCTGTATCGATACGCAACAGCTTGGCGGGAATTGCCAGATAATCATTCAAGGTACTCAAATAAACTTCCGGGTTAGCCAGGCTTTTAAGCCGCGACTCGTAGGCATGATCCCCAACATTGCAAGCTTGAGCGGCAATACACGATGCCATTTCCTGCTTAATCAGCGCCACAATACGATCAAACAAATATTTTTTCAGCGCCATGTTCAGCTCCGCGTGACTGGCACAAGGCGTGTGCAGTTTGTGTGAAGAAAAATTGACCGATTGTTGCGATACATCGCGCACCAACATCTCACCCAGCATACCAATGCCCAGTATAGATTTTTCGGTTTTGCAGGCTGTCAGCAGTGCGTAGACGACCGGCATTTGACACTGACTGTGAACGCGAAAATAGGCGTCCGTATCGGCATTGGTTTTAAATAGTCTATCGATGTCGGCCGCGTTGACGAACAGCGCGTTGACTAACGGGTTCGATCTAAAAGCATCGTGATTAAGGTCAACCGGCTCAGGAATCTGGTCGGCGACCGAGAGTATATGGCGATACAGCGCACAAACATGATCCCGTAGCTTTTCGACGTAATCGTCCGCGGCTCGCATCTTACTGTTTGCCGCATCGACGAAATTTTCGATGACCCGCTTGTCATCAGCCGTTAACAACGCCTCGTCTTCAGCGCGACCATGATGACCCAGACTGCTCACCAGAATTTGCAGATGATGTAACTGATCGTCGAAAAACGATCTTAAATTCTTAGCACCCTCTGATCTTCTATTGTCGTTCATGGCCTATCTTGACGGTTTATCGCCAGACACTCAAATATTATGCTTTTACAAAGGCCGGCATTTCGTTTAGCGGGATATAAAAAACGCAGATACAGATAAATTATCCAAGGTTTTTAAGTATTTAACCCAAGCAAAAAAAATCCGGCTCGAGGCCGGATTTGAGGGAGGAAGTTATTGCACTGAACATCTCTGCAATAGACACATATTATCAGGGTATTCTTATATTAGAAATGCGACATATTGTCGCGCGACCTATTGCCGTCAATATATCCATTCCCGGCAAAATAGTTTCTCAACGGCTTTGCTTATCTGGCAGGTTGTTTCAGCCTTTTCTTTTGATAACCATAACGTCTCTGAGCTTCTTAAACTCCTTCGCATCGAAGCCCGTGGCGACGCCTCGCGATTCGGCCTGTCTAATGACTTGCTCAGCCTTGTCAAACTCATCAAGGGTGATAAATAAATAGGCTTTTTCGGCGTAAAAATACATTCTGTCCGGCGATAATTCGAGGGCTTTATCGAGGGCCGCAAACGCCTGATCAGTTTGCCCTTGATTGAAATAAACCTTAGCCTTAATAAGATACATCACCGGTTTATCAAAATTCTGCTGCATCAAAGTAGCGTCGATCCATTCCAGCACATTGGCAGCTATTGTTTTGCATTCGTAATCACCATTGATTAAACAGGTCGCCGCCGTGCGAATCGAATCCATGGTGCGCAATGGATGGGATTTATCGGAAGCCCGCCGCACGATCTCCCGATGCACCAGGTTTTTTAAGGTTTGCATATATTGACCATCCAGAACCAATGGATCGTCATATCGACTGGGCAGAGCGATGTCTTTCTTGTCTTGGGAAGCATCATGAAAATATATCAATCGGTTCAGTTCATTGAACATTTCGATCAACGTCGATACTTCAAAGGTATTAAGCTGCGAGGCAATCAAATAATGCTGATAAGTTTCCGCATTAGGTCCTTGCTTCAACTCAAGACTATTGGCATAGGCGCTATTAGCGCGCACCGACGTAGGATGATTACGGACTTCAAAATAGCTAAAGCTATCCAGATTCGACCAGATCGCGGCTCTGGTATGAGTAGCCAAGCCCAGACTGATAACAATGCAAACGTATAACGTGTTAAGCAAACTGTTACTAATTCGCGTGGCAAGCGACTCATACAACAATACCACCACGAGTATCACGACACCTATATTCGGCAAATAATTACGATGTTCGTAGATTAGTTCCAATGGAAAAATACTGGATTCCATGCTCTGGCCGACAAAAAACCACAGAATCGCAAAATTCAAAAACGGCGTTTTTTTGCGCCAGGTATTGATGATCGCCACAGCGATCAAAGCAAATACGCCTGCTATCGATAATAAGGTACTAATTGGCTGGAGCAGCCCCTTACTCAAAGTGAAGTCGTCATGCGCCAGACTGAGCTGGGTGTTGTCTGGATACAGCAACAAACCCAGGTAATAAAACAATACCCGAGCTTCGGTCATCAACCGTTCCGCCAAGGTAAAATCGCGGGTGAGATAACCTCCCAGCACATATTCGGGATGCCCTAGCAAGAAACCCACACCTAGCAGCACCGGAACCGCCACCGTCACTGCGTAATAGGCATAAACTCTATTGCGAACTGCTCCCTGCGAAATAGTAGGCAGCAAGGTGATCTCGCAGACAAAAATCAACAAGGGCAGCAGCAAGGCATTTTCCTTGGTCAACGCCCCCAAAGCCGTCCCCAACAGACAACCAGCAACCATCAATGCAATACCACCAAGTTTATTGCATTGCAGCCTGCCCTTCAAAAACATTAAAAACCCGCCCAACATAAACAAGCAGGACATGCTGCTCATTCTCTGAACCACATACAATACTGAGGTTAGTTGTAAAGGGTGCAATGCCCAAATCAATGCGGAGACGAAAGCTAATTGTTGCGCGGGATAACGTGGAGTAGCGACAGCGAATAGCAAACGGCTCAAGAAGAAAACCAGAAAGCTATTAATAATGTGGATGCCGATATTGGTCAGCTTGAATGCGGTCGGGTTGAAATGCTGATCAGCAAAATAATAGTTTAGCGCGAAGCTCAGGCTGGCTAGTGGACGTTTGAGTGGACCGCTAGTATTACCGCTCCAGGCGGAAGCTAATTCATGGAAATTGAGATGTTCAAGCAGAACACCATTGTTATCGATAATATTGGGATAATCATCCGCCACAAACGGACCGTGACGACCCGGCAAATATATGATCAATATCAAAACTGCAAGCAATAACAATTTCAGACAGTTCGAGTGACGTAAAAGCTTGAATAGTGGGTTAAACCAAGTCATCATTTTCGATTACTAAATTACCATCAAAACAAAAGGGGCCCGAAGGCCCCTTTAACTACTGGTTAAAACAAATATTATGATTTTGGTCTATATTTTTGATCCATTGTACCCCCTGTTGTACCGGTTGGAACTGTCCATTGCATTCCTGCCCCTTCTGTGCATCGACCAGAATAAATCACAGTTCTCCCAGCTGGCACAGGCCCACCAAGCGTTCTATAGGTGATAGTGATTGTCGCGGTAGGATTGGTAGCAAAAGATGCAGCGGTCACCCCAACTGAAGCGACATATTTACCTGTAATGGCTGTGCTGGTACTAAGGCCAAAAGATGCATTTGTCTGAGCACCCGCTGCCGTTCCCGTAGCTCCCATACCCAAAGTACCATCACTACATGCAACACCGCCCGCAGTTATGGCTGGCGACGCTAAACTTGGACCTTCGGACACTTTGGATTTAATAGTATAATCTTGGTAAGCCGGAATCGCGATGGCTGCCAAGATACCGATGATCGCGACCACGATCATCAATTCGATCAAGGTAAAACCTTGTTGTAGTTTTTGCATTTGCTTGTTCATAACTGCCTTCCTTTATGATTGATGGGTTGAAAACTCCCCAAGTTATGATCAATTAACATGCCAACTTTTCGTTAGCCGCTAATCTACCTCAAAACCAGCCCATCTCCTCAGGTAACTCAAGGTTTTTGTCGAGACACACTCCTATCTGAACCTAGAAAACCAGACAAACCACCCCATTCAAACCCAAAGCACAACGCCATTTTTGCCAAAAACTGACGTTTTTTGTCACCTAGAGGAACGTTTCGCGCGCCCTCCCGCAAATCATCAATACAAAAATCTCTACAAACCTTTTCCGACAAACCATAACTCCAGCATCATCAATATCCAGATTAACTCACCGTAATAGGCGGCATGAATGGTTTGATGCATATGGATGGCGTGGTCCAAGAACTCCGGCTTAAAGAAACCACGTTTTTTTAAGCCCTGAATGGCACCATAAGCCAGCTCCTTCAAGGGCTGATGATCCCTTAGCCAAACCCCGAAAGGCAATCCAAACCCGTGCTTAGGTTTGTTGATAATCCGTTCCGGCAGAAAATCCGCCATGGCTTGTTTGTAAAACCAACGCAGTTTTTGGCCGCGCAATTTGTCATGAGAAGGAATCCGGCAGGATAAATCGATCATTCGCCTATCCAGCAAAGGGTAACAGACCTCGACACCGGCCATTTCGCACATCCTGTTAACTTTAACCAAATCGTTATCGTGCAGCGTACTTTTCCAATCCATATACAGCATACGATTCAAGGTACTGACATTTTCAGGCCGATGATAAGTGTCTCGGAGCTGTTGTAACGGCACGCCCGTGTCGATTTGCGCTAAAAAGTCAGCCTGAAAAATATCGGCGGCGGCATGCCGGTGCAAAAAATTGTAATCCTGTAAGCGATCGGGCATAGCCGCATTAGCTTGTTCTATATAGCGCTTGGCCTTAAACGGTAACTTTTGTTTGGCAAGTGCATTCGGCAAGCTATTTAACACTGCTTCGAGCCCGGCACTGACAAAACTCGGCAAACGGTGGTAATTATCGAACAGCATCTGTTTGGCATAGCGCTCGTTGCCGGCAAAGATTTCGTCGCCACCATCGCCGGCCAACAAGCGGTTAACACCGTGCTCCTTGGCTAATTTGGCGCAATAGTAAGCGGCCAAAGCCGAAGAGTTACCGAACGGTTCGTCATAATAAGCTGCAATAGCCGGCACTGCATTGACGGTATCTTCAGGCGTCACGTAATACTCATGCTGGCGCGTTTTAAAATGCTGTACTGCCAGATTGGCATATTCGATTTCGTCGTAACCCTCTACCTTAAATCCCATCGAAAAAGTTTTCGCTTTCCCTGGAAATACCTTTGCCAGCGCCCCGGCAACACTAGAGCTATCCAGACCGCCACTGAGAAACGCACCGGTGTATTCTTCGGTATCGACCATGCCTCTGACTGCATCGATCAATGCCTGCTGCAACTCCTGCCCCGCTTGCCGCAAATCGCAAGTTTGCTCGGTAAACTCCGGCAACCAGTAACGCTTGATGCTTAGCTGCCCGTTCTGATAAATCAAGCATTGGCCACCTTCCAGCTTTTTGACTTGCTGATAGATAGTGCCTGGGCTAGGACAGTGACTGAGATAGATGTAATCGAAGATAGCTTGCGGGCGAATGGCATTACTGACTTGCGGATGCCTCACCACAAAATCGGCACTGGAGCCAAAGACTACACCGTCCTCGATTTCCGCATAATAGATGTGGCTAAGACCAATAGGGTCGGTTGCTAACACCAGTCTTTGTCGCTCGAAATCGATGAGCACTAAAGCATCCGCCTCGGGCAAACCAATTAAAAAATCCGCGCCCTGATTTAAATAAGCATCCAGTAAATGCTGCTGGCGATCCGGTCGCGAACCGGATTGGGGCGTTAACAGCACTGCCCCTGCGCTCTGCCGAACATCGCTTGAAGCGCTTGCCAATGCATACCACTGCCCTTGCAGATAATTCGGCGCAAAATCTGTCGCCACCATCCGCTCCAGCACCCGGCTAGCGCCTTCATTTTGGAGATCGCCTCCTATCCATCCTACAAATTTCGTCATCGTTGTTATTTTTGATTAGGGCTTGACGTGACTGATCACATACCGGAATTTGCCTGAACGCTCCTTGGGAATGTAATCGGTATATTCAATATTGACGGCAACCGCTTGACCTAAACGCTTTTTAAATTCACCGACGATCTTTTGTTCGAAAGCGGCTTGATATGCGGCTGTTTTAACGATTTGTACCGTGGTTTTATCCAAACTGTCCTGGGTGATTTTGAATGCGTCAACGCCTTCCAAATCGCGCAACACGTAAATCAGCGCCAGGCCATGCAATACCGTACCGTCCTGAGCCACCACAAAGTCCGTGGTGCGGCCCTGGATGTCCTCCAGCACCGGCAAGCCACGGCCACAGCTACAGGTTTTATCGGACAAAATACCCATATCGCCAGTACGGTAACGGATAAACGGAAAATCGCGGGTCGCCAAATGCGTTACCACGATCTCTCCAAGCTCTCCATTAGGCAAAGGCTGGCCTTTTTTATCGACAATCTCGACGATAATATCTTCGGCGGTGATATGCATACTGCCTTGCGGGCATTGGTGAGCTATAAAACCGGCATCGCGACCGCCATAGCCATTGGCAACCGGGCAAGCGAATACACTTTCTATCTTGGCCCGCTGATGATCGTATAGCCGTTCCGAAGTCACGAAAGCGACCTTGATCCCGAGATTATTTAAGGCGACGCCCCGCTTCTCGGCATGACTGGCGATATGCGCCAATGCGGACGGATAACCGAATAGCATCTTCGGACGAATTTCTTGAATTTGCCGGATAAAACCATCCAGTTTTTCCGACGACATTTCGAAGGCCGGAATCAGATGCGTACGGAGTAATTTATCGCGCAACAAGCGAATTTTATCTTGAGCACCCAATTCAATAGGCGAGCCCCAAATCACGGCTTCCGGATCGCCGATATCGACGCCCCACCAGCGGGTTGCCCGCCATTTTGCCGCCACATCGTGGCTGACCCTTCGATTACCGATGTAAAAAATCAGCGGTTCACCACTGGAGCCGCCAGTATTGAAACGCGCTAAACCTTGGGCATCGTCGGCTTTCATCTCGGCGAGATGTTGTCTGATTTCTGGCTTACTCAACAAAGGCAAAGCGGCTAATGTTTGCAAGCTATCGATGCTGGCCGGATCAAAACTCAGGTTGGTAAACAATTGCCGATAGTACGGCACATGCGTTTGAACATCGATCAAGAAAGCCCGCAGATTTTGCAATTGCAATTGCCTGATTTCCTCGGGCTTGAGCCATTGGCTACGTTCCATGCCGCGCCTAACCTCGACAGAAGTATGCTTTTTTAACGCCTCGTGAAGCGGAAAAATCACCGTTGAACAAAAAGACGTATAAAAGCTCATCACTCCACCAGTTTCTTGAATTCAGCCAACAAAATATCCACCCGCTTATCCCAAGCGTTATCAGCCGCATAATTAATTATAGCCTGCCGATCCCACTGTCGTTGCAAGGCATTATCAAGCGCTAGCAATAAGGCATCCGCATTCCCAAACGGCACGATACTGCCCAGCGTTTCATCAGCAACCACCTCGCGATTGCCGCCGACGTCGGTGCTAATCACCGGCAAGCCGCAAGCCATGGCCTCCAGAAACACGTTGGCCCAACCTTCGTTGGCAGTGGCCAAAACAAATAGATCGGCGGCCGATAATGGGCCATGCAATTGCTCGGCGGGCAGCGCCCCTAGAAAGCGGACATGTTGACCGAGATTAAGCGTTTCAACTTGTTGCTCCAAGCGACTGCGAATATTGCCTTCCGGGCTGGCGCCGCCGACGATCAAGTATAGCAATCGTGGATATTTTTCGATTAATGCCGGCAGAATTTCGATCACCCGATGGAAACCTTTTCTATCGACCAATCCGCCGACCGAAATCAATACCTGAGCATCTTCGGGAATTTGCCAATGTTGCCGGGCCAACCTCTTATCGACAGGAAAAAATTTTGCGGTATCGATGCCGTTACCCACCACCCGGATTTTTTCGGCATCGGCACCCAAATTAACCACATGTCGCTTTAAGGAATCCGATACCGAAAATACTCGGGCGGCATTATTTAGTGCTTTCAATAATCGTTGCCGACGACTGGGAGTTTTAGACAATGGCACTTCTGTACCACGCAACGTGATGGTTACCGGCACCTTAAACCATCTGCCGAGTAAGGTGGCCGCATAGCCATCCGGATAAGCGAAGTGGGCATCAATCAAATTAAACGCAAAGCGCTTTTTTAATCGATAGCAAATCGCCAAGCTACCTAGCGCCATAAAAAAACCGTCCCAAGACCGCCCCATCCCAGGTATTGATAAAAAGCGCGGAAAATACACAGAGATACCGTCTTGATCTTCGTATTTATCCGGTTGCGGCCGATAATCAGGTTTAAACCATTGAATCAGGCCTTGCAATGGAAACCAGGGAACCGGCGAAATGACCACCAAAGGGCAATGACGAGCCACTTTGGACATACGCTCGCGAATAAAAACGCCAGCGTTAGGCCTGACCCGACTGGGATACAAAGAACTGAAAACAATCAGTCTTGGCGAGTTATCTGCCATCTTTACCCGCCATTACCCTGCCGTAAACAGCTTGATAATGACTAACGCTTCGCCGCCAATTGCGCTCTTCTTCGACATAGCGCCTACCGGCTTGCCGAACTTGCTCCCATTGATCTTGCTGATTGAGCGCCGCCAACACCGCTTGCGCCAACGCTGTTTTATCTCCGGCTTTGAACAGATAGCCGGTTTCCCGGTTGCGAATCAATTCGTGATGTCCGCCGACATCCGACGCCACCAACAATCGGCCTTGGGCCATCGCTTCCAGCGGCTTCAAAGGGGTCACCAAATCGGTTAAGCGCATCGCCAAGCGCGGATAAACAAAAATATCGACTAGATTGTAATAGCGCTGCACTTGATCGTGAGCGACGCGTCCGGGAAGAATGACCCAATCCTGCAAGCCCAACTCCTCAATTTTCTGCACGATTTGCTGCTGTTGCGGCCCGCCGCCCACTAACAACAATCGCACATCAGGTTGCTGTTCGATAATCGCCGGCAAAGCATCCAACAGCAGCAGCAAGCCTTCATAAGCATAAAAAGACCCGATAAAGCCGAGTACAATTTTGCCGCTCAAACCCAATTCGGCCTGCAAATCGGGCTCGGCGGCTTCGCCATAGGTAAACTTATCGATATCGACGGCGTTGGGAATCACGGTAATTTTTTCTGCGGCGACTCCGCGCCCGATAATATCTCGGCGTAAACCTTCGCAAATAGTCGTGACAGCGTCGGCATGCTTAAACACGTGTGTTTCCAAAGCCTTGGTCAATCGGTAACGCAAACTGCCTTCTTGAGTGGTACCGTGATCGACGGCCGCATCCTCCCAAAATGCCCGGCATTCGTAAACCAACGGCAACCCATATTTTTTGGCCATTTTTAATGCCGCAAACCCATTCAATGCCGGCGAATGGGCGTGCAAAATATCCGGCTTGATCTGCGGAATGATTTCATCCATTCGTTCCGCCAAAGACTGCACGATGGCCCACTGATTTAAAACAGGTAATTTTGCCGCCAAACCTTGCGGGATGACGGATCGATAAAAGGTTAGCCCATCTATGGTTTCGATGGGCGCTTCCGCGACTTGATGTTTAGCCGATGTGACGTGAAACGTCTCCCAACCCAGTTTGCGTTGTTGTTCAAGAATGGCGCGGGTACGGAAAGTGTATCCGCTGTGCAAAGGAATGGAGTGATCCAATATGTGTAATATCTTCATGTCGAAACAAGTTCAGTCTATTTTCGATCCTGGTAGTTTGCCGTTCTCGACCGAACTATCACAGATTAATGTTGTTCTTTACCAAACAGCCGTATCCAAGCCTTTCTCGATAAATGTGGAATAAGCAAGTGTAACGGCATTCTTAGATAATGCGAGCGCATATACAACATCCAACGCGCAACAGCAGTCCATTGATCGTCGCAACTAGGATGATCCGGCATCAGTGCCCTTAAAAACAATGCATCCATCAAAATCATATTCCCGGTAATATCGCCAGCCTTTTCCAGCTTCCGCAGTGCGTTGCTCAATCCTTGGACATTGAGAATTAGTTGAAGATAGCGCAAAGCATAATAAACTGGCTTTTGTAATCCTAGCTGCCAAGCCCTATCAACCAACAATAATCGAGTATCGTCATCAAGCACAATCACCAATCTTTCCAAATCGACTAGATCACGCAGCCCGTGCTCAAACTCCCCGTCATAAAATAAATGGGTCGCACTGTGAATGATTCTATCCAGCGGTGATAGCACTTTGAAACCGCTATCATCCCCCACCAACTCTACCGCAGATTCCAGCAACATCCCTGGATCAGGGCAGGCAAATGCAGTTCTAGGCAGAATATTATGGTGTAAATCGATGACGCTGCCACGCTTTACATGCCTTAGCGGCGGAATTTCGTGCATCCATTGTCTGTAGTATTTTTGATCATACGTGTTGGATTCCTCGCTAAGCCAGCCATTTAGCATCAACTGCTTCTCAAATACCGGGATAGCATCTAAAGGCACCATCAAATCGATATCAGAAAATAATCGCCCTTTATAGGGGGGTAATTGCGCGGCAGCATAAGCCGCCCCTTTTAACAACACGGGAGAGCCCGCAAGACCGACTAAAGCTTTCTTTAAGCGATTAATTTCCCAGAGAAAATCTCGGTACTGTTTATCAGCTTTAACTTTTGCCGACTCCAGATGCCTCATGACTCCTACGGGTAATTGACCGAGCAAATTTTCCTGCTCGGCACGATAGTAAAGCGTCCCTATTAACTTGGCTCGCGCCGCCTGACGAACAAGTAAATCCCACTGCCGGGCATTAAGCGTTGCCAACGATTGCTCAGCCCTTAAAATCTGCACCAATAAGGGCTGGCTAGAATTCATTCGGTCTTGCCAATTTGTTAAAAACTGTAATTGCTTCATCCAACTGACTGTAGCAAAAATCATAGCATTGGGCGTTTTCAACAACTTGTTTCAATATGCCGAAACTGACACTGCCAAGATGGCTAAAATTGAATGCGTTATCGGCGATAGCCATAAAAGACTGGCCTTTAGCCTTTGGAATTATCTGAGTTGCGGCATTTTCTTGGTATTTTGGAAATACGATCCAAGCAACCGGGCATTCAACTGCTTGCATTTGAATGCTACTTTCCGGCGGCTTCAGATGCGAGACACTCCCCTTCAAGGTGTCGGAAGACACCAAACCCATAATCGCGTCAGGATAACGATCCCTAATAACCTGGATAGATTGGTTTTTTAAGCCGATCGGCCTAGGAATGGGCACAGCGTTTGCGCTCTGCAAATTGATCAAGGTTAATTCGTCCGACAGCAAGCGCCAACCTTCCAGAACCAGGGAAGCGCAAAGCGTGCTCTTTCCAGAACCCGGAGGTGCGGGCAAAACGACAGCAAAGCCATTTTTTTCAATTACCGCCGCATGAATAATAAGATAGGTGTTAATTTGCGTGGAAACGCACCAATTCATGCCCCATTCGAGCATGGCGGTTGCGTGGTGGACTGGAAACGGATTGAAAATAATCTGATCATCCAGAAAAAACTGGGCCTGTCTATGCCACAGCTTTCTGAATAAATTAGGCGGCCTTACTGCAATGTGAAAATCAAAAAATGCGGTATCCGATTCATCAATCGAACATGCCAGTCCTGAATAAAGTCTGGCAAGATTCTGAACGACGGAGGGTATCTTGGTGTGAACTAAAAATCTGATCGGCCCGGAACTTATCACCAGACCAGAATCGGCCAAATGCTTGGCGAAATCGTCCCCGCAATGGTTGGCAGCTATCACTGTAATTCTGTGGCAATTAAATCTTTTTCAATCAGGCTTTCCAATAGGGACATCACAAATGCTTCAACCTGCAGACTGTCTTCAAAACAATTTTTAGTCAGTTCGATCAGGTCGTTGTCGCTGAATCGATGATTTGCCAAACAAAAAGCCAATATATCCTTTGCCACATCGCTGAATAAATAAGTATCTCCCGATTGACGATGACTCAAAACAACCCCGTCATCCCAAACCGCAGAGTCTATGGGAACAGCCCAACTAAAATTCACAACTAGGGTGTACAGCTACTATAAAAATTTTGATACTCGGTGAGGCTCGCAGCAGGTGCGCTACCACCAATACCCGGCAGAAAATAACTGGGAAATGGTTCCAGGCGGTTATTCATCAGCGAAGCGATCCAATATGCCACCACCGAATTAGAGTTATTTAACGCAGTGTATAAAGTCAAGGTACTGTTATTTGAAAGATCTTGGCTCCACGGGCAGGCAGTCTTGGCTAAAATAATCCATCCAGCACTTTCAGCGTTCGTTACCTCATCCAAGTCTTTCTGTCCAGGCCAGAGTGGAGGGCTATCAATTGAGTCATAATCATCATTGCTAGTTCTATACGTAACCTTCCGATACGGAAATGTAGTAGTACTTGGAGTCGGCCATGTCCCAAGAGCAAACCATTGATTGGGTTTCAACCACTTAGCATTTGCCTGAGAAGTTACATGCGAAGCAGCCGCCCAAGCCGAAGCAAAACCTGACTGAGTACATTGATCTGTCGCCCATGCCGACCGGTTGGCTAGCGTCAATACTGCTGGCACCACAGCGGAACTCAATTTTGCAAACGAACGTCTTGAATGATCTACTACTCGCTTGCCATCACTGCTTTCATCAGTCTGAATCATATCTTTGTCTTTGACAGTCATAACACGACACCCCAAAAGTTTGAATTAACTCACACTCTAGCAAAACTTTTTGTCACAGTCTATTGCACCCTTGTTCAATATTGTGATTTAAAAAATTCTTGCATCTCAAATGGTGGAAATTTGTTGGCCTAAACTTTCAACTAGCACAAACTCTGCGCCGAACACCATACCAATAACCACCATTAACCCTAGGCAGCCGAACTTGCTGTAAAAATATAGCCTGGCATTTGGTGATAATTAAGCATCGACATATCAACCAAAATCGCTACAAACTGTCTTAACGCAAATCCCTTTTAGCTTCTTATCCTAGAGCCCATTACGCAAAAACGCTTCAAACATCAGTAGCGACCAAATCGCCGCACTGTAATCGCGCAGCCCGGACTGGTGTTGGCTGACCAGATGATGCAAATAAGCCTCATCGAACCAACCGGTACTTCGCAGGGTTTCGCCTAGCAAGGCCTGCTGTACGCGCTGCTTTAACGGCCCTCTAAACCAGCTGCTCAATGGCACTGCAAATCCCATTTTGGGCCGGTAAAGAATATCATTGGGCAAATAAGGTTCCAACGCTTTCTTAAAGAGATATTTACCTTCCCGGCCATGTAGTTTCAAATCGGGCGGCAAGGTTGCCATCCATTCCACTAGCTTGTGATCCAGCAGCGGCACCCGCACTTCCAAGGCATGCGCCATGCTAGCCCGGTCGACTTTAGTCAGAATGTCGCCAGCCAGATAAGTTTTCAAATCCAGGTATTGCACCATCGATAAGGGATGATCCGGCGCTTGCCGGCTATAGCGGCGGAATACCTCGATAGCCTGATACCCCTGCAACTCGCTTTTCAAGCTATCGCTAAATAATTGGCTGCGCATACCGTTGGAGAGTACTGATACGCTGTGAAAATAACCGGCCATCGAATCTCGACCAATGGATTCCAAGGTAGTTTTAGCCCGCAATACCTTTGGCGCCCAATCCAGCTTGGGATAAACCCGGCCTAAAGTCGAGAACAAAGGCACACGCAGGGCATCGGGCAGCAATGCTCTCATTCGCTCTTCATATGTATGCCAGCGATAACGCCGATAGCCGGCCAGATTTTCGTCGCCACCATCGCCGGACAACACCACCGTCACCTGCTTCTTGGCCAATTCGCAAACCCGATATGTCGGCAGTGCCGAACTATCGGCGTAAGGCTCGTCGTACAAACCGGACAGCTGATCGATCAGACTAAAGTCGTCGGGATCGACTTGCTCGACACGGTGCGCGGTGTGGTAACGCTCGGCCACTTGAGCAGCGAATTGCGCTTCGTTAAATTTCGGGTCGCCGAACGAAATCGAGCAAGTATTGACCGGATCTTTGGATAATCCAGCCATCAATGCCACTACGCCGCTGGAATCGACGCCGCCGGAAAGGAAGGCTCCCAGGGGTACGTCGGCCACCATTCGAATTTTAACAGCCTCGCGTAAGCGCTCGATCAACTCTTCGCCTGCTTCGGCGGCCCCACCCACCGAAGTGGTCTGGAACTTAACATCCCAATATTGTTTTGGGCGATAAGCATTCTGCCCGCGCTTGATCGTCAGACAATATCCCGGTTCCAGCTTGTACACACCACGGTAAATAGTCTTGGGATCGGGAATATAACCAAAGCCGAAATAGTCTTCGATTGCGGTAGCATCAACCTCTTTAGGCAACAGCGGATGTTGTTTCAAGGCTTTCAGTTCGGAACCGAAAATGAATTGACCATTGCTTAACTCGGCGTAAAACAGCGGCTTCACGCCCAAGCGATCGCGGGCTAAAAATAAAGTCTGACTGGACCTGTCCCAAATCGCAAACGCAAACATGCCGCGCAGACGCTCGACGCAAGACTCGCCCCAAACCTGCCAGGCATACAGAATCACTTCGGTATCGCAATGAGTCCTGAAGCTATATCCCAATGCTTCCAATTCTTCGCGCAATTCCGGAAAGTTATAGACCTCGCCGTTATAAGTCAGTACCACATTACCGTCTTGACTATGCATCGGTTGCTGGCCGCTCGACAAATCGATAATGGACAACCGGCGATGACCAAAGCCCAAACCGGGTTCAGTATGCATGCCGCCTTCATCGGGTCCGCGATGAAATTGGGATTCGTTCATCCGCGACAACAAATTTCGGTCTATTTCACTAGCACCTGTAATATCGAAAATACCGACTATGCCGCACATATGAGTTCTCTCTGAATCCTTTACTGCTTGTCATAAACTTGCCGATAGCGATTCACCATGCTATCGATTGAAAATTCCGCCTGAATCCGTCGAAGTGAAGCCTCGCCTAATTGCCGCCGTTTTTGGTTATCCGCCACCAAATCTTGCATCGCCAACGACAAACCCTCGATATCTTCCTTTTCTACCAGACAACCTGTCTGACCGTCCAGCACCAACTCGGGGTTGCCGCCGACGCGGGTAGCAATGACCGGCAAACCGCTCGCCATCGCTTCCAATATAGTATTGGAAATGCCTTCCGCCTTGGAGGGCAACACAAAAATATCTAAACTGCGTAGAATTTCCGGAATATCGTTACGCTCGCCTGGCAACCAGGCTTTATCGGCCAGTTTAGCCGCATTCAGCAATTCAATCGCTTCAGCACGCAATGGTCCGTCGCCGATCAAAAACAAACGAGTAATCCGCGCAAATTCCAGTGACTTTTCGCAGGCATCGATAAACGCCCTTACCAGTGTCAGCTGATCTTTAACGCCGTGCATGCGCCCGACGCTGCCTATTACCAGCTTTTGATCCAAATCCAGCAAGCAGGCTTCCGGTACCAGCCTATTTCCCAGCCGAGGATAAAAGATTTTGGTGTCGACACCGTTACAAATCCGGGTGATTTTTTTGGCGGGAATACCAACGCGCGTCAGCAAATAATCTTGCAAATGCTGCGACAGCGGAATGAAGCGGTGAATGATTAAACCTAAAATTCGCCGCAGCCATTGATATTTGACATTACTACCGTCAGGATCGAAGACATCCCAGCCATGCTCGCCATGTATTCTGTAGGGAACACCGGCAAGTAACGCACAAAGCTGATACTCGATCGCGGCCAGATTGCGGGTATGAACAATCGCCGGCCGCCATTGTTTCAGCAGACGATACACTTTATAAAAAGAAGCCCAATCTTGTCCGGGGCGTTTATGTAATTGATGGACAATCACATCTTGTCGGGTGATACGTTGACTGAAGTCTGTGCTTTCAGTCAAACAGATAATGGCGTGTCTATAGCTGCCTTCCGGCAGATTGTTGATGATATTGACCAGACCGTTCTCCAAGCCACCGATGCCTAGTCGATAAATGATATGAACAATCAACGGCGGCAAGGGCTTGGACATTATGCGGTCTCACCAGCCAATAAACGGCATAAATGCTGGCCGTTTTGTTCCCAGCTGAAACCATTTTTCACATAGCTGCGATTAACAACTGCCGATTCGCCCGACCGCTCCAGACACCGCAAAACACAGTCGGCAAATTCTTCCGCTACGTCGGCTATCATCACCTGCAAATCCACACCGCCCGGTATACCGTCCATCGCCGCCGAGGTAACGACTATTGGCTTAGCCATCGCCATCGCTTCCAGCACTTTGTTTTGAATACCTCTGGCAATCCGTAACGGCGCAACAACCACATCAGCGTGAGCCACATAGGGCCTGACATCCTCAACCCGACCGGTAACGATCACAGCGGGATCGTTTTCCGCCAGTTGCAATACTTCCCTGGCAGGTTTAGAGCCGACTATGTAAAAACGCACCTCCGGCCGACGGCTGTTAATACTAGGCAATACCTGCTCGGCAAACCACTTGACCGCATCGACATTGGCCCAGTAATCCATCGCGCCGGTGAATACAACAGATTTTTGTTCATTGGCAAATGGGATCGCATACGGCAAGTCGGGATCGAACCTATCGGTATCGACACCGTTGTTTACGAAGCCGATCTTGCCGGCGGACTCCGGCGCCAAGGTTTTGAACAAGCCAGCTTCTTGTTCGGATACGAATATTGTCGCATCGGCCAGCGCAGCGATACGACGCTCATAGGCCAGCAGTTTTTCCGCTTCGCGTCGGTAAATCCAACTCGCGGGCCAATTCTTACTCTGCGCGTATTGCCGCCATTTATCGGAATCGACATCGACAAAATCGGCCATCCAATGCAAATTGGTATATTTCTCAACGTATTGCGCCATCGGCGATGAAAAAATCATCACCCGTTCGATACCCTGTTCGCTGATAGTCTTGTCTACCCATTCCCGCAACTCTCGGTTACGGTAATACGGCAAACTCAAGGCTTCTCTACTCAGCAAACCTGTCAGACTCCTAATTTTGCCGAGTTTAGGATTTAAATCGATACAGCAAGTATCCTTGCAAAACGTTTTTAAGGCATCGACATGTTCCCAGTCATCCGGATCGTCGATAAAGGTACCGAGGAATATCTGGTATTCCGCCGCTAAAGCCTGCAAAAAGTGAAATGAACGAATCTTGTCACCCTTGTTAGGCGGATAGGGAATACGATGAACTAAATACAGTAATTTAGGCTTGGCCATCAGCCCAAATCCTTGGCAAGCCAAGGGCCAACCAACTGGCTAATTGGTAAAGGCAAACGTTTCCAGGCGGCAATAAATAAGCGGTATTTCGGGTTAAGCGGATTGATTTCCGGTATTTGTTTGGCCTTGACCAGATCGACTTCGTAATAGAGCGGCTCAGGCTCGAAACCCCAGTGTTTTTTAAAACGATACGAACCGGTGCCGACTTTGCTGCGGCCGTAATCAAAAACCCGGCAACCCTTTTCAACCGCGCGTCGCATTACTTCCCAGTACATAAAATCGTTGCCTTTCAAGTCTCGGGCCGCGTCGGTGCCGCCGCCGTAATAAGGCAAAACCTCACCCTTGAAATAAAAACTCATCACGCTAGCCACTAATTGGCCTTCGTGTTCTATTGTCAGCACTTCGCAACTCTCGCCGAATACATCCTGCAAAAGTTGAAAATACTTTTTCGGAAATACCGGGGTTCCCAGGTTTCTGACGCTTTCGGAATAAGCGCGATACAAACGCTCGACATTGTCGTCTATAACGCTGGTCAAACCAGCTTTGATGCCAGCCCGAACCATCGCGCGCTGCTTGCGCGGAATGGCATTCAGGTTTTTTTCGACATCCGGATCGAGTTCTTTTCTGAACGTTACATAGAGTTCTTTGTGCGGCCAATCCGGATGACGCTGTTGCTGATTCCTCATCTCCAGACTATCCACACCCAATTCCCTGGCCAATTGTTGCGCTTTACCCTGTAAAGCCGCAAAGGCTTCATCATTACTGGCAATAATGCCGCCATAAACGCAAAACGCGTTTGACACTAAAGAATTACCGAATAGTAAGCTGTTGACATGGGTCAACGGCAAAACACCGGTAATTTCACCATCTTGTTCGGTGTAGTAATAATAAGTGTCGTGTCCGAATGCCTGCATGATTACCTGCTGCCAAGCGGATAAATGAAAAAAGCTGCCATCGGCCGCAGCCATGACATAGTAATCCCAACGCTCGGCTTGGGCAGGCTCAAGTAATTTGATCATGACTAACTATGATGATTTGTCTGTTTGCTTGGTTAGAAACACATTCTGCATGGTATCCCAAGCAAAATCGGCAAGTAAGTTGTTAAGGCGATTTTGCATTCGGCCCAGATTCAGATAATGTCTGAACCGGGTTTTAAACGACAAATTGTGCTGTCGAGGCTGTTCGGGATCGATTTCCCAGGGGTGAAAATAAAAAATGCCGGATTGTTTTTCGTGATTGTTGATATAACGGTAAGCCCATTTCGAGACTTGATATGGATACAATCGAAAAAAGCCGCCGCCGCCGCATGGCAAATTGCGATCAAGTATTTTCAAAGTAGTAATCGGTATTTCCAACAAATTCGGCGCATTGTCAGGCCTGAACGCAAAGCGCGGAGCACCTGGCATACCGTATAAGTCATGCTTGACCGGGTAAATACTGGAACTGTATTGAAAGCCTTCGTCTTCCAGCACTTCCAATGCCCAGAGATTTTTGGCGCCAATCGAATAACTGGCGGCCCGATAACCCACCACAGACCGACCGCCAATATCTTCGAGAATTTGCCGGCTAATTCTGAGATCTTGTCGGAACTGCTCGAGCGTTTGTTCGGTGACACGAGTATGTTGATAACCGTGGGAAGCCAGCTCGTGACCATCGCTGACTATCCTTTTCACTAATTGTGGATAACGCTCGGCCACCCAGCCCAAAGTAAAAAAAGTCGCTTTTACCTGATGCTGATCGAACAAATCCAAAATTCTATGGGTGTTTTGTTCGACTCTATGCGGCAGACTATCCCATTGATTGCGAGCTATATGCGACTCGAACGCCGAGACTTGAAAATAGTCCTCGACATCGACAGTCATGGCATTGATTGGTGATTGCAGATTCATACCGATACTCAACCCGCCAACTGATAACGCCGTACAATTTCATCGACGATGCGATCCGCCGCCTTACCATCCCAATATTCAGGAATCCGGCCGCTCTTACCACCGGTATGCAAAATATCATCAACGCATTGCATGATTTTGACGGGATCGGTGCCGACAATAGTATTAGTGCCTTCCGTAATCGTGATAGGCCTTTCGGTATTTTCACGCAACGTCACGCACGGTATGCCCAATGCGGTCGTTTCTTCCTGCAATCCGCCGGAATCGGTCAACACCAAACGCGCCGATTGCATCAAACCCAACATTTCCAGATAGCCTACTGGTGGCAGCATGATGACTTTTTGTTCAGGCAAAGCCGCTAATAAACCCGCTTCGGCAATTTTCTGCTGGGTACGGGGATGAACCGGAAATATCACCGGTAGCTTTTCGCTGATGTCACCGACAACCCGAACCAAACGCGCTAATGTTTCAGGATCGTCGACATTAGAAGGCCTGTGCAAAGTCAGCAAGGCATAGGTTTTTTCCGAAACCGTCTGTTTAGCACCGTATCGTTGCAAAGTCTCCGACAAGGAAGAGGCCTGTTGGCAATTCGCCAGCAGCGTGTCGATCATCACATTGCCGGTGAAGCATATGCGCCGCTCGGCAATCCCTTCTTTCAGTAAATTATCCGCAGCCGCGCGTTCGGTGGTGAATAACAGATCGGAAAGCTGATCAGTCAAAATCCGGTTGATTTCTTCCGGCATTTCCCGGTCGTAACTTCGCAATCCTGCTTCTACATGAATCAGAGGGATATTTTTTTTGACCGCAACCAGACCGCAAGCGATAGTCGAGTTAACATCACCAACCACCAATACCGCGAATGGCTTCACCTCATCCAAAACCGGCTCAAAACGTAACATGATATTGGCAGTTTGCACCGCATGACTGCCAGAACCGACCCCCAAATCCTTATTCGGTTCAGGAATACCAAGCTGCTGGAAAAACGTATCTTTCATGGCTTGGTCGTAATGCTGTCCGGTGTGCACCAGATAAGGGATGACTAAATGATTAACGGCTTGCAATTGCCGGATAATCGGCGCCATTTTCATAAAATTCGGCCGCGCGCCTACCACACATACCAGAACCTTGGGTGTCATTTTTATTAATCCAGATGAGATGTATCGCTGTAAACGGTATCCATGTCCAACTGCAGCAAAATGGCTTTCCTGAGTAAAGCCTTCTCCTTGTTAACACTATTTCGCAAGTTGGTGACCGTATCTTCTAGCCGGGATATTCGGTGTTCTAAAGTATCGGCGTCGCCAACACTATAACGATGCGAGGATAATACCGAACCGTCAGTGCCTTCGTCTCCCGACTCCAATAACATTTCTTCTTTGACTTCAACGATCACCTTCGTGACAGCTTGTTCGTCCAATAGCGTTAATTCTTCCAGATAACCAAACAATAACAGCCTGTCACATAAGGAATTAATCCGCCTGGGAATACCACCGCTAAATTCGTGAATAGCTTCAAAAACACGATGCGTAAACTCTGGCGTTCCTCGCCAACCCGCCGTTTGCAAACGAAACAGGATGTATTCTTTGGTTTCTTCCAAATCGAGCGGATCGAGTTGAAAGGTTGAAACTATCCTTTGCTTAAGCTGCTCCATATCCGCAGCATAAATTGTCCGCTTTAACTCGGTTTGTCCGACTAAAAACACCTGAAAAACCGGATTACCATTGACATCCAGGTTGGTGAGCATGCGCAATTCTTCCAACGATTGCTTAGGCAGATTCTGCGCTTCATCAACAATCAATAACAATCGCCGCCCTTCTCTGGCTTTTTCAACGATAAATTTTTCAAAACCCGATAGCAAACTGGCTTTATCGCTAAGCGAATATGTAAAGCCAAAAGTCGACGCTGCCATTCGCAAGGTATCTTCTGGCCCAACTTGAGAGGTCATCATGACACCGATCAACAGCTTGTCTTTGTTCAAATTCTTGATCAAACTCTTGACCAGCATAGTTTTGCCAGTACCCGGCGAGCCGATGACCAACACAAAGCCTTCGCCTTGCGTCAAACCGTAATGCATATAAGCCAGTGCACGCTTATGTACCGAACTCTGGAAAAAAAAATCGGGGTCCGCGCTAAGCTGAAATGGTTTCTGAGTGAGATTATAGAAGCCGTCGTACATTTAGTATGTTATTAGAATTGCACGTTAAAGTTAGCCGTCGCCCGGTTTTCAATATATCCCCCAAACTGTGAGGATTCGGACATTTGGTTGATGTGTCGAAATTCAAGCCTGGTATTCATCAACAAAGGTCGACCAAGATTGATAGGGACTGCCCGGCTTACACCCAAGGCAACATCATATCTAGTATTGCTGGAGATACTTCCTTCTGTATGCTGCCACGACGGTTGTAAGTAAAAATTTAGCCTCGGCGCATATTGCCATTGCCAGCCACCTGAAATCCCATACGACATGTCCTCCCCGGCACGCAACTCATAAGTTCGACGTTCGTTAAAAACTGCAGCATTATAATTACTCTTACCAGTTTGATAGCTGAAAGACAAATTACCGCGTTTCCTAATAATTACGTCATTGACCAAGTCAAAAGGATTCTGAATGAGTTGAGAGAAATTTGGCCCCCTAATCAGATTACCCGAGGGGTCCAGGGCGAAAATTCTCTGTGAGATGAGATCTTGCTGTGATACTTGAACCAAGTTACCGCTAGCGTCCCTTTGGAAAAAACCTTGCTCCATCAGCAGCTGCTGAGTAGTAGTCGTCTCTTGAGAATAATTAAACCCAATGACAGCTTGTTTGACACGATAATTGAAATTAGCATCCCACGAATCGCCAGTATTGAGACCAACATCTTTATTGCGGTAAGTAATAGTCGACGTTAAATTACTAGACGGGTTGAACTGCATGGTGACATGTTTATTATTCCCGTAGCCTGCTTCCAGCGAATACCAACGACTGGGACTCCATCTAGCTCCAAAAGTATAAAAGAAGCCATTATTTATACTATTATTTAACGTCTGATAATCATTATTTTCAAAGCCAGCTTGACCAAATACACTAAACTTTTGATTAAAGAAATAGCGAGCATCGCCTTGGTATTGCTCGAAGCGCACATCCTGACCAGCGACTCTGCTTTGCTCTTGTGAGGAATAATTTAAGCCCCAACTTACCCTATTAAAAGCAGAACCGCTAGATAAGCGCGCTTGTCTGGTAAATGTATCCGAATCAGTTACAAAATTAGAGATCAATGGCGAAATAGTCGTTGCATTTGAATTATCGAATGAAGACCGGTTATAACCGACCTTAAACAGGCCATTGGCATATCGTCCAAAATGCGGCGTCCAATACGGCGAAATACTGAAAGTTTTATTTTCAACTCGCCCCCCATTCCCAGAAATATTGTCGGTAGTAATAAACGAATTACTGACATTCTGCTGACTTATTGAGCTACTGGTTTCTAAAAACAATGTGTTTCGAACAGCCTGATACAAAGAGCTCATATTAAGCTGATGATTTATATCAAGATCATCTCTACCGCCTGCGTTGTAAAGACTTTGCAAACGATAGCTTAAGTTAAACGTACTCCAAGGCGAGACACCATAAAGGGATAAGCCAGGGCTAATTTCGCTGACAAAGCCACTTTGCTTATTATTTTCCGATAAGTTCAAATTATCAGAAAAAATTTCACTTGCAGAGATGCTTGGCGTTAAGCGCCAGTCAAACCCCCAAGCAACATCCGAATGAAAAAAAAACCCGGCACTACCTATAAAAAAAACTGCTTTTAGTCTCCTGTTGAGGAGCAAATAACAATCACAAATGTCCATATTTTCCATAACCGTAATTATGACCGTATATATCTATCTCTTTTCGAGTTTTATTTAATAGAGTCATAACCACATCACAGTTACTCAATTTTGCAACCGATTCATTAACAACGCTTTGTGGAGTAACCTCCGCTGCAATTACCAATACAACTTGCCCGACTAACTCAGCCAATATTTGCGCTTGTGTTGCCACTAACAGTGGGGGGGAATCAAAAATCACAATACGGTCTTTATATCGGCGACTCACTTCCTCTGCAAACAAATACATCCGTTGACTTGATAGCAACTCAGTAGAATATTTATGTCTTTTTCCAGCAGTTATAATACTCAAATTAGGTAAATCGGTTTTTAACAAAATATCAGAAAAATTAACCTTATCATCCTCCAAATATTCTATTAACCCAAGCGGACTTTCTACTCCTAACTGCTTTGATATGCTGGGCTTCTCAACATCAGCGTCTATCAATAAGACACTTTTGTCTCTTTCATTGGCAATACTTAACGCCAAATTAATTGAGACAAAAGTCTTCCCTTCGCCTGGCAAACTGCTACAAATTAAAATGAGATTAGAGCGATTAATCCCATTATTTTCGGCCCCCTGTATATTATTTACGAGCGGCCTTTTGATAACTCTAAACTCTTCCGCCAATTGAGACTTCGCATTATTATTATTTATAAATCCGCTTTCTGCTAAATTACGCCAATCTATAACAACCTGTCGCTCCGATGAAGAGCCTACAGAGGTATCGCTCAGCTTATTTACCCCAACGTCACCCACTCCAACCGCACTTTTCAAGTTAGCGGAAGAGTTTTCGTGATTATCCTGGATAACCAACCCCTTGCTTCCGGCCTTTTTGAGCGCGTTTTCTATAATGCTCATATTTATACCTGTTTAAATCCAGCTCTATTTGAGTATCTCAAATACCATAACACCAATATAACTACTCATCAGAACCAGAAAAGTCCACACAAGCAACCAGTCAATATTATTAATCTGATTTATACCTTGAGACGTAAGAGAAACACTACCCAAGGAAGGAAGCCCTGTCACTAACCTTACTTGCCTAGCAGACATAAATACAGGTCGTATAAAATAAACCAAAAAAGCCACACCTAAACCGGCTAAAACGCTCGCCAACAAAGCCAATGAATAAAATAGTTTTCTATTCGGAAAACTCGGCTTATCGGGTTTACTGGGCGGATCTGCAACTTTAAACTTAAGCCTAGACGTCTGATCGTCCACCCGCTCGGTGATGTGCGCTTGCTCACGCCTATCTAATAACTCTGCATATTTGCCACTGATCGTTTCATAATCCCTATTCAAATTTTTCATCTCTGTTTCGATAGTCAACCTTTCGTTCAAGCCCTCTTCAAGCTTGCTTATCCTGTTACGAATTGACTCAACCAGAGTCTGGCTAGATGCAACTTCAGCCTGAGCGTTATCAAATCCCATTTTTAACGCCTGTACATACGGATTAGTCATTTTTTCCGCACCAATAGTGGTTTCCGACTCATCCTTTGCTTCAGCCTTGTCGCTTTTAGCTAGATCCTCTTGTTTTTTTAGCGTATCAATCAGTTTATCTATTTCAATAATTTCCGGATGACGTTCAGTATATTTAAGTAAAAGTTCGGTACGTTTATCTTTTAACGATTCTATCCTGGCATTGTCAGTCGACAAATTCTGTGTCGATACAGTTATCCCCCAATCTTCATCCGATTCCTGAATTTCAGAGACTTGCTCAGCTAATACATCCCGCCTCGAAATGGCTTGCTGAAGAGCCGTATTGGCATCTTGATATTGTTCTTTCATTTGCTGTAGACTTTGGAATTGATCAGATCCATTTAGCAAATCCATATTTGTTCTTTTAAATTCTTCTTTTGCTTTTTCAGCATCTTGCAATCTTATTTCGTAATCACGTATTTGCTGCTCAATAAATCGCTGCGCATCGCTGGCATCCGCTAATGCCTTTCCTTCGGCTTGTTCGGAAAAAACAGTTAGGACAGCCTGCACTACGCTTTTAGCAGTCTCAGGATCTTGAGAGGTAAATGCAATATCGAATATATCACCTCGCCCTCCGGCAATCGTAATATCTCTCTTCAAATTTTCGATTAATTCCGTTTTGGCAACCGCGCCTTCTTGCGACCGACTTAGCAGTGATAATTCGACAATTTTTTCCAAGTTAGGTCGAGTAAACATCAGTTGCTGAATAATTCTAATCAGCGCCGATACGTCTGGTTCGACAACCATACCTCTCATTAAAGGCCTGATGACCGTAGCTGAATCTATATGAACTTTTGCTCTTGACTCGAACTTATCAGGCATCAAAAAAATATAAGACCACGCCCCCACACAAACAACTAAGGCGAAAACAATCGCTAGGCGCTTATATTTTAGAGTTCCTTTTACGTAAAAATAAACTTCGGAAAGATCTTGCTGCATATTAACAGACCATCGGTTCTATTCTAAATTTGGCAAAAATGCCGCTCAACACATAACCCACATAATAATTTCTGTAAATCTCTAGAAATAAGCATCAGGGATAATCAAAATATCGCCGGGCATCATTAAAACGTTCGCGGATAAATCGACATTGTCAATTAAATCATCGATCCTGACACCAAACGACTTCAGGTCACCACTAACATTCCGGATAACACTAGCTCTGTTGCCATCAGCATACTGATTTAGACCAATCTTTATAATGACATCGAGAAGAGTCATCCCTCTCTCGTAGGGAATTGACTGGCCCTGATAACGTCCAACGCCGCCACCGCCACCGCCACCGCCACCGCCAGCCGAACCCCCACTACTACCGCCACCAATTCTGCCGATAACCTTAATTTGCTGAGTGCTAACTCCCTTAAAGCCACCAACCATAACAACTACTTGAGGACTTTTGACATAGGTTGCTAAGACCTTTTCAATATCACGAGCCAATTCAAAAGGTGTCTTGCCACTTGCTAACAATTCTTCCACCAGAGGTACTGTTATCTTGCCATCAGGCCTGACAGTGGCAGAAGTGGATAATTCTGGATTTCCCCATACAAATATATTTACACTATCCCCCGGGCCTATTTGATAAGTGTAATCTGAAGCTTGCTGCACGTCCTCCAACAAAGGTTGTGAACAGCCAAACAATCCTAACAAACCTATAATTAACATCCATCGACAAAATAATCTATTCATTATTAATATAATCATATTATATAAAATCCACTCATTTATTTGCAGAATGATCTATTTCTTGTAGCTTTTTCTTTGCATCATCTTTACCGGAAAAATCCCGCTTCTGCTTTTCTGACAAAGCAATAGCCTGTTTCAACTCTGATATTGCTGTTGCCTTATTACCGCTATTGTAATGAGCAATACCTAAATGATATCTAAACTCTGGCAACTTAGGCTCCTTAAGAACTAAAGACTCTAGCAATTTTAGCCCCTCAGGAGCGTTACCTGCTTTAACCAAACCCCAAGCATAGGTATCTTGAAAATAAGCATTCTCTGAGTCTTTAAACTTCTCCACCAACTGCAACCCTTTATTGATATCTTCAGCATTATTAGAATCTATCAATAAAGAGGCTAAATTATTATTAGCCAAATTGTTATCAGGAGACTTGGCAAGTAAATTTTCATAGAGTTTTCTAGCACTGTCCTTGTCATTAATTTTCTCATATAAACCAGCTAAAGCCATCAATATTTGCGGATCATCCTGATTGACTTTCAACCCTTCCAAATAGACGTTTTTCGCTGCCAACATATTATTGTTTACGATAGCTTCAATCCTAGCCAAAGCAAGATACGCTGCAACTGATTTTGGCAAACGCTTAATATGATCAGTCAATATTTTTTTTGCTTTACCATAATCTTTATCAGCCAAATAAAGATCCGTCAAAACTCCAACGATAGATAAATCATCGGGATGCTTATTATGATGAGCCTCTAGATATACAACCGCTTTATTACGCCCTCCAAGCGCCTCATAACTCCTCGCTAAATTAATCATCGAATTTAAATGCCCAGGAAAATCCTGAAGCACTTTGTCGTACAAAGCAATGGCTTCCACATATTTTTTCTTGCCTTGAAAAACATTAGCCTGCAAATATAAAGGTACAGCTTTGTCTTTTGAAAATAACGCTACACGCTGCACAACATTTTGGGCATCGTCCCATTTTTTCTCTAGAATATCTAACTCGGCCTTATTGATAAGAAATAAAGTTTGATTCGGCTTTACCGCCAGTGCCTTTTCCAAATATTGTCGTGCAGTTTCTCTTTGACCGGCTTGCAAATAACTGCCGTAAACCTGAATGAAAGCGCCCATATTGGCAGGGTTTGCTTCCAATGCTTGTTTAAAGTTCTTATCGGCCAATTTACGATCTTTCTTTACCAGATACGCCTGCCCAAGTAACGAATAAACATCGTCTGCACTCTTCTTGCTCCAAATAAGCTTATTAAGTAACTCAATTGCCTCATCTGTTTTATTTTGCACTAATAGCAAGCGCGCTTTAAGCAGATTTGCCTGAATGAACTCAGAGTTTGCACCAAGAATACTTCCTAACGCACTCTCGACCGTATCGTATTGTTTGTTAGCTAATGCCATCTCCGCAAGTATAGTTTGCGCCGCTAAGCCGGTATCGCTATTTTTTTCTAATTCGACAACCTGCTGTAAACCTTTTTTTGCCACTTCCGGATACGCAGAGGCCACCATCCATTTTGACAATTCCAACAATAAATTGGCTTGTTTTTGATAGTGACCAAGCATGCTCTCATATTCGCTAATTACACGATCTTTAGCCTTAGCGTTTAAAAACTCAAGCAATACAATTAAAGACTCAACATTATCCTTTTCTTTATCGACTCTTTCTCGCAATAAAGCCTCTGCCAAATCCAGCTTATTAGTCATAGAATAAATCGAAGCCAAACTCAACTTAAAATTACTATTATCCGGATATAGCTCTATAAGTTCTTTGTAGCCCTCTACCACGCTGTCAATGTTGTTTTGTGCCGCATTTATCCTAATTTTAAACAACCGAGCCGGCAAATTCTTATTATCTTTTTCTATAATTTTTTCCACTAAAGCTAATGCCTTGGATTTATCGTCCCTCTCATAATATATCGCCGCACTTATTGCTAACGCATCAATATTATCCGGATTGACCTTTAAAACCCCATTAACTATTTCGTCCGCCTGATCTTTCTTTGCTTGTCTAATATACACAGACGCTTTAAGCAGCTGCGCATCCACGCTGCTCGAATCAGCCTTCAAGACAGCTTCGGCCTGATCTAAGGCTTTTTCAAAATCACCAAAAAGAATATCTATTTTCCCCAGCTTTATTCTAGCATCTATTAAATTCGGCTCCAGCTCTAAGGCCCTAATTAAATTTTGTCGCATCGACTTAATATTATTAGCCTTCTCATCTAATAAAGCCATGTAGTAATAAGTCTCACCACGCTTATCATCATCCTGATTGGACGACTTTAATTCAAGAAAAGCTCTATCAAACTCGCCTTTTTCAAACAACTCCTTACCTTTCTGAAAATGATCCAGAGCCGCGTCTTCAGGAGAATTACAACCTATTAATAACACCACACCACACGCAATGCTTGCTATTTTATTTCGATTTGTCTTAGTCTGCCGCATTAACACTCATCACACTCCAAAAACATATTTATTTAGCACTTAAAAGCCACAAAAACTAAAAACACATACCAATTAGAAGTTAAACTATTTAACAATGCTTTCTTTAATCCACTGGTATAACTCACGCAAATCAGGATGCATACTATCTAAAACTGCTTGCGTGGTAATAAAATAGGGTGCTCGTATTCCATGATAATCAATATCTTTACCGACTCGCTGAAAATCGATCCCCGATCTATGCATCATTCTCGGCAGAAAAGGCTCCATCATCGCAAACACATTGGTACGGCTATCTAATTCGGTCAGCACTGTCGCCGCAAAAAAACAGGCAACAGCAATCGACGAAAAAGTCCTTTGCTCCTGGGGCGAGAATTGTAAGCCATTAATTTCACCAAAGCGTGTCAAAGTCTCGCCAGTTCGTCGGCGAAATGCACCGTCAACCGCCAATCGAGATATTTCGCATACGGAGCTCCTCTCAAGCATCAAATTGTCTATTAATTGCTGATCAAGACTCTCTCTACAATATTTTTCCAAAGGTAATGGCTTTTTTTCCCTGACACCAATGGCCGGCACCAACCTTACACAGCCGGCCGGCATCCCCGTTTGACGATGTGTTATCAAACAATGCCGTGAGTATTCATCGTAATCATCAATCTCACGCTGATCAGAAAAATGCTCGACGGACTCATATTTGAACTCCTCACAATAAACCCGATATCTGATCTGAAAGACCTGTTCCTTTTGAGCAGCACTCTCGGCAATATCCACCTTAAAATAGTGACTGAAACTTTCCGTCAACGATGGCTTATGCACAGCATCCATTGTTTTTCTCTCTCAAAGACATGTTTATCTATAAGTACTTGTCGATATCATGAGCCTTAATCCCCCACGCCAACAAATGTTCGATACGATCGTTTGCGAGCCCTAGCCGGTTCGACATAGCTTGAAACAGCGCCTTCAAAAAAAGATATCCCTGCACGGGATGATCATCCAAATAGACACTTAGCATATCGCTGCGAACTTCCAGCAAACAAACATCAGTCAACGAAACAACCGAGGCAGTTCTTTCCTTCGCCTCATATAAGCAGACGTCCCCAAAAATAGCACCCGCCTCCAAATCGCACAAGCCCGGGCTTATACGGCGATGACCATCCAACTCTGCCCCTCCTAACACTCTAACCACTCCCTCTTCAAGGAAAAACAAAGTCTTCCCTTCATCACCTTTTTGCACAATCGTCTCACCCGCACTCACTCGATATCGTTTCCAACTGACACCTTCGGTGAACGGTGTATTAGCTAACAAATCACTAAATAGATGTTTCATGTCCGCCCAAATTTACAAAATAAAGCAGTCGGCCTACCGTGTTTATGGTCGTTATAATATGAAGCAACCTTATTAACTCCGTAAACAAATCAATACAACATGGAAAGCTACATATATTTCAGCTACTTAAGTGCCACTGTTGCTTATAGCCTTTTATTGTTATTTGCTTGTATTAAGAAAAACCGTCACTTCCCATTCATCGTAGCAGTTTTTTGCTCACTGATATGGTCAGCAAGCGTGATAATCGCAACGAAAAACAGCCATTTTTTCTTTGCCGACACTCTCACGTACGAGACCATCCGCAATGCTGCATGGTTTTTTCAAGTCAGCGCGCTACTATCCAAACAACGACATAACAACTACAAGCAGATATTTAAATCCAAAATCAGCGTTATCGCCATTCTATTTATAGCCTCGGTACTTATTATAGAAACTTTTCCAAACTCTCTAGCTTTGATTAGAGACACACTGGACGTTGACCCACGCTTTGCTTCTCACGTCATATTTGCGGTTTTCGGGCTTATTTTAGTTGAACAACTCTATCGCAGCACCCCTTTGAAGCAACGCTGGAACCTAAAGTTCCTTTGCATAAGCCTTGGCACCCTATTTGCTGTAGATTTACTGGTTTATAGTAAATCGCTACTATTTAATACATTAGATTTCGCTCTATGGCAGTCACGCGGCGTAATCAACGCACTGATGACCCCGTTTCTAGCAATTACATCAAGCCGCTTGAAGCTTAACAGCGACAATGCAGAACTGACAACACCCCGCAAAACTATTTTTTATACAACCATTTTGTTTGGCTGCGGCATCTACTTAATTCTGATGTCTTTCGCCGGTTTTTATATCAAAAATGCAAATGCTGAATGGGGCGAAGCCGCTCAGACACTATTTATTTTCCTCGCCATTCTCCTGCTTATTACCCCTTTCACTTCCGGCAAAATCAGAGCATTAATCAAGGTCTACTTCAGCAAACATTTTTTCCACTACAGTTACGATTATCGCGAAGAGTGGCTAAAAATCAGCAAAGCCCTTGCTAAACTTGAATCCTTGGAGGAATTAAAGGGATTCATAATCACCACGTTAACCGAACTTGTCGAAAGTGCAGGCGGAGGTTTATGGTTAAAAAATGATCAAGGTCATTTTTTTTTAGCCGCCGAGCAAAATCTGAAACTAACGCCTCAAGAAATCGAGTACTTGCGCAACATAGACGAACTACCTCTCTATCTAGCGAACAAGCAATGGGTAATCGATTTTTTTGAACTTGCTCATGCCCCCGAAGTTTACGACGACATAGATTTGTCTCCCTGGTGCTATGAAGATAGTCAGGTTTGGCTAATTGTACCCCTATTTCACCTGAATCGACTCGAAGCTTTCGTCGTGCTCACCCAAGCTAGAGTCCCCAGAAAACTTGATTGGGAAGATCACGACCTATTAAAAACAGTCGGCATGCAACTTGCCAACGCACTTGCGCTCAACAAAGCCAGTGAAGAGCTTGCCAACAATCGCCAATTTGAAACCTACCATCGCCTATCGGCCTATCTGGTGCACGATTTGAAAAACCTGGTTGCCCAAATTTCGTTGATTGTTAGAAATGCCGAAAAACATAAGCATAATCCCGATTTCTTCGACGATACCATCGACACGCTCAATAACGTCGTCAAAAAAATGCACCACATCGTCGACCAATTAAAACAGGGCGAAACTAACGCCAGAGCCACCACTTTCGTCAACCTAGTGGAGTTGGTTAGCGATATTGCCCAACAACATATTGGCACGCCAGCCATACAATTAACCATCGATATTGATGACTGCGTGATTACAGCGGACAAAATCAAGCTCAGCAATATTCTGACAAATTTACTGCAAAACGCCCAAGATGCCACAACCGGTAAAGAGGGTTGGGTTAAGCTTGAATTAACAAAAAACCATGACTATGCTGTGATCAAAATCATCGATAACGGCACCGGCATGGATCAACAATTTATCGCCGAACGCTTATTCAAGCCATTTGACACCACAAAAGGCAATGCCGGCATGGGCATTGGCGCTTATGAAGCTCGGGACTATATTCTCAAGCAAGCCGGCCATATTCGTGTCGACAGCCAAACAGGCCAAGGCACAACCTTCATGATTCAGTTACCATTAGCAAACAAGCTTCTATAAGTTAGGGCAAAATGACCAATTCTAAATTACTGTTGATCGTTGAAGACGATCCTGGTTTACAAAAGCAACTCAAGTGGAGCTTCGAAAAATACGAGGTTGTTATCGCCAACAATAGAAGCGAAGCAATAGCCGCTATTCGACGCCATACCCCCAGCGTAGTGACACTGGATCTTGGCCTCCCGCCAGATCCTACCAATGCCAGCGAAGGCTTGGCCGCACTGAAGGAAATTCTCGCGCTGGCCCCATCCACCAAGATCATCGTGGTGACTGGCAATGACGACCGCGCCAATGCCATTCATGCCGTTGCTTTGGGTGCATACGACTTTTACCAAAAGCCTGTCGACCCCGACGTACTGGGTTTGATCATCGAAAGAGCGTTCCAGCTCGACGCGTTAGAACGCGACTACCACACCTTACAACAGCAAAAACCCTTGACCGGCATTATTGCCACCAGCCCGCAAATGCAGGCAGTCATGCGCATGGTCGAAAAAATTGCCCCTACTCAAGCCACTGTGTTGCTGATCGGCGAAAGCGGAACCGGCAAAGAGCTATTGGCAAAAGCCTTACACCGCTTAAGCTCGCGGGCGAATCAGCCTTTTGTTGCCGTCAATTGCGCAGCCATCCCGGAAACGTTGTTGGAAAGTGAATTATTCGGTTACGAAAAAGGCGCTTTTACCGGTGCGGTCGCCCAAACCAAAGGTAAAATCGAATATGCTCAAGGCGGCACCTTCTTTCTTGATGAGATCGGCGATCTACCTTTCGCGCTGCAAGCCAAACTTCTCCGCTTCATTCAGGAACGAGTCATCGAACGTCTGGGAGGCCGAAAGGAAATTCCAGTCGATGTCCGTATCATTTGTGCGACACACCGCCATCTTCCGGACCTTATCAAACAAGGCAATTTCCGAGGCGATTTGTATTACCGGCTCAGCGAAATCGTGGTAGACATCCCGCCTTTACGTGAACGCGAAGGCGACATCATCACGATAGCCAACGTATTGCTGCAACGCTACTGCCGGGAAAACCACAGCAAGGAAAAACATTTTTCCCACGACGCCGCTCACGCCATGGAAGCCTATAGTTGGCCGGGAAACATCCGTGAGATGGAGAACAAAATTAAACGCGCGGTGATCTTGTCCGACAGCAATTTCGTTACCTCCGAAGAATTAGAGATCCAAACCGACCACGATAATTCTATGCCGCTCAATCTAAAAGCGGTACGGGAAGCCGCCGAGACCATTGCGATCAAACGCGCATTGGTCTATGCGGATAACAATATATCCGAAGCGGCCAAATTATTGGGAGTTACTCGACCGACTTTGTATGGCTTATTTGAGAAATATGGATTGCAAGCCATGATCCGTCACCATATAGAGGACTGAGGATGGCCGCGGACCGGACCAACACTCCTCTTGTGGCTTGTCAAATCACATCCTTGACACAAATGAAATAACACCAATCTGTCTTAGTTGACGCGACCCGAATCTGGCCGGAAGCGCGTCCATCAACTCGGAGTACAAGCGGTAATCGTTTCTATAATCCTGCTGCCATAATGGATTTTCCAGAATCCGGCTAACATTCAATCGATAGGGAGTCCGCTGCCCGCGATGATTGCAGGGATGGCCTATTTGCCGCATCTCGAACCCCTCCTTGTTGACAAAATAAGCCAACGCGGGCGTCACCAAAATATACCAATGCGCAATATTATTTTGCGCCGAATAGACTACCGCAGCCCGGTAAAGCCCCCACATAATACTGCGATTCAAATTTCGATGATCATGAAGAAAACTGACATTGCGATTTCCCTCGTCAACGCCATAAGCCCTTGGCTTATATCGCCTAGCTTCTTTGAGAACACACAACCTGGAAATTTCGATGGCATGCTTATAGCTAGTACGAGATGGCTTTTCGTGCAAATTACATCTTTCCTGGAAAG
This sequence comes from Methylomonas montana, assembly GCF_030490285.1. Taxonomy (NCBI): domain Bacteria; kingdom Pseudomonadati; phylum Pseudomonadota; class Gammaproteobacteria; order Methylococcales; family Methylococcaceae; genus Methylomonas; species Methylomonas montana. Next base: position 1,035,975 of record NZ_CP129884.1, on the reverse strand, counting down.
GAAAGCCGTAATCTTTATGCCGAACCAATCTTAACGCACCCAGCCACTGCCCCGTGAATTTATGACGCACCAAAAAATGAACGGCGTCGTTGTCCCATTCATCGGTCTCCTGCCTATCCGGAAACCGTTCCTTGTCCTCAAAGCCCATTTCATCGCAATAAACTTGGTATCTGAGCCTATAGTGGATTTCTTTGCTTTCAGGCGTATCGGCTAGAAAAACCTCAAAACAACTGTCAAACGAAAGTTTCTGTCGAATCAAGAGGCACCTTTTTTATAAAAATATCCCTCGCAAGTTCAAATAGCTAACGCTACTTCATCCCGCACCTTGATAACGATGGTATAACAAATCGATTAATTTTCAAGCTATTTTGTAAAAAAATTCGACACTCGATCATCCCTTATTTTTTGACTTTCCGCATCGAATCATCATGCATTCCAGCGCAAATCCAGCGTAAACGGATAGTCTTTATTCAGTTGCTCAGACGGCAATTCCAACAGGGTCTCGGTCGGCGTGTGGCCGTGTTGCCAAAAGCGGCTGACTCGCCGGCCTTCGGCTTCATAAGCATTGACCGGTAAGGTATCGTAATTACGCCCCCCCGGATGACTGACGTGATAAATGCAACCGCCAATAGCACGGCCATTCCAGGTATCCACCAGATCAAACACCAGCGGCGCCTGCACACCGATAGTGGGGTGTAACGCCGACGGTGGATTCCAAGCCCGGTAACGAATCCCAGCGACCATTTCCCCTTGCTTGCCAGTGGCATGTAACGGCACTCGACGACCATTACACGTCAGCGCGTAGCGTTCGCCCATCGCGCCGTTAAGTGTGACCTGCAAACGCTCCACCGATGAGTCAACATAGCGGGCAGTACCGCCGCTGGTAATTTCCTCGCCCAGCACATGCCAAGGTTCGATAGCCTGATACAAATCCAGCTGCAAATCGTCGACCCGCAAGCTACCTATCCTCGGAAACCGAAACTCCAAAAACGGCGCAATCCACTCCGCCTTGAACTCGTAACCGGCATTTTGCAAATCTCGAGCGACATCGTAAATATCGCTGGCGACAAAATACGGCAACATGAAGCGGTCGTGCAATTGCGTACCCCAACGCACTAAAGGCTTTTTATAAGGTTCACGCCAAAACCAGGCCACCAAGGTCCGCAATAGCAACATTTGCATCAGGCTCATCCGCGCATGCGGCGGCATTTCGAAAGCGCGCAATTCCAAAAGCCCCAGCCGTCCGGCATCGGCGCCCGGCGCGTAGAGTTTGTCGATGCAAAATTCGCTACGGTGAGTATTGCCGGTCATGTCCACCAACAAATTGCGCAACAATCTATCCACCAGCCACGGCGCGGTGACCTCGCCATCCGGCATTTGTTGAAAAGCGATTTCCAGTTCATACAGACTGTCATTACGCGCCTCGTCGACTCTGGGTGCCTGGCTGGTCGGGCCGATAAACAAGCCGGAAAACAAATAGGATAAGGCCGGATGATGCTGCCAATAGGTGACCAGGCTACGCAGTAAATCCGGGCGCCGCAGAATTGGACTGTCCGCCGGGGTGATACCGCCCAATGTGACATGGTTGCCGCCTCCTGTACCGGTATGGCGACCGTCCAACATGAATTTCTCGGTACCGAGCCGAGTCAACCGCGCCAATTCGTAAAGTGTGGTCGTGTTATGCACCAGTTCTTGCCAACTGGCCGCCGGGTGAATATTCACCTCGATCACCCCCGGATCGGGCGTAACCGGCAAACGAGTCAGCCGCAAGTCGTGCGGCGGTTGATAACCCTCGATCACCACCGGCATCTTCAAAGCCGCCGCAGTCGCCTCCACCGAGGCGATGATGTCGAGATAATGCTCCAGCTCATTGGTCGGCGGCACGAACACATATAAACGACCGTCGCGGGTTTGCACCGATAACGCGGTGTGCGGCGTCCATTCCGGATCGTGCGGCGTATCGTCGTCGGCCGCCTCCATCTCGGTAGGATGAGACTCCTGCTTGGCCGTCTGGCTGTAACGGCGGCTGACCTCTGAATCGATATCGCCCAAAGGCTCCACTGCCTCGTAAAGACTACGCTCATGGGCGTGATCGCGATTTTCGAACGGCACCCACGGTAGGCTATTCAACGGTAAGCGTAGACCCATCGCCGAATCGCCGGGCACCAGGAACATTTCGCCACGGCGAAATTCCCAAGCGCTGCTGCTCCAGGAGCCAAGCTGATAACTCCAATGCAAGGGCAGCACATAACCGACCGGCGCGCCCAGATCGGCACTCAGCAGCTTGGCCAAGCGTTGCCTTTCCAAATCGTCCTTCAAATCAGCTTGCAAGGGGTCGAGATTATTGGGCACCAGACCTTCCTGCAATAAGTAGTACAAGGGGTCTTCGTAGCCGGGGCGAATATAACCGCCCTTCAAGCCCAATCGTTTGGCCAGATCGCGGATAAAGGCTTCCGCCTGTTCGCCGCTAAAACCATAATCGCGATTCTCGTCCGCCAGCAAGGCCGGATTTTTCCAGATCGGTTTAGCGTCCTTGCGCCAGAAACACGCCAGTTGCCAGCGCGGCAAGGGCTCGCCCGGATACCATTTACCCTGACCGAAATACAACAAGCCGCCGGGCGCGAAACTATCGCGCAGCCGCCTGACCAACTTGCCGGCCAGCTTGCGTTTTTCCTCGCCATCGGCCGCCGTATTCCATTCCGGCGCGTCCATGTTATCGATAGAGACAAACGTCGGCTCGCCCCCCATCGTCAAGCGCACATCGCCTGCTTCCAGCTCGGCATCGACTTTTTCGCCCAGCCGTTCTATCTCGGCCCACTGCCTATCGGAATAAGGTTTGGTGACGCGCGGGTCTTCGTGGATACGGCTGACGCGGTTGGAAAAGTCGAAAGTCGTCTCGGCCTTGCCGATAAATCCGCCGCTAACCGGCGCCGCACTGACATAATCGGCCGTGCAGGCTAACGGTATATGCCCTTCGCCGGCGAATAATCCCGAGGTTGGATCGAGACCGACCCAACCGGCGCCCGGAATATACACTTCGGCCCAGGCATGCAGGTCGGTGAAATCGTGATCGGTGCCGGAAGGACCGTCCAACGATTTGACGTCCGCCACCAACTGCACCAGATAGCCCGAAACAAAGCGCGCAGCCAAGCCCATCTGCCGCAACACCTGCACCAATAACCAACCGGAATCGCGGCAAGAGCCTAGTTTCTTTTCCAGGGTTTCCTCGCAGGTCTGCACGCCGGCTTCCATCCGAATCGCGTAATTAACCGCCTGATTTACGGCCTGATTGATACCGACCAGAAAATCGACGATGCCTTGCTTATCGTGCTTCAAGCCAACCAAAAAGGTTTGCAGCAACGGCCCCTGCTCGCGAATTTCCAGGTACGGTGCCAGTTCCTTGGCCAGTTGTTCCGGATAAGCAAACGGATAGTGCTCGGCATACTCTTCCAGAAAAAAATCGAAAGGATTGATCACCGTCATTTCCGCGATCAGATCCACTTCGATCGAAAACTCGGTGGTTTTTTCCGGAAACACCAGGCGCGCCAGATAATTACCGAACGGATCTTGCTGCCAATTGATGAAATGCTTTTCCGGTTTGATCGTCAAGGAATAGGCGCTAACCGGCGTGCGCGAGTGCGCGGCCGGCCGCAGCCGCAGCACATGCGGCCCTAGCTGAACCGGATGATCGTAGTGATAGCTGGTTTTATGATTGATCGCGACCCGGATACTCATGCCGCCACCGGGTTAGCTGCTTCGCTTTCCGCTTGCAACAACCGCAGGCTTTCCTCGACACCCGCGGCATGCGTCAATTCGGCGACATTTTGCTTGGTAAAAAAGCCGTCGAAATCACCGAAACGCTGCACATATTCGACGATCAACGAGGAATGCTCAGAGGCGCTGGAAAAAATCTGCTTCAACCCCTCCTCTCTCGAACCGATCACATCCAGCAGAAAATCCTTGCCTCTGGCCCGGATAGCCTGCACCACATAATCAATATTGGCCTGGCCGTTGATCTCGCCGTCGGCCACTTCCAAGGCTAGATGGTGCAAGCGCGGTCCATAATTGCGCACAAAACTTTCGGTCGGCGACGGCAAACCCACCAGATGATTGACGAAATAAGGCTGATTGGCGGCAGTAAACACTTTGGCCGGACTGATCCGCTCCTCGTGGTAATGGATGCTTTTGGTCACATTAGTAGACGAATTTTGACTGGCAATATCATAAGAACCCCAGTAGTAATAACTGGACAGCGTTAAATATTCCAATATCGCCATTTCTCGGTTCTGACTATAAACCCGAGTGGCCAGATGATCGATGGGCTTGATTAACTTATCCAAACCCAATTGTTCCTGAATCTCCTTAGCCTGCAGATAAGCGCGATTGACGTCGTCGAAAATCACACTGTTACCCAACGCGTAGACCCGCATGTCTTCGATCGGCCGCTCCCAGTAAGCGACGACGTTGTGGGTATACGGCGAGGGCTTGACCATCGCCAGATTGCCCGGCAATTCCAACTTGCGGATCTGATCCTGATTGAAGAAACGGATTTCCCTGGCCTTTTGTTGCTCAACCACTGCCTGCAGATTGCTGACTCGAAAAATTTCACCCATGTAACGCGAGTTGGGTTTATGAGCGCCGATCGGAAATCCCTCGTTTAGGGTGCGAAAAATGTCGCTCCGACTAGGATCGCGCACTTCCCGCACCAACAGATCGGGCGATTCCATATCGATCCGCAGCACATGAGTCCAGTGGCTTTCCGACTCCAGCGTCACTAAATAGTGATAAGGCGTCATTAAGGCCAGTTCGCTGATATACGCTGTCGAACAACCCGGCTCTACCGTGAGCATCAACGCGTCGATTTCACGGATCATTTCGGTCAAACCGGTACGATCACGATTTTCCAACAAACTGACCAAAAACTCGTCGAACCAGGCCGAGTTGGCCTTATCGCCCTGCTTGGGGTGGATCAGTGAATTTATCATCCATTTACCTCTGGCACTTTAACTGAGCAAATTTATCCGGCAACAACGATACCTAAGCCTGCTAATCGTTAGGCCCGTTAAGAAAGGCCCGCTTAATTTCGTTACCAAGCGCGTTGTTACGCAGAATGAAATCCTGCAAGAACTGATGTAGGCCACCGCTGAAGATGTCGGCCATCCGCCCATAATGCAAGTGGGCATGATTTTCGCCGGCCAAGCGCAGACATTCCTTGCCGCGTTGCCGGCACAGGCATTCCAGAATCGGCGCCAATTCGTCGTAACAGGCGTGCAGCGAACGCGGCATGTCGTCGCGCAACACTAGCAATTCGGCCACTTTCCAGGGTTCGATGGTATCGCGAAATACTTTTTGATAAGCCTCGAACGCCGATACCGAGCGCAACAGCGAGCTCCATTCGTAGTAGTCGACCTGGCCGTCGCTGCTCTCCACCGACGGTAGCAGCAATTGATATTTGGCGTCCAACAGCCGGGCCGTGTTGTCGGCCCGTTCCACAAAGCTGCCCAAGCGCACGAACTTGTAACTGTCGTCGCGCAACATGGTGCCGAAGGTGACACCGCGAAACAGATGCGAACGCGACTTCACCCAGTCGCAAAATTCGCTAATGTCGGCCTCGTTCAAGCCCAAACGAATCCGCTGCCTAAGCTCCAGCCACAAGGCGTTGACGGTCTCCCACATTTCCGAGGACATCGCCACCCTGACCGCACGCGCATTCTCGCGCGCCGCCCCCAGCGCGCTGACGATGCTGGATGGGTTACGCTCATCCAAGGCCATAAATTGAATGACATTGGCAGCGGTATAGCCGGAGTAATTCTGCTCGAAAGCCTCGACATCGTCGGCGATTTGTACCGGCGGCTTCCAACGTGCGGCTTCGTCGTAAGCGCTATTGGCGACCAGGGACATTCGATAAGTCACATCCAACACCCGCGCCATATTTTCGGCGCGCTCGATATAACGTGCCATCCAGTAAAGATGGTCGGCGGTGCGGCTCAGCATGGTTTGTCTCCGTTCAAAACCCAAGTATCCTTAGTCCCGCCGCCCTGCGATGAGTTGACCACCAGCGAGCCCTCGCGCATCGCTACCCTACACAAGCCGCCGGGCACCAAGGTCACGGTTTTGCCGGACAACACGAACGGACGCAGATCGACATGGCGCGGCGCCACACCTTGTTCCACCAAGGTCGGACAGGTCGACAAGGCCAAAGTCGGCTGGGCAATGTAATTGTCCGGTTCGGCCAGAATCCGAGCCCGAAAATCCTCGATCTGCCGTTTGGATGCAGTCGGACCCACCAACATGCCATAACCGCCTGAGCCTTGTACTTCCTTGACCACCAACTCGTCCAGATGCGCCAGCACATAGCTCAAGTCATCAGGGTTTTCCAGCTTATAGGTCGGCACGTTGGACAGGATCGGCTCTTCGCCCAGATAAAAACGCACCATGTCGGGCACGTAGGTGTAAGTGGATTTGTCGTCCGCTACCCCAGTGCCGATCGCATTTGCCAATGTGACGCCACCGTTGCGATACACCGATACCAAACCTGGCACACCTAACATCGAATCCTCTAGGAACGCCAGCGGATCGAGAAAATCGTCGTCGATGCGCCGATAAATCACGTCGATGCGTTTCGGCCCTTCGGTGGTACGCATGAACACCGCATTGTCCTTACAGAATAAATCCTGGCCTTCCACCAGTTCGATACCCATCTGCTGCGCCAGAAAGGCGTGTTCGAAATAAGCGCTGTTATAAGCGCCGGGCGTCAGCAACGCCACGGTCGGATCATAAACGCCCGGTTGCGCAACCGCGCGCAAATTGTTCAGCAGCACCTGCGGATAATGCTCGACCGGCGCCACCGCGTAACGGCGAAACAGTTCCGGGAACAAGCGCATCATCATCTTGCGGTCTTCCAGCATGTAGGAAACCCCGGAAGGCGTGCGCAAATTATCTTCCAGCACGTAAAACTCGTTCTCGGCGGTGCGTACAATGTCGATGCCGGCAATATGCGCATAAATGCCGCCCGGTACGTCCACGCCCTGCATTTCCGGCCGATACATCTCGTTATCCAGGATGCTGGCAGGCACTATGCCGGCCTTGATAATTTCCTGATCGTGGTACAGATCGTTCAAAAACGCATTCAGCGCCGTGACACGCTGAATCACTCCGGCCGACAATTGCCGCCATTCGGTGGCGGCCAGGATGCGCGGCACCACGTCGAACGGGATCAAGCGCTCGGCGCCAGCTTCATCACCGTAGACGTTGAAGGTAATCCCCACCCGCCGGAACAACATTTCCGCCTCACGGGATTTTTGCATCAACTGGGCATGGTCGATCCCGTTCAACCATTCCTCGAACGGTTGATACAAGCGCCGTACGCTACCAGTGGGGGTACGCATTTCATCGAAAAAAGTATTTGTATTCATGAGCATCCTTTAGCAAACCACATGCCAAACTTATTAATCCCTATTTATCAAAATGTTAAATCATCATTTGCTTAAGACCATCCCAAACAGCACCATTATGGTGCAAGCCAGGTCTATCAGCGCCCATAAAACGCACGCAGCCGCACCATTGCGCATTGTGATTTCCACGCGCTTTGATTATTGTTGCCGACCTAAATCAGCAACCGCGACGAGGCCAGGCTTATGCAGACTGCTTTTTTGACGATATTCGGCGAGGTTTTATTCGATAACTTCCCAGACGGCAGCCGGATATTGGGCGGCGCACCGTTTAATGTCGCCTGGCATCTGCAGGCATTTGGCCAACAACCTTTGTTTATCAGTCGCATAGGCGAAGACGAGGCCGGCCGGGAAATTCTCGCGGCCATGCAAAACCAGGGCATGACGCGGGCGGGCCTGCAAATTGATGCCGCTCACCCAACCGGTAGCGTGGCGATCAGCATAACAGATGGTCAGCCCAGCTATCGGATTCTCGAGCATCAGGCTTACGACTACATCGATAGCAAAGCACCAGGCGACATGCCCCGGAAAGGCTTGCTTTATCACGGCAGCCTGGCTTTACGAAACCACGTTTCCAGGCAAGCCCTGGAAGACTTGAAACACACCTGGCGCGGACTGGTGTTTCTGGACGTTAATCTGCGCGCGCCTTGGTGGCAAGCCGACGATGTCTGGCAATGGATCAGCGCAGCCGACTGGCTAAAACTCAATGACGAAGAATTGCAAATACTGTTGCCCAGCGAGCAGAGCATGCGCGATAAGATGCTGTTTTTACAGCAGCGTTATCGATTGCAAGGATTGCTGGTGACTTGCGGCAGCCAAGGCGCGCTGGCGCTTACTGCCGACGGCGAGTTCGCCAGTATTGCCCCTGCCGGCGATATTGAAGTGGTTGATACGGTCGGCGCCGGCGACGCCTTTGCCACGGTAATGTTGCTGGGTATCGCCGAGCACTGGCCGCTGAGCTTGACGCTACAACGCGCCCAAGATTTCGCGTCGGCGCTGGTCGGGCAACGCGGCGCTACCGTGGCCGACCCGATGTTTTATCGAAAATTTGTTGATGCCTGGCAAGGAAAGCGGGCTGACTAGAGAGAGTCCGGTCAGCCCCGCTCGCTCAAGGCTGCTGCCTGACCGGCACGCTGTCCGTCCAATCGCCGGATTGAGAAGAGAAAAACTTTTTAAATTGCGGCATAAAGCTAGCGGTGATCGGAATCGAATAAAAACAATACATCGCCGCCGCCTCGCCGGTACTGACCCCAAACAGCCATTGCGGCATGAACAAAGTCATCATCGCCATGAAAAAATGGTAGGAGGCAATGCGCCAATTGTTCTTCCAAACAAAACCGCTCAAGGCCAACGCAAATAACGAGCCGTGGGTGACGAAGGTACCAAAGGCGCTGGAGATCGCGTAGCCGACGTGATAGATGCCCATGTACAAACAAGACATCATCTGGCCGATGAAATTAGGCTTTAAGCCGAACAATTGCCATTCGTTGGGTAAAAAAGTGCAGATTAGGAACAGACTGCTCAGGGTCACGCCGACGATAGTGGCTTTTTTCAAGGCTTGCGAATCGGAGGAATAAGTCGCCAAGGCCGGCATGATCGCAAAAGCCTGCAAACTAATATGATAAGTGGACAATTCGCTCAACAATAGATTGGTGCCATAGCCGCATTGATCGACCACCGGGTAAGCAAAATATTGGATAAATTCCATCAATGAAAAATGAAAGATGGCATAGGCGCGAGCTGCTTTGACCCAGAAGGCCTCGTCCTTATCCAGAAAAGTCACGCTAGAGGCAATCAGGCCCGCAACACCCAATCCCAACGACATATTGGCACTAAAACACATGGTTAATCCGTAATCTGGTTCTATGAATCGACGAACGCCCGCGTGCGGCCGTCGGTTTATGCTTTATGGTCTCGGTCATTTTTTACCGGAAAGCAAAGATACACGGACCCGCGTTTAATTGCAGCTTTTTTGTGGTAATTCACGGTTTAGCGGTAAGCGTGGCACAGAGATTACCATGCCGAATCAGGCCAAATCGCTCAAGGGTTTAATGCGGGCGATTCGCTAACAAGATCTGCCGTATCAGCTGTTCCGCACCCTCCAGTTCCCTGTCGTAAACATCGGTGCGATACGCCGCGCTGCTCAACGTCACCGAAGACCTCAACATCGAGCCATCCGTTTGACGGGTTTCGATGCGGGTTAGCGTGGACAGTCCCGGTTGCAGAGGGTTTTCCTTGAGTTCCTTTGCATCCAGCGCGATGCGTACCTGCATGCGTTCGGCAATATGAATGAAATTGCCGGTGGCATTGTCGGTCGGCAACAAGGCAAACGTGCTGCCGGTACCAGGATTGATACCTTGCACCCGACCATGATAGAGCCGGTCTGCGCCGTAAGCATCGACCCTAATCTCCGCGGCCTGGCCAGGCTGCACCTCGGCAATCTGGGTTTCCAGCACATTGGCTTCTATCCAGACATCATCCAGCGGCACGATAGCCAGCAGCGGTACGCCGGCCTTCAGATTATCGCCGATTTGCACTTTCCGCTTGGCCACGCAACCCGATACCGGCGCGACGACGTTGCGACGCTGATAATCGAGATAAGCCTGACGCAAGCGGCTCTTGGCTTTTTCGACGGCCGGGTGATCATCGATGCCGGAATCCAGCAATTGCGCCTCGACACCGGTTTGTTCGGCGCGAATTTCCCGAATCGAGGCGTCCAGCTCGCGGACTTTATCTTGGGCGTTTTGTAGTTGCTGCTCGGAAACCGCGCCATCCCTGGCCGCTGCGTTGAAGCGGGCCAAATCGTGATTAACCTGATCTATCAACACTTGCTTGACCAACACCCGCTGCTTCAAGGTCTCGGATTTTGCTTGCAGCGTGGCGATATTGCGTACCGCTTCCGCCAGTTCGGCTTGAGTCTGTTGTAAGGCGATACCGGCATGAGTACCATCCAGCCGCACCAACACCTGGCCTTTTTCCACGCACAGGGTGTTTTCGGCCATCACTTCGACCACAGTTCCCTCGGTCTGCGTTTTCAACGTAATCAAATGCCCCGTCACAAACGCGTCGTCGGTGGTGACCCAATCGCGATGCACAATCCACCAATAAGCCAGATACGCCAAACCAGCCAGCAGCAAAGCCAGTGTGACGCCTTGCAAACGGCGCCGGCGTTGTCGAAGTATTTCCCTGGGGCGAATCTTTTTTTGCATAGTAGGTTAATTGGCAGATTTAGCGTCGCTGTAGCCGCCGCCCAGCGCCTTGATGATATTGACCTGGGCATTGCGCCACTCGCCTTGCAGGGCAGCCAGACGAAATCGTTGTTGGTAAACCTCCAGCCTAGCCAGACTTGGCGCGGAACGGTCGTGCAAGCCGTGGCGATTCAAACTGTCAGCCAGCCTTTCGGCCGCCACTGCGTCTGCCAGACTTTGCCGCTGCTCCGCCAGGCGCGCATCGAGCTCGCGCCAGCGGCTCAGCGCGTCGGCGACTTCCTGCACGGCATGCACCAGGCTGCGGTTGTAACGCTCCACGGCCGCATCGTATGCAGACTGCTGATAATTCAAATTGGCGCGCAAGCGGCCGCCTTCGAATATCGGAAACTCGATGGACGGGCCGACCGCATAAGCCAGACTGGAACCCTGTAACAACACATCGCTCAAGCTGACGCTATGCAAACCGGTGAATGCCACCAGATTGACATCCGGGTAGAAAGCGGTCTCGGCAACCTTGATTTCCTCGGCCGCCGCCTCGGCATGCAGACGCGCTGCACTGATATCGGGACGATGCGCCAACAAATGTAATGGCAAATCGGCCGGCAGCGTCGGCGGCTCGGAAAACTGGTGCTGTTCGACCGCTATTCCTGCTCCCCAATCGGCGCCCTTCCCAGCCAACGCCGCCAGCAGGTTTTTCCGCAATTCCACACCGGCCCGCGCCGATGCTAAAGCCTGCCGCGCTGTGCTAAGCGCCATCTGCGCCTGCAATATCGGCGCGTCGGTCGCCAAACCGGTTGCAAACCGAGTTTGCTCGAATTTCAACAAGGCTTCGCGTTCGGCGACGATATGCTGGGCAAGGTTTTGTTTTTCTGCTGCGGCCAGCAAATCGAAATAGCTATTAGCCACGGCGGTCGCCAACAATAAGCGGGTATCGGCCAGCTCCGCCGCCACCGCCAACGAACGGCCAACCGCACCTTGCAGCGCCGCTTCATCGCGCCCCCAAAAATCCAGGTGGTAACGCAGAATCAACGGATTGATCAGCATCTGTCGAAAGTTCTGCCCGGCCAGCTTGGCCTGAACGCTATTGGCGGAAAAGCGCTGCGCGCTGAAACTGACGTTGGCGTCAACGGTCGGATACAGTTCGGCCGCCTGGGCATCGACCATAAACTGCGATTGTCGTAATCTGGCTGCCGCGGCCTTGAAATCCGGGTTGTCGGCCAACGCAGTGGCTATCAAACGATTCAATTCCAAGCTTTCGAAGCGGGTCCACCAAGTCGGTGTCGGCCAGGTATCACTGGTACCGAGCGCACGCCGAGCGGCGTTGACGGTATTGGTCGCCGCCGGCATCGCCAGCATCGTCGCCCGCCGACTTTCCTCGCCAAACCAGGCGCAACCAGGCGTAAGACACGGAACGAATGCTAACAAAACCCAGCGCAACAGACGCATCAGGCCTCCTCCGCAAGCAATTCCTGGGTCTCGCGGCGCAATTCCCGCTCGGCATTGACCTTAACCGGCGTTCGAGTCGGATGCGCAAACCAGACCAACGCAGCCATGCCCACAAACACGCAACCGGCCATCCAGAACGCATCGTTAATACCGTGAATAACCGCATCGCGTCCTGCCAGCTTGGTGAATTTGGCAAAAGCCGCCGGTTCGGCAAATTCCATCGTCAGTAAGGCATTCAGAACAGAGTCGTCGATTAGCTCAAATGCGCCATGGTTTTCGGCAAAATGCGTCAGATGCAAAGGCGCCCGCCGGTACAACACAATGCCTTGCACGGCGATGCCGATCGCACCGGCGGCTATGCGCATCAGATTGGCTAGCTCCAGCGCCCGCCATTGCCGCTCGGCCGGCAGGCCGTACAGCAGCAAAGCGGTCATGGGTACGAAAAAGCTACCTAGGCAGGCGCCTTCCAACAATTTCGGCCAGAACAATTGCGCAAACGCGTCCGGATCGTCGAAGCGGCTCAACCAGAAATAGGTTGCGGCAAACCCCAGCAAATTGGCGCTAGCCAATAGCCGGGCATCGCAATGCTTGACGATCTCGTGGAACACGCTGGCCATCGGCTTGGCGAAGATTGCCATCGGTAGAAACACCAGCCCCGCCTCCCACGACGAATACCCCAAAGCCAATTGCAACTGCACAATCAATAAGGACAGCAAGCCCTGGAAAAACAGAAACCCCAGGAACAGGATCAGCACGCCTATCGTAAAATTACGGTGTGCAAACAGACGAATGTCCAGAAATGGCCGGCGCACATTCAATTCCCAAACCAGCCAGTAAATCAGCGTGACACCGATAAATGCCATCAGACCACGGATGTATGCCGAATCAGCCCAATCCCAATCGTTGCCCTGATTCAACAATGTTTGTAACCCGAATAGGGTCATCACCAGCAAGGTAAAACCGACGCCATCAAAGCGCTGCCAAATTCGCTGGTAGCAGCGCCGGCAAAGCATCGCGCCAATGATGCCGGCTATCGCCAATGCCAACGGAATATTGAGCCAGAACAGCCAGCGCCAACCCAGGTTGTCGGCTATCCAGCCGCCCAGGGGCGGGCCGAACGTGAACGGCGTCAAAGTAAATATGCTCCAGACACCAATGCCGAGCGATTTGCGTTTATCGGGATATTCCTTAAGCAGCAAGGCTTGGCCCAGCGGCAAGGTCAAGCCGCCGGCGAATCCCAGCAGGATGCGGCCGGCCAGATACGCATAAAAAGATGTGCAATACGCACAGATAAACGCAGCCAGCGCGAACCCCAGAAAGGCCACGACGAAGGGCCGATATTCGCCATACCTGCGCGCCAACCAGCCGCCCACCGGAAAGGCCAACGCCAGGGCTATCATGTAATCGGTCTGGGTCCAGGTGGCGAAACTGGGCGGAACCCCCAAGCCGCCGGCAACCCGCGGCAGCATCGCGATATAGGCGCCGGCGTTGAAAATCACCAGCGCGTGCCCCAGCCCCAGACAAAGATTGAACAGCGTAAAACGCCAGCCGCGCAGGCGTTTTTGATAGACGACGCTCATACGTTTATTGGCCAAATCATCGCACTAAGTCTCGTCGGCTTGAGACGGTATGCGCAAACCGATATCGCCCAAACTTTGCCTCAACAGCGGCACCGCCATATCGGCGATCAATTGTTTAAATGTTTCTCCGCCATGATCCAGGGAGGCGAGCGCTTCATCATCGGCCTTGAAACTTTCCGAAAGGGTACGGGCTATGACGCGGCGCGAGACAGGATCGATTAGCTTGATCATTAGCTGCAATGAGGTTTGCCCTTCGAAGATCCGATACCGACCGATACCAACCTCTATCACGGCATCGTAGTGGCCCGTCGCCGCGTAATCGACTGGCGTAGTGTTCTGACCATACCAGGCTTGAATCGCCTGATGCCAATGTTGCAGACTGGCGTCACCCGCCGTAAGCAAGCGATACTCGTCACGGCTCAATTCACCTTTGCGGTTTTCCGCCGACAGTAAACTATGCAGCTTCTGGGCGGCAGCCCTGGCTGGTGTCCAAAGCCACTCGGTTTTCGCAGCCCCGCCTGCGGCCGTTGGCGAGACGTTGGTGATGGCATCCGCATCCGCCGCTTCGCTGCCGCTAACCATCCCCGCAATGACGATGCCGCCATCGGTTCGATACAGTTGTGTGGGCAGTGCAAAACCCAAGGCCATGTTTTGGAAATGTCGGTAAGCCGGATCGCGCCGCTCGATCAAATCAGGTATCACTTCCAACGGCGGCGCCTCTACCGGCACAATCAACAAGCTGTGCAGCTGGTCGATTTGTGACGCGGCAGGCTTAATACTCGGCGCCGCACAGGCCGCCAACAGCCACGGCAAAGCCAGCCCCAGCAGGACTGGTTTGTGGTCGCCAAATAGCTTGGTAAACGAATATCTTGAAGTTTTCATGACTCCCCCGGATCAACAAATGCCATCGAATCGATACATTACTAAGTCAGCACTATAAAAACCAAGTTGATATAAGACAAACGATATTTATTGGACTTTAATATCGACAAATGCAATATTAAAACCATGGACATCGATCAAATCAGAACTTTTTTAAGCGTCGCCGCCAACGGTAGCTTTCTGGAAGCCGCCAACCGACTGTATGTCACGCAATCGACGGTGAGCACTCGTATCCAACGCCTGGAAACCTATTTAGGCGTGCCGCTGTTCGTCCGCAACCGCTCGGGTGCGTCACTGACTTTGCCTGGCCGGCGTTTTTTGCGTCACGCCAAATCCTTATTGTTAACGCTGGAACAGGCCCGTCACGACATAGGCCTGCCCAGCCGGTTTCGGGCCAGCATCAGCATCGGGGCGCGAATTGCCTTGTGCGAAACCTTGTTGCCGGAATGGATAGGCGCAATACGCCAAGCAGTGCCGGATATTTCCATCCGCAGCGATATAGGCTTTGAAGAGGACTTGATGCGCAGCCTGATCGAGGGCGCGCTGGATATAGGCTTGATGTATACGCCGCAGCACAGCCCCGGCTTGCAAGTCGAACATTTATTCGATGAAACGCTGTTGCTGCTGACCAGTGATCCTAGCCAACCCTGGCCCAACGACGATTACATCTACGTCGATTGGGCACCGGGCTTTTACGCCCAACATAGCAATAGCTACCCTAACCTGGAACGGCCGGCGCAAGTAGTCAATATCGGCTGGATGGCCGTGCAGTTGATTCTGGCCCAAGGCCGCGGCTCCAGCTTTCTACCGGTGCGCCTGGTAGAGCCTTTGCTGAAAGCCGGAAAGCTATTTCCGGTACCTGACAGCCCACAATTCAAATTGCCGGCCTACATGGTATCGCCACGCGATAACGATTCCCCGATTTTGCAGCAGGTGCTGGATCATATCAGGGCATTAGCGGCTCAAGAACAGCAAAAGGTCTACTCGCTATCGGTTTAATCCAGTGTCGCCGACGCCACATGAAACGCATCGGCATGGATGTCCTGCAAGCCGGCGCCATGCAAAAAAGCTTGGCGCTTGGTTTGATGAACCATGTCCGGATGGCCGCATAAATACAACCGCCAGCCTTTTAGGCTGGGTAAGGTTGTCATCGCCACGTCGTTGGCTCGCCCCCTAGCCACGCCCTCCGGCGCGTCGCCGCGCGACACGCAGGCCGTATAGTGAAAATTAGCGTATTGGCGAGCGAGTTCTTGCATTTCCTCTATCCAATACAAACCATACATATCCCGACTGCCATGGAACAAATGAATATCGCCGCGGTGACCGTGATGCAGTGCTTCGCTGACGATCCCTGCCAACGGCGCCAAGCCGCTACCGGTGCCGATCAGCAGCATATTGCTGTCTTTGTTGGTGGGCAGGTAATAACACAACCCCTGCGGGTCCGAGACAGCAATGTTGTCGCCGATATTCAGTTCCTGATGCGCCCACTCGCTGAAGCGACCACCAGCCAAACGGCGAATGTGGAAGCTCAATTTATTGGCATGCAAACGGTTGTTGGCTATCGAATAACTCCTGGTCAAGCCATCCGCCCGTTTCAGATTGACAAATTGGCCGGCGTAATAATCCAGAGCATCCTTACACTGCAAAGTAAGTTGCAGCGTTTCCGCATTCAACAAACTTTTCTCAATCACCGTCGCCTCGGTAAAAAATTCGGCGGGCGGACTAATGCTGATCGCCATATCCTGCTGCGGATAACACAGACAGGCCAGGAAATGGTTCTGATGGCGCAATACTTCTTTTAAACCGTCTTGCGCCGCCAGCGGCGGCGGGCCCTGCAAGCTGCGCACCATACAGCTTTGACAGGCGCCCTGCCGACAGCCGTAGGGGATGTCGATGTTTTCGCGCAGACAGGCTTCCAGCACGGTTTCGCCAGACTCGCAAATAATTTCGCGGTCGTTCACGCTGAGTTTATGCAAGCTCATCCCCCTACTCCATCGCCTAGCGGTCCAACACGTCGTTACGCGTGCTTTCGGCGATGGCCGCGACTTGATTGATCAACTCCTGCGGCACATTCAGTTCTTGTAAGGTGGAGGCCAGATTTTCTACCACTGCGTCAAAGTGCGAATCGTCCAAACCCAGTTTTTTTACCAAATGCGCATGGGCTTGACGCATATCGGCGCCGGAGTAGTTATTGGGACCGCCAAAAGCCATCGTTAAAAAGGATTTTTGTTTGGCTGCCTGTTTGTCCATATCGGTATTATCGAAAAAGCGATTGATGCGGTGATCGTTCAAGACTTTTCGATAAAAGATATCGACGGCGGCGTTGACGGCTGCCTCGCCGCCCAGTTGTTCGTAAAGTGTCGCTGTGGTTTCGCTCATGATGGTCTGCCTTTCTTTGCAAATTAGAAGATGCGGCTGTTCAAAGCCGAACACAGAGTACGCGAAAAAAAACACTTTTGCAATATTTTTATTATAAAAGTTATTTATATGTTAAAAATCAGCTTGTCTCCACTTTGCCGGACATCCGATCCGGCGTAGAATGCGACATCATTCAATTTCGACCGCCAGACACTCACATGGCCCAACACAGCGGCTCACGCCAGGAACAAATCTTAAAATTACTGCTGTCCCGCGCAGCCGGCATGAGTATCGACGAACTCGCCACCGAACTGGATATTTCCAGAAATGCGGTGAAGCAGCATTTGGTGGGCTTGGAAAAAGACCAACTGGTGCGGGAAGCGGCACTGAACAGTACCGGCGGCCGACCCTCGCGCAATTACACGTTGACCGAACAAGGCCGCAATCGCCTGCCAAAGCAATACCCCTGGTTCTGCAATTTATTGCTGAGCGAACTGAAAACCGAGCTGGGCGAGACGGCATTGCGGCAAATGCTGTGGCGGATGGGCGTCAGTCTTGCGCGGTCGCTGGCCCCGCAATTCAGCGGCAAAGACCCGGCGCAAAAGCAAAGCGCATTGCTGGAATTGATGCAATCCTTGGGTTACCACGCGGAAATGGAAGCCGATCAAGCCCAGCCGACCATCAAAGCCGTTAACTGCGTCTATCACGATCTGGCACAACAACATCCGGAATTATGCGAATTCGACCGCGCGCTGATTGCCACCTTGCTGGATAAGCCCATCGAGCAAACCGCGTGCATGGCGCTGCAGGATTGCGCCTGCAAATTCAAAATCTGCAACAGCGGCACTTGAGCCAACTTTCTAACTATTCCAAACAGTTGCGACCATCGGCGGCTTTTGACTTGAGCCGCCTAGCGTAATACGAGGGTTTTTCTAAGCGGCGGCTCTCAGAAGCTGTTTAAAAACTGCTGCGCTTGTCCCTGACTGTGTTGAAAAATCGCTCAAAATCCTCATGTACGCCATGTACACTCCGGGTTTTCGCGTTTTTTCGCCTTGCCATGAACAAGCTCGCGACGTTTTTAAACAGCTTCTCAGTGATACAATAGCCGCTTCCAGAACGACTTTTGAATATCGCCACCATGAGCCAACCTTTCCGCACGACATTCAGCCTGCTCAGTGGGCTACTGTTATTGTTCACGACTGCCTCGCTGCAAGCCGCCAGCCCGATTTTCACGCCTGCCGCCCCCAGCGTCGCGGCCTCCAGTTATTTCCTGCTGGACTTCGACAGCGGCCGGGTATTGGCCGAAAAAGAGCCGGACAAACGGGTCGCCCCGGCCAGTTTGACCAAGATCATGACCGCCTACGTCGTCTTCCGTGAATTGAAATCCGGCCATTTGACGCTAGACGAAAAAGTCACCATCAGTCAAAACGCCTGGGAAACCGGCGGCTCGAAAATGTTCGTCGAAGTGAACAAACAAGTGGCGGTCGAAGACTTGCTGCAAGGCATGGTGATTCAATCCGGCAATGACGCCAGCGTGGCCTTGGCCGAACACGTGGCCGGTAGCGAGCAAACCTTCGCGACGATGATGAACGAACAGGCCGGCCGCCTGGGCATGACCAACAGCAACTTCGAAAATGCCACCGGCTTGCCCAGTCCCAATCACTACAGCTCAGCTCACGATCTGGCCATCTTGGCGCAGGCGGTGATTAGAGAGTTTCCGGAATACTATCGCTGGGATTCGCAAAAAGAATTTACTTACAACGGCATCACCCAGCAGAACCGTAACCTGCTGCTGTGGCGCGACCCCTCGGTCGACGGCCTGAAAACCGGTTTTACCGATGACGCCGGTTACTGCATGGTGGCTTCGGCCAAGCGCGAAGACATGCGTTTGATTTCGGTGGTGATGGGCACCGCCAGCGCCAATGCCCGCTCCAACGAGAGCCAGTCGCTGTTGAATTACGGCTTCCGCTTTTTCGAAACCCATCGTCTTTACGAAGGCAACAAGGCCTTGAGCGAAGCCCGAGTCAGAAAAGGCGTGGTCTCTAAAGTGGCGGTCGGTTTACCGGAAGACCTTTATGTCACCGCCCCACGCAAACATTTTAGCGAGTTAAAAGCCGAAACCCAGATCGACAAAGGCGTATTCGCACCGCTGAACAAAGGCGACACGGTCGGCAACCTGAATATCTCGCTGGCCGGCGAATCCATCCTGACTAAACCGCTGGTGGCGCTGGATACGGTAGCCGAGGGCGGCATTTTCCGGCGGCTGTACGATGCGGCCATCGGTTTATTGGAGAAAGAATGACCGAACAAGTTTATTTAAACGGCGAATACCTGCCGCTGGCCGATGCTAAAGTGTCGGTGCTGGATCGCGGCTTTTTGTTCGGCGACGGCGTTTACGAAGTGATTCCGGCCTATAACGGCCGCTTGTTTCGCTTGGATGAGCATATCGCCCGCTTGAATAACAGCCTGGCCGGTATCCGCCTGCCGATGCCGCAAAGCGTCGCGGACTGGGAAGCGATTTTCCAGCCTTTGCTGGAAGGCGATAAAGACCAATACATTTACCTGCAAATCACCCGCGGCTATGCGCCCAAACGCGATCACGGCTTTCCCGAGCAGGTGGTGCCGACCGTGTTTGCCATGTGTTCGGAAATCAAGCCGTTCGCCGGCCGCTTCAACGGCATCAAAGCCGTGACGCTGGACGATACTCGCTGGCAACTCTGCAACATCAAAGCCATCACCTTACTGGCGAACATCCTGCTTAGACAGGAAGCGCTGGATCAAGGCGCCGCCGAAGCAATTCTGGTCAAGAACGGTTATGTCAGCGAAGGCGCGGCCAGCAACCTGTTCGTGGTGATCGAGGGCGAGTTGATCACGCCGCCGAAAAACAACGAAATCCTGCCCGGCATCACCCGCGACGTGATTCTGGAACTGGCCGAAGCGAACGGCATCCCTTATAAAGAAGACATCATCGCACTGGAAGCATTACAGACCGCCAGCGAAGTCTGGGTCGCCAGTTCCACCCGCGAAATTTTGCCGGTGGTCGAGCTTGACGGCACCCCGGTCGGCGACGGTAAGCCAGGACCGGTCTGGCAACGCATGGACGCCTTGTTACAAGCTTACAAAAAGTCCTTGTCATGAGCGAAACTGAATCCTTACTCGAATTTCCCTGCCAATTCCCCATCAAGGCGATGGGTAAAAGCCGCGACGATTTCGACGCGATTGTGGTCGAAATCATCCGCCGCCACGTCGCCGACATCCGCGAAGGCGCGGTAACCACCAAGCCCAGCAAAGCCGGCAATTACCTGTCGGTGACCGTTGTCATCGAAGCTCACAGCCGCGAGCAACTGGACGCGATTTATATGGGCTTGACCGCCTGCCCCGACGTACTGATGGCACTTTAGGGATCGCCGTGTCGGCAACCGCCTCCCGAGTTGCGCTACCAGCGGTATCCTTGCCGCCTAATCAAGCGACCGTATTGCGCGATTTGGGCCTGCGGGATTATCGGGACGTTTGGCGGGAAATGCAGCATTTCACCGCCGAACGCAATAGCGATACCGCCGATGAAATCTGGATCGTCGAGCATCCGCCGGTCTATACCTTGGGCCTGAACGGCAAGCGCGAACATCTGCTCAAGCCGACCGCCATTCCGCTAGTGGAATCCGATCGCGGCGGCCAGCTGACCTATCACGGCCCCGGCCAACTGGTGGTTTACCTGCTGGCTGATTTGCGCCGGCTGGGCAAAGGCCCCAGGCAAATGGTCACCATGTTGGAAAACGCGGTGATAGACAGCTTACGGCAATACGGCATCGCCTCTCAGGCTCAAGCCAAGGCGCCCGGGGTCTATGTCGATCATCGAAAAATCGCCTCATTGGGTCTGCGCATTAAAAACGGTTGCTGTTACCATGGCCTCAGCATCAACAACGATATGGATTTAGCGCCGTTTCAGGACATCAACCCCTGCGGCTATCCCGGTTTGCAAGTGACCCAACTGGCGGACTTGGGGGTTAAGATACTCACTCGGGAACTGGCGGTGCCGGTTATCCACCAATTGCTCAAGGCCATAGAATCATGACACTCAACGCTCCTTCCCGCTCCACGCCAGACACCCACCAGCGCAACGCCGACAAGCTATCGCGAATTCCGGTCAAGGTGGAAAAACCCGAGCAGGTCTTGCGCAAACCAGACTGGATTCGCATCAAGCTACCGGCCGGCGACCAAGTCAACCGCATCAAGCAATCGTTGCGCGAGAACCGCTTGCACACGGTTTGTGAAGAAGCCGCCTGCCCCAACCTGGGCGAATGTTTCAGTCATGGCACCGCCACCTTCATGATCATGGGTGATTTATGCACCCGCCGCTGCCCGTTCTGCGATGTGGCCCACGGCAAGCCGCAGCCTTTGGATGTCGAAGAACCCAGCAATCTGGCCAGCACCATCGCGAGCATGGGCCTGAAATACGTGGTGATCACTTCGGTGAACCGCGACGATTTGCGCGACGGCGGCGCCGGCCATTTCGCAGCCTGCATCGCCGCAGTCCGCGCTCAATCGCCCGTCACTACTATCGAAGTGTTGGTACCGGATTTTCGCGGCCGGATGGAGACAGCCTTGGACATCCTTGAGCGCCAACCTTGCGACGTGTTCAATCACAATCTGGAAACCGTGCCGCGCCTGTATCTGCAAGCCCGACCCGGCGCCGACTACCACATCTCATTGCAATTGCTGCAAGCGCATAAACAGCGCCTGCCGCAGGTGCCGACCAAATCCGGATTGATGCTGGGCATAGGCGAAACCGAAGCCGAAGTGATTCAGGTGATGCGAGACTTACTGGCCCACAGCGTCAGCATGCTGACGCTGGGCCAGTATCTGCAACCCAGCAAGGAGCATCTGGCGGTGCAGGAATACATCCACCCCGACCAATTTCAGCGTTATGCGGAAATCGCCCGCGAACTGGGTTTTCAACAGGTGGCCAGCGCGCCGCTGGTGCGCTCGTCCTACCATGCCGATCTGCAGGCAGCGGCGATTGTCAAATAGCCTTGCCTATCCTTGAGCCGCGTCAAAATGCCAAACTCGAGCAGCGAGCTATACTGATTTGCGGATTGCCTGAAAACCCGCCAAGCCCCAAAACAGCAATGCCATGCAATATGCTGTGGATGCTTCGCCATCCTGCCGAAAACCAAATCGGGCGTCAGCAAAATGGCTTTTGATGGGCAAAAAATGGCAAAATTCACGGTATTCGACAAAGTTTTGAGACCTGAATTGCGTTAATCCACATTAGCCAAACGGCTTACACAACAGGACGCTTGGCAAATGTATATCATTGAAAATAATAATATTTCAACCCAAGTCATTGATTGAATATGGATGCAAAAAACGTCGATATCCTGATCGTTGATGATACGCCGGCCAACTTGCAGTTGCTGGCCAGCATCCTCAAAGAGGAAGGTTACAAGGTTCGCCCTGCCCCCAATGGCAAGATGGCGCTTGAAGCCATTGCCAAACGAGCACCCAATCTGATTCTGCTGGACATCAAAATGCCGGAGATGGATGGCTATGAAGTCTGCAAGATACTGAAAAGCAACCCCTCCACCCAACATATCCCGGTGCTGTTCATCAGCGCGCTGACCGACGTCAACGATAAACTCAAAGCTTTCGACGTCGGCGGCCTGGATTACATCAGCAAGCCGTTTCAGTTTGAAGAGGTCAAGGCCCGGGTTTCCACCCATCTGCAATTGAAAGCGTTGCAGAACCAGATGGAACAAGAAATCGAGGAAGGCATCCACAGGATTCACTCGCTGCATGAAGAAATCATAGACACCCAACGGGAACTGATACTGACGCTGGGGGAAATTTGCGAGACCCGCTCGCATGAAACCGGTCTGCACGTCAAACGGGTCGCCGACTATTCGCATTTACTGGCGCAACTATCCGGTTACCCGGAAGCCGAGTTGATCAAACAGGCCTCGCCGATGCACGACATCGGCAAAGTGGCGATACCGGACATGATCCTGAATAAACCCGGCCCGTTGACCGCCGAGGAATGGGACGTGATGAAAACCCATGCTCATCTGGGCTATCAAATGCTTTCGGTTTCGCACAGACCGCTATTAAAAATGGCGGCGATTATCGCCCATCAACATCACGAGAAATGGGACGGCAGCGGTTACCCACAAGGCCTGAAAGGCGAACAGATCCACATCGCCGGCCGCATCGCCGGCTTCGCCGATGTACTGGACGCCTTGGGACACAAGCGCTGCTACAAACCGGCCTGGGAATTGGATAGGATCCTGGAATTGTTTAAAAACGAACGTGGCAAACATTTCGACCCAGCATTAATCGATCTATTTTTCCAGAATCTGGATCAATTTTTGGAAAAAATACAGTATTACCGACAGATTGAACAAGATGCCGTTAAATAACGCCGCCCGTTCATTGAGGCCGAAGTAAAAATTCTATCCGAAGCGATGAATTCACGTAGGGAACGGCAAAGCCGAATTCTCTCGGCCAATCAAGGCACCCGGTGTAGATAAGGATTTTGAGCAGTTTTCGATCCAACACCTGCGTTTTTAAACCGCGAGCAAGACCGAAGCCTCAGATGGCTAGCCAAGCCGTCACCGAAAACCCTCTATCAAGGAGCAACCATGAACCAACGATTTTGGCTGTTTTTAATGCTGTTTCTGGCGCAAAACCTAGCGCTGGGCAAGGAACCCTCAACAACCGTCAAACCGGAATCGGTAGGCCTGTCCAGCCAGCGTCTGCAAAACATCGACCGTTTGATCGACCAACACGTCCAGGAAAAGAAAATCGCCGGCGCGGTCGTGCTGGTGGCGCGTAAAGGCAAGATTGCTTACTTCCGCGAAGCCGGCCTGGCCGACACCGACAAACCGATGCAAAAAGACACGATTTTCCGGGTGGTATCGATGACCAAGCCGCTGACCAGCGTCGCGATCATGTTGCTGTACGAGGAAGGCAAGCTGCTGCTGTCCGATCCGGTATCGAAATACATCCCCGAATTCAAGGATCCCAAAGTTCTGGAACTGCTGCCGCCGGGTTCGGCTAGCGAATACAAACTGGTGCCGGCCAAACGCGAGATCACCGTCCGCGACCTGCTCAGCCACACTTCCGGCCTGCTGTATATGTTCCCCAATAATTACTATCACGAACGCGAACGCCAGCTAGTGGTCGATTTTTATAAGGAGGCCGGCATCAACGACGGCTTCTGCCGCCCCAACGAAACCATAGGCGACATGGTCAAGCGTCTGGCCCGACTGCCGCTGTACAAGCACCCCGGCGAAGTCTGGGATTACAGCCTGGCCAGCGATGTGTTGGGCTATCTGGTCGAAGTGGTCTCTAAGATGCCGTTCGATCAGTTCATGCAAAAAAGG
Source organism: Methylomonas montana (assembly GCF_030490285.1). Classification (NCBI taxonomy): domain Bacteria; kingdom Pseudomonadati; phylum Pseudomonadota; class Gammaproteobacteria; order Methylococcales; family Methylococcaceae; genus Methylomonas; species Methylomonas montana. Next base: position 1,011,670 of record NZ_CP129884.1, on the reverse strand, counting down.
ATTTTCGACCCATTGAAAATGCGCGACAGCCATTTCTATGTTCCCCAAGAAAAACTAGGGCGCGTAGCGGCGGTGTGGAAAAGCGACTGGCAAGGTTCTCTGACTAAAGTCACCGAGCCGATGATAGACGGCGATCTGGCTTTGTGCCCATCCGATGCCTATGCCTTGTCCGGCAAATATCTAACCGGCGGCGGCAATGTGTTATCCACGGCCTATGACTATTACCGTTTCGCGCAGATGCTTTTGAACAAAGGCGAACTGGACGGCGTGCGTCTGCTCAGCCGCAAGACCGTCGAATTGATGACCGCCACCAACCACATTGGCGATTTAGACGCAACCTTCCTGCACGATCACGGTTGGAAATTCGGTTTGGGCTTTGCCATCCAGCAAGACCGCGCCCATGATGTCGATGCCGGCGATCCCGGCGTTTTCGAATGGGCCGGGATTTATTCCACCCGTTTCAGCGTCGACCCCAAGGAAGACAAAATTACCATTTTCATGTCGCAGACCTCGCCGTTTAACCTGCATTTTGGTTTATGGGACAAATTGCTGGTACTGTCCGGTTCGGCGATTAGCGATTAAACAGGGGGCGTCACGATGAACACTAACCAACTATTCAAACGACTGACCGTCATGCTGCTGGTCATCGCTATTTATCCCGTCACGGCTTTAGCCACCGGGCCGCGCATCAAGCAGGATTTATTTACGCCGAACACCAACGCGATCTATGCGCTGGACCTACCGCCTTTCATTACCACCGAACTGACGGGCGGCGGCGCGGCCATCGAACTCGTCAATACTGTCTTGCAAGCGCAAAAAATCAACGCAACGATCAATACCCTACCCTTGGTGCGGATGCTGAAATATTATGTCCTCCAGGAAAAGGCACTGGCGCTGATCGGCAGCCATATTGGTTTTAGCGCCGACGAGCAAAAAAACCTGATCTTCGTCCCGCTGTTGCGCTTGAAACAACATTACTACGTTTACCAGCCCAAGCATCCCGACGGCCTGCCTTGGAAAGGCGACTTGAAGACATTGGCGAATCTAACCTACGGCGCCGATCCGGAAGAAAATATCGGCACCTATCAAAAAGCCGGACTTAAAGTAGAAACCGGTAAACTGCTGAGCTTATTGGAAAAGCTGAAATCCGGGCAGCTCGATTTGCTTGCCAATTCGGCTCTGGCGGTCGACTGGTTTCTGGACAGAAATTTCGCCGCCGATAAGGCCAAATTCAGCAAGTTGGAGCCCGCCGCCGGCGAAGAAACCCTGTTCATGGTTTTCAACAAGAATCATCCGGAAGGCGCGGCGTTGGCGAAACAATTCCAGGACGGTCTGACCGCCATCATCGCCAATGGTCAGTATAAAGCCTTGCTGGAGAAACAGTTTGGCGGCGGCGAGGCCGTCAATCGTCATATTCTACCGCTGCAATAATTAGCCACCCGACGCATGCTATACCTGCACAGCTTGTTGCTATTGCTTTCGGCATGGACCGCCTGGGCCGGCGACGAAGTGGTGCTGGAAGCCAACGAAAGCCCGCCCTATTGGTCCAGAACCCTGCCCGGCGGCGGCTTGGGCAGCGAACTGGTGCAGGCGATCTCCGATGCCGCCGGCCTACAAACCCGAATCGAATTTGTACCGCTGTCGCGCATGATAGAAGACCGGGATAACAATGATCTAGGCAATCCAGAATTCTACATGGCGCAACAGGAATTTGCCGCCATCATCCCGATCGCGGTATCGGAAGTCTCGCTGTTTTATTATCGCCCCCATTATCAACAGCCACCGCAAATCACCAGTTTTAACGATCTAAAGCAATACAAAATCGGCGTATTGAAAGGCACGCTGATCGATCGGCGCGCGTTCGAACAGATGGGCCTGCATTTTGAATCCAGCTATGCCCAGGCATCGCTGTTTAAAAAACTCAAGCTGGGCCGGGTCGATCTGGTGTTTGAAATCGACTTGGTCGGCCAGCAAATGCTGGCCGAATTATTTCCAACGCTGAAGACTGACTTCTTCAGACAACCCTTGCCCAATAGTATTTCTCCTATCGCGATCATGGTGGACGCCGACTATCCACACGCCGGCGAAATAGCCAAACAGTATCGAAACGGCCTGGCGGCGATCATTGCCGATGGCCGCTATCAGAAAATCGTCGAGAAATACTATCCCGACGGCCAGCTGCCTGCCAGCTGGTTTGAAAACTTGCAACGCTTTCAGCGGCTTTATACTTTTTAATCGACCATGAAACTAGGCTTAAAAAGCATCAAAACCCGCATCACCCTATCGCTGTTGATCATTGTCATGATCGGACTGGCACCCTACGAGGTGTTGAATTATCTACAAATCGAGAAGCGTCTGCATCGCGAACTGGACAGCCAAGCCGATAGAAAAATACTGCGCCTGAAAGAAAGCCTGGTGATTCCACTCTGGGAAATGGACGAGGGATGGATAGGCAAGATGGTCGACATCGAGATGATGGACGACAATGCCTATGCAATTCAAGTCAGCGGTAGCGAGCAATTATTCGTGTCCAGAATCCGCGATGAGCACTGGCAGTTGAAACAAGGCGACAACCAAGCTCTCAGCGGAGACCTCGTTGTGCGCCAGCAAGACATCTTTCACGATGACACGCCGATCGGCCAGGCTCGTATCTATCTCAGCAAACACAGTCTGTACCAGCAATTACAAAACGAAGCATTAGCCGCAGCGCTGAGAACCTTGACGCTAATATTTTTAATCGTGCTGTTTCTGGGAGCGGCTTTAAATCATCTGGTCATTAAACCCTTATTCCGGATTCTGCGGGTCGTCAATACCATCGCCGGCGGGCAATACGATGTCGCGTTTACCGATAATCGCCGGGACGAACTGGGAATGCTGGCCGCGGGGATTATCCAGATGACCGACAACCTGCGCTTGCGCAGAAAAGAACGCGATCTGGCCACCGCGGAACTGCAGCAGGCCAACCAGCGCCTGGAATGGGAATTAGTCGAACGCACCAAGGCCGAAATGGCGCTGAAGAATTTGAACGAAACCCTGGAGCAACGCATAGCAGAACGGACCACGGACTTGCAAGTAAGCAATCAACACCTGCAAGAAATGGGCGCCGTGCTGGAAAAATCCAAAAACGACGCCGAAGCCGCCAATCGGGCAAAGAGTATTTTCCTGGCCAATATGAGCCACGAATTGCGTACGCCTATGAATGCGGTACTGGGCTTTTCCAGGCTGATGCAAAACGATAAAGACCTGACCGCCGCTCAGCTTGAAAACCTCGACATCATCAATCGCAGCGGCAATCATTTGCTGGACTTGATCAATCAAGTGCTGGATATGGCTAAAATCGAGTCGGGGCGGATGGAGATCGAAAACGTGCCGTTTGATCTAGGCGCTGTGATTCGCGACATCATCGACATGATGCACGAGCGCGCCGAGTCGAAGGGCTTAAGCTTAAATATCGACCAATGTTCATCGTTTCCACGCTTTGTCTGCGCGGATGCTGGCAAGCTGCGCCACATTCTGATCAACTTGTTGGGCAACGCCATCAAATACACCGAAAAAGGTGAAGTGGTGTTGCGCTTGACGACACAATCCGGCTCTCGCGCCGATCCATTGGTGCTCATTTGCGAAATCGAGGATACCGGGCTAGGCATCGCCGCCGAGGATTTGTCACGAATCTTTGAAGCATTTGTCCAGGTCGGCTCGCAGGCGAATCAGCATGGCACCGGCTTGGGACTGATCATTACCAAGCAATATACGGAATTAATGGGCGGTTCGATCACGGTGAAAAGCCAATTGGGCAAAGGCTCCCTGTTTCGGGTCTCCATTCCGGTGGGGCATGTCGAAGCCTCGGCTGTTGAAACCTTTACTCAATCGATCAGCAGTAACGTGATTGGTTTGGAACCGGGCCAGCCCGAGTATCGGGTGCTCATTGTCGAAGACCAGGCCGAAAGCCGGCTGTTACTGAAAAAAGTGCTGGAATCGGTCGGATTTATAGTCAATGAAGCCTGCAACGGCCAGGATGGCGTGGAAGCCTTTAAGCGCTGGCACCCCGATTTTGTCTGGATGGACAGGCGCATGCCGATCATGGATGGCATCGAAGCCACCAAAGCCATTCTGGCCTTGCCGGAAGGGAAAAACGCCAAGATCGCCGCGGTCACGGCATCGGTGTTTTTAGAGGAGAGGCAAGCGTTATTCGCTGCCGGCGTCTGCGCGATTATCAACAAACCGTATCGTAATGAAGAGGTGTTTGACTGTATGGCCAAACACCTCGGCGCGCGTTATCGCTATGAAGACAACAATGGTAATCATCAAGTCGCCGGAGACATATCGGATCAAGATAGACTGCTGAAAAAACTGAACAAACTGCCGAACGAGCTTCTAAAGGCTATACAAAGTGCCGCGGTGGAGCTGGATGTCGAACAATGCTTGGCAGCCATTCAAAAGATCGAGCCCCTGGATGCGACATTGTCAAAACTGCTACAGGCGTTAGTGAATCAGTTTGACTTTGAGAGCTTGTTGAAACTGCTGAACGACAGCCTAAAACCCCAGTCCGAATAGCGCGAGCAATGCGTCATACCCGTTGCCATGTTCAGGGCGATGCCATCAACGGCGATCAAGCGGATTATTCGACGGGCAAACGACCGCCAGTCGTTTCGACTCCGCTAGCTTTACAGGCAGTCGATGACGAATCGGTTTAAATTTCTGAGAAGAACCACCGCTATTTCCCAACCAAGCCTACAGTTTTTTATAGTAAACTCATTGGCATTGTTTTTACCCAACCACTCCTTTAATACGGGGGAACCGAATGCTGAATCATGATGAAAAACGCGATTACATCCGCATGGACGTGGACTGTGATATTACCTACAAACCGGCAGGTTCCAGTGAAATCAAGACCGGCAAATGCTCCACCTTGAGCGGCGCCGGCGTATCGTTTTTCGCCGATCGTTCCTTCGATATCGGTCTGGCCATGGAAATCAGCATCCTGCCCAAAAACCCCATCACGCCGCCCATGACGGCCTTTATCGAAGTGGTGCGTAGCGTCAAGCAAGCCGACGGCAGCTACGAGATTGCCGCATCGATCAAAAGCATCAAGGGCAATTGAAGCCCAAAACCCATAAAACAGGGATGTAGCGCACCATGTATATCATTACCAAAGAAGTCTATTTCTGTTACGGCCACCGTTTGATGAACCATCCCGGCAAGTGCCGCAATCTGCATGGTCACAGCGTCAAGGCCAGCATTTCCATCAAACAAGCCGCACTCAACGAGCAAGGCATGGTCTGCGATTTTGCCGACGTGAAAACCTGCGTAGACAGCTTCATCGACAAGGTGCTGGACCATAATTTTTTGCTGCACAAGGACGATCCCATCATTCCGGCCTTGATAGCCAACAACGAGCAGCATCTGGCGATAGACGAGCATCCGACCGCCGAAGTACTGAGCAAGATGATCTACCAGCACGTCAAACAGCAAGGCTTTAATGTCGATCAAGTGGTGCTGTGGGAAACCTCCAGCGCTAACGCTTGCTACCGGGAAGATTAACCATGAGCCTGGTTCACCCGATCAATACCGCCTTATGTCTGGAGAAAATCTGCGAGTCCAACTACCAGAAATTGTTTCGGCTGATTCCCAATCTGCGCGGCTTCGAGACAACCGCGATCGGCCGCACCCGCAACAAGCCAGCGCTGTATCTGGAGGTGCTGGAGCGCAATCCATACACACTCACCATCGAACTTAGCCACTGCTTCAACCAGACATTAAGCGAGCTGATGGTGCCTGCCGTCAGAATTCGGATTTATCTGGACGCACAATTGGCGGAAGCGATCCGCGACCACGACCGGCCGGCGGTGGATAAGGTCTATCAGAATCCCGGCAGCCTGTTGGAAATCCGCAATTACAAATGGCGGCTGAATTATTTTCTACAAAAATGGCTGGACCATTGTCTGAAGACCGATTATTGCTTCAGCGCCGAATATCAGCCCAGTTGACGCTGTAACGCCGCCCTGACACAACGCAATATTCCATAACCGTACGCACCGCCCAACTGCTCGTAGGCTGGCTTTAAGGCGTTGCGTTGCTCCTCCGGCAAGGCCAACAGCACCGACTCGATTTCATTGACTTCCGCCGGCGACAGGCTCAATACATCACCCAGCGCCACCAATCCCAACTCCAAACCCTTGGCCATGTGATTGTAAATGGTATCGTCGCTCAAACTGCGCTGACGAGCCACTTGCTCGACGCTATAGCCCAAGCGGAATAAATCCAGACTTTCGCTCACGGTATCGGTTGCCGCCGCCGGCGCTTCGTCGTCAAACTCGGCTAGCACCGCTAAAAACTCGTCACCATACAATTCCAGTTTACGCTGGCCGATACCGGAAAGCATACCCAGTTGCTGATGATTACGTGGCCGAGCATCGACCATCGCCATCAAGGTGGCATCGTGAAAAATCACATACGGCGGCACATCCTGCTCGTCGGCCAATTCCTTGCGTTTGGCGCGCAGCGCATTCCATAGCGCACTGTCCGCCGCCCCGCCTGGCTGGCGCTTTTCGGCTTTCTCGCGCCGCGTCTTGGCGATTTGCACATCCTTGCGCAACATCAGGGTTTGTTCGCCGCGTAATACCGGCCGGCAGGCGTCGGTCAACTTCAAGCTGCCGTGACCTTCGAAGTCGATCTCGACCAACGATTTGGCGACCAATTGCCGAAACACCGAGCGCCATTGTTTCTCGTCCAGCGCCTTGCCGATGCCGAAGGTCGATTGTTTGTCGTGGCCGAACTGTTTGATGCGCTCATCGCTCTTGCCCAACAATACATCGATCAGATAGGTCACGCCGAAACGTTGACCGGTGCGATAGATGCAGGACAAGGCCTGCTGCGCGGCGACGCTACCGTCCCAGGTTTCCACCGGTTCCAGGCAGGTATCGCAATTGCCGCAGCCCTGTTCCAGCACATCGGTCGCTCCCGGCGTCCTGCCTCTCGCGACACTCGTACTTCCCTGTACGTCGGTCGATCCCGGCGTCCTGCCTCTCGCGACACTCGTACTTCCCTGTACGTCGGTCAATCCCTGCGTCCTGCCTTCCGCGACACTCGTACTTCCCTGTACGTCGGTCGATCCTGGCGTCCTGCCTCTCGCGACACTCGTACTTCCCTGTACGTCGGTCGATCCCGGCATCCTGCCTTCCGCGACACTCGTACTTCCCTGTACGTCGGTCGCTCCCGGCATCCTGCCTTCCGCGACACTCGTACTTCCCTGTACGTCGCCGAAGTAAGCCAGCAAGGCGTGACGCCGGCAACTGACCATTTCGCATAAAGCCAACATCGCATCTAATTTATGCAACTCAACCCGTTTGTGCGCCTCGTCGGCATTCGACGCGCTGAGCATTTGCCGCAAGGTCAACACATCCTGCAAGCCGTAAGCCATCCAGGCGTTGGCCGGCAGACCGTCCCTCCCGGCCCGGCCGGTTTCCTGATAATAGGCTTCGATGCTTTTCGGGAGATCCAGATGAGCAACGAAGCGTACGTTGGGTTTGTCTATGCCCATGCCAAAAGCAATGGTGGCGACGATGATCAAACCGTCTTCCATTAAAAACTGATGCTGATTTTGCTGACGTTGCCGATGATCCATGCCGGCGTGATAGGGCAGCGCTTTTAGGCCTTTTTGATTCAGCCACTCCGCAGTCTCTTCGACCTTTTTGCGTGACAGGCAATACACAATACCGGTATCGCCGGAATGTTCGTTACGAATAAAAGCAAGCAGCTGCTGACGAGCATTGTCTTTTTGGATAATCCGATAGCGGATATTGGGTCGGTCAAAGCTGCTGACGAATACCTGGGCCTGTTCCAGCGCCAAACGCGTGATAATCTCCTGACGGGTGCGTTCGTCGGCGGTGGCGGTCAGCGCGATACGCGGCACCATCGGAAATTGCTGATGCAAGACCGACAACAACAAGTAATCGGCCCTAAAATCGTGGCCCCATTGCGACACGCAATGCGCCTCGTCGATGGCGAACAAGGCAATCTTGCAGCGGGCGAATAAAGCCTGGGTTCTGGCGTTGGAGAGCCGTTCCGGCGCGATGTACAGCAAATCCAGCTGGCCGTTCTGCAACTGCTGCTCGATGTCGCGAACTTGATCCAGCGCCAAGGTGGAATTTAAAAAGGCCGCCTTGACGCCCAGTTGATGCAAAGCGCTAACCTGATCCTGCATCAAGGCGATCAGCGGCGAGATCACGATGCCAACCCCCTCCATTACCAAGGCCGGAATCTGGTAACACAAGGACTTGCCGCCACCGGTCGGCATCAACACCAATACGTCTTGGCCGCCGATCAATTGCTCGATGATCTGTTGCTGCTGGCCGCGAAAACTGTCGTAGCCAAAGACGCTACGCAAGGTTTGCAGAGCTGGGGAATGGGTCATATTTGGGATAAACAATAAACAACTGAGAGCGGAATGAGCTTTTGCGGCCTGGCTATTAAATCATAGTTTGCATACGTATAATCCAAATGACGGGGATTTGATAAATCTACGCTCAGCCTACGCGGAAGCCGATTTCAATAAATTAAACACCAGCCTTTATAATACGAGGATTACTCAAGACGCCAAAGGCGCGCATACTTTCATAGAATGAATATTACCAATTACCCTTTACCCGACCGTCTCAAATACCTGATCGATCACGATCAACAATATTTACTGAAACAAGGCTTGAAAGGCATCGAAAAAGAAAGCCTGCGCATCACCGAACACGGCGGTATCTCGCAAACGCCTCATCCGCAAGCACTGGGTTCGGCATTGACGCATCCTTACATCACCACCGACTATTCGGAAGCATTGCTGGAGTTCATCACGCCGCCGTTCGCCGACATCAAGCAAACCCTGCACTACATGCATCAGCTCCACCAGTTCGTCTACCCGCATCTGGGCGAGGAAATGCTGTTGGCGACCAGCATGCCTTGCGGCATCGACGGCGATCTGAGCATTCCGATCGCCGAGTACGGCAGCTCCAACATCGGCAAAATGAAACACGTTTACCGCAAGGGCCTGTGGCACCGCTACGGCCGCACCATGCAAGCCATCGCCGGCATCCATTTCAACTATTCGGTGCCGGAATCGCTATGGCCGGCCCTCTACAACTATGACGGCGGCGACGCCACGCTGGAAGAATTTATTTCCAGCGCGTATTTCGGTCTGATCCGCAACTTCCACCGCCAGGGTTGGCTGATTTTGTATTTGTTCGGCGCCTCGCCGGCCATCTGCAAAACCTTCTTCAAAAGCCGGCCGCAATTGATGGAGCAGTTCAAGGAATTCGACGAACATACCGTGTTCCACCCTTACGCCACCTCGCTTCGGATGAGCGACATCGGTTACAAGAGCAAAAACCAGGCCGGCCTGAAGATCGATTACAACTCGCTGGATGGCTACGTCGATAGTCTGGGCGCGGCGATCAGTACACCGTATCCGGAATACGAAAAAATCGGCGTCAAGGTCAACGGCGACTATCAGCAGCTCAACAGCAACATTCTGCAGATCGAAAACGAGTTCTACAGCACCATGCGCCCCAAGCAAATCGCCAAATCCGGCGAGAAACCGACGCTGGCGCTGAAACGCCGCGGCGTGCTGTATGTGGAAATGCGCTCGTTGGACCTGAATCTGCTCAATCCGATCGGCATCGACGAAAGCACCGCCCGCTTCGTCGAGGCGTTTTTATTGTATTGCCTGCTGCACGACAGCCCGCCGCAAGGCAGCCAAGAATTTCAGGTCAACAACAGTAACCAATTGCTGGTAGCCAACCAAGGCCGCCGCCCCGGCTTGGAACTGAATCGCCACGGCGAAGCGATCACCTTGCACGACTGGGCGCACGACATTCTGTACGCGATGCAACCAATTTGCGCGGTGCTGGATAGGGGCAGCCTGGACCGTCCTTATCAACTGGCCTTGCAGCAACAATTGGCGGTGGTCGATAACCCGGCACTGACGCCGTCCGCGCGCATCCTGGCCTGCATGCGCGAGAACGGCCAGGAATTCGGCTGTTTCGCCAGCAACACCTCGGCGCTGCACAAACATTATTTCAATGCCGAACCGCTGGACGAACAAACCCAGAAACAGTTCGAAGACATGGCGGCCGCGTCATTAAAAAAACAAACCGACATCGAAGCCAACGACAGCTTGGATTTCGACGAATTTTTATCCCGTTATTTCGCCCAGAGTTAAGCCGATGACCGCATTCGATCTTTCCGCCGCCCAAACCGAACTGCAAGGCAAAAACCCGCGCACGATCTTAAAAACCGCGCTGGCTAACTTCGACAACATCGCCATTTCCTTCAGCGGCGCCGAAGACGTCGTGCTAATCGACATGGCCTTGCAAATCAGAAAAGACATCCAGGTGTTCTCGCTGGATACCGGCCGCCTGCATCCGGAGACTTACCGTTTCATCGAACAAGTGCGCAAACATTACGGCATTGCTATCGATATTTTGAGCCCTAACCGCGAACAGCTGGATGCGTTTGTCAAAGAGAAAGGCTTGTTCAGTTTTTACGAAGACGGCCATCAACAATGCTGCGGCATCCGCAAAGTCGAACCGTTGAAACGCAAACTGGCGACACTAGACGCCTGGATCACTGGTCAACGCAAGGACCAAAGCCTGGATACGCGCGGCGACATCCCGGAAGTACAACTGGATGCAGGCTTCTCCGGCCCCGGCAAACAACTGATCAAATTCAACCCGCTGCTGAACTGGTCGTCCGCGCAGGTTTGGGACTACATCGAAGCCTATCAGGTGCCGTTTAACGAACTACATAAACACGGCTACATCAGCATCGGCTGTGAACCTTGCACCCGGCCGGTGCTGCCCAATCAACATGAGCGGGCCGGACGCTGGTGGTGGGAGGACGCGGCGAAGAAGGAATGTGGGTTACATGGGGGGAATGTAAAAGATAGATAATGTGTATCTTTTTGAGGGGAAAATAACTAAATTTATGGACAAGTCTTTAGATATAACAAATAAAATTACTTCTTTTAATGGTCTCCTTCAAGAAGACAAAAACCATCGCTACCTTTCATGGGAGCATTGCTACAGTTACTTTAAGGAAGATCAGATTGATGTTGATAAGGCATGTCTTCACATGGCTTTTTATCTAGCAAGCTGGGGAATGTATAGAGGTTCAAGCTTCTTATTATGGAAAGATTATCTTGTTCACAAAGAAGTCGTAGAACATTTAATAAAGAAAAAGTATCTGCAAAACATAGATTTCATGAATATCAAAGATGAAACCATTCATGAAATTGTCCACCTTTGCTTTTGGATAAGAAATTGGTACACAGCCAACGCCGGCAAGATTAATGGGACAGATAGAACAGTTAATGTTTCGGATACGCTGGTGACAAAAATTGTTCTCGGCGCTTTAGGCTGCATTCCTGCCTATGATAGGTATTTTATTGTTGGTCTTGGCGCGCATAACATTAATCCTCACAAACCATCGTTCACCGGGATTAAGAAGCTAGTTTCATTTTACGTAGAAAATGAAACTGAATTCGGAGCCTTGTCTTCTAAAATTAATACGACCAGCAAGATTAGTTATCCACCAATGAAGCTAATAGACATGTATTTTTGGCAAATTGGTTTTGATAAAGACCAAGAACGATCTTGACCTTACCTTTAGTTTCGTAGGGTGGGCATGGTTTTTGTGCCCACGCAGAAATTTGGGATTTGTGTCGCTCTCGCGACCAGTGTTTTCATGTCGGTTCTCGGACCGACAACCGAGATACTTTTCTTTGCTTGTCCAAAGAAAAGTATCCAAAAGAAAAGACACCCGGATGCCGCTTCTTCCCTGCGTTCATCGCTTTCGCCGGGGGTTGCCGAAAGGGGCTTCCTGCCCCTTCGGCAACGCGACTCATCCATGAATCGCCCCTTTGGGCTGAACCCGCCGAAAGCTCCGGTACTCGGCGCGGCATACGGGATCAACCCCCGTCATAGCAGCTCGCAGGGTAAGCACGGTTTTTGTGCCCACACGGACTAACAGACAGAGTCTACTCTTCTTGTCCATTCAAGGCTTTGACACCATACTTTTCCTCTTTTAGCATGTCCGGCTTTAGCTAGTCATCCTCGCCCCATGTCTCTAAAAACTCTCGTTCTCGGCCAAATCTGGTATACACAACAAGCCATTAAATTCGGGCCGTTAAATCTAAGCACCAGAGCCACTTTCGTCCAACTGCGGGAGGCTCGATCTGGGTGCATTCGCCGATCGAACCGTCATCCCAGCTGGTGACTGAAATCGCCGAATTCGGCCCGGTGCGTTATTTGGTTGCTCCGAATAAGAGCCATCATCTGTTTTTTGCGCCGTTCATCGAGGCGTTCCCAAATGCCCAAGGCTATATCGCGCCTGGCTTAGCCGATAAGCGCCCTGACTTATGCACTTACCCGGAGTTGTCGCCATTGGAAAAGCCAGCATGGACGACCGAGTTAACCCCTATATTTGTGCAAGGCCTACCCATCATAAACGAGACGGTTTGGTTTCACAGCGCAAGCGGTACGCTGATTCTTACCGATTTTCTGTTTTGCTTCGTCACTGAACACACCGGATTGGCGCGCATGGTGGCGAGACTGCTCGGCGTCTACGATCAACTCGCGATGTCGCGAACCATGAAACTGCTGATTAAAGATAAAACCGCTTTGGCGCGCACGGTGGACGCGCTACTGGCGTTGGATGTTGAGCGGATTGCGCTAGCTCACGACCAAATCATCGAGCACGACGCTAAACACAAACTAAGCGCGGCATTCAACTGGCTGAAAAAATAAGGAGTTTTTTATCGTTCTCACGCTCCGCGTGGGAAAGCCCCTGACGCTCTGCGTCATCCAACCGTAAAACCATCCTCATCACCATTCCTGTTAGAATCGCCGCGTCCCCCTACCACGGAGTATCCACTCATGAGCGACCTTTACAGCCCGCAGCACCGCCAATTGCAAGAACAACATGACACCGTCAACTTAGCGGACCGACTAGAACAAATCATCGTCGCACAACAGATCGGTGAGCAGCATCAGCCGTTTATCGAGAGCCGAGATTTTTTCTTTCTGACCACAATCGACCAGCGCGGCTATCCCACTTGTTCTTATAAGGGCGGCAATCCCGGCTTGGTGAGAGTGGTTAATCCGCAGGAATTGGCATTCCCGAGTTACGACGGCAATGGCATGTTTTTGTCGATGGGCAATATCAACGGCAATCCTAAAATCGGCATGTTGTTTATCGACTTCGAAACACCTCATCGTATCCGTGTGCATGGCGATGCCCGTATTCAAACCGACGATCCGCTGCTGACGGAATATCCTGGCGCCGAACTGATCGTACGAGTGGCAATCAGCGAGATATTCATCAACTGCCCACGTTACATCCATCGCATGAGTCGCTTGGCAAGTTCCAAATACGTACCGCAGGCGTATAAGGAAACACCGGCGCCGCAATGGAAACGCATCGATGCCGTACAGGATGTGTTACCCAGTTGCGATCGGCAGCTTGCCGAGCAGCTGGGCGGTGTCATCACCCCGGAAGAATATGGGGCAATGGTGATTAAAGGCGACGCTTGATTTTCGTCGCATTCCCCACTGAACAGGCTACATCTGCGTTAATAGTTAAAAGCTGGTCCATGCCGGAGACGACATCAGCTATTAACGCAAACATCGCCAAGATTTAGCCGCTACGCCGAACCGGCCATCACTTGAATCAACCCAGCTGCCTATCCGACAAAAAACAGCCACCCGTTCTGATACGTCGTCGGCCAACGATTCCGGTCGTAAAACCGCCACCAATTCCGATATGATTGTGACCGTAGAGAATCATGGCTTTTGGAAGTGACGAATTGACGCAATCGCCCCTTAAGCAGCTAATGAATTATTTAACGAATTTTTTAAAGCGGACAAAGGGCGATCTGTTTAGAAACCCACTAGTGACTTAGCAACTAATTTCATCTGCCCAAGAATGGAATATCTGAAACACTGACTGTTGCTTCAATCTCCAACTTCTCAAGCATCATTTGCACGGACTTTTGCCGCTTCCGCTTATCAGGATGTGGGCCAACAAGAACATGTTTGATAGGCAGTTTTCGATCAGATTTAGGAATTCCATCAAACAGAGAAATGTAGGGAACAAGAACCCCTGCACTTGGACGGAACAACACCGCTTTATTTGATGGAAATACATCAAGTTTCCCCGCCGCTTCGATCATATTTTTTGGGAACTGGACAGCCACTATTCTTACTTCGCGCTCCTCTTTAAATCCTTGATGCTTGTGTCGAATCGCCAGCATGATGGTTGGCTGAGCCAATTCAGCTGCCTTTTTTTCACAATACCCGTCAACTACCATTTCAGAGACAATCTCTTTAACTTTTTGCTCCCATTCAATCGTTTCTAGATGTCTGCTCGTATCATTTTCCCAATCGTTGTGATGGTAGTCGACGTCACTGAAGTTCAAGAATGGATATGTATAATACTCCTGTTCCTTTTCCAGAAGATTGCTCAGGCCTTTGGTATCAAAAATAATGGCATATCCACCATCATATCCATACCCTCGCCATTGGCTTAGAAGTCCGTCTTCTAAATCTGCATCTTGGGTCGAGTAACAAAAAGAGGTTACGTATACATTTAATTTCAAGGTTACATTTGTCATTGAATCGTGTAACGCTTTCGATAAATTCTTTCTAATATTGTCAGCCCCACCAGCAGTCTTGAACTCTTCTTGATAGCGTGGCAAATGGGCGATTTTGCTAATTCCTTTGTCTATCCCTTTGTCAAGAAGGCAAGGCAATTTACGATCAAAAAAGCCTCGAAGCTCTTCATCATCGTTTAGATAGCGAAAATCTGTTGCCCAAAGTTGTTGGCTTTTAAGAATACCATCTAGCCCTGCGGCTGTCGTGTAGTGCCACAGTATTGGATACGTATCAACAATGGTATCTGGCATCAGAGTCTCTTGTCATATGTGAATTTCATAGTTTTTCAGGCAAGAACCATAGTATATTCGGATCGGCATGATTCAAAGATCTGCTTTTATCTATGCCGGATCAATAAATGAGCTCAATCATATGACTGGTTTTGGCCAATCCAAAACGTTCAAAAACTGGCAGGGCTCATATCTGAATCGATGACCTGGTTTGAATCGGAATGGGTGGTGGATTTCATCGGAACACGTACCCTGCCTCTCCTACCGTTGCGACCCTATCAACTCTAAGCTATTACCTTTAATAGCTATTTTATGACTGCAACAAGACTCAAACCCTATCGGCCGTCATCATGCGTCAAACTAATAGCGCATCAATATTAGTTTGACAAAGCCAGCAAATCCGCATAAAAAGGCCATGTAATTTCGATTCGAAATTATTTACGCCTTTTTACCTATCTGGGAGATACGATCATGAAAAAAAGCATGTCCACACTGTTTGCCGGCTTGTTGTGCACGTTTTCCGTTACCGCATTGGCCGCCGAGCAAAGTGTGCCGTTTCCGGAGGGCTATCGGAACTGGCTGCACGCCAAAAGCATGTTGATCCAACCTGGCCACGCGCTGGAAAACCCGTTTCAAGGCTTGCACCATGTCTACGCCAATAAACAAGCCGAAGCCGGTTTGAAAACAGGTAAATACGCAGACGGTTCGGTATTGGTATTCGATTTATTGCAATATCAGGAAAAGGATAAAACCATCCAGGAAGGCGAGCGTAAACTGGTGGGCGTGATGCTGAAAGACGCAAAAAAATTCGCGGCTACCGGCGGCTGGGGGTTTGAAGGTTTTGCCGGCAACAGCAAAACCGAGCGGCTGGTGAAAGACGGCGGCACCTCATGTTTTGCCTGCCATGCGTCCGAACAGAAAACCGATTATGTGTATTCGCAGCACCGGCCTTAGGCAATACATTTTTAGCGGGCGGTAGTAGAGACGCAAGACTTGTTTGTGCCCTGTGGGTATGCGTCTCTACGCCGGCAAAAATTCGAGTTATGCCTGATCGACCAAGCGGATACCCGCTTCCTCAATCACGATCCGCCGCTGCTTATATAGACCACCAATTGCCTGCTTGAAGACTTTCTTGCTGACGCCGAAGGTATCGTAAATAATCTCCGGCGCACTTTTATCGGTCAAGGCCACATAACCGCCGCGCTTTGCGAGGATCGCCAGAATTTTCTCGGAGGTGGCATCGACTTTCTGGCCGTATTTTTCCTGGCTCAAAACCAGATCCAATTTTTGATCCGGACGGACTTTCTTGATGTAGCCGGTCAACTTCTGGCCTCTCTGCAAAGGCTGGAAAGTCTCGCTTTTATACAGCACGCCCCAGTACTGATTATCGACCACGGCTTTAAAACCCAGATCGGTTTCGTCGGCGATGATCAGTTCCACCGCTTGTCCGTCTTTATAATAAAACGCCTGATCCTGGATAAAATCGTCGAGCACCATCGAGGCGGCGATACGATTGTTTTCGTCCAGAAATAGCCGCACCAGATAAAAACGGCCTTCCACCATCTTGGTTTTCTGTTCGCTAAACGGCACCAGCAAATCCTTGGGCAAGCCCCAATCCATGAATGCGCCGGCATGGCTCAAGGACACTACTTTCAAAAAAGCCACTTCGTCGACCTGAGCCTTGGGAACTTGTGTGGTCGCTATGGTTTGGTTCTTGCCGTCAATGTAAACAAATACTCGCAAGTTATCGCCGACTTGGCAACTGGCGGGCGGCTCCTTGTCAGCCAGCGCAATATCGCCCAGTGCGCCACCGTCCAGATAAACCTCGGTATCGCGCTTTTTGTTAATGGTAAGGGAATTGAATTTGCCGATTTCGATCATGGGTGGGTCCGGGTCAGTGTGGGCAGCGTCATTCCGCCGAATGCAACGATTCGGTAAGATGAGAAGAGGCCTAATCGACTTGCTTGCAGCATTCTAAAAAAGCGCCACAAAATGCAGTCAGTCTTAAAGGGCTGGCATTATACAATCCGAAGCACCAGGCCGCCGCTTGCAATCACTGTTTTCCTCGGTCTGCGCGTTTTTCGACGGAACACGCCGAACCGGCTTAAAATATAGCCATGGCGGCTAATTGTTTAGGCATCCACGGATTTAAGTAAATGCCGCCGGCACATCGATTCAGTAACCCCGACCACTTCTCAAATTCAATTAATCATGACCACCGTTTCAAAATTATCCGTACAAGCCTTGCAATGGACCGGGCACAGCCTGAAGGTGTTGGACCAACGCTTGTTGCCGGAAACCATCGCTTACGACGAATACAGCGACGCCGCCGGCGTCACCGAAGCCATCGCCTCGATGCGGGTACGCGGCGCACCGGCGATAGGCATTGCCGCGGCATACGGCGTAGTGCTATCGGCGATACAACATTATCCGAACGGCGATTGGCAAAACGCCGTAGCACAAGACATTCAACAGTTAGCCGCCTCCCGACCGACCGCGGTAAACTTGTTCTGGGCGCTGGACAAGATGCGTAGTCTTTTAGCACAAAATCCGGCGGAACCCATCGTGGCACTGAGCCAATTGGCCGAGCAAATTCACGCCGAGGACATTGCCGCCAATCACGCGATGGGCGAGCGCGGCGCGGATGTGATCGGCGACGCCAAAGCGGTATTGACGCACTGCAACGCCGGCGCGCTTGCCACCGGTGGTTACGGCACCGCGCTGGGCGTGATCCGCAGCTTGCATAAGCGCGGCCAATTGCACAATGTTTACGCCGACGAAACCCGGCCCTGGCTGCAGGGTGCGCGCTTGACGGTCTGGGAACTGGCGCAAGACGGCATCCCGGCCACGCTGATCGCCGACTCAGCGGCGGCCTGGCTGATGAAATCAGGCAAGATCGACTGGATCATCGTCGGCGCCGACCGTATCGCCGCCAACGGCGACGTCGCCAACAAGATCGGTACTTATTCGCTGGCGGTGTTGGCGAAACAGCATGACGTGAAAGTCATGGTCGCCGCGCCCTCCTCCACTTTCGATTTCAGTCTGGAGAACGGCGACAACATCGAAATCGAACAACGCAATCCCAAAGAGTTACTGGCGGATTGTTACTTAAACGAAGGCTCGCTGGTGAACGCCTGGAACCCGGTATTCGACGTCACCCCAGCCGCCTTGATTAGCGCCATCGTCACCGAACGCGGCGTGGTTATCGATCCCGGTCTGCACGGGGTAAGGAGCTTGGCACCATGTTAAATATCACGCGCGGCAATAACCCTTTATTTGCGCTGGGCTGTTTGTGGCAGGGCGTCAAAATGCTCACACATCCCGAGTTGCGCAAATACCTGTTGATTCCCTTGTTTATCAATATGGTGTTGTATACCGGCGCGTTCGTGCTGGGCTACCATTCGGTATCGGCCTTGATTCATTCCTTCATTCCGGACTGGCTGTCCTGGTTGAACTGGATTTTATGGCCACTGTTTTTTATCAGCTTTTTGGTGATCGGCTTCTTTACCTTTACGCTGTTCGCCAATCTGATCGCCGCGCCGTATTACAGCCAGTTAGCCGCCAAGACCCTGCAACTGATCAGCGGCGGCAGCGTTGTCAAAGCCGATCTGCCCTGGGACAAGGTATTTTTCGGCGAACTGCGGCGAGTAGGCTACCTGTTGCTTCGAGTGCTACCCTTACTGTTGCTGTTTTTGATACCGGTGATCAATCTGATCGCGCCTTTACTGTGGGCCGCATTTGCCGCCTGGGGCATCGCGATGGAATTCCTGGCTTATCCGCTGGAGGAACGCGGCCTACCGTTTCCCGAGCAGAAACAATTTATGCAGCAAACCCGTTGGGGAGTGATGAGTTTCGGCGGCCTGACCGGCCTGGGCTTGACCCTGCCTATCGTCAATCTGCTGATGGGCCAGGCGGCGGTGATCGGCGCGACGATTTATGTGTATCGCCTGTCTGAAACAGGCTCTAACAACCAATGAAATAAACCGTGTTAAAACCGCATGGATGTTGTGGTCTGCAATCGTCTGCCATGGAACCCAGAAAACAAATGTTTCCCGGACTGCTTATTCTTTGAAGTAGGTGTCAACTGCGGCTTGACCGACAAAAACCGAACCAAATAGGCTATACGGTTTGCTTAAGCCTCAATGCCAAACTTCAAGCTGGAGCTGCCATCGTCCATTCGGGCGGATGAAAAGTCCTCTGCTAAAGCTGCCGGTGACCTACAAAATGAAAAACGGCCGCTTTTGACTACAGAGCAGTATAGCCTCAGTTACCCCATCCGCCAGGACAACTCGCCTTGACTGCCGCG
The DNA here is from genome assembly GCF_030490285.1 of Methylomonas montana. Lineage (NCBI taxonomy): Bacteria > Pseudomonadati > Pseudomonadota > Gammaproteobacteria > Methylococcales > Methylococcaceae > Methylomonas > Methylomonas montana. Next base: position 992,438 of record NZ_CP129884.1, on the reverse strand, counting down.
TATTCGCGATCGGAATCTAACAACGCATCTTGCCTGATGCGCTCATCAACCCATTTGCTTCGCAATTTTTGGGCTAGACCATCCAGTTTCTGTACAACCTGATCATGCCCCTCGCTCTGGGAAGAAACGTGTATTGGGGCAAAGGCGGTGGGAATGCCGAAACTCTGTGCTGAGACCGAGAATTCTCTGGCGAAGCTGTTTAACAAGCTTTTGTAGAGCGTAACGTGTTTCTCCTCGTGCTTTGCCACGGCCTTGAACTCGCAGTTGGTGTCCGGGTAAGTTACTCCGGGAAGGCCCACGGTAATCGGGTCAAAGGCAAGGTTGACACTTTCAACCCAATAGCAATAGCCATCCCCGTTCTTTGCACGGATACTCTTGTCGTTTATGGTCCGTTTAGAGTCAAAATCGTGGTGCGTGTAACCATATCGATTGGGATTGGCGGCACCTTCACGGCGAATACCGTCCAAGGTGAGAAACGGCATGCGCGTAACGTCCCACTTATTGATGCCAGGAGTAATGCTGACATCAAGCAATTTGTCCTGTGTGGTTTGAGGATCGCAGGCTTGTGCTAGTTTGTAAAAAATACCGGGCCCGCCGGCCGGCGCGCTCCTGACTGGGTTGCTGTTTAACGGCAAAGAAACTTTTTGGGTGAATGCCTCCTGCTTTTGGAACATCGTCTGTTTGCTTAATCCGGGGCACTTAATTACGCACGATGCATTGACGCCAGCAGAGGCTATTTGCAACTCACGGGCGATGGGCGTTTCGATTCCGACAATGCTGATGGGATTGGTATAGCTACAGTCAATTGTGCACCCGGCTTCGCCGTGCATGGTGGTCGGGAGAGTGCCACTGCCTTGCAGTTTACCCGTGCTGTCATCCCGAGTCATCGGAATGCTGACTTTGCCCTTCCAAGTGGTCTTCCCCGGCCCCATCTGAACTGGGGTCTCATCCCACCACATTTCCAGGTCGCCAACGGAACTACCTGCCACTGCCATCAGACTTTGGGACAGAAACAGCGCGAGAAGCCCGACAAACTTACCGGAATGTGAACGCATCGATACCTCCATAAATCCCGCAAACAAGCGAGGAAACCATGGGAGAATTATGCCACAGTGCTGCGAGAGCTGGCCCCGAAAAAGTGAACAGCCGGTTAAGTGAAAAACCCTGCTATTTTGAACGCCGAGGGTGTAAGAATTTTTGTGTAAACGGCCATTAGGCAAGAAACTGTCATTCCCTAAAGGAAAAAATGACCGCATCAAAAACCAAAACCCCGGCCTACGCCGGGGTTGTTTTATATCAGCTACTCTCGACTCAGTATTTGATGGTGACACCGACAAAGGCCGAGCGGCCCATGCCGGGCACGTTGTTACCCCAGGCGGGCGTAAATGCTGAATTGGTAGGACTCATCCCCCAGCCGCCGCCCAGATAGGCGCCGGCCAGCGGATGGTAATACTGTTTATCCAGTACGTTATCCAGTCCGACATCCAGCCGTACCGGGCCCCAGTCATAGCCAGTTCTGGCGTTCAGCAGCATGTAGGAAGGCGTCGTCGTTTCGTTCCTGATCGCTTGCACATGGTCTTTACCATCGACAAATTGCATTTCGATCGTGCTTTGCCAGCCGTGCAAGCGATGATCCAGACTTAACTTCATATTAAACGGCATCATATGATACAGATTGCCGCCATCCATGCGTTCGCCGCGCACATAGCTCATCACGGCGCGAGCACCGAATTCGCCGAGTGCTTGATCCTTGTAAAGCTGAGAGCGGCCAGAAACATCCACGCCCCACAACCTGGCGTCGTGGTTGGCGAATTGCAGCAAATAGAAGCCGGTGGGTTGAGCGGCTTGCGTCGCATAACAGCCCGAAGCCGTCGGACAACGATCGGCGTCGATGAAGTTGTTCACATAGGTAAAGTAAGGCGTCGCACTGACTTCCCAAAGATTATTCTTGGGTTCGTGGAATGCCGCGGTAAAGCTGACGGTATTGGCGGTTTCCTCGGTCAAGTCCATATTGCCGACATAACCATTGCCGTCGCCGAACCAGCCTATCATCGCCATATCCATGCCGCGTTGCCCCCAGGTATAGCGCTCATAAAGGTTAGGGGCACGGTTTTTCCGGGCAAAGCCTAATTCGTACTGGCTCATGTCATTCGGCGTGTATTGCAGCAAAGCAGTCACGTCGAACATGTCGTTATTTCGTTCGTGATCGCGGGCATTAAAAGCATTCGCCAAACCTTGAGGAGACAAGGCCGTAATGGGCTGAGGCATGCCCATCATATTCAGGTTATTTGGATTGTATGCCTGCACACTGCCCGTATCGGAATTGACGTGGTCGTAGCGCAAACCCAACAAGCTGCGCCATTGCGGCGACCAATTGGCTTCCCACTCGGCGAATGTGCCCACTCTATCGCGTGTACCGTTGTGGATGTTGTAATAGGCTTCCGGCGCCATCATGAAATACATCATGCTGTCCATCATGCTCAGACCGGACATAGGCACTGTGGTATTGGTATGCACGGGCGGCCAAAAATCATTCAGCCGTTGGCTGTGAAATTCGTTACCGAATCGCACGGTATCACGCTCATTGAACGGAATTTCGGCCTGGATCTTATAACCCAAGTTTCTGCCGCGGGTTTCCATCGGCATGAACCGATTAACGACAGTAGGCGGGAGCGGATTGCCATTCTGCCTGTCATCGGCCATATTCATACTATGCTCGGTGCTTTCGAAATAGAATTTGCTCTCCAGCGAACCCCAATCGAACGTACCCTTGTGCATGATGTTGCCGAAGATGCTGTCGTTGTTGGTCAAATCCATCCGCTGATTCGGGAAACCCTGGAAAGGGATATGCTGCTGACCACCGCGGATCACCACCAAATGCTTATCGGATTTAAACGACAAGGCTGCCGAGTGGTTTTGGTTTTCGTAAGCCGTAGATTTGACGATCTGGCCGTTGCCGTCGTTGTAATTCATGCTCTCGGTGTGCGAGCCGGTGTAGTCCAGCCGCACGTTTTGCGTCGCCACGCCGGCGGCGATGCTGCCGCCAAACGCATCGCCGTTGCTGCGGTAAAACGAGGACACGCTGCCGTCCAGCAAAATATCCTTGCCCGGCTCGGCAAATACCGGCTCAGGGGTTTGCACCGAGATCGTGCCACCGATGCTGTCGCCGCCCAGACGCACGGGTGTCACCCCAGTCAGAATCGTGATCTTGCCGATATTGCTGCGATCAATATACGACAGTGGCGGGTTCATGTGATTGGCGCAAGCCGAGGTCAGCGTCATCCCGTTGATATCGATCTTGACACGGTCGTCGTTCAAGCCATGAATCACCGGTAAACTGGACACACCACCCGCGCCGTACAGACTGACGCCCGGCGTATCTTCAAGCAATTTGGCGGTATCGCTGAGTGCGGCGCGTTTGCTGGTGAGGATGTCCGCTTCCATTTCCGAAGCACTCAGGGCTTTGACACTGGGAAACTTGTCGGTGACGATCACTTGTTCCAGCACAACCTCTTTTTCTTTCGCTTGATCCTGAGTGTTCTCGGCCGCTACCACCGAAGCCGCCAGACATAACGGTAACATACCGATCATTCGGGCATAGGGTACCTGCGCACCGACAGCATGGGCGATCGGCTTTTGAGTAAAACAAGGAGGAGTGTGGAAAGGAATATTCTTCATTTTTTGCCTTTTTTAAGTCGTAAAACAGCACCGGAAAAAAATCCAGCGGACTTAATCTTTTGCAAAAAACAAGCCAAATTATAAGGTTTTGAAATATTAGCGAATTATAAATTTGTCACAAACAAATTAACTAAACTGCGTTATTTAACTTATTTACATTGTGTGAAATCGCTTACTTACCTACCTTCGCGACTGATCATGCCCGGCGTTGCGAGTCAGTGTTGTACCAATAGAAAACCTAGCCAGACAACGTTGGAATCTTTGCCGAACATCGCTGCCTCGACATACAATAGTTCGAATTCGTCCCCCTCACCTTTTGAGAAAAACCCTATGAAATATCATCCCTGTATCGACCAATGCACCACGGAAGGCACCCACTGCGAAGGCTGCGGCAGATCGCACCAGGAAATCGCCGACACCAAAAAATTGGTTAAAGCGGTGGTCGAGTTTATCCAGCAACAGGATTACGAAAACCCGGAAGAGTTTGTCGACCGCATCGGTAAAAGCATCCTGAAAAAGCTGCAAAAACCTGCCTAAGCGTCCGGCGATGACCGGCAGCGCTCAGTGGGCCGGCGCCCCTTACCGCGCGAGCCGATAAGCAAATTAAAGAATCAATCCGCATCCGCCGCCAAGCGATAACCGACGCCTACTTCGGTCAAAAGATAACGCGGTCGGGCCGGATTGACTTCCAGCTTGTGGCGAAGCTGGCCCATGTAAATCCGTAGATAATGCTGGTCGTTAACGTGTTCGGCACCCCAGACTTCCGCCAGCAATTGCCGATGCGTAACCACCAAGCCGGCATGGCGGATCAAAATGCTCAATAGCCGGTATTCGATCGGCGTAATCCGTACTTCGTTTTCGGCGATAAACACTTTTCGGCGGGCCAGATCCACTCGCAATTGCCCAGTCTCGAAACTTTCGTAACTGCCGATACCGCGAGTTACCCGACGCAACAAGGCTTGCAGGCGGGCATGCAGTTCGCCGCTGCCGAACGGTTTGGTCAGATAATCATCGGCGCCTGCATCCAGCGCCATGATCTTGTTTTGTTCCTGGCTGCGCGCCGACAACACCAACACCGGCAGATCGGACAACTGCCGCAAACGCCGAGTCACCGAGATGCCGTCCATATCCGGCAAACCCAAATCCAAAATCACGCAGTCCGGCTTGTCGCTTTTCACCAACGCCAGTCCGGTCTTGCCGCTGTCGGCTTCGATGATGCGCCAGCCCCGATTACTCAGGCTGCTTTTCAGAAAACGCCGGGTTTGCGGATCGTCTTCGATCAGCAAGATTAAAGGTTGGGCTTGATTCATCAGACAGGTATCCCGGCCTCGTTCCAGTTTAGCGGCGGCGGTTCGTGCAAGGGTAAGTCGATGAAAAATGCCGCACCCTTACCGGCGATATTGACCGCGTTTATCGTACCGCCGTGCGCCTCGACAATCGCTCGGCACAACGCCAAGCCCAGCCCTACCCCGTTTTGTTGGGTTTCTGCGGTGGCGCGATAGAATTTCTCGAATATTTTTTCTTCCATGCCGGCAGGAATACCGGGGCCATAGTCGGAAACCGCCAAACGCAAACCGTGCTCCGCCTTCTCGGCACCAATGTCGATCGGACTACCTGACGGAGTGTATTTGATGGCATTTTCGATCAGATTGACCAAGACCTGTTCCAGTAACACTGCGTCGATCCAGACCAGGGGCAGGCTACCCGGCAACTGGGTGCGCACCGGCCGATCCTGCAAATATTTGTTCAATCGGGTCAAGGCGCTGCCGACAATCTCCTCGAGCGCATTCCACTCCCGATGCAGCACGATCTCGCCGCTGCTCAGCCGGGCCATGTCCAAAATTTTGCTGGTCAATTCAGCCATACGTTGGGCTTCGTCGACGACAGCTTTATAAAACTCCTGCTTTTCATCGGCGGAAAAATCCTTGGCGCTATCGATCAATGCATTGGCGGCCCCGATAATACGGGTCAATGGCGTGCGCAAATCGTGGGAAATCGCGCTCAACAAGGCATTGCGCAAGGCCTCGGCCTCGGCTTGCAGAATGGCATCCCTAGCCTGCCCAGCCAAATTCAAACGCTCCAACGTCTGGGCAATCAAATTACGGAAGGTATCGAATAATGCGCTTAACTCCGGATCGACCAAGTTCGCTTCCGGCTCCGAACGGATCGCCAAAACCCCCAGCAGAGCCTGCGATCCTTGTAATGGGTAATAAATCAGATTCCGCTCTTGCAATATCGTCCGCAGTTGAAACGCCTGCCGGGCTGCCATCAAATCGACGCCTGGCAAAGAACAAGGCAGCGGTTCGGCGCTGGGTAAACTCAGAGCGTCATGATCATCGGCAAACAACAACACCGCTGGCGTATGAAACTCTTCGTAAATATGCCTCACCGCAGTCATCGCCAGCGTTTGATTGTTCTGGGCATCCGATAAGGCGCGACTGAAACGATACAAGGCTTCGGCACGATTTTCGCGCTGCCGGGCAATCTCGGCTTGCCAGCGAGCCTTGTCCAGTAGGTTACTGGTGAGATTGGCGACAATGATCATCACCGCCAAGCCGACCATATTTTGCAGGTCGGAAATCGCAAACGAAAAAATCGGCGGGGCAAAATAATAAGCAAATACCGGCGAACTCAGCAGCGAAGCGGTAATCGACGCCCCCCGGCCATAGCGGCTAGCCACCAGAAACACGCCCAGTAGAAACGTCATCAGAATACTGGCCGGCCCCAATACGTGCCGTAATGGCCAATCTATAGCGGTGCAAAGAAACGGTGCGGCCACGCCCCAGGCATAGCCATGCCAGCGCTCCGCTTTCGCTATTGGCAATATTTGCTTAGTCTGACTGTGCAAACCGACTCTCCCTCAGCGTTCCCCCAGACTAGCTTCTCAAAAAGAATTGGCATTGACCAGAAAATGCACGCCGATACTGGCAAAGTAACCCAGCAAAATCACCGGACACCACTTCATATGACTGCTGAAAGTGTATTGTCCCTTCGCTTGACCCAATAAACCTATGCCGGGCGCGGAACCGATCGCCAACAAGCTACCGCCGACACCCAAGGTCAAGGTCAGCAATAGCCATTGGCCTTGCGGAATATCCGGATGCATGGTCAACACTGCAAACATCAACGTACCGTTATCGACAAAGGCCGACGACAAACCAATCAGCACATTGGCCAGCGATGGACTCAACTGCCCATACAAAACTTGAGAAATGGCATCCAGATAACCGATATAACCCAAGCCGCCGATGCCCATCATCGCCCCGTAAAAAAACAGCAAGGTATCCCATTCCAGACGGCCGACCTTATCGAATATATCGAAACGACTGGCGTTGACAGCCGTAGCATTCAAATCGCCGCCGCCAAAAAATAAGGAATAATCCGATTGCTGCTGGGTATCCGGCTTATCGGTTTTATGCAGGAAGAAATAAAAAAATTGCAGTAGCGATAAGCCGGCCATCATGCCAGCCGCAGCCGGTAAATGCAGCATCATGTCGAAGCTGACCGCCAAACCGATAGTAAGCCCGAACAGAAAAATAATACGCTTGGCGCCACGTGGCAAATCGACTAAATCGGCTTCAATATCCGGCTTATCCTTGGGTAATGCCAAATGCATCGCCAATGCCGGAATCAGAAAATTCACCAGACATGGTAGGAACAGTTTGAAAAACTGGGTAAAACCCAACATGCCGTGTTGCCAAACAAACAGCGTCGAAATGCCGCCTAGCGGACTAAACGTGCCCCCGGCATTGGTGGCAATCACGATATTGAGGCAAGCCAAAGACACGAAGCGCGGACTGTTTTTACCCACAGCTACCGCCACCGCGCCCATCAATAACCCAGCGGTCAAGCCATTGACAACACAAGATATAAAAAAGACCAGTAAGCCGGTAATCCAGAATAATTGCCGATAACTCAGATGTTTACTGACCAGCCAAACTTTTAAGGCATCGAAGATGCACATGTCTTCCATCGCATTTAAGTAGGTCATCGATACCATGATGAACAGCAAGAGTTCGATATAAGTCTGCAAATTGCTCTTGAAGGCGGTTACCGCCTGTAAGTCGTTGCCTTGTTCTTGATAAACCAACACGATGACAAACCAGATCAAGGCTGCGGCCAGCAGCATCGGTTTTGATTTGCGCAGTTCGGTCACTTCTTCGAACATCGCCGCGACATAGGCCGCCACCATCACCGTCAGCGAAAAATATCCGGCCCAATGATGCGTTAAATCCAACGGTTGCGCGTCGGCCGACACCGTTTCGGCATATCCCCATTCGGGCAACATTAAAGCCACCAATCCCAGCAGCCGAAAAATACCTTGCACAATGCCCTCCTTCGATTATTTGCTATTAAATCGATCCAGCCAGCGGCTGAATGTATACCGCCGGGAATCTTAATTAACGAGGCATAAAAAAAGCGTAAAGAACGAAAGTTACCCAGCGTCTAAATTGCCTACATCTCCCTGACGAACATCCCAAACCGATATGGAATTTGCCAAAACCGAGCAAATTTGCGCAAATGGCAGCTTTTCTATTGCGGCTTTCGTTTTAACACCATGAACAACACCGACTTGCACTCCCTCCCGCGTCACAGCGTCCCTGCTTTCCCCGGCTGGTGGGCCGCGCTTGGGCCTGGCGTGGTATGGATGGCGCTGGCGCAAGGCAGCGGCGAGCTGATCTGGTGGCCGTACATGATCGCCAAATACGGCCTGACTTTTTTATGGCTGCTGGTACCGGCCTGTTTGCTGCAATATCCGTTGAACCTGGAAATCGGCCGCTACACGCTGCTGACCGGCGAGAGCATCTTCCACGGTTTTATTCGTTTGCATCGCGGCTTTGGGATCTTTTTGTGGCTGTTGATGACGGTGTCGTTTTTGTGGTTCGGCGCTTTTGCCTCGGCCGGCGGCACCGCGATGGCGGAACTGACGCATTGGCCGGCGGGCTGGACGCAGCGCGGGCAAAGCCTGTTTTGGGGCTATGCCTCGATTGCGGTGTTTGTCACGGCGATCCTGGCCAGCGGCGTGGTTTACACGCTGATAGAACGCTTCATGAAGCTGGTGGCGGTCGTGACCGTGGTCGGTTTGTTGTCGGCCTGCCTGCAAAGCGACGTACTCAAGGCCCTGCCGGCATTTAGCCTGGGCCTGCTCGGCCCGGTCGGCGAGATGCCGCGCCCCTGGGACAGCGGCGATGCCAGCAAGTTATTGACCGCGATCACTTTCGCCGGTCTGGGCGGCTTCTGGATTTTGTTTTATTCCTACTGGCTACGCGACAAGGGCGCGGGGATGGCCGGCCTGGTCGGCCGCATTACTGGCTTGGGCGGTTCCGAAGAAGCGGTGCTCAGCGACGGTTTTCTACCGCAAGACGAAGCTGAAAGCGCGAAAAACTGGTCAACTTGGCGGCGATTTTTGAGCATCGACATTATGGTCGGTATCGTCGGCAATCTGTTCACCACCTTGATGACCTGCTTGCTGGCTTATGCTTTGCTGTTTCCCAAAGGCTTGCTGCCGCAGGAGTACGAACTGGCCGTGGTGCAAAGCCAGTTCTTCGCGGTGAGTTGGGGTGAGATAGGCCGCTTATTGTTTCTAGTCGTCGCCGCAGCCTTCCTGACCGACACCTGGCTGGCCACCGCCGACGCGGTGAGCCGAATTCAGACCGACATTGTAATGACCTTGTTTCCGAAAAGTCGCCGCCTGCCCGCCCGGCGCTGGTATTACATTTTCCTGGGCTTACTGACCGTCATCACCTCGCTGACCATGCAACTCGACGCCCCCGGCCCGCTGATTCTGACCAGCGCCATCATCGGCTTCGGCGGCACCATAATGTTTCCGGTAGCGTTGTATTTGATCAACCACAAAATGCTGCCGCCGCATCTGCCGGCGTGGGCTAGGCCTAAAGGCAAGCCCTGGCTATTGGGTTTGAGTTTTGTGGTGTATTTGCTGTTGGCTGTGTTGTATGTAAAAGCCAGTCTTAAACTTTGATGGCAATTCGGTTAGGGTCTAACATCCGTAGCAGAGTAAATTCGTAAGAAGCCCAAAGGGAATTTGCTAAAACGCGATCTATTAAGGGCTTGGACTATTCGCACCATCCAAACTTGCGAGGAATCAGCGTATGGATCTAGCCAACAGAGCGTAGGTTGCCGACCGGAACCCAAAATCGGAAGGTGCTCAAGAATGATTTGCGGATAGTGTGAAACATTACTACCAACATCCCTAGAGGTAATAAACATGACCAACCTCGAAAAAACATCTATCGCTCTAACACCCGAAATGGCTGCTATTGTGCGGCAATGTGTTGAAAGTGGTGCATACGCCAGTTCCAGCGAACTCATCCGTGAAGCATTGCGTGACTGGAAAACTAATCGGTCATTGCAGCAAAGTGAACTTCAAGTTCTGAAAAGTCTTTGGCAGGCAGGTATTGATAGTGGCTCTGGAAAATTTACCGATATGGATGCCATTAAAATGGAAGCCAGAAAACGCCTTGCATCATCCACTGAATAGTTCGGCAAACTATCCATGGGTAGCGTACGGCTCAATCCGAAGAGGATTTAATTGAAATATGGCTCTACATTGCCCAAGACAATTCCCCTGCGGCTGATAGAGTATTGGATGACATGGAACATCGTTTCATCATGCTGGCGGACAATCCGCAGATGGGTCGCTAACGCCCGGATATTGCACCAGAGCTACGGTATTTTATATCGGGCAAATACCTTATCCTTCACAGAACCCTAACCGATGGCGTGCAGATAGTTCGCGTCATTCATGGCGCAAGGGATTTACCCAACGTGATCTACTCGCCGATGCACATTGGTATTCCGCTTCGGCTTTTAGCCTTACCCGCAAGGCATTTAGACTTGCGCACAAAGTTTTTCGCTATCCTCGCCAGGCTTTAAGGCTCGCGAGTGAACCTGCATAGCCTTGCGAATTAAGCTCAAAGCCTCGCGCGCAAGGCAATTAAGCTTGCGCACGCGGTGTTTTGCTATCCTCGCCTGGCTTTTAGGCTTGGGACCGAGCCACCATAGCCTTGCGAATCAAACTAAAAACCTTACAGGCAAGGCGTTTTGGTTTACGCTCAAGCCAACGAAGCTTTCGCGAACCGCAAAACACCATTCACGCCAGGCTACAAGGCTTGAAGCCCAGGTCTCCCAGCGAAAATCAGGCCCGACACAGCCTAACCGTCCCGAAATTGGACGCCATGGATTGCTATCAACAGGGTTGGGGTCGGGTGCATGGACAGACATTTGCTCCTGCAATATCTGCATTCCTCATATCCCCGTGAGTCATGCAGCAGGTAGGGCAATGCCGGGAACGCTTGCCGATACGATAGGAACCCCGACACGACAGCTATAAAACCACCAGCACACCATCGGCAACGCAACAAAAAAGTCATTGGTCATTTGAATGCCATCAATGTTGGGGTTCGTGCCTCACCCCAACCTACGCAAGCCCAACTTACCGTGTTTAGTAAACTGCTCGACATGCAAAATGCGTAATCAGAATTCCATGGCTTGGTTTCCGGACTTTCGTCTCTTTCCCGGCTTTTCCGCACAGCTTCCGCCAACAGCGTAGGTTGGGGTGACGACAGGAACCCCAACACGACAACCATAAAACTACCAGCACTTCATTGGCAACGACACAATAAAGTCATTGATCACTTGAAGGCCATCAATGTTGGGGTTCGTGCCTCACCCCAACCTACGCAAACCCAACTTACCGAGTTCCCTCCAAGCGCTTGACGCGGCGTTTCTGCAGCCAACGTATTACACCAGTGACATACAGCGACAAGGGCACCAAGCCCATTATTAGAATGATTACCTGTCCGGTTAAGCCGAATGCCTCACCGGTATGTAAAGGGTAAAGCCATTCGACAAACGCATCTCCGGCGCTGCGGTTTGTTCCATCCTGAGCATGCAGAATTTTGCCATTATATTGATCGATCCAAAGGCGTCGAAACGAATGCTTTTGATTGGGTTCGTCAAATTCTCGCTTACTTACCAGATACACACCTTGCTTATCTTGCGGAAAATCAATTCGCCGATATTCCCCATCAGGGTAACGCATGTCGGTGACCTCTAAAACTCGAGAAAAACTGATTGGTACTTGATTATGCTCTGGCAAAACACTCTGAATGTTGGGCCACGCCGGAGAAACCGGGGAAAATACACTTATCAAGCCGCGACCGTATTCCGGAAAAATTAAATACACACCCGATAAAATCAAAAAAAGAAGAACAATTACGCTATAAAAACCAAAAGTCTTATGCAAATCGAAAGTTAATCGTTCAACGCTCGCGTTTTTCTTGATTGTCAGTGCGTTTTTAAGTTTACCGGGGGTGGGCCACCACAAAATTAAGCCTGTCAAAACAGAAAACAATAGACCCAAGCCTATAAAACCCACGATATTCATCCCTGCTTTCGCCAGACCCAATGAATAATGCAAGCGCAAAATAAAATCCTTAAACGGATCACGCCATATCCGTTCAAAATCGATTAGTAGACGCTGCCCAGTTACTTCTGCCGTATAGGGATTGATAAAAATTTGATGCCTTTCCAGATAGCTTGCATTGGGTGATGGCTGTTCAAACCACAGTGCAAACGCAAGTCCGTCGCGTCGCGGGAAATCAAGGCTTATCGCTTTGCCAACGCTCGGCAAGGTACCAATACCCGATGCGACAATCTTATCGATTGGCTGGTAACTTTCTCGCCCGGTTTCAATGGAAACGGTCATAAGTTTAGAATTGAGCCACTCGTCTAATGGAAGTTCAAATGCTAACAAACTTCCAGTTAAGCCAATAATTACAAAGATCGCCCCCGCAACTAGGCCAAGATACAAATGTAGTTTTAGCCAGAGTTTACGGCGATTTTTGCGTGTCAGTTCCATTTCAGCCATTTAACTAAATTCACAGATTAAGCCTGAAAATTTCCCTTCTATTTAAGGCATGATTGTATTGGCAATTGGTTGGTTAAAACTCTACTCGAACCGATCCCATAAAAGTTCGGGGTGTTCCGATGGTGATAAAATTTGCGCTGTTAGTACCTGCGTAATAGTTTTTATCCAGCAAATTATCAATATTGAATTGCGTGGTTACTTTTGTTGCCCCCACTTTCATTTGGTAACTTGCCATTAGATTTGCTGTCACAAAGCCAGGCAACTGATAAGTATTTTCAGCGTCCCCCTCTTTTTGGCCTTGTGCGAGTGCCCCAGCTCCAATTTTAAGTCCGCGTAACACGCTTTCTTGAAATTCGTAAGTACTCCAAAAGCTTCCGGAATGTGTTGGAGCTAAAAACAGTCGATTTCCTTGATTTCCTAAGCTTCCGTCATAACCTACATCTTTGGTGACTTTTGCAAATGGCGTATAAGCGTAGGTTGCGATAACGTTCCAACCTGGCACGATTTGGCCAGTGGCATCAAATTCAATACCCTTACTTTTTGCTTCGCCAATTGCACGACCATTTCCATTAGGGTCATTTGGAATTGCAGTCCAGAGATTTTGCTTAGTTAATTCAAAATAAGATAATGTTGTTGTAAGTTTTCCATCCCAAAATTCGGTTTTAAAACCTGTTTCCCATTGTTGAGCTGATTCCGGCGGCAAAGTTGTCCCATCCGTATTGAATAAACTGTTGGTTCCACCAAAATTTTCGGTATAGCTTCCGTAGAGTGATAGCCATTTTGCCGGCTGCCATAACAAGCCACCACGCGGACTAATATGGTCAACGGATTCCGTGACCTTGCCCAAAAGGTTATTTATACCTTCGACGTTGTCATAACGAAATCCTCCTAACGCATGAAAATGGTATGGAAGTTCCATTTGATCTTGAAAATACATTCCGTGCCAGGATTGTGAGAAATTGCTTCCGTCCCTTGGCGATAATATTGGTTGAGCTGTTAGATAAACCGGATTGTAAATATTAAACGCGGGGGCTGTTCCACCGAATTTGTCCGTCACTTGATCGTCAATAGTAAAATAATCGTAGCCAAACAACAGCTTATGCTTAATAAGGCCGGTTTCAATATTCCCTAACAAATTAAGCGATGTAAAGTAACGTTGTGACTGTGCTCTACCGTTGTTGTATCGCCGAGTTATTGAACCATCGACCTCTGCGGCACCAAAGTTTAATGTCTTACTTTCTTTATCCATAAACTCAGAGGAAAATTTATGGCTAAGTTTCCAATTATCATTAAACTCATGAGACCAATTCACGCCAGCCAACACTCTGTCGCCGGCGTTTTTGTTGTTTAATGGCTCATGTAAGGCTCGATCTATCGGTATAGGTGCCGGACGATTACCCATCGGAGCAACACCTGGGTCTGGCTTATCGTTGAAGTGTTGATATTCGACTTCAAAGGTTGCTTGGGTTCTCGGGCTAATATTCCACTTGAGAACCGGGGCGACAAAAACCCGTTCCCCTTCGATAAAATCTCGGAAAGAGCCAGCGTTTTCATAGGACATGTTAAGTCTATAAAGGAGCGTATCATCCTTAGTAATTGGTGCTGTCGCATCTAACGTAGTCCGATAAAAATCATAAGACCCAAATTGCTGCTGGAGAGCATAGTAAGGGGTTGCCAACGGTTGTTTCGTAACTAGATTGACAATCCCGCCAGGTTCGGCCCGCCCAAACAAAATAGACCCTGGCCCCTTCAGCACCTCTATACGTTCAAGATTGGTAGTATCGCGCTTAGTAGCTGCGCTTCCGCCGATAATGCTCGGAATCAACACACCGTCGCGATAGGTAATGTTGTTTTGAAATCCGCGAATTTGGTATCCATCTATCGAGCCTTGACCAATTGCGCCCTGAGACACCCCGCTAACGTTTTGCACCGCTTTGTCGATACGTGTCACTTGTTGGTCTTGCAATACTTGCTTGGTCACTACCTGCACCGAGAACGGCGTTTCCATAATCGGTGTATCAGTCTTGGTGCCGGTAGTGGCGTTGGGCAAACGGTAATCCGAGTTATACGGATCCGTTGAATCATAAACCGCCTTGCCGACCACCTGTACCGCCGGCATGGTCTGCGGCCCAAGATTGTTGTGCAGTTCCGCCGCCCGCGGCTGCAAGGTGATGGCCCCTTCGCCGGTCGTCACGGCTTGTAACGGCGCATCGCCCAATAAGATTTTGATCGCTTCGCCGGCGGTGTAATCGCCTTGCAAACCGTGACTTCGCAGATTATCGGCAATGTCGGTGCCGTACATCAGCTGTTGCTGGCTTTGCCTGCCGAACATCAACAGCGCCTGATTCAGCGACTGGGCAGGGATGTCGAAATGTTGTTTGCCATTGACGGCTTCGCCGTGGGCGGTTTGAGTAATCATCGCCGCCAGCAATGCGGCTTTGGCGATATGGCGCCGGCCCTTGCCGGCTGAGAAAGGTTTGCAATACTTTGCGTTGGACATGGATTCTCCTGGTTTCGATCTGATTACACGGCAGCATTTGGGCTGGTGTTAGTTAAGACGGAAACTTATTAAAAACCCACATCAAGCTAGTAATCGAATTTCCCCATCCCCAGAAATCGGCAATGCAAAATCGAAATGGCGGCGTTAACGCAACACCACCAAATAGGGCGTGATGCTGACAGTCTGCAACTCCGGCACGGCGGCTTTGAGGCTGGCGATGGCTTGATCCAGCGCATCCAAACGAAACAGGCCGCTGATCCGCTTGTCGGCCAGCGCCTTATTCAGCAACACTACTCGTCCGGGCCGGTATTGATTGATTTGGGCGACGGCTTCATGCAGCGGCAAGCCGTCGAATTGCAGGTAACCGTCGCGCCAGAGTGCCATGCTTTCCGGCCGGTTTACGCTTTGCAGAGCGATACTGTCGGAGCCGATAGCCACAGATTGTCCGGCAGTCAGGCGTTCACGGTGTTGGCGCTGTGCATCCTGAATTTCGACGATGCCTTCGACCAGTTCGACCCGAGCTTGCCCGGACTGAAGCCGCACATCGAAAGCGGTGCCAATCGCCCGGACTTCGCTACCGTCCGCGCTCACCACGAAAGGCCGTTGCGGATTTTTAGCCACTTCGAAAAACGCTTCGCCCGCCAACAATTCCACCCGACGCACACTATCATCGAAGTGGATCCTCAGTGCGGTCGAAGTGTTAAGGATAACCCGCGAGCCGTCGGCTAATGTCACGCTACGCTGCTCGCCCTTGCCGGTCAGATAGTCGGCTCGCCATACCTGCGGCGGACACAATACCGCCAAAGTCACCGCCAACACGGCGCTACAGGCGACCGCCAACGGCAAAAAACGACGCCGATAACGCGGCTTTGCTACAGCGTGGGATTGCGAATTGCGGTAGCGCTCCTGCAATAGCGGCTCAGCGCCGGGTATGGTTCTGCCGCGCAAACGCTCCAAGCCTTGCCATAGCGCTTGCGCCTTTTGCCAAGCTTCGTCGTGGGCCGGATCGGCCGCGCGCCAAGCCAATAATCGCTGTTGCTCCGCCATGGAAAAATCGCCGGAATGCATTTTGCTCAACCAGCCACAGGCTTGTTCCAGCAAACGCTCGGCATCGTCTGGCGTCGGTTCGATGGGCATGGCTAAATCCTGATTGAGAAACGAAAGGGATATATCATAGACGAGGCCCGCAGCCTAAACCACATACGGCGCTAGGCTTGGTTCAGAGTCTTGGCGCAATGCAACAAGGCCCGTTTGATGTTTTCTTCCACGGTACGGGTGGAGACATTCAGCGTTTCGGCGATTTCCCGTTGTTTCAAGCCTTCGAAACGATTCAGATAAAAGATACGCTGACACAACGGCGACAAGGCCGCCAAGCTGTCGATCAGCCTATCCAACTCTTGCTCGCCCAAAGCCACGGTTTCCGCACAACGCTGGTCTTCCGCTTCCAGCGGCGCGTCGTCTATCCATTCGACGGTCGTGGTTTCTCGCCGGGTTTGACGACGATAATGATCGAGCAGCAGATTCAGCGCGGTGCGGAACAAATAGGCCTTGAGGTTGCCGACACTGCCAAGATCGCCGGACCGGCACAGGCGCAGAAAAGCTTCCTGACATATATCCGCCGCCGTTTCCCGGCAGCGCAGCCGCGAAAACAACACGGCTTCCAGCTCGCCGCGACAGTCGAGGTATAACTCTTGTAGTGATTGGTGGGCTTGAAATGACATAGCGTGCTGGTTTGATGGTTTCCATATCGACGTGTCGACCGGACACCTACCAGCAAAATTAGAGCCGCAACCGGAAATGTTCGTTTAATCAACAGGCTGAGAAATTAGCAAAGATACCCACCAACCTGAATTTATTAATCTGTGTTAAATAGCACAGCAAAACCGGGCTATGTCACCCCATTCATTCACCAAGCGACGTTTGCGTGCCTCGTGACCGCCGAGGCACTAATCGGCCCGCTCCATACTATACGGACTTTTTCCGGGCAGCTTCCGCTAGCAATTCGTCGATGAAATAGCGGCAATAATTCGGCACATACAATTGCTTCAGATAAGCGATTTTGGTGGTGGAACTGGGGATCAAACCGGCCAGATCCCTGGCCACCAAATCGCTATCCTTGTTGGATTCGTAAGAGGTGCCGGCGATAATCCCCACGCCCATGCCCAAGCGCACATAGGTTTTGATCACATCGGAGTCAGCTGCCGCCAGCGTAATATCCAACGGCAAATGAGCATTATGAAACGCTTTTTCTATCGTGGTGCGACCGGTAAATCCGGGTGTGTACGTCAAGATAGGCTGGGCCGACAAGCGTTGCAAGGTGATTTCGCCCTCGGCCAGCGGGTGCCCCGCGGGAACTATGGCGATGTGATGCCATTGATAGCAGGGCTTAACGACCAGCGTATCGTCTTCATCGAGCTTTTCGGTGCAGATGGCGATGTCAGCCTGATGGCGATGCAGCAGATTGATCAGATTATCCGGCGACGATTGCACCATATAGATTTTGATACCGGGATATTTCTGCCGAAACTTGGCTATTGGCCCCGGCAACAGATATTTGGCTTGGGTGTGCGTAGTGGCGATATGCAAAGTGCCGTTGCTGTTATCCAGAAAATCGTCGGCGATCAACTGTATATTTTTTTTGGCCTGATTGATCAGATCGACCTCTTCCATGATCTTCTCGCCGAGCGGCGTCAAACCGATTAACTTCTTGCCTTGCCGCACGAACAACGGCGATCCCAATTCCGCTTCGAACAGCTGTAATTGCCGGCTCACCGCCGATTGCACCACATGCATTTTCTCCGCGGCCTTGCTCAGATTGAAGTCGGTTTCCTGCAAAGTGCGCAGCAATTCCAGCTGGTTAAGATTCATGGTGTTGTTCCTGAAAAAGGGCAATCCGCAGAAAGATTTCAATATCCTATCCGCACTGTCATTCAATGCCGCAATCGAAATCTATTCTTTCGATATAAAAATCACATTATATCGTTTTATTTTGGCGATTTATGTCTCTAATATGACAATTCGATTGGAGACTCGTCAGTGTTTTAGCGATGGGCAAACCTCCTCCTAGCGACAGGGACGTTTTGATGGCGGGGTCGACCCCGCCTTTTTTCGGCGCAACCACGCCCGCTGTAATGACCCATCTTCACTTCAAGGCTAGCCAAAAGCTGTCTCCCCTTCACTAGCAAACGTTTTTTACAGGAGTTAAACCGATGCCTTTGCAGCAATTAGTAGAATACTTCAACGATAGACTAGAGCAAGAGCACAACAGCGGTTTCAGGCCTTTTATTTTGCGCGACGGCGGCGTACACGCGCTGTTTGGACCGATCTGCATCGGCAGTACCCTGAAACCGATCCGCGAAACCCTACGCAGCGCACACCTGGTCGGCCACGCCGCACATCTCAGCGTGGCGCCCCATACTGCACAACCCCTACAAAATCAGGAACTGGAAAATCTATTGGCTTTGCCGCCCGAGCAAAATACTCAGCCAGAATCGATTATTAATTTCGATCGCTTATCGCGAGCCGTGCATATGCTTAATTATTTGCCGCAAGCTCATCTGGATGAGGTGTTATTTCTGGAAGTCGATCCGCGCCACATTCTCGGGGTCAAGGAAGATCATGGCGCCTATTTTGAAGAGGTCATCGTCAAATGCGGTCTGCAAACCCGCAATGTAGCGATTACCATGACCGTTAACAGAATTTACGCCCGCTATTACCAGACCTTATTGAAAGGCTTGCAAAACTATCAACGCCGTGGCTACCGGCTGGCATTGAAGTTTGACTATCACACATTGGAAAAGCCGGCTATCGAATTGATTGCCAGAGCCGCGCCGGATTTTGTCGGACTGTCGACCCAACATCTGGAGCGGATTCGCGACAACAAACTGCCGGAAAAATTGCAGCAGTTGAACAGCCTAGTCGATTCGGTTGCCGGCCGTAGCATCATGCTTGACATCGAGGATAGACGAAGCGCCGCGTTAGCCAGACAAACCGGCTTCGACCTGGTAGAAGGGGCATATTTCGAACAGCCATTGTTGGCAGCAGCCGACCACACCCAAAATACCCGGCCAAGTCGAGAGGCCCACTACCGACATTAATGCACCGACACAGAGGACGGAACGATTACAAAGCAGGTAGCAAAAAACCGTTGCTAAAGAAGTCCTAAGAAGAAATCTCAGCGCTCTTCCCGAAAACTCGGAAAGAGCGCCTACTTCATTTAAGCGCTAAAAACTACGTTTGCTGCACTGCAAGCGTTTCAATACAGCCGCCACCCGGTCGATTTCCTCGTAGGTGTTGTAAAACGCCAGCGACGGCCGCACCGTGGCCTCCAGTCCGAAACGGCGCAGGATAGGCTGAGCGCAATGATGGCCGGAACGTACCGCGATACCAGCCTGATTTAAAGCCGTACCAACATCTTGGGTACTATGCCCGGCCAATACGAAAGACAGCACGCTGGTCTTGTCCGGCGCAGTGCCGATCAAGCGCACGCCGGGAATGGCTCTCAACACGTGCATGCCGTACTCCAGCAGTTCGTGCTCGTAACGGGCGACGTTTTCGATACCCAGTTTGCTCAGATATTCCAAAGCCGCCCCCAAACCCACCGCATCGGCAATATTGCCGGTACCGGCTTCGAACCTGGCCGGCGCCGGTTGGTAACTGGTTTTCTCGAAAGTCACGTCCTCGATCATATTACCGCCACCCTGCCAGGGTTGGGTCGCTTCCAACACATCGGCCTTGCCGTACAGCACACCGATACCGGTAGGGCCGAAGATTTTGTGACCCGAAAACGCCAGCCAGTCGCAATCCAAGGCCTGCACATCGACCCGCAAATGCGACACCGATTGGGCGCCGTCCAGCAATACCTTGGCACCGGCCCGGTGCGCCAGTTCGATCATTTCCTGCGCCGGCGTCACGGTACCCAGCGCATTGGAAACCTGGGTAAACGACACCAGCTTGGTGCGGCTGTTCAACAGTTTTTGATACTCGGCCAGAATCACCTGCCCGTTATCGTCGACCGGGATTACCCGTAGCAGCGCACCGGTTTCGGCGCAAAGCTGTTGCCAAGGCACGATGTTGGCGTGATGCTCCAGCCAGCTGACGATAATTTCGTCGCCTTCGCCTATGTTTTGTTTGCCCCAGCTTTTTGCCACCAGATTGATCGCTTCGGTGGCGCCACGTACAAACACCACTTCGCTGGACGACGAGGCATTGATGAAACGGGCGACGATGTCGCGGGCGCCTTCGTAAGCGTCGGTAGCCCGCGCCGCCAATTCATGCGCGGCTCTATGGATATTGGAGTTTTCGTGTTGGTAAAACTCGGAAATCCGGTCGATCACTACCTGCGGTTTCTGGGTGGTGGCAGCGTTATCCAGCCAGGCCAACGGATAGCCGTTGACGCGTTCCTGTAGAATTGGGAAATCCCGGCGCACGGCATGCACATCAAACGGCGGATGCGCGGCAACCAGCCCTGGTAACTGAGCCTCCTTAGCCAATGCCGACACTTCGTTCAAAAAATAAAACGACGAACCGCCCGTCGTGGATGGTTGTTTGCCACCCAGCGGTGATGCCAGCGATTTTTGCAAATCGCTGGCGCCTGGCAAGCCGACACTACGTTGCACCAAGGCTGAAATCGACGTATCGTCGATGCCGGGCCGCGAATTAAAGCCAGCCGGTACCGTGTGAATAGGCACGGATGTCGCCGCCGAAACCGGCACCGTATCAATCGCCTCGCCGCCATTCGGCACTTCCCGAAAAAACTGATTCGCCAGGCGGGTCAGCTCGGCGGCATCCGGCAAGTCGGCCGGCACACCGCCGCCGCTCAGCGCCTGTTGCGCCAATCCGGACAAATCGGCGTTATTGGTAGTCATAGTAGTTGCCTATTTCGACGTTCTCCAATACGCCGATGGCGTCCTCGGTCAACACCGCCAGCGAGCAATACAGCGATACCAGATAGGAGGCGATGGCTTTATGGTTGATGCCCATGAAACGCACCGACAAGCCCATGCTCAACTCGTCGGTCAAGTTTGGTTGATACAAACCGACCACGCCTTGACGGCTTTCGCCGGTGCGCAGCAGCAGGATATTGGTTTTGCCATTGACGATTTTCAGTTTGTCGGTCGGAATCAAAGGCAAGCCGCGCCAGGTCAAAAACTGCGAACCGAACAGCGAAATGGTGGGCGGAGGCGTACCGCGGCGAGTCGCTTCGCGGCCGAAGGCGGCGATGGCACGCGGATGCGCCAGGAAGAAGCCCGGCTCTTTCCAAACGCGGGCGATCAGTTCGTCCAGATCGTCCGGAGTCGGCGAACCTTTGCGGGTTTGCACTTTTTGCGCTGGCGCGACATTGTTCAACAAACCGTATTCGGCGTTGTTAATCAACTCGCTTTCTTGGCGTTCTTTCACGGTTTCGATGGTCAGACGCAACTGCTCGTGGATTTGGTTGTAGGGACTGCTGTACAAGTCGGCCACGCGGGTGTGAACGTCCAACACGGTGTTGACCGCGTTCAAACGGTATTCGCGGCCCCATTCCTCGTAATCGACGAAGGTTTGCGGCAGTACTTTTTCGTCCAGGCTGGAGCAATCGACGGTGATGCTGGTTTCGCTTTTAACTTTGTTGACCCGATAAATACCCGCTTCGACCGGCACCCATTGCAACAGGTGCACCAGCCAGCGCGGGGTGATGGTGCCCATCATGGGCACGGTTTTGGTGGCGTTCGATAAGGTACGTGCGGCGACGTCGCCTAACGCGGTATGGGCTTGGTGAATGTCGGTTTCGGTCATGGTGATCTTCCTTTATTAAGTGGATGGTGTTTTTAATCGCGACTCTATCGCGACGCATTGCTTTAAATCGGTTCACAAAAACGTCTGTATTTTTCGTTTTCTGTCTGCTAAATCCCTCCTCCGCCAGCGAAGACCTCGGTGCGATTTTGGCCCTGGCTGACCAAGCTGTCGGGCGGGACGTTATGGGTCAGCCAGACATTGCCGCCTATCGTCGAGCCGTGTCCGATAGTGATCCGGCCTAAAATCGTGGCGCCGGCGTAAATCACCACGTCGTCCTCGACGATGGGATGCCGCTCGTTGCCTTTGACCAGCATGCCGTTGTCGTCCTTGGCAAAACGCTTGGCGCCCAGCGTCACCGCTTGATACAGTCTGACGCGGCGGCCGATCACCGCCGTTTCGCCGATCACCACGCCGGTGCCGTGATCGATAAAAAAGCTGTCGCCGATTTGCGCGCCGGGGTGGATGTCGATGCCGGTAGCCGAATGGGCGACCTCGCTGATGACCCGCGCCACCAAGGGCACGCCCAGCGAGTACAGTACATGCGCCAAACGATAATGGATCACAGCGGTTATTCCCGGATAACACACCAAGACTTCATCGGAACTTCTGGCCGCCGGATCGCCTTCGTAAGCGGCCTGAATATCGCTGTCGATCAAGGCTCTAACCGCGGGCAGCCGCGCGGCGAATTGCCGGACAATCTCGGTGGCCCGGCCATCGCTATCGACCGTTAAATCTTGCTGCTCGGCGATGAATTGCAGCTCCAAACGTATCTGTCTATGCAGCTCGCGCAACACGCTATCCAAGGTGTGGCCGACGAAATAATCGATGCCTTCGTCGGTCAGATCGGGCTGCCCCAAGCGGTTGGGAAACAGCACCGCGCCGATGTTATCGACAATATGGCTTAACACCTTACGCGATGGCAGCTTGGGCGGATGCTCGCGGCGATGCCGGTTTTCCAGGGATTGCAGACGCAGTTCGCGCAATTGCGCGACCAGTTCGTCCACCCCCCAACGATGGCCGTTTTCTACCGAACTCATGCCGGCAAACCCTGGGCATCGAACAAACCTTCGAACAGCGCCGAGCTGAGATAACGCTCGCCGGAATCCGGCAATATCACCACGATGGTCTTGCCGACATTTTCCGGCCGCTTGGCGACCCGCACCGCCACGGCCACGGCCGCTCCGCAGGAAATACCCGCCAAAATGCCTTCCTCGCGCGCCAGCCGGCGAGCGTAATCGATGGCTTCGTCGTTGCCGACCAGCTCGATTTGATCGACCAGGGACAAATCCAGCACATCCGGCACAAAGCCCGCGCCTATGCCTTGAATCTTGTGCGGCGCCGGTTGCAATTCCGCGCCGGCCCGAAATTGGCTCAAAATCGGGCTGGCTTCCGGCTCGACCGCGATCGAAACGATGGGTTTGCCCTGCTTTAACTTGATGTATCTCGATATCCCGGTAATGGTGCCGCCGGTGCCGACGCCGGACACCAGGATGTCGATGGCGCCGTCGCTATCGGCCCAGATTTCCGGACCGGTGGTCAGCTCGTGAATCGCCGGGTTGGCCGGATTTTTGAACTGTTGCAGCAATACATAGCGATCCGGCTCGGCCGCGGCGATTTCCTCGGCTTTGGCGATAGCGCCTTTCATGCCTTTGGCCCCCTCGGTCAGTACTAGCTTGGCGCCGTATGCCACCAATAATTTGCGGCGCTCCACACTCATCGTTTCGGGCATGGTCAAGGTCAGCGGAATGCCGCGCGCCGCCGCGACAAAAGCCAGCGCAATGCCGGTATTGCCGCTGGTCGGCTCTATCAGTTCCTTGCCTTCGATGAGCAAGCCCTTGCTCTGGGCGTCGTTGATCATCGCCGCGCCGATTCGGCATTTCACCGAATACGCCGGATTGCGGCCTTCGATCTTGGCCAAGATAGTCGCCTGCGCCCCTTCGGTAATGCGGTTGAGTCGTACCAAAGGCGTGTTGCCGATGGACTGTGAATTATCGGGATACCAATGTGCCATGTCCGTTGTGCTCCGTGTGTTGGTTTTGTTTAGGCCAAAAAAAAGCCAGTGGCCCTTACGGGCGCACTGGCTTCCGGTTGTCCGGTCAGCTTGATGCTTTACGTTAAAGTACTTTGCCGCGCCGGGTTCTGTCAAGAACCCCGCTGTTGGCTTATGCCATTATCAGATTGGCTAATCGAAAAACATCGTTTCCTAAAACTCCTACACATTTGCTAGCGTTTTCAGGCGTTATATTCGGCGATTTATCGAGCGCTTGTCAAGCGTACGAAATCGGCGGTTTTAGGCCGCTTATGCCAATATTCGATGCTCATTTCGAATAATGTCGTTTTCTAATATACCCACCCCTCGCTACCATTCCTCGTATCTTTCACCACATGGAATGGACTATGTCTTATCGAAATAAACCGTTTTTGTTAAGCGGCGCATTCGCAATCATCTCGCTCACCCCCTCCCTGGCTAGCGCTACCAACGGTTATTTCGCGCACGGATACGGCGCCCGTAGCAAGGCCATGGCCGGCGCCAGCACGGCGTTTTCGCAAGATGCGATCGCCGCCGCGGTCAATCCGGCCGGCCTGGCTTACGTCGGCAACCGGCTGGATATCGAAGCCGAATTATTCGCGCCTTTTCGCGAATATCGGGTCAGCGGCACCCCCGCGTTCTCCCAACAGTCCTTCGACCTCGGCCCAGGCACACAGGAAAGCGAAAGCAATTTCTTCCCGATTGGCACGCTAGGCTGGAGTCATAAACTGGACGACCAGCAAACCATCGGCCTGACGCTGTATGGCAACGGCGGCATGAACACCGATTGGCGACAAGTCAATAACGCCTCGCCTTATTGCGGCGGGCAGCCCGGTGTGTTCTGCGCCGGCCGAGCCGGCATCGATATGGCCCAGGCTTTTCTGGTCGGCACCTATGCTCGCTCTTTCGATCATGGCCGTTATTCCGTGGGGATTTCGCCGATTTTTGCCGCTCAGACCTTTAAAGCACGAGGCATCGGATCGTTTGCGCCCTTTTCCAGCGACCCTAATCACCTTTCCGATAAAGGCCGCGATTACTCGTTCGGCGCCGGCTTTAGAATCGGCGGTCAGGCGGAATTGATACCCGGCTTGCGCTTGGGCGCGTCTTACAAAAGCCGGATTTATATGTCCGACTTTGAACGTTACGCCGGCTTGTTCGCACAGCAAGGCGGCTTCGATATTCCCGACAGCTTCAACGTCGGCCTATCCTGGGATGTCAACCGCGAGATCACCACCAACTTCGATATCGAGCATATCCGTTACAGCGAGATCAAATCGGTCGGCAACACCCTGCAACCGCTGACGCCTGGCAGCCTGGGCAACGGCTTGGGGCCGGGCTTTGGCTGGAACGACATGACCATCTACAAATTCGGCGGGCAATGGAAACAAAACGATCAATGGACCTGGCGCGGTGGGTTTAGCTACGGCCAACAGCCGATCGAAGGTTCGGAAGTGTTATTCAACATATTGGCGCCGGGCGTGCAGGAATGGCATCTGACCGGCGGCTTTAGTCACGCGTTGAGCAAACAAGACGACTTGAGCTTTGCCTTTATGTATTCGCCGCAAAAAACCATTACCGGCGCTAACCCGTTGAGTCCCGGTCAATCCATCGATCTGTCGATGACGCAATTTTCATTGCAATTCGCTTGGTCGCGGCGTTTCTGATTCAATACCCGCTTTTTGGCAAGACGAAAGTATGAATGCTTTGACGATATTATCCGCGTTGGCGGGCGGTGCGCTGATCGGGCTATCCGCAGCCTTATTGCTGTTTACCCATAAACATACCGCCGGCATCTCCGGCATTGCCGCCGGGCTGTTACCACCCTGGCAATCGGGCAGCAGATGGCGCGGCTGGTTTCTGGCCGGCCTGTTGGCCAGCGCGCCGCTGTATCGCCTGAGCGGCACCGACATCGCGCTGGAGCTGGATGCTTCGCCCATTTGGCTGGCGCTTGCCGGCCTGCTGGTCGGCTACGGCACCCGGCTCGGCGGCGGCTGCACCAGCGGCCACGGCGTCTGCGGCATCGCCCGGCTGTCCTTGCGCTCAATCGTCGCGACGCTGACTTTCATGCTCACCGGCGGTCTGACGGTGTTTGTGGTCCGCCATCTGCTTTGAACCGGGAAACGAAATGAAAAACACCGTCTATTTATTTGCTTACGGCCTGCTGTTCGGCATTGGCTTGATCGTCGCCGGCATGACCAATCCGGCCAAGGTGCTGGCTTTCCTGGACGTAGCCGGGAACTGGGACCCTAGCCTGGCCCTGGTGATGGCCAGCGCCTTGCTGACACTGGGCGGCGCCCGCTATTGGATGCATCGCAATAACGATGCGGCGGACCGGGAACAGGAAACCTCGGCTACTGCGCCGTCTGGAGTCGATGCGCGCTTAATAGCCGGCGCAGCGATATTCGGCATCGGTTGGGGCTTGTCCGGCTTTTGTCCCGGCCCGGCACTGGTGGGTTTGACAGCGGGCGTACTCGGCAACTACGCGTTTGTCGCAGCGATGTTTGCCGGCTTTTGGCTATTTAAATGGACCAATCGGCACTGAGCAGAGTCAGAGTTACCACGGCGGCGGCCGGCTGTTGTTAGCCCATGCATTAAATATGACTGTAATGGGAAAACTAAAAAGTTTGGTTATTTGCAAGATGAGGTTGGAAGAAGCCCGATAGGCCTTATACTTGAGCCTAACCCAATGGCTAGCATTCAACTCTCGGATAACTCCTGGTTTGGTTGGAACATGATCGTCTTGTTTCGACCCCTAGCGATCTGTCGAGCTTCTCCAAACCGGCCAGTCAGCCAAATGCAGATTCTGCGACTGGAGGACTATAAAGCAGCCACTGGCAACCTCACCAATCGGCCAAAACCGGCCGTTTAGGATGCTGGCGAAATTTTCGACCCCTAAGTTCAGCGAATGGCAGCTTTTCGGCAAGCAACCTTTCGTCCTCTTTGGCTCGACCCGGCCAATTTTTGCCCTTCACGACCGTCCGTTTCATGGAGAAATGTTGATTGGATTTGACTAAAAAAGACCTCAGTTCTGCTTAATTCGGTCAATTGCTTCTAACAATGCCATGCGTACAAATTCTGATTCAGTCAGATTCAGGTAGCGTGCCTTGGCAAAAATACTGTGGGCTTGGGTTGGCGAAAAGCGAAAGGTTTTTGTAGTGCGCAAATGCTTGCATGGTTTTTTCATAAAAATACTCCTGTGTTGTATTACACGAGTATTTATCTCTGTGCTGCAATCCTGTCGTGAAAAAACAACCGCTGCAAATGTCGTTTAAAACGACAACTGCGCTAGCGAGTTTTGGTGCTCAAATAGCTTCATAGTGAAGTGTAAAATTCCAGCTCGCTACAAGCGTCTTCGCTTCCGTTTAGCCAAACTGTAAGACAAAATTTGAGCTAGTCTTGCTGTAGATCGCTCAGTTTGATTCAATGGTCAAGATTACATCATTAGGCATATACAAAAGTTTCCCAGAGCATGAAAAAAAACTCCACCATAGTGCTAATTTTCGCTGCCATTATTGCAGGTGCTATTTACACGCAAATTACCATATATGTCATTCCACCCATTGGTGCACTGCCCGAAGGCCAAACAGTAATTATCACCCGGTTAAATAAAACAGAGTTCGTTGATAGTCCAGATGGAATGTGTGAAAGAATCCAAGGTGGGGTCAGTTTGCTGTGCCGTGGAATGGTTATGGGTGCAGTAATCGATAAATCATCGATACTGTTGAGGCTTCCTTATAGCTCATGGCTATACAGCATATCGACAGGCGGTAAAGTCTATGAGCGTTAATAATACCAAGAGAAATAATATTAGAATTCACGCATTTCTAGCTCTATGTGGCTTCTTAGTGTCAGCCTGCTCTCAAAAATCTGAGCTCGATGAAGCAAATAAAAAAATAGCGGAACTTCAATCACAACTTGAGTTAGAAAAAGCCAAAAACAGCGCTAGTTCCAGTAAGGCACAGCCAACCGTTGAGTTAAAACCAATTACTACGACTGAAACAGACATCAAACCAACAATTGGTAATCAATGGATATATTCACAAGATAAGGATAAGATGAGTGGAGGTACGACATATCGTGCTCACACCCTAAGCACTAACACTGTGGAGTTCAACTTTCCTTATTCTGGAGAACAACACGCCGCCCTCAGTCTGAGAGATAGTCCTCGCCATGGAAAGGACGTTATGTTTAGGATTGAAAAAGGACAAATTCTTTGCCATTCCTACGAGGAATGCTCTGTGCTTGTGAGATTCGACGAGGACAAGCCATCTAGCTATTCAGCTGTAGGTCCCGCCGATAACAGCACGGAAGTCATATTTATCCAAAACTATAGCCGATTTGTCCAGAACATGACCAAATCAAAAACAGTGCGTATTTCCACAAACATTTATCAACAAGGAGCGCCAATTTTTGAATTTGACGTTAGCGGTTTTGATCATAAAAAATTCAAATCCAGCAAGTAGCTCTATAGAAACCCTTTGAGTATAACTAATAAACAGTCTGATTTGGTCTTATCTTAACGGGTGGCTAAACTTTATGACGAATTTATTGGTTAGTTTGCGTTGCAATGGGATTGGTTCGTAACCGGAATCTGCTAGATTCCACCGAAATGCATACATAAAGATAATCCGGCGAGGTAGCTTTTGAATATCAGCAATTTAATGTTAGTGTTGACCCTTTTCTTACTGACAGGATGCGGATCAATCATCACTGTCCCAATCGATCCGAATCCAATATCAACCGATAAATCCACTCTGATTATTTATCATGAACAAGGATTTACTGATGAATTCCCCGTTTTTCTTGATAAGAAGCCTCTGGGGCACGTTACTTCGGAAACTCCTTTAAAGGTTGAAGTTGAACCGGGTTCGCATGAAATCTACACTCAGGTCCCTATGAATGTGATTGATGAAATTAATAATTTTGTGGCAGAAAATGGAAAAACCCATTTTTTTAAAATAAGGCTTGAGTTAGGTATGTGGGTTAGCAATATCTGGACAGAGCTATCTCCAGAGATAACCTCCTATCAAGTTAGAAGTCATAAGCAATGAGCTTTTAGCGTGCAGTGACTAAGATGCTGTGTGCTTTGAGCCCTACTGCGGGAACGCTGACGCGTTAAATGTCGTTTAAAACGACAAACGCTCTGGCTGGTTCTGGTTTTGGCGCTCGTATAGTCCTGATTCGACCCGAAGCTGCCGCGCCAGCGATATTTCAAATTGTTAAAATTTCCCTATATAAGTGGAGATATAAGTGATAAAAATATTAATATCAGCATTAATAGCTTTAGGTGTTTGGCATAATCCAGTTAACGCTGATATTCAATATGAGTGTGGTGAAGTAGCTGTAGTCACTACTCAGGCTATTCGGCTTAAAAATAATGGATATAATCAAGATCAGGCATTAACTGTGATAATAGAAGATGCAGCTGAGCCAGAAAAAGCTAAAGCAATTGTCAATAAAACTTTCTCAGCAAACACCAATTCATATAAGAATAAGAGTTTTGATGATATATACAAAATTAGCTATAAACTCTGCTTGGCTGGTATAGGACCATAACCTTTAATGTCTAAAACAAAGATTTAGGTATTAATTAAAATGAATGACAATACAAACGACAAACGCAACCCTTATATAAACTCAGATGATCAACGTGAGCTACGTAAATCAATAATTGCATTTATTGATGTCCTTGGATTTAAAGAACTTGTTCGAAAGGCAAAAAATGAAGACAAATCGCAAGAAGCACTTTTAAATTTCCATCAAGCATTATCTTCTTGGCATAAGCGCGAAGAAGAATATTACAAAACGACATTTAAAATGCCTTTTATTGGGGGCAAAAACGACAAATATAAAATTCGTATTTTTACAGACTGCATTCTGATCGGTTGTCCAATTAGCAAGAGTGGGGGAAACTACAATTTTATAGAAGGATGTGATGAATTCTTCGACATGTTGTCAACAATTTATCTACTTCAAGTGGAAATGGTAAATCAAGGTTATTTTGTTCGAGGTGCTATTGTGGTTGACGAACTCTATATGGATGAAGTGATTATTTATGGAAATGGGGCCATAGAAGCTTACGAAGCAGAAGTAAATCAGGCCAAATATCCGCGCATTATTCTGACAAAATCAGCATCATCTGTTCTCGCAGAAATCAGCAAAGGCTTTGAAGATCAGCAGCGTGAAAATTATATCAATAAATTCTTTTTCAAGGACAGTGATGGGCAGATTTTTCTCAGTTATCTTGAATCCATTAAGATTGGCGATCATGATTTTCAATTTGTAGGTGACCTGACAAAACACAAGAAGATAATTGAATTGAAACTATCCGAATATCAAAACAATCCACATTGTTTAGAAAAATATTTATGGGTAGCTAATTACCATAATAATTTCTGTAACCAACCTCCCTACTACAATGATTACAGAATCGATTTAACTCCATATCATATGCGTCCAATATAAAACATCAAAAACTGGTCTTCATCAAGCGACAGCTTCACAACTTAAAACTGCCGCTCATGACAAAAGTTATAAGCAACTTCAGCGTCGCAAACTGGCCGATTGGTTGAGGTCGCCAATGACGGCTTTGTAGATCTCTAGTTCGCAGAATCTGGATTTGGCTGAATGGCGGGTTTGGAGAAGCGCGACAGGCCGGTTTGGGTCGCCTGGCGACCGTCAGCTGTTCAGATTCATCGCCCGAAAGCCGTCATTGAATTCCGATACCCGAAAGCGGTCGTTCGTCACTGATTCCTAACGACCCTTTTTGGTCGGTCGCGTTTCTCCAAACCGGCCATTCAGCCAGATCCAGATTTTGAAAACTGAAGTTTACAAAGCGGCCATTGGTAACCTCACCGACCGGCCAATAGCAAGCACAGAGCATGTTTTGATCAATGACAGCAAACTGGCCCATTGTTGCCAAAAACAGAAATTAACTCATAAATGCAGCTGCATTTTCACTTCTTTAGTTGTTCAACTGGCCACCGTTTAGGTGTAGATCATCGTCGTTTTCTAATCGCCGTATCGAGCAATTCCTGAATGGTGCAAAAACGACGTTGGCCTGTAAAATGCGGCTGGCAAAACTGTGGCGAAACGTAATAAAAAAATTCTTGAAGTTCACAAACTTATGGTTGCCACCCAGATTTCGTATTAGATATACTGCTGACAACTTGTTTGGTCGCTTACAAGATTCCGGGCGTTATCTCCTGCTAATGTACAAAACTGAAGACGGAAAAGAAACCGTACGCCCAGCCGATTTCAACATTCAGTTCGACAAAAGCCTCGGTGAATACGTTGTTTACCCCGATATCACAAAGGGTCTATCCTTTTCAAATTCTATTCAGCGACTGAAAGACATACCCATCAAAGGAAAAGTGTGGCTACTCCCCCGAGATACGCAGTTACCTGAAGACCTTGTGGTGAATTACAACACCATCGATCACCCATTGATCAATGTGAGCAAGAAAATGACTGTTGCGACGCTCATATCAAAACTCAAGGAACTTGAAAAAATGATGACGAATACTGGAGTAACCATACGATGAGTAAAATTGTTCCCTTCCCGTCAATTCTCAAACTCCAACTGAAAAAGATCGCCGAAGAGCGTGGATATCCAGTTGTTTCTGCAGTCGTTGAGAGAGGCGAGGCCGAGGAGTTGGTGCTGAATTCGGAAGATGAAGCGCAGGCGTTGGTCAATGTAGCCAGAATAGAGATGCTGGACGCCTCCTTAAAGTACCCGTTCTGGAATGACGACCTACCAAACTACGATCCTAAGCACGAAGATGCCTTTCAAGACATTCAAATGGGTATCTTTGAAAAAACAGTGATGTACTTGAGCCAAGAATTTAAGATTGTCTCTACTGTGTAGCCTTCTCAGATATGTCTGCTATGAAACATAGTCATTCTCCCGATGACAAGGATATAAGGCGAACAGACCTATCTATTGCCGAAAGAAAACGCCATCAACACGACTATCTTCCAGGGCAAGCAGATGGTTTCCTTGGCTTATGGCTAAAACCAAATGCGTCCTTTATCGTTCTGAAATGGGCAAGTCGTTTGATAAAAGGGGCGGGGACCATGCCAGAAATCAGCACTGAAGCATTAATTATTTGCCATTCAAGTTGTTGCTGCTGAAATTCGCGCTCTTCAAGAGGCCATACAGAATGGCGAAGCCGAGCCAGAGGAATACGCACTACTGGAGGAACGGCAAAGAGCCGCTGAAAATCTCAAAGCAGCTTACGACAAATTGGCGGTTAATGTGCTTAATCTTCCGCGCTATGAGTAACTAACATCGGGGTAATTGCCGCCGCATCAATGGCCATTTGATGCAACCACGTG
This sequence comes from Methylomonas montana, assembly GCF_030490285.1. Classification (NCBI taxonomy): domain Bacteria; kingdom Pseudomonadati; phylum Pseudomonadota; class Gammaproteobacteria; order Methylococcales; family Methylococcaceae; genus Methylomonas; species Methylomonas montana. The sequence goes on along the minus strand of NZ_CP129884.1, from coordinate 960,227 downwards.
GGATGGAACAATGGCTCGCTTATTTGTTTTGCCCCGACCTAGCCAACAGCTCGTTAATAAAATATTGCAGATAAGTCGGTAAATACAGTTGCTTCAAATAGGCGATCTTGGTCACCGAACGCGGGATCAAATGCGACAAATCCAGCGCCACCAAATCCTCGTCGTCGCTGCTTTCATAGGATGTGCCGGCTATAATGCCCACGCCCAAACCCAGTCTGACATAGGTTTTGATCACGTCGGAGTCGGCGGCGGACAAGGTAATATCCAGCTCCTTGCCGACGTTTTTAAAAGCCTTTTCGATATTGGAACGCCCGGTAAAACCCTGCGAATAAGTCAAAATCGGAAACGACGCCAGACGGCCCAGCGTAATGTCGCCTTGCGCCAGCGGATGATGGCGCGGCACCACGGCGATATGCTGCCAATCGTAGCAAGGCATGACCACCAGCTTGTCGTCCTCGTCTAGCCGTTCGGTGCAGATGGCGATATCGGCCTTATGATGATGCAGTTGCTCGATCAGTTCGTCCGGCGAGGACTGCACCATATAAATGGTAATACCAGGATATTTCTCCCGGAATTTTTGTATCGGCACCGGCAATAAGTATTTAGCCTGGGTATGGGTGGTGGCGATATGCAAGGTGCCGTTGCGGTTGTCGCGAAAGTCGTCGGCGATAGATTGGATATTCTTTTTAGCCTGATTGATCCTATCCACCTGCTCCATCACTCGCTCGCCCAGCGGTGTTAAACCCAACAATTTTTTGCCGTGGCGTTCGTACAACGGCGAACCCAGCTCCTCTTCCAGCAACTGCAACTGGCGGCTGGCGGCGGACTGCACCACGTGCATTTTCTCGGCTGCCTTGGATTGGTTGAAATTGGTTTCTTGCAGGGCTCGCAATAATTCAAGCTGATTAAGATTCATACCGGCCTTTTACCGTGGGGTGATTTGAGCAATCGGCAGCACAAGCGAACCATTTTTGCGTCCGTGCCGCGCTACGCTGCCAATAGCACTAGCTTTCGCTCCTGGTTTCAATTGAACCAATGCGCCTGCTTGATATGCACAGCAACCCGGTCGCCCTTATGCAAACCCAGCTGCTTGAAGCGTTCGTTGGGCATTTCCGCGAACAGCGTAGCGCCCGAGCCATTGTGCTGGGGATTGAACAACTCGACCCGTATCGTCGCGCCCAAATGCTGCCAGTCCTTCAAAGTGACCGGCGAACCGGAGGCCTCCTCGGCCTTGACGATGTCGATATGATGCGGACGAACATGGGCGAAGATGCCTTGCGGTTTTTCGGCCAGGATGCCGGCGCGCTGCAACCAGCTGCTCTCGGTTTCCGACAGATCGAAGACATTGGTCTGACCGATGAATTTGGAGACAAACGCATTGGCCGGATGATCGTAAATATCCGCCGGCGCACCTTGTTGCTCGATTCGGCCCTGGTTTAACACCACCACCTGACTGGCCACTTCCATCGCTTCTTCCTGATCGTGGGTAACGAAAATACTGGTGACATGCAATTCCTGATGCAGATTGCGCAGCCATTGTCGTAAATCCTTGCGAACGCTGGCATCCAATGCGCCGAACGGTTCGTCCAGCAACAATACGCTCGGCTCCACCGCTAACGCTCTAGCCAAAGCAATCCGCTGCCGCTGTCCACCGGACAATTGATCCGGAAAACGATCCGCCAACCAATCCAACTGCACCAATTCCAGTAAAGCGTGAACTTTTTTGCCGATAATCCCTTCGGCAGGACGTTCCTTGCGCGGCTTGACCCGCAGACCGAAGGCGATGTTATCGAACACCGTCATGTGCCGGAACAAGGCGTAATGCTGAAATACGAAGCCGATGCCGCGCCGACTGACATGCTGCTCGGTCTTGTCTTCGCCGCTGAGCAGCACCCTGCCGAAATCCGGGGTTTCCAGACCGGCGATGATGCGCAACAGCGTGGTCTTCCCGCAGCCGGACGGCCCCAGCAAGGCCACCAATTCGCCTTCCGGAATTTCCAGACTGACGTCGTGCAGCGCGGCAAATTTGCCAAAGTTTTTGCTGATGTTGGTTAACAGAATGCTCATATTGGTCTCTCGTAATGCATGTTATTCGGTTTACGCGGCAACAGGATTTCCCTCTTTTGAAAAAGAGGGGCCGGGGGAGATTTTTCAAACAAATCTCCCTCCTTTTAAACGGGGGCAATAAATCCCTAAGTCCTAGCCTGCTTCCATTCCAAAAAGCTTTTCAAAACCAGCGTGACGATCGCCAGGCCGGCCAGAATCGAGGCGCTGGCAAACGCGCCGATCACGTCGTAATCGTTGTAACTGACTTCCACATGCAAGGGCAGCGTGTTGGTCACGCCACGGATATGGCCGGATACCACCGATACCGCGCCAAATTCGCCCATCGCTCTGGCGTTGCACAGCAACACACCGTACAGCAAAGCCCATTTGATGTTCGGTAAGGTCACCAGAAAAAAGGTCTTCCAGCCGCTGGCACCCAGCGACAAGGCAGCCTCCTCTTCCTCGCTGCCCATTTCCTGCATCAACGGAATCAACTCCCGCGCCACAAACGGAAAAGTAATAAATATCGTCGCCAGCACGATGCCCGGCACCGCGAAAATCACCTTGATCTGATGCGCGGAAAACCATTCGCCGAACCAGCCTTGGGCACCAAACAGCAACACGAAAATCAGGCCGGAGATGACCGGCGACACCGAAAACGGCAGGTCGATCAAGGTCGTCAGCAGGCTTTTACCCCAAAATTCGAAGCGGGTAATCGCCCAGGCCGCCGCTACGCCGAACACGGTATTCAATGGCACGGTAATCAGTGCCACCAACAGAGTCAGATTCATCGCGGCGATCGCATCCGGCTGCGCTAGCGCCTGCCAATAAGCCAGCCACCCCTTGGAAAAAGCTTGAAACAACACCAGCGCCAGCGGCAAGCACAGAAACAGCACGATGAAGCCCACCGCTACGCCAACCAGCCCCCAGCGCACCCAAAAAGGGTCGTGTAGCGCTTTGTAGTTAGCTTGGCCTGTCGCGTCGCCGATCACATGAACGTTGGCGTGCATAATTTCTCCTAAACTTGTCCCGAGCGGCGCCGCGCCCAGAGTTGCAATAAGTTAACGATCAACAACATCAAAAAAGACACCAGCAGCATGGTCAAGGCAATGGCGGTCGCGCCGGCATACTGGTACTGTTCCAGCTTGGTGATGATCAGCAGCGGCACGATTTCCGACACATAAGGCAGATTACCGGCGATAAAAATCACCGAACCGTACTCGCCGACGCCTCGGGCAAAGGCCAGCGAAACCCCGGTCAGCAAGGCCGGAAAAATATTGGGAAAGATCACCTGGGTAAACACTTGCAAGCGCGAGGCCCCGAGGCTGGAAGCCGCTTCTTCCATGGTGGTGTCGAACTCCTGCAACACCGGTTCGACGGTGCGCACCACAAACGGGATGCCGATGAAAATCAAGGCCATCACAATACCCAGCGGGGTATAGGCCACATGAACATCAAACGTCTCGATCAACCATTTACCGAGCATGCCGCTAGGTTGAAAGATAGTCGCCAATACCACGCCAGCCACCGCCGTGGGTAAGGCGAACGGCAGATCGATCAAGGCATCCAGAAAACGTTTACCGGGAAACGGATAACGCACCAAAACCCAGGCAATCACGAAGCCGAACACGCCAGCCACCACGGCTGCAACCAACGAGGTGCCGAAACTGACCCGAAACGATGCCAACACCCGTTTGTGGGTGATGATCTCCAGATACTCATGCCAGCCCAGCTCCAGACTCTTGAAAACCAGCGTACTCAGCGGAATCAGCACCACCAGACCCAGATAAATCAAGGTGTATGCCAGCGCCGGTCGAAATCCCGGCATGATGTTGCTTTGTGTCATTTAGTGTCTCTACGCAGATACGGTTTAGGGCGTTATATCTGGAAGAGATAGTAAAGAATGCTGGATAGCATGTGAAATGATATAAATTGAAATTTATATCTTTAATTAAGATATTAGGCGAGTCAAAAATCCCTATTGGCGAAATCGCCGATAAACCAGCAAAAAACAATATCCCTATCAAGACGTGGAAATAGGCGACGAGAGCTCGAAACAGCCACTTTTTTTAACTAAACAGCAAACAACGCCGAACTCAAATAGCGTTCGCCGGAATCGGCCAGTACCGTGACGATGGTCTTGCCGGCATGTTCCGAGCGCTTGGCCAGACGCACCGCCGCCGCGACGGCCGCTCCACTGGAGATGCCGGCCAAAATGCCCTCTTCCTTGGCTAGACGCCGGGCATAATCGATCGCTTCATCATCTTCCACTGGTTCGATCAGATCGATTATCGATAAATCCAGATTCCCAGGCACAAAGCCGGCACCTATGCCTTGAATCCGATGTGGGGCCGCCTGCAAGGGCAGACCGGCGCGGGTCTGACTCAAGACCGGACTGCCGGCCGGTTCGACAGCGACGCTGATAATCGGCTTGCCGCTCTGGCTTTTCAGGTAGCGCGAGACGCCGGTAATGGTGCCGCCGGTGCCGACGCCGGCCACGAAGATATCGACATCGCCGCCGCTATCCCGCCAGATTTCCGGGCCGGTGGTCTGTTCATGTATTGCCGGATTGGCAGGATTTTTAAATTGCTCCAGCAGCAGATAATGCTCCGGATCGGCCGCGGCGATGGCTTCGGCTTTTTCCACCGCCGCCCGCATGCCCAATGCACCATCGGTCAGCAGCAATTTGGCGCCATAGGCTTGCAACAAAGTACGACGCTCTTGACTCATATTATCCGGCATCGTCAACGTGATCGGTAAGCCACGCGCGGCGGCCACTGCAGCTAAGGCGATGCCGGAATTGCCGCTGGTGGCCTCCAGCAAGGTCTTGCCCGATGTCAACAAACCCTGGCGTTCGGCGGCCCAGACCATCGCCGCGCCAACCCGGCATTTCACCGAATAGGATGGATTACGCCCCTCGATTTTGACCAACAAAGTCGCATCCAACCCCCGGCTGATATGGTTGAGTCGCACCAAGGGCGTACGGCCTATCGACTCGGAATTATCCTGGTACCAGGATGGCATGCAGCTCTCCTATTCAATGCGGGGCATGGGCCTTAATCGGCCAATATGACATATGGCGCGCGCCACATCATTCGTTACGGCCAATACTGCGGCAATTTGGAATGGTTGGATAGAACTAATTTAGTCCACTCATCGGCATCCCATCAAAAAAACCCGCCTGATCGGCGGGGCTAGCAGGATTGCCATAGGAGAGAACATCACTTGGATTCAATAGGATCGGGACGAATTTATTCGCCCCGACACGCGACCAAGTCGCGGTTTGTTTAAAAAAGCTTACATGCCGTGCTGGGCCGCGACACTGAAACTACCGAAATGATGCGGCGCGCCGGGCATCAGCGGGTTATCCGGATGCAATTGTCTGGGCTTGTTCCAGTGTCCGGCCGGTGCCGGCCGGCCCAGAAAATAGCCTTGCAGCAATTTGCCGCCGGCATCCAGCGCAATATCCAGCTGCATTTCGTTTTCGATGCCTTCGATGACCGCTTGCGCACCCAAGGCATGGATGATTTCGATCAGTTTCGGCAACACCCGGCGGATCTTGGCATCGGTTTGCGCCTGCTGGATGATGCTGAGATCCAGTTTGACGAAGCTAGGCGACAAGCGCCATAACCTATCCAGATTGGAATGGCGGCTACCGAAATTATCGATCGCCACCTGAAAGCCGCGTTCACGATAATTTTCCACCGCTTCAATCAGCTGTTGATCGGCTTCGACGGCGTTTTCCATGATCTCCAACACCACCTGTGTAGTCGGCACCGAATGCAAGTGCAGAATGTGTTCGAACACCTTGCCATGCGTGTTGACACTGACCAGCAACTTGGGGTGCACGTTTAAAAACAGCAAGCCCTTGTCCACTGGCAGATTCAGATAGTTGAGCATGTGCAAGGTTCTGGCAACCCGATCCAGTTTGACCAGTTTGCCCTGATTATCCGCCCAGCTAAAGGCGAAATCCGGCGTCACCGCTTCCAGGCCAGTCGAAGTACGCAGCAAAGCTTCGTAACCCAACAGCCCTTCCGAGGTAGCAGTATCGAAAATCGGCTGAAACTCGCTACGCAACCTCAGACCGATAAACCGGCTCAGCACTTCCTGTTGCTCGAGTTCCAGTTTGAACTCGTCCAGATCCAGATACAAAGCCCTTTCCAGATCGTCCCGAATCAATTCGATCGTGTCTTCCACCATTGCTACATCCTCCTCTATCGGACTTGCCTGTTAACGTCCGTAAATCTTGTCAAACACACCGTCATCGGCGAAGTGCTTGGCTTGCACCGCAGGCCAGCCACCTAAATCGGCGATGTTAACCAACTCCAGCGCCGGGAATTGTTTGGAGTACTTGGCCGCCACCTCTTTATCGGAAGGACGGTAATAATTTTTGGCGATAATTTCCTGGCCTTCCTTGCCGTACAGATATTTCAGATACTCGGTGGCCACTTCGGTGGTGCCGTGTTTACGCGCCACGTCTTCCACGACGGTAACAGGTGGTTCCGCCAGGATACTGAACGACGGTGTGACCACTTCAAACTTGTCCGCGCCGAACTCTTTTAACACCAGATAAGCTTCGTTTTCCCAGGTGATCAACACATCGCCGATTTCCCGCTCGGCAAATGTCGTGGTTGAACCACGAGCGCCGGTGTCCAGCACTGACGCATTTTTGAACAGTTTGCTGACAAATTCTTTAGCCGCCTCTTCGCTATTGCCGTTATGTTTCAAGGCATATGCCCAAGCCGCCATATAGTTCCAACGCGCGCCGCCGGAGGTTTTCGGATTTGGAGTCACCACGCTGATGCCGGATTTGATTAAATCGTTCCAATCCTTGATTTTTTGTGGATTGCCTTTACGCACCACGAACACGATGGTTGAGGTATAAGGCGAACTGTTGTTAGGCAGCTGGCTTTGCCATTTTTCCGGGATCAGGTTGCGTCTGCTGAGCTGATCGATATCTGCGGAAATCGCCAGAGTCACCACATCGGCCTCCAGACCATCCAGCACCGCCCGCGCCTGTTTGCCACCGCCGCCGTGCGACTGGTTGACGGTGACGTTATCGCCGTTTTTACCCTTCCAGTACTTGGCAAAAGCTTGGTTGTACTCTTTATAAAATTCGCGGGTCGGATCGTAGGACACATTAAGCAGAGTAACATCCGCCGCCTGCACCTTGCCCACTGCCGCTACCAACAATACGGCAGCCACTACGCTTGCTAACTTGTTCTTCATAAATATCTCTCTGTAAGCTAAATTTATATCGTTCGAAAATTAGGTTGTCATGCCCGCATCCATGCGGCTACCCAGCCAACGCCGAAACCAAGCGCCGCCATCCCTGGCGAACCGGATACCGGCTTCCCAGCCGGAATGACTAACTCGTTAAAATGCCAGCTGGAAACGAGTGGCAAACACATTTTCCGACGGCCTGTTGGCAACAAGCGCCGCAGTACCCGCACCGCCATCGAAATAGGTTTGCTCGTAATCGGCCATGATCCGGGCATTCTGGTTGATGAACCAATTCACACCCACTGCCCAGGCGGTGGCGTTTCTTGCCGATCTTGACGGATCCAGATAGAGGAAAGCCTTGTCATCGACATGAAACTCGCTGAATCGACCAGCCACCTGGAACGCGCCCCAACTACCCGCTAACGGATCGAATGGTCGCATCGGTTTGACGCTCTGGAAGGTATTGTCCTCGCCGGTCAATACGTAGGAGAGCTGCACCTGCCAAGCGGTATTGTTGATCTGATTACGAACCGGAGCGCCCGCCGAATTCACGACTTCCTGTGCCGACAAGGCATATTCGCCCATCACGCCAAACGGCCCGGCATACCAATAAGCTTGCGGATATATGCGGTAATGCGCGCCGTCAGCAATGAGCGCTGTCTGAGCAGCGTTTCTTAAACTGCCATAATTCAGGAAAGTCGTGCGGCCGATCGGAGTCCCTTGGTTTTTAAGCGCTTGCCGCTGAGGCCGTTCCCAGCTTCCAGCCAGACCGAGACCCAGGCCCTCCAGCCAGCTATTACCGCCATGCTGGAACGGATGTACCCACAACCGGCCGGCAAATTCCTTCGGATCATCCGTATCGGGCGAGTTTTTATCCGGACTACCGTCATCGCCGGAACCGTTGAACACACCCAACTGGTAGCTAATAAAGTTTCTAAAATCCACCGGGCCGGCGTAATCGGCTTTATAGCCCGGTTTGGCGAACGAACCGTGCAGCATCACGCCGACATCGCGGTTGCTGGCCAGATAAGTTGGAAACGCCCGCTCTAGGAACATACCATCAGCGTCGCCTTGCAAACGCTCTAAACTGATAGGCGTTTTCTGTTTACCGACGCTCAAGCTGGCATACGGCAAATAGGCGTAATCCACGTAAGCGTCTGGCAGGATATTATTTGCCGCAAAATCCGGCATGATTTTGAAATACAGCTTGTCCCAAAACTTGCCTTCCAGCCAGATCCGGGCCTGCTTCAATTCAAATTTATCGGTGGTTGGTGTCGATCCACCGGTAAAGAATCGTGCATCGGTCTGTACCGCGCCGCGTATCCTCACCTGATGTTTGTTATCCGGCGAAGAAATCCTGAATCCATCCGAAGCGGCTTCCACTTTAGGCGTTCTGCTGGCGGCGGCAGTGGCGACTTCCTTATCTACCTCAAGTTTGCGTTCCAGCGTATTGATCTTGCGGTTCAGTTTTTCCACCTCGGCGCTAGGCTGTGCGGTGGTTGTCGCTTGCTCGGCAACGGAAGCGGCTTTCTCGAATTTTTCCAGACGGCTTTCTAGTTCGCGAATGCGTTGTTCTAATGCGTCAGTACTTGCGGCATGCGCGGCCGGTACGCCGAGCAGTGCCAAATTAATCGCGCTTATTAGGGTTTTGCGTCGATAATTTTTCATCTCTTTTCCTGTTAGCAAACACTTCCGGCGATCCGGTCAGTTTGTCGTTGTCGTTTTTTTATGCAAAATCTCCGGTGATCCGGTTGAATTGACTGGGTAATGCCGTTGATCAATCTTCGAAAAAGCCCTCGCACCCATTTGGTTGGCGGCAGGGTTTGAATTACGCCCTTGTGGGCTCCGAATGATTCGACGATCTATGATTTTTAGTCGAATCGAACCCTTGAGCGATTTCCCGCATTGATTGGCTTTAAGCCGCCGATTTAGATTCGGTAATCCGAAACCGCTCGCGCTTATCGATCTGCACGATCCGACCGTCGTGAATCACAACCTCGACCGATCCGAAACGGATGTCTTTCAAGATGGTCGCAATTTGCAGGGCAATTTCCTTGTTATCGCCCTGTTTTAAAGAATGATTGCTGAGCTCAATCGCCATATAGCCTCCTAGAGTATGGTGGGTTACCTTGGGTTGATGATGCGCTGTCACAAGTTGTAGCTGGTGACCGTTAGACACATGATAAGGAAGCCGAAAAACGATTGAAAACGATATAAATAGAAATGAAAATCTAATAATAAGATATACGAGGCGCCAGAGTTGTTGCCAGAGCAGCACTATTGCCTTGTTTACAGACATGAAAAAACCAATCCGGAAGCTATACGGTCCGCATGGTTTTAGTTTGAATAAATCGCCGTCCCCGCCAAAAGCGGGAATCAAAGACCGCGCAATGAACCCTGCACGTTAACTTTTCCAGGTTTCAGCTTTTGCGGGAAAGATAATCTCGATGAGTAAGTGCTTTGCGGAACTATCGATAACCGAAGGCTTCGATATAGGGCGCCAGCAGGGGCATGATGGGCTCAAACTGTTCGGTATAAGCCGACCAACGCGCCACTGCCGAACCGTATAAAGGTTGCGATACCGCCGCAAAACTGGGGGTCGCGACATAGCGTCCAGCGACCCGTTCATGGTAACGGCTCACGTCCGGATGCCAGGCCACGCCCAACAGCGCAAACACCCGGCGAAAACTGGTTTCAAAATCGCTCACCACGTCCTCGTAGCGCAATTCCAGATACTCGGGTGCAATTCGCTGGCGCAGGCTCAGCCATAAATCCATCACCGCCGCGTATTGCCTGGCGATGCCTGACCAAGACAACAAATTGACCGTGGCCGGCGCGGCGGTAAACGCCTGCATCGCACAACTCAGACAAACATCGCGAGGATCGCGCAAGGCGAACAGAATTTTGGCTTCCGGGAACAGACAACTGATCAGGCCGGTTTCAATGCTGTTCAATGCCACTTTATTCACAAAGCGCTTTTTCAAAGCCACCGGGGTAAATTCTTCGCTGACACGTTGCCAGTAGAAACGTCGCAAGCGGCGAACTTGATCGATATTCAGGCGGCGCAAAGCCTCGGGCGGATTGTTGGTAACACCGGTCATCGCCGCCAACTCGGCAAGCGTTTCCTCGATCAACCGATTTTCGTCCGACGTCAACACCTCCGGGTGCATTGCCAGCACCTGTTCGGTCAAGGTGGTGCCTGAGCGTAGAAAGCCGATTAAAAACACGGGCGCCGGCCAATCGTCGGCAAAATCGGCTACCGACCAGCGCCTGAGCAATGCGTCGTCGTAACCCTGTTTAAATAAAGCAATGTTATTAAAAATGTACTCGGCATCGACACGGCTCAGTTCCGGTAAGGAGCGATGCAGATCGCCGGCCTTGCTCAACATCGCAAAGGCATCGGCGTAGCGTTGTTGTTTATCGTATACCTTGGCTAATTCCAAACAGGCCCTCGCCAGCTGTTTAGGATCGCGCTCCTGCGCAATCACTTGCTCCAAGCGTCGCTGAGCCTTTTCGAATTGTTTTTTATCCAATTCCAACAAGGCCATCAAAATCTGGCAACCGGCATCTTCCGGTGCCAAGCGCAACACCTTGGTCATCGCCGCAATCGCCTGATCGGTGTGATTCAGCCGATGCAGGCACGCCGCAACGCCATAGTGCGCCACTGGATTATCGGGCATCCGTTTGACTGCAGCCCTGGCCAATTGCAAAGCCCAATCCAACTCGCCCCACATTTGCAGCTGCTCGGCCAGTTCCAATAGCAAGCAGGCTTCGATTTTCTCCGGATGACGCAACATCTGCTTGGCGGCTTTCGCCAGATATTGACTGCCCTCGGCGCGCCGATGCCGCCGGCACAAGCCTTGGCCAACTCCCGCCAAGGCTTCAATATTGTTAGGTTTGATCGCCAGCACTTCGCGATAGCATTGCTCGGCGACGGCGAAATTGCCTTGTTGGTAAGCATGGTTGCGAGCACGATCCAGCAATACTTGATAATCGATAGCTCCGGCCTGAACGGGCCGGCCGGCTGTTTCGCAGCAATGCTTGTATTTTTTGCCGCTATTGCAAGGACAAGGATCGTTACGTCCGGATTTTTGGTAATTTATGTTGCTCATTGCCGTCGATATGGCTACATCAAAATGATTGAGCAGCCTACAAATCCAGCCTTGCGGCACAGATTGAAAGGCGAAGTGGACACTTCGCCCCGCTATTCAAATTAACTTGAAATTAAACGGCAAGTGCCGGTTTGCGACGGCCAAAACCGATCATCCCAGCCATTGCACTCGCAAATAGCCATACCGCGCCAGGGACGGGCACCGCAGTAACCGTCAATTCGTGCCAACCGGTACCGTAAGCTTTAGACACGGTGGTCGCGCCAGTTGCCAGCGTGGTGACCGTTTTGGTTTGATAGGGGCCGCAATCGACTAAATCCACACAACTGCCGCCGATAGCGATCAGGTAACTGCCCGCGCCCAGATTGACGGTTAAATCGGTATAGAGAAAGCCGTCCGCATTAGTTCCGGCAGAAGAACCCGACGAACCGGAGCCGACTAAATCGCCGTTACCGTTGCGCCAACCACTGAAACCGGAGTTGGAATAACCAACAAAACCATTGACGCCGCCAGTCGCGAGAAATGTGGCGTTATTGGTACCGTTAGGCGCCGCCACCTGGTTAAACCCCATGGTGTTGTTGTTGCCGCCTGTGGTGTATCCATAGGCGAGCGGGCTTTGCACGGTAATTGGATTGTTGCTTGAGGTCGCGCCGGTAAAGGCACTCCCGGCCAATGACCAGACGCTGAAAGCAGGATGAATGGTTTTATCCTGCACCATGGCAGAATAAGTCGTTGTAGAGGTTGCATTCGATGAGTCGGCCAACCCGGCTACATTACGAAAACCAATGATTTCCGATTTAATCCGGTAGCTACCAGTATCGGTGATATTGACTTGCACCCAATTGGCATTGTGCATCCAACCCAGGTCGATCGCCATATCGGCCCAGGACTTAACGGTGGTGGCATTATGATAAACACCGGCCTGACTAGCGCCCGCAGTCAAAATAGTGCCTGTCGCAATCGCCCGACCGGCACTGTCAAAGCCACCGCCATTGTCTAGCGCGGTACCAATGGCATTGGTGCCGGCGCCGTTGGTAATCGTTTGCGCTGAGTTAAACGTTTGCGTGGCGTTGGTCACGCTAATCGCACTTGCATGCGATGCCGTCAAGGCCAACGCAGTACCGGTCAAAATTTGCGCAACCGCTTTTTTAACATGTTTCATGTATAGATTTCCTTGTAAACAATTTGCGGAAAAGCAATTGCTGAGCTCGTCATCCCCCCCGCTCGGAGCCCGATACTCGAGACTAATTGCCTTCTAAATGGCGCCCCCTTCGCAACTTAAGCTTCGGCATGATCGCCATCGGGAACCGATTCCCTCTCCAGGAACCATTATCAGTAATGCAAAATACGGGCCACAATAAAATTCGCTTAAAAGACAGTGTGCTACACGAGAACTAATTCGCAAAATACCCTATAATTTATGTGATATAGCTCGCAATATAGGTGATTTGCCGTATGATGGCACTTTGGCAACCAGGAGAACCGTTTCGATCTTTTTGCAAGACCGAGCCGATTTCCATCCCGATTGCATATTCGCCGGCAAGCAGTTACCAAAAGAATAGGTTCGGGCGTGCCGCCATCCCATCCGATAAATGCCGAACGAAATACGCCAGTTTGGTAATTAGTGTAAAACCTGACCCGCCACTGCAATCGGAGGTACCGAGCCATGAGCCTGAAATTATCATTCCGCCAGGTCGATAACTTGATGGCCGGCGCCGGCCTGATACTTGCAGCAACGGTAACCCCCTCGTCCGCAGAGCTGTCGTATCAAATAACCGACCTTTCGCCGCTATCTGGAAATCCGTCCGCTCACGCCCAATCCATCAACGATAGCGGACAGATTGTCGGATTTTCCGATACGTTCGAACCGCCGGCCAGCGCCGCCTCCAATAACACGAAAAATACCCGTAACGCTGTGATCTGGACTTGGCATTCGGGCAGTTCAACGGCATCGCCTCTCGATCTCGGTACGATTGCCCTGGGCGCCGACCATCCCAACTTCAACTCGACGTCCGTCATCAAAATCAATAATCAGGGACAAGTATTAGGTAATGCCATCGACCTCACGACGAATCAACTTCACGCGGTCTTATGGAGAGAAGGCACGTTTGCCAGGAATTCTCTTACTGTATTTGGCAATGACCAAACCAATGGCGCCGGCATTGTCAATATCGGTCAAGTGGTGGGAACTAATCTAACGACCAATCAAGCCTTTATCTGGCGGCAAGATCCCGTTAGCGGGCAGCAGACGGTATCCTACCTCGCGGGTAGCGGGAGCGGCGGCGTAGCCATCAACAACGCAAACCAGGTATTGTTGACGGTTGGTCAAGACGTTTACTTGCTGCCTAATACGAATCCTATCCCCGCATTATCGGGCACATGGCCGACCGCCCTGAACGACCGCGGCCAAGTGGTCTTTATCAACGATGGCGATGCCTTCGTCAGATTGCCCGATGGCAGCTTGGTCAGTTTAGCGGGCGGCGAAGCCTATGCCCTGAACAACGACGGTCAAGTGGTCGGACAGCGGAACGAAGGCAATACCGCGATCGTCTGGTACCCGACGGCCAATGGCGGCTGGAGCCAGGCATTCGATCTGAACGACCTTGCGGTATTCTCGTCCTCGCCGTTCAATCTCAATCAAGCGTTTGGCATCAATAACTTGGGCCAAATCGTCGGCGAAGCCTCCATTGATGGCAACATCCATGGTTTTTTAGCCACCCCAACCGGTACCTTAAGCTGGGATCCTACGACTAGTTCCCGCGACTGGGACAGCGCAGCCAACTGGGATTCCGGGTTTGGTTTTACGCCAAACGCATTGTTTCCGACGGTTATTCGGCCCAATGCCAATGCGATAACCGTGGATGGCCCGGCCTTGGATGCCACCGTTAATAATCTAGTCCTGGGCGGCGGCAGCGGGGCCGCAACGCTCAATCTGCATACCGGGAGTTTGACGGCTGTTAACCAGCTGACCGTACATAACAACGCAACACTCAACTTTTCCGCGGTGCGTCTGGCTGCCAATTCCATTCTTAACCAGGGCACGGTCAATATTAGCGGCGCCGGGACACGCACCATCGCTGGCGCGGTGACAAACGAAGGCATTTTTAAGGTGACGGACACCTCGGTTCAATATACGGGCGCTTTCGCTAACAATGGCGCGTATATCAGCGATCCGTCTACGAACCAGTTCAACAACCTCAGTGTCGGCTCTACGGGTTATCTAGTCGGCGGAACCGGAGACCAGTTCATCGTCGCCGGAGATTTCAATAATGCCAGCAATGAAAATATGCTGTGGAACACCGCAAATGCCGACTTAATTTTTAGCGGTCTAACCGGCACCCACCATACCATGGGGCTTGCTAGTGCGGATCAAGGCATTACCGCTACCGTTCCAGCCAATAATTTCGCCTGGGGTTCCATGACGCTTAACAGCGGCAATTTCCTCAAACTGGTCGATGGCAATACCCCCCCTGGCGCCGCCCTTTACGCCGGCCGGATTATTCTGGCGGACGGCCTCGGTCAGCTGAGCAATATCAACAGCGATTACAACGTCTACTTCGACCCGACATTAGCGGGCAACCAATACTTGCTGGGTAGCATCAGACGCTTTGGAACGGGCGGCGGACAGTTACTGCCTTGGAGTCTGGTGCCTTTTGGCAGCGAAGTGACCGGCGATACGGCTTTAACGCCGAATCAACAAAATTTCGGGGCGGCTTTGGCCGAAGCCTGCACCGCCCCCACCG
This sequence comes from Methylomonas montana, assembly GCF_030490285.1. Lineage (NCBI taxonomy): Bacteria > Pseudomonadati > Pseudomonadota > Gammaproteobacteria > Methylococcales > Methylococcaceae > Methylomonas > Methylomonas montana. The sequence continues at coordinate 945,106 of NZ_CP129884.1, read as the reverse complement.
GCATCCTGGCGACTCGCTGCCTGCAACTCCAGGGACTGAGCCCCGCCCAGCAAAGGCTGGCGGTGGCTTCGTTAACGCCCGATCAAGTTCCCGGACAAATGGCCGGCCCGATCAAATTCAGCGCAACCCGAATGGATTCTGTCTTCTCAAGACTGGCCAATTTGCGTCATGGCAGCGGGAGTGCGCCCTTATCGATTAATTTCAATGGATTGCAGATGTCCGCCGACCAGTTGGCGCGCGCGTTCGGCGTTAACGGGATCGGCGGCGCGGCCGGCGACGACAACGAACTGTTCCGGGATAACCCGCTAGGTTTTTTCGTACAGACCCGCTTCAACTTCGGCGATCAGCGCACTAGCAGTTGGGATCGCGGTTTCAACTCCCAAGCCTATACTGCCACCGTCGGTGCCGATTATCGCGTCAACGATCGCTTGGTGACCGGTTTGGCGTTCAATTACGCCGGCTCGTCGGCGCAATACGACGAATCCGCCGGTCATATGGACAGCGATACTTATATGGGGGCGTTTTATGGCAGCTATTTTTTGCCCGAGGATTTCTATGTGGATTGGATGGCCAATTATGGCAGCAACGAATATTCGTTTAATCGCCAGTACGGTTATGCCGGATTCAATGGTCAATCCGACGCCAAGCCCAGCGGCCATCAATATAGCGTCGCGCTGAGTAGCGGCAAGGATTTAAGTTGGCAGGGATGGACGATCGGTCCTTATCTACGCTTGGAATATCTTGGCATGCATATCGGCGAGTATCGGGAACAGGGCGGAAACGGCTTCGACGTGACGACCGGCGCGCAGACCAATCATTCCTTCATCGGCAACCTGGGCGCCCAAATCAGTTACGCCATCAGTACATCGTGGGGCGTCGTCACGCCCGCGCTACGAGCCGAATGGGAACACCAATATCTGAACGACAATCGCGCCATTGCCATGCGTTTATCTCAAGCCGCGCCCGGTCTAGGCAATTTCGCGGTCCAGACCGGCAACCCCGATCGCGATTACCTCAACCTGGGAGGTTCCGTGAGCGCGGTCCTAGCCAACGGCGGGAACGGATTCATACGTTACGAAACCCGCATCGGGCAATCCTATATATCCGATCATATCGTGGAGGTTGGAATACGCATGTCGTTCTGAATAGTCCCAAACCAAGCGCCTGGCGGAGAAGAAATCCGCGAATCGACACCTACCCCTACCAGCCGGATATCGGGCAAAAGCGGGGATATTTTTCAGGCTTTACGGCGGCTTAGCCAACCCAGACTACCGATGGCGCCGACGAACAAATAAAACGCACTGGGCAGCGGCACCGGCGCGGTTTGCAGAGGTTTCATATGCCACGCCAAAGCGTAATCCCAAGCAAAAGGATTCGCTTCGCCGGACTTCACCGACAATTGGTAGTGATGACCCATCGCCAAATTCACCCAAAGGTTTTCGCTGTTATCGACCTTGCTCGCCGAGAAGGCCGTACTGGTTTGGGCGGTGGTATCGAACAATTCCAGATCCAGGTCATGCAAGCTAGTCACTAAACTGCTGTCGTTCGACACACCAAGATTCCACACCAAGGACGCCGTCAAATTCAAGTCTGCCAACGCGGTGATTTTATAGGTGGCCGTAATGTTACTGTCCAGACCGCCGAACGCCCCATCGTAATCGAATCCGGCCGCGGTTATATCGCCGGCACCGCTGTCGTCTTCCAGGCTATCTTGCTCGCCGGCGGCGATGATCTGATAACTCTGCAAGATATTCAATTGACCGGCGCCGAAACGGTCGTCCAGCCCGTTGACGGTTTGATGGCTACCCGCACGGTAATCAGCGATATTGGCAGTGGTGGAAGTATTGTCGGTGATCCGGTCCGCCCCGGCCATCAATGCCGCCTTGACAGTCTCGGCGCGTTCGCCGTTATACACTGTTCCAACGCCGTCAATGTTAATCGAACCATTCGAAACAGCCAAGGCGGCCTTATGCCCGGTCTCGACCAACAGCGCGGCCGCCGCGGCGACTATCGGCGTCGCCGCACTGGTGGTGGTCTGCGGCGCGACCAAATCCGGACGCGTCCGTCCCGCGGCATAAACCGCGTCTACCGCATCCGAACCGCGATCCTGCAAGCCGTCGGTGCGTCCGACCGCAATTACATTGTAAGCGCTGCCCATTAATGGCGCGTTGCTAACGTTATTGTTCATACCGACCACTTGAATAAACTCGTTATGCTGAACTTGCCTATCGACCAAGCGCAGGACAAGACCGGCTGCGTCCGCAGGTTCACCGCCTGCAATCCAGCTATGATTGGCAATTCGGCTGGCATTGACAGGCGGCAAGGCCACTTGAGTTTTAGAAGGGACCAGACTCTGTAACCACTCATTGGCGTCATAGCTGGCAATGCGCTTGATGCCAGGCGCGATACCCTCGTTACCGTAAAAACGCCAACCGACACTGGTGGCATGTGACGATACCAAAGCACTGGGCGTACCGGGAAAATAAAAAGTCTTACCGCTAAATTGCGTGTCGGCAATATTCGGCGCATAAACAGTTGGTTTGTCTATCGCAGCCAGCGAAGCCTCGGCTTGAACGACATTCACGCCATCCCCGGTCGGCGTATTTGCCCCCAATAGCGTTTGCAGCGCCGCATAGCCAATATCGTTTTTGTAGTCCGCAACCGCGCCGGGCGCCCAATGCAAGGCCATCAAGCAAAGCCAATATTGTTTATGCATGTTGATCGTCCTCTTGTGAATTGATTCGTCAATGGCCGGCGCCAGCCTGGTTTACTGTTGGCTAGAGCCTGGCCCTGGCCAGCTTTATCTAACGTCCCAATACTGGCGATTACGCAAATATAGCTGGAAAATCGACTCTGTGCCGGTTGTTGGAAAATCGGGCAACAAGACAAGAACAGCCAGCCGGCGGCGCTCCCGATGCAGAAGTCGGCAAGATAAAAACAAACACTTTGTTTGTGCGGACAACCGTAACATAATCCGCTCATCAATCTCTCCGACCCAGGAGGCGGCCATGCGCAGCGCTATCGAAACCAGCCCTAACGGTTTGCAAGTCAGAGCCATCGCCGGCACTTACGTGGTACTGCTGGCGTTTACCTGCCCCAAAGCGTATTGCACGGGTTTACTCGGCTTCGGCATCCGCCGCAAGGACCACGAAAATGGCGAAGTGGTCTGGCTGCGCGGTTTAAAGCGCTTCGAACTGCCGGGAATGGACGATGGCGATAGCGTCAGCACTCGGCATCATCCTATCCAGAAATTCCATTGGGGCGATTACACCACTAAACCTGGCCGCCGCTACACCTACAGCATTCATGCATTGACTGGCCAGCCAGGATCGCTACAGGTTTTCGAGGCCGTCGATGTACCAATAATCTGCGAACAACCCAATTCGGTCGGCAATAAGGGCCACGCCGTGCATTTCAATCGTAGCGCGGCGGCCAGCCAGGCTTTCGCCAGACGCTTTCCACATTTGCCGGCCGGCGAGATCACGGATGCCAACGCTCGGCGCTGGCTATCGCGCGGCCTGGAAGAATCGCTGATCGCCTTTATCGACGCGGCCAAAGCCAAGCAAGGTTTGCATTTATTTCTCTACGAGTTCGAAAAAGACAGCTTTTTCGAGGCGCTGAAGCGCGCCAAATTGCGCAAGGTCAAACTGGAGATCATTTACGACGGCTTGTTGGATGGCAAGGGCGACGGCCCGTCACTCGACGCTGCGCCGCAGATCAAAAAATACGGTTTAAAAAGCGTCTGCAAGGCCCGCACCGGCGCCGGGTTGAATATCTCCCATAATAAATTCATGGTGCTTAGCAACGCTCAGCGCAAACCGGTTTCGGTCTGGACCGGCTCCACCAATTTCACCGATAGCGCGATATACGGCCAATCCAACGTCGGCCACGCCATTATTCATGCCGGTTTGGCCCAGCAGTATTTCGACTGGCATCAAACCATCTGGAAAACCCCGAATCTGTCCGGGGCCGATTCGCGCAAAGTTGCGATGAGTTTAACGCAACCGCCGGCAACGACGACGGCCGGTACTCAGTTAGTGCTAAGCCCGCGCAAAACCACCGAAATGGTCAGCGAGTGCGCCGAATGGGTGTCCGCCAGCAAACGCCTGATCTGTTTTACCGCACCGTTCGCGATGCACGACGAATTGGAAGCCGCGCTGGTCGGCGCGCCGGCGCATGTGCTGGGATTACTGAATACCAATGGCGTAGTCGGCAAGGCCTTGCACGACGCAGCCAACACCCAACTGGCGGCCAGCGCCGCCATCGACGACCAATCGATTCTGGAAGCCTGGCAGGGCCGCTTACTGGCGGAATCCAAGCACCATTCCGGCGTGCATGTGCACACCAAGATTCTGCTGGTCGATCCGCTCTCGGAAAATCCGTTGGTCGTCACCGGTTCGGCCAACTTCAGTACCAATTCATCCAGATTCAACGACGAAAACCAATTATTCATCGTCGGCGATACCGCCGTCGCCGATGTCTATCTCGGCGAATTCGTGCGTTTGTTCGATCATTATTATTTTCGCGACCATCTCAGCTGGCTGGCCAAACAGAAAAAGATCGATCCCAAGGCTGGATTTCTGGACTCTACCGACCAATGGGCCTTGCGCTTTTTCGACGGCGGCGAACGCCAGGCAGCGCGGCTGGCATTTTTTGGTTGAGCTTGGACTATTCGTAGCGTACCAATTGCTTAGAAGAGTTGGTCTCAGTTCGGCCAATTCCTGCCACAGAAAGCGCATTGATCAATGACTGCAGACCGGCTCATTGCCACCAAGCAGAGAATGTGGCTAAAAAAGTCAGCGGGCTTTTCGATTCTTTAATCGTCCGGTTCGGTATAGCCTCGGTGCAGTTTGGTTGATATACGGAAGTGAAAATCCCTGGTAGTAGTTCATAAATTTATTGATGCCACACAGGTTTCGTGGTAGATATACGGTTAACAGCTATTAACTCGTTAGCCTGCAACGGAATTTGGAGAGACGTATGCCGGATAGCAAATATCTTGTGCGCATCGAAGCAGCGATGAAAATCGACATTGACCTTTATCGCGGAGGCAACTCGACATCACCGCGTCTTGATCACGTCCGCGACAAAGATGTAGTGAAGTACAAGGATGAGTCAACTGGCCTCACAAAAGTCAAAGGCATGTCTGGAGGAATTTCAACTTTCACAGCGCCCAAGCCTGAGACTAATTGGTGGTGGATTAAAGCTGGAACGACTGTTCCTGCTAAATTGGTCATTACTCGTGATATAACAGATCCACAAACCGGGATAACCCACTATACAATTCGTCCAGAATCAGACATGTTTATGACAGAATTTGTAGAACAACTTAAATTATTTTTGAATGTCGAAAAGCTTTCTATAGAGCGAGCCATTGAGCTTGGCGGCCGCTGGGAGAAGAGATAAATGAACACGTTGGAATGGACTGAAATCAACTGCTTAATTGAGGCGCTTGAGTTGCTGGTTGCCAAACACAACAACATTTTGGCAGACGCTTCCATTGATGAAGACACTCGTTCAGATCATTCTAATGATCTGGCATATGCCGAGATTATTCTGCACAAGTATGAACAAGTGCGAGATCAACTTGCAGCATCAAATTAAAGTTAATACGAATCCCAGGCTAACAAATACATCGAGTCCGACATCCTACCTTCCGCTGCGCTCCAGGGTAAGACGCCTAATCTGGACGTCAAATGGCAGCTCATTGAATCCCAGCCGACATTGATTGTGAAGCTTTGAAGGTCAACTGCGGCAATCAGACCTACCGTTAAATCAAAATCGATTTTTACTTTTTATGTCGTTCCTGATACAGCCGGGCCCATCCAAAAAATAAACAACCGATCTTTACCAAGCTTTACCTTTCTGAAGTGTTTATCGGCTTGCCAAGTAAAATGGCAGATAATACACTGCAAGCTAGTTCCAAAGGCCGCTAAGCCATCGTGTTTCACCAGACTGAGCGGCATCGTCCCCATATACCGCTGTCGAAGCCATCGCCACTACTGCTGGTCGGGAAAATATCCGTAACCCTAAAGTAGACATTGATTATTGCCATGCCGCAATCTCCCGATTCATCGTCCAACCGCCGGCGTCTGCGCTGGCTCATGCTGTGTTTGCTAGTCATCGCTGTCGCCCTCGGCGGCTGGTATTTTGCCAAGCAGCCGCAACGTACCGATCAAGGCAAAGCCGATAATGTCGAGGTGAGTCTCGGCGATCTGGAAGAAAACGTCACCGCTCAAGGCAAATTGGAGCCGAAGGAATATGTCGATGTCGGCGCGCAGGTCACCGGCCAGTTGCAAAAGATTTACGTCAAGATCGGCGACAACGTCGAGGCCGGCCAATTGCTGGCGCAGATCGACCCGCGCATTTATGCGGCCAGGGTGGCCGCAGACGAAGCCAATATCAAGAACTTGCAGGCGCAATTGACCGGCCAACAAGCGCAGGTCGTGTTTGCTCAGCAACAATACGACCGCAACCGCGAGTTGTTGCAAAGCAAGGGGATCAGCGTCCAGGACTTTCAGAACACCGAATTCACCTTGAAAAACGCCAAGGCCACCGCCGAATCGCTGCAAGCGCAGATCGAGCAAGTGCAATCGACTTTAAACGGCGACAAAACCAATCTGGGCTTCACCAAAATCTTCGCCTCGATGGACGGCACCATGGTCGATCAGAAAGCCCGCGAAGGCCAGACGCTGAACGCCAACCAAACCACCCCGACCATCCTGCAACTGGCCAAACTGGATACGATGACGGTGCGCGCCCAAGTCGCCGAGGCTGACGTGATGCGGCTACGTTCCGATATGCCGGTCTATTTCACCACGCTGGGTTCCGGCGATCGCCGCTGGCAAGGCAGCGTCCGGCAGATTTTGCCAACGCCGGAAGTGATCAACAACGTGGTGCTTTACAACGTATTGGTCGATGTCGATAACCGCGACCGGCAACTGATGACCGGCATGAGCACGCAAATGTTTTTCGTGTTGGGCAAGGCCGAACAAGTGCCGTTGATTCCGGTCAGCGCGCTGGGCCAGCGCCAGCGCAAGGAAGATCGAGGCGAAGGCCATGCTTATCAGGTCAAAGTTCTTACCGAACAAGGCGTACAGGATAAAACCGTGCAGATCGGCCTGCGAACCCGGCGTTTTGCGCAAGTGCTGGAAGGTCTGGCGGTCGGCGACCGGCTGCAAGTCAACTCAGGCAAGGACGACAAGACTAAGAACCGCAGAAACAATCAGGGCTATCCCGGCGCCGGAGTGCCGAGACTATGAGTGCCCAGCCCCTGCTGGAACTTAACAATATTCAGCGCTTTTACCCCAACGGCGACACCATCGTCCGCGCGTTGGATGACGTATCGCTGAGCATCTGGCCCGGCGAATTCGTCGCGATCATTGGTCAGTCCGGTTCCGGCAAATCGACGCTGATGAATCTGATCGGCTGTCTGGATAAAGCCGATGTCGGCAGCTACCGGGTGCTGGGCCAGGACGTCGCGGATTTGGACCCCGATCAACTGGCGGCGCTGCGCCGGGAAAGTTTTGGCTTCGTATTCCAGCGCTACAACCTGCTGAATAATGCCAGCGCCGCCGAAAACATCGAAATTCCGGCATTATATGCTGGTTTGGCTAAAGCCGAACGCCATCAACGCGCTTTGCAGTTACTCGCCAAACTGGGCTTGGCCGACCGCAGCGAACATAAACCGATGCAGCTATCCGGCGGCCAACAGCAACGGGTCGCGATCGCCCGCGCCTTGATGAACGATCCGCCGGTGATCCTGGCCGACGAACCCACCGGCGCGCTCGACAGCCAAAGTGGTAGCGAAGTGATGGCCTTGTTGAAAGCCTTGCATCAGGAAGGCCGCACCATTTTGCTGATCACCCACGATGAAAAAGTCGCGGCGCATGCTCAACGCATCGTCCATATCACCGACGGCAAAATCGCCAGCGACGGCGCGGCCAATCGCAACGGCCGAGTACTGGCGCCGCCGCCACATCGCGGCATCGGTGCGGCCGGCTTGCTGGCCGAATTGGGCGAAGCCGCCAAGACCGCGCTGCGCTCGCTCCGCGCCAACTTGTTCCGCACCGCGTTGACTTTGCTGGGCATCGTGATCGGCGTCGCCGCCGTGGTCACCATGTTGGCGGTTGGCCAGGGCAGCCAGGAAAAAGTGCTGGAGCAAATGCGGGCGATGGGCACCAACATCCTCTCCATCCGCCCAGGCGTTCCAGGTTTTCGCGGTGGCGGCGACGTCGCCACGCTAACGCTGGCCGATGCCGACGCCGTCGCCGAACTGGACAATGTCGAATCGGCCTCACCGGAACGCAATAGCCGTTTGACGGTGCGTTATGGCTCGGTCGACTACTCGACCAGCGTGCAAGGCGTGGCCGCCAGCATGCCGCAGGTACGCGACTGGCCGGTCGGCAGCGGCGACTTCTTCGACGAGCGCGACCAGCGCCGCTACGCGCCGGTAATGGTTCTGGGAGAAACCGTGCGCAAATTATTGTTCGTGGAAGGTGAAGACCCTATCGGCCGATACGTGATGATAGGCAATATCCCCTTCGAAGTGATCGGCGTCATGGCCGCCAAGGGTGCCGACGCCCAGGGCAGCGACCGCGACGACGCGGTGTTTGTGCCGATCAGCACCGGCCTGATCCGCCTGTTTGGCCAGAAATACCTGGGCGGCATCACGATCAAGGTCAAGGATGTCGGCAAAATCGACGCCACCCAGCAAGCCATTACCGACCTACTGATTTCACGCCATCAGAGCGAGGATTTTCGGATTCGCAACATGGCCTCCATCATCGAATCGGCCACCGAAACCCAAAACACCTTTACCTTGATGCTGGGCATCGTCGCGGCGATTTCCTTGCTGGTTGGCGGTATCGGCGTGATGAATATCATGCTGGTCAGCGTCACCGAGCGCACCCGAGAGATCGGTATCCGTATCGCCACCGGCGCCCGCCGCCGCGACATTTTGCTGCAATTCAATACCGAAGCGGCGGTGGTCTGTACCTTGGGTGGTTTGATGGGGGTACTACTAGGCTTCGCGGTCGGCTATGTCCTGAAATATTTTGAGATGGCGGTACTATTTTCGCCGCTGCCGGCGATATTAGCTTTTTCCTGCGCCTTCGGCACCGGCTTGCTGTTCGGCTATTTGCCGGCCCGCAAGGCGGCGCATCTGGACCCGGTCGTGGCCTTGGCGGCGGAATGAATATGGTCATTCGCGTCAAACCAAGTGCCGTTCGCCTTTATGCCCCGTTGGGAACTAAGCCTGTCGAAGGGCAAACCAACTGGGGCTTCAACGGCCTTAGCCCTGACGAAATATCAAGGACTTTTAGGGGCTGGTTAATGCCTTTCCGATTTCTATATGTTGGTATCTTGCTGTTGACGAGTGGCTGCAATTTACTGACGGAGTACCAGCGGCCGACGGTGGAAACCCCGGCGCAATGGCATGAGCCAGCGCAATCCGGCTCAACCACGGTCGATCCGCAATGGTGGCAAGCCTTTTCCAGCAGCCAACTCAACCGCTTGATGAGCGAGGCTTTGGCCTACAACAACGATCTGGCTGCCGCCAGGCAACGTGTCGAGCAGGCCCGCGCCCAAGCCAAGATCGCCGGCGCCGGACTGTGGCCGGCCGCCTCGTTGAGCGGCGATTTTACCGATAGCAGAAACAATAAAACCGACAGTCAACAAACCAGCGGTCAGATCGACATCGGCTACGAAGTGGATTTATGGGGCGCCAATCGCGCCAGACGCGATGCCGGCACCGCTCTGATGTTAAGTCAAATCTTCGCCCGCGACGCCTTGCAACTGGTGGTGATGGCAGATGTCGGCCAGGCTTATTTCAATCTTCTAGCCATTCAAGAACGCCGGCAAATCGCCAGCGACTTTCTGGACACGGTTAACGCGATTCTGACTATCATCGAAGCCCGGCAACAGGCCGGCGCGGCCTATGTGCTGGAAGTGGCGCAGCAGCGCACCGCACAAGCCAATGCCCGCGCCAGCCTGGATTTATTGATGCAACAACAGACTTTGGCGGAAAACAGCCTGACGATTTTACTGGGCCATCCGCCGCAAACGGTGCCACTGGAAGCTGCCCGCTTCGCCGATCTGGTCGTGCCCGGCATCGCCGCCGAGCAGCCGGCCACGCTGTTGCAACGCCGGCCGGACATTGGCCAGTTGGAAATGCAGCTGATCGCCGCCAACGCCGACATCGCCGTGGCCCGCGCCGCGTTTTATCCCAAACTACAGCTTAGTCTGGGCAGCATACTGGCCAACCCGCAACCGGCCGGCGTCGCGGCGACGCTGGCGGCCGGCCTGACCCAACCCTTGTTCCAAGGCGGGCGTTTGGAAGGCGCATTGAGTAATGCGCTGGCTGCGAACGCAGAATTGGCGGAAACCTATCGGAAAACCGTGCTGACGGCGTTTAAGGAAGTCGAAGACGCCGCCGCCATTTACAACAACTCCAGCCGCCGGCTGAAAGCGCTGCAGACCGCCGCCGAACAAGCCCGGCTGGCTTATAACATCTCCCAGGAACGCTATCGGCTGGGCGCCATCGACTATCAGGCTTTGTTGAACACGCAGACCAGCTATCTCAGCACCGAGAACAGCCGGGTGCAGGCCCGCTTGGATGTACTGGTCGCTCAGGTACAGTTGTATAAAGCCTTGGGGGGCGGTTGGTCGTTGAGTGAGCAGAATACCGATTTGTCGGACTTGGCGCCGGGGCCGTAGCCAAATTAGAATGCGGCGCAATGCCCGTTGGTTATTGCGCCCTACACGGGCTTCCACGATTAAACTGATGGCTTACAATGTCCCGGCAGCTTCAGACCTTCTCATTATTGAAATCGCATGTGCCGGTAGGCTACCATCGTAGGAACGATAGGTTTTCTAGCTGAGTACACATACCAGTTGAAAACAGCTGTTTAAACGACTTCATGTCGCATAAAATCCTTGCAGTCCTCAAATTTATTATTGCAACTCAGGTTTCGCGGTAGATATACTGTTAACAGCTTAATAACTTGTTATGCTACAAACACAGGAGAAAAATGATTATGAAGTCGCCAACGGAAACCGCGAGACAATTCGTGAAAATAACAAAAAATTTCTGCCAGTCAGTTTCACTGTCCATTCCAAAGAAAGTTCAGTGCAACATTTGCGGATGGGAAGGGCGTCACTTTTTGAGTGATTCGTGGCATAACCATACAAATTGTCCGAAATGTCGTTCTGGAATAAGGCAACGATTATTCATTATAGCTCTTCAAAATATTGAGGAACTGTCCTTTGGCAAAATAATTACTGACAGAAAACTCTTACACTTTGCTCCAGAAGAGATCATCACTTCAGTTATTCGAGAAAAATCTGCACAATATGTTACAGCAGATTATTTCCGACAAGATTGCGACCTCAAGGTGGATATGTCATATATGCCCCAAATAGAAAATGAACAATTCTATACCGTAATCGCTTTCGATGTCCTTGAACATGTGCCTGACTATCAAAAGGCACTTGAAGAAGTGCATAGGGTTTTGTGTTCAAAAGGCATTGCAATCTTTACTGTGCCACAAAAAGACAATCTTGAAAAAACATATGAGGATTCGTCCATAGTTTCATTAGAAGACAGGACAAAGCATTTTGGGCAATGCGATCATCTTAGGATATTTGGGGATGATTTTTCACGAATTGTTGAAAGCAAGGGTTTTTCTGTTACTGCTGTAAACGAATCCGATTTCTCAGAAGACATAGTAAACAAACATGTTTTGTTTCCGCCAACTCTTTCAAGGCATCCCTTGGCTACAAATTATCGAAAGGTTTTCTTTTGCCGAAAAACTTCATAAATCAACAGCATAACAAAGCGTTGCACCGCACATCGGGTCAGAGGAGGCCGAAGCCTCCGTCTCAAGGCCGTAAGGCGCAATAACCAACGGGCATTGCGCCGAATTTTTAAACTACTCGAATTCATATAAACCTCCGTCAGCTCCAGCCCAATTTAATGGATAGACACCACGCTCTACCCACCGAGGAAAGGTTGAACGCGATAAGGTGCGCTAAATCCTAGCGAAAATAGGATACTGCCATCGGGCGCATCGACCGCGATCGTTGCGCCTCGCATGGCTCGGCACAACCTATTTTGGACTACCTTTATTGTGTTTTCAATGCGATAGCGTGCGCTAAATAGGATGTGCCGACGTGAGGAGGCGCATCTGTCGAGTTACTCGATACCTTTAATATCCGGCTCTTCGCTCTCCCCCCAATTTTCTTCATAAACACCCTGTTTCACAAAACGGTGAAAACTTGAATACGGCCAATCGATTGCGCTTTTGACATGGCCGTGCTTTACCGGATTCCAATGAATATAATCGACATGGCGATTGTAATCGTCTTGGTCTTCGATCAAATGTGCCCACAATCGCCGCTGCCAAATACCTCGTTCGTGGCGTTTTTGGCGGCTTTTTGAAATTCTTTCTCCATGGTCAATTGACCTGGAAAACCGTCCTTTCAACATATTCCATCTGACAGAAAAATCACCGTCATCGGGCGGTAATGTCCAAATACAATGTAAGTGTTCAGGCAATATGACAATGGCATCAATTTGGAAAGGTCTGCGTTGTTTTACATATCGAAAAGCATTTCGCAATACATCGATCTTATCAATCAACAAATAGTTGTTTTTCCGCTCCGCAAGATTGACGGTGAAAAACCACATGGCGTTGGGTATGTAAAATCGACGGTATTCTGTCATGGTGTAATGTTGACTCGATCGATGCGCCTCCTGCCGTCGGCACATCCTATAGGTTGGCCCATAGAATCCGAAAACACCCGACAATAGCCCATATTAAGGATTGTACCCAGGTTGCTTGGCCATCAACCGCTCAACACCTGTCGCCAGACCGCATGTTCCTGAATGATTGCCAACGCAGTTTGCAGCAAGCTGGCGCCCGGCTCGGTGCGATGCCGGATGGATGCGGCAGCGGGATGACTCGGTATCGTGGCCGTGAAAACTCAAGCGATGCAGGCCACCGATGACGTCGCTGACGTTTATCGACCGGCAGCATTTGCGGTATCGCCAGTTTGCCGACCAGGATGATCAACTTTGGCTGTAACATCGATTGTCGGCGCACTGAATTTGCTTACATCCTCATCTTGCTAAATTGCGCTTCGAATTCTTCCAATGACATCGCCCCGCTCTTGCCCTCGCGTTGATGCGTCGCGTCGAAGAAATAAGTCCTGGGCAATTCGCCGTACCAAGCCGGATCGATTTCGTAACGCAGTTTTTCCGGGTTATCCGAGACAAACGCCCAATTTTCCAAGCCGCTCAGTTTATGACTATCGATGATGCGCTGAATCTCCGGCAACGCTTCCGCGTCGTCGGTCGCCAGCATCACGATTTTCAACGCCGGGCGTTTCTCGTGAATCTTGTTCAGGATTTCCATGTCTTTCAAGCAAGACGGGCAATCCACCGACCAAACCGCCAACATCAACGGTTGATTGGCGTTTGCCGCCAAAATCTGTTGATAGCTGCCAGGCTTGAACGGCTTGATCGCCGTCTGATCCGCCATAACCCCTTGGTTGCCGGCCAACATTAACGCCAAGGCCGCCAGCGTGTTTTTGATGTTCATAGATACCCTTTGTTCAAATTGATTATTGACCGGCCGATTCCCGGCAACGCTGTCCAACGTGCAGATTAACGCCGGCCGCAACCAGATTCAAGCCATCACAAAAATGCCAGCAAGCCCTGTACCTTTCGCGCTAAGCGGTCGTAAACGCATAAGTTATTTAACACAGTTTTATTATTGACAAACTGCCGCCGGCGCCGCTGAGGAATCGACCATGGGTTTACTTCGGTCAAAGCCTTCTTTTCGGCATAAAACCCGCAATAGAATTTAAATTTATGAATTTTCTGACTTTATAGCGCGTTCTCTTCCAGATAAAAGCCAATCCGCACCCCTCATCGCCACCAAATAAGCTGGCCATATCGCATAAATAGCAACAAAAATAAGTCAAATAACATAGTTAAATAGTTAAAACAAAAGCCTCACCGATATTTTCAACATAAATTCAATGTGTTGCGATTTTGGCGCCGATCTTGCGGGACTATCGGGATGCCTCTTGACGGCTAAAGTCTTCGTCAAACTCAGCCTATCGGCTGACGGCATTTTTTATGGTCTTATTGAGATGTCTTATATGCGTACAACAACAAAAATTAGCCCCGCACTATTGATGCTGCCCGGCATGATGGCCATGCCGCTGGTTCTCCAAGCCGCCGATAAGCAGGAAATCTCGACATTATCCGATGTCATCGTCAGCGAGGAATCGGAAGACGGCCGACCGGAAACCCCTTCCAAAACCGATTTTTCTACGCCGAAAACCAAGGTTACCAAGAAAGCGATTGAGAAAACTAACGCGGTAACGACGGTTGACTCCGTCAAATATGAATCAGGGGTGTTTGCCCGGCAGCGTTATATCGGCGACCAGAACGCGCCTATCGGTATGCGCGGCTCCAATCCCTATCAAGGCGGTCGGGTGATGGCTTTCATGGACGGCATGCCGATTTGGAATCCGTTGCAAATCAGCTTTAACGGTTCGCCGCGCTGGGGCCTGATCGGTCCGGGCGAAATCAAATCCGTGGATATATTATCCGGACCATTTTCCGCCGAATACAGCGGCAATGCGATGGGCGGCGTGATCAACTACAACACATTGATGCCGCAAAAACGCGAGATATACACCGAAGCGACCTATTTCGTGCAACCTTACGAATTCGAAGGCACAAAAGCCAATTTGCAAGGTTTTAAGACCTTCGGCTCTTACGGCGATAAGTTCGGCGATTTCAGCACCTATTTCTCGTACAACCATATCGAGAACGAAGGACAACCGATGACGCCGCAGCATGGTGTCGACAATCCCGCCGCCGCGACAGGAGCAAGATTAGCCAACGCGACGACGGGCGCCAATCTCGAGAGAAATCCACGGACCGGCGCATTGCGCTATAACTATGGCGACGATGGCATTCAACATTCGACCGATAATCTGTATAAATGGAAAGCCAACTATGCGATTACGCCAGAACTGGATACGATGTTTACAGCTGCCTACCAGGAATTCGAAAGAACCAATGTCGGCCAATCGTTTATTACGGACGTCAATGGCAACACCATATATCCATCGCAGTATGCGCGCTATAGCGTGAATGGACGAGTTCTCACTAACAACCCGACCACCTTAGGCGCAAGCACTCAAAAGCGCGAAACATTAACGTTAGGTTGGGGATTGAAGGGGCGCATCATTGGAAATTGGTTTAACAATACCAATATTAGCCTTTTCGATATTCTTAAAGACCAAACGATAAGCTCAAACTATCACCCTAACGACCCTAACCGGGTGACTACCGGACGGGATAGTTCTTTTGACGATTCCGGTTGGTTCAGTCTGTCTACAAAATTCAATAACGACGAGTTTTTAGGCCGTAAAGACCTGTCTTTTTCTACCGGTTACGAATTTCAGCATTCGAGAATTTTATTAACGCAATACAATTTAAGCAATTACGCAACCAATACTAAAATTTCCGGTAATCCGATCAGCAGCCAAAGCGGCGGCACAACCGATACCCACGCACTGTTTGGACAACTCAGTTGGCGCTTCATGCAAGATTGGGATGCCACGATCGGCACACGCCTCGAGCGCTGGAATACTTATGACGGCATTTATTTAACATCAACAGCCCCAACAGGAAGTGGATTAACCAATGCCCAAGCAATGGCGGGCGCATTGAATCCAACAGACAGACAAGTGTCGAGATGGTCGCCTAAATTCTCGCTGGGTTATGAGCCGGGCCGCTGGAAATTTCGTTATTCCGTCGGCAAAGCCTATAAATTTCCGCTGCCTGAAGAATTATTTGGCAACTCGAGCGGCGTCAGCGGCAACGTCTCTTTTGCGGACGCCACATTGAAACCCGAGGATGGCACTCATCACAACTTGCTGGCCGAGTATGACTTTAATAACGGCTATATTCGCTTGAACCTTTTCCACGAAAATGTCCGTAACGCGATTTATAACCAATCGATATATCTGCCGGGTAGTTCGGTGTTAAGCACCTTGGTTTCATCGATAGGCGAAGTAGAAACCGACGGTCTGGATTTTACTGTCAATCATGATCGGGTGTTTGGGTCCAATTTCGACGTAAAACTCAATACCACCATCCTCAATGCCGAAATCATCGAGAACGAGCGCAACCCTGCCTATGTGGGCAAGCAATTTCCTTTGATGCCGAACTATAGAGCCAATTTGCTGACCACTTACCACTATGGCAATGATTGGGATTTTTCAGTCGGCACCCGTTATTCGGGCAGACAGTTTTCGCAACTGGATAATTCGGATTTGCAATTGCCGTATTACAGCGCGTTTAGCGAATCGGTCTATGTCGACTTGAAAGCCACCTACCGCTTCAACAAGGCAGGTCATGTATCGGCCGGTATCGACAATATCAACGACTACCAAGCGTTTTACAATCACCCATTACCGCAGCGCACCTTCTTCGCGCAAGTGGGATATAAGTTTTAAACATTTGGCTTTCACTGTAAAAACCGGCTCCATTGAGCCGGTTTTCTGAATTAATTCGTGGATGGCGATAAACGCCGCGCCAGGCGCTGACTCTATAGATCGCAAATCCGCTCAATCCTCCGGCCCGAAACACTGCTGATAGTCTTTACAAACTTCGCAGGACGGTGCCCGGCAAACGTATAAACCTTCCGCTTCGCAAAGCTGTTTATACAGAAACTTCTTCCATTTCATATCCTTGCTGTTGCGATTCACCAGTTCGGGGAAATTATGCGCCAACAGCGCCGACAGGTCGCTACGCGACCACAAGCCCAAATCCTGCCACAAGTGATCGTTGCCCAGGCAAGCCGAGACGATCATCGCGATCAGCCATTCGGTTTCGACTCCGGACTGCGATGCGAATTGCACCAGCAGGATTTCCAGATCCTGTTTTTCCAACATCCGGCTGTAATCCAGACTGCTGCCTGAATACGCCTGCTCGGCCAAGGGGTAACCGGGGAAATAATGGTCGAGAAGTTGTTGAAACTGCTCAGAACTCAAACCCAAACTGTCGGGGAGTACCCCATCGCCGACCGACCAGCTGGCGATGATTTGCGCCAGCCAGACGCGATTGGGCGACTGGCCGGCGCAGGCCATCAGATCTTGATAAATGTGCTGCCGCGACTTCTTCATAACCGTTGGCTCTGTCCGATTTGTCGGTTGTATGGCAAGTATGCAGTTCATTATCGGTCCTCCGGCCTTTTTTAACGACGACGCGGGTTAATATTCGACCCGAATATCTTCATCCCTGACGATCATCTGACACGCCAAGCGCCACTCGGGCGGCAAATCGTCGACGATCATTTGCTCCAACTGTTCGGTCGTCACTTTCCCGATCTGTTTCAGCAGGGATTTTTCCTTCTCGGTCATCGTGCCACCCATACGCTCCATTTTTTTATCGATGCTGGTGACCCGGACCGCGCAAGTGCCGCACTCGCCGTCTTCGCATTCGAAATTGATGGGAATTTTATTTTCCAGCGCCAACTTCAAAATCGTTTGAGTATGGCTGCCGGCTACGGCGTAAACGGTTTTATCCCGATATTCGGGACTGGTAAATGTGATTAATGCCATCTGTTCCTCCTTTTGCGTGGATTAAACGGGTTTAAGGGAAATTTCCCCGCCCAATACTTGCGCTTGGCACGCCAGACGGTTGTGTTTGCCGGCCATGTTTTCCCGCAAAATTTTGTCTTCCAATACCGACGGCTCGGTCAGATTGTTCCAACCGGAGGTCACCTTCATGATGCAGGTGCCGCAGTCGCCTTCCCGGCAACCGTAGGTAATACCCGATCCCACTTTTTCGGAAACCTCGATCACTCGGGTGCCGGCCGGGACGGTAACAGTCACATTAATATCTTCAAATGTAATGGTCGATTTGGCCATTGTAAAAACTCCATAAGGTTTGAAATGTCATCTCGGCAGCCTCTAATCTGAGGACTCCCGGTTTGGAATCTCATCGATTCCCGATTTTCATCGACCTTGCGGCCGATGAATTCCCCGATACGTCCTTGGATCGGTTTGGCCCGCGCACAACATTGCGGGCTCAATAGCGAGCGTCTGTTATCGCCTTACAGATCCGCAAAATTAATGACTTTCGACTCTCTGATCCCGGTCAACTCCTGAGCCAGTTCCAGGCCGAAGGCCTTGCATTCCAAAATCTCGTCGTCGGTCGGAATCAGCTTGACCCTGAGGCCCGGTATCGGCACCCGCAACTTCAGGCCGCGCAAGCGGTCTTCGACCAAGCGCACGCCTTCTCCGGTCCAACCGTAAGAACCGAATACGCCGCCCAGTTTATTTTTCAGATTGACCACGGTCAGCGAGGACAACAAATCCCAGATCGGCTTGACCGCATCGCCGTTAATAGTCGGCGTGCCCAACACCAAGCCTTCGGCTTCCTCGATCAGATCGACGAATGGCGAGACCTCGCCGCCTTCCAGGTCGTACAAGGACACGCGTACGTCCTCGACTTGCATCGCGCCCTGATAAATCGCTTCGGCCATGCGCCGGGTGTTGCCGTAGGAGCTGATATAAAAAATTAAAAGGGTTTTCTGGTTGGGCTTGAGTTCGTTGTGCAAGGCCGGCGTAGACAACTGCCGGTAGCGCTGGATGTAATGCTGCGGATGGTCGCGCAGAATCGGGCCGTGAGTGGGTGCGATCAATTTCAGCGGCAACGGCTCGATCAACTCCAAGGCGTGTACCACGTATTCCTTGAACGGCCGCATGATATGAGCGTAGTAGTATTCGAAGGAAAACCGAAAGTCGCCGACCTTGTCGTTGTACAAGCGCTTATCGCAAAAATGGCAACCAAATACATCACCGGAGAACAACATGGCCTCTTCCGGCGCATAGGTACATTGCGTGTCCGGCCAGTGCAGATACGGGGTGTGCAAAAACTCCAGGCTGCGGTCGCCCAGCGATACCTTGTCGCCGGTCACGACTGGCGTAAAACTCAATTCATCCTGTTTCAGCAGGCCTTTCAACATGGATTGAGCTTTTTGGGAAATGAACAACTGCGCTTGCGGCGCCCGTTTCATCAGTTCCGGCAAGGCACCGGTGTGATCGGGCTCCAAATGATTGAGGACGATGACTTTGATTTCCGAATAATCGGCGACGCTTTCCAGCCGGGCAAAAAAGTCGTTGGCAAAGCCTTCCTTGACAGTGTCGATCACCGCTACGCCTTCGCTGCCGCGAATCACATAAGCGTTGTAGCTGGTGCCGTTGGCGGTTTTCAGGATGATGTCGAAAGTGCGTAGATTCGGATCGAACGCGCCGACCCAATACACTCGCTCCGAGAGCGCTATCGCCAGCGGTACGCCGTCGTCGCTCTCCAACTTTAGGCTGTTCATGGCTTGCAAGCCTCGGCATGCGACTGTCTGGGGCAGCTTTCCAGATCCTTACCGGTCGGCGGTGATTTCAAGCCTAGCCAGGCATCGACCTCCGCTTCGTCGAAGCCGCTGACGCGCCGATTGTCGGCTTCCATCAAAGGCCGGCGAATCAATAAGGGCTGGGCCACCATTAACTCGATAGCCTGTTGTTCGTCCAATGCATCGGGATCGATCAAGCCCTGCTTGACGGCCGGTGCGCTGCGGTTAAACCAATCCGACACCGGTTTATCGCCGAAAAACGAGCGCAGTTTGGCAGGGTCGTTAGCCCAAGGATGCTGCAACAGATCGTAAATCACCAGCAAATGCCCAGCGGCACTCAACAGCTGCTTTTGCCGGGTATTGTTCAAACACCCCGGCTTTTCGTAAAAATGGACGGTGGCCATGGCCGTCAATGGGCTTGCAGTTCCGCCATCGCTTCTGCCATTTTTTCCGGCGGAATACCGGTCAATGAGCCGGGCGGATTGATCGGCACACCCAAGGCATCGAGGATCGCTCCTTCGATCGGGCAGATGCTGGCGCATTGGGTATCTTTATAATCGCCTTCGCATTCGGTGCATTTTTTCGGGTTGATCCTGAAATGCCCGGCTTTTTCGGACATATAGATAGCCTTGCTGGGGCACAATGGCTCGCAGGCATAACAGTTGACGCAGGATTCGATAATTTGTAAGGCCATGACGTTACCTCTTGGATTGGGTGATTAGACGTGTGGCCGGGTTAGGACTAGCCGTCACCCGACTCGGAATACGTGCGGTCGGGTTAGCGATGCCAACCCGACCTACCTATTTACGCCGTCGCGCGTTCCTCGGTTTTAACCTCATCCAACTTACCGGCAGCGGCCATTTCCTTATAAACCGCCATCACCGCTTCTTCGATAGGCTCCATCGCGTGCTCGCCGTTAGGCACGATGCCGGCTTTTTCCAGCATATCCCATGGCTCGTAACCGATTTTGGAACACAACACCGCTTCGCAGCCGGCCAAAGAGCGGATGGTTTGTTGCAACACGCTCTCGCCTTCGCCGCAGGTATCGTCGCCGCCGCAATACAAATCGGTCTTGCGATGGCTCATGAAACGCACGCCGTCCGGCGATGCTTCGTAGATCAGGAATTCCTTCGCATGCCCGAAGTGCATATTGATCACGCCTTGACCGCTGGTCGCGATCGCCATCAGCACCGGCCGGGTGTTCAGTTTTTCTTCCTGAGCATGTTTGGCTTCGGATTCGGCCTTGGCGGCGCGCTTGCTATGCATTTCCTCGGTGATTGCTTCATGGATGACCTTGCGTTTTTCCATTGCCGATTGGTAATCGATTTCCATCGCCTCGATTTTGTCCATCGTAAACTCGTCGCCGCGGTCTTCGCCCAACAAGCCAACCGCGTCGGCACGGCATTGACGGCAATGGCGCATCATGTTCATGTCGCCGGAGCAAGCGTCTTGCAGATCCATCAATTCGTCCTGAGTCGGGCCGCGTTGGCCCATTACACCGTAGAAGGTGCCGTGTTCGGCTTCGGCGATCAAAGGCATCACGTTGTGCAGGAAGGCGCCCTTGGCTTTGACGATTTTGCTGACTTCAGCCAAGTGTTTGTCGTTGACGCCGGGGATCATCACCGAGTTGACCTTGACCAAAATCCCTCTGGCGGTCAGCATTTCCAGGCCTTTTTGCTGCTGCTCGATCAAAATTTTCGCGCCTTTCACGCCTTTGATGCGTTTGTTTTCCCAGAAAATCCACGGATAAATTTGCGCACCGACTTCCGGATCCACGCAGTTAATGGTGATGGTGACGTGGTCGATATTGTGTTTGGCCAATTCCTCGACCGACTCCGGCAAGGCCAGACCATTGGTGGAGACGCACAGTTTGATGTCCGGCGCTTCCGCACTCAGGCGACGGAAGGTTTCGAACGTGCGCTCCGGATTGGCCAGCGGGTCGCCGGGGCCGGCGATACCCAGCACAGTCATTTGCGGGATATTGGCCGCCACCGCCATGGTTTTCTTAACAGCTTGATCCGGCGTCAACAGCTCGGACACCACGCCCGGACGCGACTCGTTGGAGCAATCGTATTTGCGGTTGCAGTAATGGCATTGAATATTACAGGCTGGCGCGACCGCGACATGCATCCGCGCGAAGTAATGGTGGGCGTCTTCGGAGTAGCACGGATGGTTCTCCACCTTGGCGCGAATCTCGTCGGACAGATGGCCCAGCTGATCATCGCTGGTACCGCAAGAATGAGAGGAGCAGCCGCCTGCGCTTGCTGCTGGAGTTTCGTTTAATACTGGCAGTTCCATATTCTTCACCTCACTTGATTGGTTATACAGTGAGAAAGCACAGGCCATGCCAGTTATTAAATTAATTTAAATAACTGATATTTAAATGTTTTTTTATCATAAGCCGCTGAATTGTCGCAAATAACACAGATTTATGTTTGTAACGGCACAACAGCCGGGACGCGTTTGTAAGAATTCGCCCACTGCGATGGCGCTATTTCGTGGCGCATTCGGCTAACCCTATATTTTATAGGTCTTTAAGCGCCGCCAGTATCCTACAAATCTATAGGCCAGCTATAGAATGTTCTCAAGATTCGTGCCGGCGCAGTTCGGATGCTGCTCCAGCATTTTTTTACCCGGCGAATTGTGATAACCCTCTAAAAACCCAAACAATTTTGGACTGTTTGCCGGCACCTAACACCTTATTTTGGTTTAGGGACTATCTTGTAAACGGTCTTTCGAGAGAATATCGTCCGTTTTATATTCGACTATGCTTAATCCGCTGAAAAATAATAAGTAACAAATGAAATCAACGATGCAACGAAATTGCCGGTTTCAATGGCATGTAACAAACTCTCTAGGCTTCTTGCTGTTCGGAATCGCGCTCGGCACCGGCTTGCAGGGCAAGGCCGCCGCCGAAGAGGTTGCGCCGGATATCGAAAGCTTATCGATCAACGAACTGATGCAGATGGAAGTCTCTTCCGCATCCCGAAAATCGCAAACCCTGTCCGATACCGCCGCAGCGGCGTTCGTGATCAGCCAGGACGACATTCGCCGTTCCGGCGCAACCAGCATCCCCGATGCCTTGCGCATGGCGCCGGGTATCGACGTGGCGCAAATCAACGCCAGCTCCTGGGCCATCACCGCCCGCGGCTTCAACGGCAAGTACGCCAATAAATTACTGGTGTTGATGGACGGGCGCACGATTTATACGCCCTTGTTTTCCGGCGTGTTCTGGAATTTGCAGGACACCCTGATGGAAGACATCGAGCGTATCGAGGTGATCCGCGGCCCCGGCGCCGTGATGTGGGGCGCCAACGCCGTCAACGGCGTCATCAATATCATCACCAGGAAGGCCAAAGACACCGAAGGCAATCTGTTCGTCGCCGGCGGCGGCAATCAAGAACAAGGGTTCGCCGGTTACCGTCACGGTGGCCAAATCGGTAACGACGGCAGTTACCGTATCTACGCAAAGACTTTCGAACACGAGGCCTTTGTCGGTTCATCGGGGCAACGGCTGCATGACGACTGGCGCTCGGTGCAGGCCGGATTTCGCATCGACGACAGAATTTCCAGCGATCACCGCTTCACGGTGCAGGGCGACGTCTACCGAAAAACTGTCGGCAACACAACCGGCCCCGTAACGACTGCGCCGCCATTCAATAGTATATCCAACGTCGACAATCACGCCGATGGTGCCAACCTCCTGGCACGCTGGGAGGGCGCTTTCAGCGATGGTTCGGAATTTAAGCTGCAAAGCTATTATGACCGGGTCAGCTTCAGCGCGCCGGCGTTATCGGACGACCAGGACATGCTGGACATCGACTTTCAGCATCGCCTACATCCCAGTCCCAGCCACGACCTGATGTGGGGCGTCAATTACCGATTCATCCACAGTTCCGCCACCAGCACCTCCGCGATTGCCTATAGCCCCAACAGCCTGGGTTATCACAATGGCAGCGTCTTCGTGCAGGACGATATCACACTGATAGACAACACTTTACGGTTGACGCTGGGTACCAAACTCGAGGAAAGCCATTTCGGCAATACTCAAGTTCAGCCCAATGCTCGGTTACTATGGACGCCTAGCGAGCAACATTCGGTCTGGGCATCGGTTTCCAGGGCCGCACGCACCCCGTCGCGCGGCGAGGCGCAATCCAATATTGCCCTCGGCGTGACTCCGACGGGTATTCCGCTTCCCCCTTTTGATCAGGCTCAGGTCAGGGCATTTCCCAATCCCAACCTCAAAGCAGAAAAGGTCTTCGCCGCGGAAATCGGCTACCGCGCCCAGTGGACCAGCCAGTTCTCGACCGATATTACTGCGTTCAGCAATCACTATACCGATCTGATCATGTTTCGCCAGGGTACACCGACTTTTGATGGCGTGACACTCACCCAACCCATGCTCTGGTTCAACAACACCCACGAAGTCACTACTCGCGGTATAGAACTATCCGCCGACTGGCAAGTTTTGGATTGGATGCGGTTTACCGGCAACTACAGCCACATTAAAATCGAACAACCCTACGATTCCGCCAATTCAGACACCGCCGGCCTCAGCCCGCGCCATCACGGCTCATTGCGTTGGCAGATGGACCTCAACGAGCAGACCAAGCTGGACCTTACCCTGCGACATGTAGACCGGCTCCGAGCAGTCGACCAGTCAGTTCCGGCTTACACCACCTTCGACGCCCGGCTTGCTTACCAACCCTATTCCGGCATTGAGTTATCTGTCGTCGCCCAAAACCTGTTCTCGCCGCAACATTTGGAATATCGAGAAGTTGCGTGGATGTCACTGTACGACCTTACCGCGGAAGTCCCCCGCTCGATTTACGGCAAGATCGACTGGCGTTTTGATTTTTGAACCCTTTGAGAGTAACGACGATGAGTAAGCTTTGGAAAAAACTACCCTGGATATTGGCCGGGATTTTGATGGTCATCAGCTTGTTGGCGCCGCCATTTCTGCCCTGGGCGTTACTGATCGCGGTGGTGGTTTATTATCAGTTCATGCCCCGGCGCGGCTTGATCGGGCCTATCACCCTACCGGCCCATGACGCATTTTTACCGTCCCAAGAAGTGCAATGGTGGTATTGGACCGGGCACTTGCAAAGCGAAGACGGCCGCCGCTTTGGCTTTGAAGTGGTGTTTTTCGCGTTCGATAGCTTCCTGTTCATGCGCGATCAACTGGCGCAAGCCGCTGTGACCGATGTCGACGCCCAACGCTTTTCGTTCGATGAGTACGTCGAATTCAAGCTGCCCAATCGCGACAAAAACGGTTTCAACCTGAAATCCGGCTACGGGGACAAAATCACCGCCCTAGGCGGCGACGGCCACGACCGCTTGCATGCCCAGGTCGGCGACTACACCTTGGACATCGAGCTACAAGCCACCAAACCAGTCTCCTTACATTACGGCGGCGACCCTCACCCTTATCGTTTCGGCGGTTTTACCTATTACTACTCGCGCCCCAAAATGGAAACCAGCGGCACGCTGACCATCAACGGCGAAACCTTACGCGTTAGCGGCACTAGCTGGTTCGACCGCCAATACGGCGAACTGTTTCAGGCCATTACCCAAGGCTGGCAATGGTTTGCCATCGAACTGGACGACAACCGCCAGCTGATGCTGTTCGATTTTAAAGGCAGCGACTCCTCGGTGGAAAAATCGGGTTCACTCACCGATGCCGCCGGCGTTACCATCCAATTGAACGCCCAAGATTTTCAGGTGACCGTGCTGGAGGAATGGACCAGCCCGCATACCGGCTGCACCTACCCATCGGGCTGGGAAGTCGAAGTGCGCGGCGAAAAATTCACGGTACAACCGCTGGTGAAAGATCAGGAATTGCACGCCAAAGATGTCGTCTGGGTCGGTCCAGTCTATTGGGAAGGCGCATGCAGCGTCCAAGGTTCGGTGGCTGGCAAGGCTTACGTGGAACTCAACGGCTATTGCCCCTGCCCCAGGATCAACCTCTAAGGACAGGCAGAACGACTCGGTTCATCCCGATTTCATCGAACCTTGACTTTAATACAAACGTTGACAGAGAAAATAAGCTATTCAAATTTCCTGTCTGGTCCCGCATACTTCGACAATTTTCGGCCCAAACCGCTGATTGTCGAACATTCAGTTTTCAGCTCGCGAGCGATTACTCATCGGCCAAGTATCTTACCCGACACATGATGCATCACCGAAAGCGCCAAGGACACCCAACCGAGCAGGTAGACATACGCCTGCCTGCGTGGTTGCGCGCACTTTATGCACACGGCGGCGCCTACCTGCGGAAACTAATCACTTCGTGCGCAACCCCGCCTTGCCGGCCGGCTAGTCTTATCTTGTCGGGCCTGGCACTGTTGTTGTTAGGCCCTTGGCAAACGCTGGCAGCGGATGGGCTGTCGGAAGGCCAGATCAAAGCCGCCTATCTCTACAATTTCGCCAAATTCGTGGAATGGCCGGCCGAGGCACTGCCGGCCAATGCCAATATCGTACTGTGCGTGATCGGTAACAACGTGCTGGACGGCGCATTGCAGGCGCTGGACGGCCGCAAGGCCGGTGAGCGCGAATTACGGGTCGAGCAACGCAATTACACGGATACTAATCTGGCGGCCTGCCACTTATTGTTCATCGGCAACTCCGAGCAGCAACGCTTCGTGGTGACCCTCAAGGCCTTGCGCGATGCGCCGGTGTTAACGCTGTCGGATATCGGCGATTTTGCCGAGAAAGGCGGCGGCATCGCCCTGCTGTTTCGCGACAACAACGTCGTATTCGAGGTCAATTTGGAATCGACTCGTAACGCAAGACTGCATTTGCCCGGCCAACTACTGAACATCGCAACCTATGTTTACGGGAGATAGTTTGATGCGCGTTTTACCTGACTTCTCCGAATGGTCGTTACGCCGAAAGCTGGTGTCCATCATCATGTTGAGTTGCGCGGTCTGTCTATTCGTCAGCCTTTCGGTGATGCTGGCCAGTTCGGCTTTCGGCCGCTACCGGGAAGCGTTGCATGAATTGTCCAGCCTGGCAGACGTATTGGCACAAAACGGTCAGGCCGCATTGGTTTTTTCCGACCAATCCGAAGCCAGGCGGTTATTGGAATCGTTGAAAGAACATCCGGAAATTGCTTCCGCCTGGATGGTTTCCGCCGACGGCGCCACGCTATCGAATTGGAACCGTAGCATGGCTGCCAGCGTCCCACCCGCCGATTACCGGTTACCATACCGCCAATTACGCACCGATTTTTGGAGCCGGCGCGCCGAACTATTCACACCGGTCATCAAAAATACCGAGCTGGTCGGTTATGTTTTATTGCAAGCCGATTTCACCGCGCAATGGAACGATCATTTGGTCGACCTGGGCAAGGGCCTAGGCGCCGCCGGGGTAGCGCTGGTTTTAGTTTATCTGCTAGTCATCCGCTTGCAGCGCATCATTTCCCGGCCGATAGAGGAATTGGCTAAAGCCTCCCGAATCATCGCCCACGATAAAAATTACAGCCTGCGGGTGGTGCCACACGGCTCTGACGAGATCGGCGACCTGGTACAGGCCTTTAATGCCATGCTGAGCGAGATTCAATTGCGCGACGTCACGCTGACGGGCCATCGAGACCGGCTGGAAGCAGAGGTAGCGCAGCGCACCGTTGAATTATTGCAGGCTAAGGAGGAGGCTGAAGCAGCCTCCCGAGCCAAAGGCATGTTCCTCGCCAATATGAGCCATGAAATCCGCACGCCGATGAACGCGATCATCGGTTTATCCGATCTGGCGCTGAACAACGATCCTTCCCCCAAACTGCGCGATTATCTGCAAAAAATTCACACCTCATCGCTAGCATTATTGGCGATTACCAACGATATTCTCGATTACTCCAAAGTCGAATCCGGGCGCATGGAATTGATGGCGGAACGATTTAGCCTTGAGGAAGTACTGGAAAATGTCCTGAACCTATTCATCGTCAGAGCCGAAGAAAAAGGCTTGGAGCTTGTACTGGAACTCGACCCAACCGCGCCGCCGTATTTGATCGGCGATGCGTTACGCTTAGGACAGGTGCTGAATAACCTGGTCGGCAATGCCGTCAAATTTACCGAGGCTGGCGAAATTCATATCAAAGTGTCGCAACTCAGCAACACGCGCGACTACTCGACGCTGAAATTTTCGGTGCGCGATACGGGTATTGGTATGACCACGGAGCAGGTTACCCATTTGTTTCAAGCCTTTACTCAGGCCGACGGTTCCATTACCCGCCGTTTTGGCGGCACCGGCCTCGGCCTGACCATCAGCAAGCGACTGGTGGCAATGATGGGCGGCGAATTGATCGTGCAAAGCCAGGTCCACGAAGGCAGCGTATTTGGATTCACCCTACGCCTGCCTTTTCCAGTGGAACAAAAAGCCAATCAAATGCCCAGTCATCTGCAAAGCATGCGAGTGCTGATCGTCGACGACCTGGATATTTCCAGGCAAATACTGCGAGACATTTTGCTGGCTTGGGGTTTTCAGGTGGTGGAAGCGGCGAGCGGGGAAGACGCGCTAGCCTGTCTAAGAACCGCCAACGATGCCAACCTGGATTTCGAATTAGTGTTGCTCGACTGGAAAATGCCGGGCTTGGACGGCGTGCAGGTCACGCGCGCGATCAGGGAGATGGTACTCGGCGAGGAAATTCGCCATGCGCCGGTGGTGATCATGGTCACCGCCTTTAGTCGCGAAAAACTATTGCGCGCCGCCGGCGACGCTATGCCGGACGAGGTTTTGATCAAACCGGTGATGCCTTCGACGCTGATGGATGCATTAACGCGTTTGCAGGGTGGCAAGATTGACCAAACCGATGACTCGCGCCCCCAACTCGCGGCAATGGCGGCGCCGATACGCGGCGCACATATCCTGCTGGTAGAAGACAACGAGGTCAACCAGATCGTAGCCCGCGAATATCTGGAAAGTGCCGGCCTGTTTGTCACGGTGGCCAATAACGGTCGGGAAGGCGTGGAAGCGGTGCGGACGGCCAGTTTCGACGCGGTGCTGATGGATTTGCAAATGCCGGAGATGAGCGGCCTCGAAGCCTCCCGGCTGATTCGGCAGGATACTCGATTTGCCGATTTGCCGATCATCGCGATGACGGCGGCGGTACAGGAGCGGGAGCGCAATGATTGCTATGCAGCCGGTATGGACGAGCATGTCGGCAAACCCGTGTTGCCGCAAACCTTGCTGAGCGCACTGGTCCGCTGCATCAAGCCAATGACTCAATCGGCGCCGGCGGCGGCCATTGGAACACCCACCGAAAGCGCGGTGACCGGTTTGCCTTACCTGCTACCCGGTTTCGATATGGATTACATCCGGATCATAATGGGTACGAACGGCGAAAAACTGCATCATTTACTCGACCGTTTCCACGAGAAATTCGCCAGTTCGGCGGACGACTGGCACCATCTCCTGTGTAACGGAAAAACCGACCTGGCCATGGAGCGTCTACACAATCTCAAGGGGGCGGCCGGCGCAATCGGTGCTGTGGAGTTAAATCAGACTACCGCCCGTTTGGAAGAGCGACTGAACAACGGCGCACCAATCGACGATGATATAACCGCTTTCGAACACAGCCTCGCCTCGACGCTGCAAACTATCGCCAACTTCACGGCTTCGGTTACCGCTACGGAAAGTGGCGGCGAGGATTCCGACTGGCTCACAGCCACCGCGCTGACCGCGAAACTACGGTTACTGCTAAACGGCAGCGACTTCGTGCCTCACGAGCTAATGGCATTATTGAAAAATGCCTTGCCTGGCCACGATACCCAGAGACTTCTACTACAAATAGAAAAGCAGGTCGGCAATATCGATTATAGCCAGGCGCTGGAAACACTCGCCGAGCTGGAATCTCTCATAACGCCGCATTTAGCGAGAGAATCGCGATGACTATCGAAATTTCCAAACCGTTGATCTTGATTGTCGACGATACCCCCACCAACATCCAGGTATTGGCGGAGAATTTGATTTACGATTATCGAGTCAAAGTGGCGGTCAGCGGCGAGACCGCGTTGGAGACGATTGCCCTGCAGGGCGCGCCTGATGTGATCCTGCTGGATGTGACGATGCCGGACATGGACGGCTACGAGGTTTGCCGTCGCCTGAAAGAGGATCCGCAAACCAGCACTATTCCGGTGATTTTCGTCTCGGCATTGAATGGAGGCGAAGACGAAGAGCGCGGTCTTAATCTCGGCGCACTGGATTACATCACCAAACCATTCTACCTACCGGTCGTAAAGGCCAGGATACGCAATCACATTCGTTTGAAGCAGATGACCGATATGCTGGAAGCGATGGCCTGGATAGACGGCCTGACCGGCGTTCCCAACCGGCGGCGTTTCGATCAAGCCCTGGAAAGCGAATGGAAACGCGCGCGACGCAATCATTTGCCGCTAGCAATGATTCTAGTGGATGTCGATTACTTCAAAGCTTATAACGATTGTCACGGCCATGGCGCCGGCGACATTTGCCTGAAACAGGTTGCCACGCTGCTGGCCGCCATGGTGAGCCGGTCCGGCGACTTGGTGGCCCGTTACGGCGGCGAGGAATTCGTGATGCTGATGCCGGAAACCGACGCCGAAGGTGCCCGGCGTATCGCCGAACAGTTATGCCTAAACATCGAGTCCCAACAAATTCCTCATGCCGGCTCCGAAGTTTCATGCCAGGTCACGATCAGCGCCGGTTATGCGGCGGCGATTCCGGAAGCGGAACAAGCTTCATCGGCGTTGCTGGATGAGGCCGATCGTATGTTATATCTGGCGAAAAATGCCGGCCGCAATTGCGCTCGCGGCCAGTAGAATTATGCGATGGCAGTATCTTTGGATACACATGGCTTAAGTATTTCCAAACAGCTTCTTGGGTAGACGCCGGTAACAGCATTTGCCTATTGGATTATTGTACTGCTTTTTTGAATAGTATCATTCCAGTCCTGGACTTGAGGTTGATCCAGGAATTAACGCGGCCCTCCCTGCAGACAAAAGGCAATCCGCTATCGTTACCGGAAAATAGGATAAAACTGGCCTATTGCCGCTGTTCCCTGGCCATGCGCTCGTAATCGTCCGCGAGATTGTTGCGCCAGGCTTGCCCATAAGACCCACCAGTAATATTGCCGCGCAAGGCATCATGTCTCAGTTCCTCAGCACGTTTCTGGAACTGGTCCGCATAGTTTCGCCTTATTTGCTGACGCATTTCAGCGCGGTTTTGAGCGGCGATCATCCGCAGCTGCGCGCGCGCCGCAATTTCGTTACGCATGTCGATTTCGTTGGCCATGTCGTGCAGTTCGGCCCGGTTTTGCCTAGTTTGTTGTGCATCGATTTGGCGCTGGAAAGCGGCACTGGACGAAGACTTTTGAATGTCCACCGCCTGGCCCTTGGCACACGGCGACTGCTGGTAGACGGTTTTACCATCGATGTCGCATTTATAGACGCCGGCACTCGCAATGGCCGGAATAGTGAGCATGATAATCAGCAGTGGTTTCAGCATATTACCTCCTGATTGACGGTTGCTGGCATTTTAGCAGGCAAACACAAACGCTAGAAAAACCTTTGATAATGGTAGACGAAGCGCCATAACTTACCGCCAGTTGCTCCCACGAAAAGAAACAGGCCGCCGCCGTCGTTGATCGAGTAATCCTTGTCTTTTGGCTTGGCTGCCCTGTAAACCGTGTCTTTATTGAGATTAACCGCCATTTTGTTACCTCGATTGTTACCTTTTTCGGAGCATTATAGGAATGGACACACTAAAGGACACAATTTCGATTGCATGGCCCTGCATTTCGCCGCACTTCTCTGCACAATAAAAAACCCGCTAAGCCAGATAACTTGCGGGTTTTTGCACTTCTTTGCACTTCCGTGCATCTTCAAATGGTACGACGGGCGGAACCGAATTAAATTCAAGCCATTGTTTATTAAACGATTTTTTACATTTATTTCAAAAATGACACACTCGATGACACAAATACTAATATTGCCAGGTATCGTCGCAATAAGATAAAGCTATATCTGTTTAGCGACGGGTTGCGCCGGATCATATTCGGTGTAGTTGTGCACGATGGCGTAGGCAAATATTGAGCTGATTTCGGCATGTAGGCGGTGAGCGGTTTCAAGCTTGTTTATCTGGATCAGCGGTTTTAGTGTCGCCAGTACGTCCGATGATTTGATTTCTTTGATTGGCTTGTCGCCAAGAACCGGAAACGCTAGGCGCTCAATACGGCTGGTTTTCTTGGTGTGGGTGGTTTGGCTGGTTAGGTGGGCGATAGAGTCAAGCCATTTATGAGTGACATCGGCAAAACTGTCTAGTATCGGCAAACCACCTTTAACCCGCTCTTGATTCTGCTTTCCAAGCTGTTTGGCCTTCTTGATTTCGTCTCTGATAACTGAGGGATCAATACGGCTGGCTATTTGAGCGCGGGCTTCTTCAGATTTGCGCCTGGCGGCTTCCAGCGCTGTGTCTGGATAAATTCCCAGTGAAAGCCTTTTCCGCTTGCCTTCAAAGGTAAAGATGAAATGCCAAAGCTTTGTGCCGTTGGATTTGACTAAGAGATACAGACCTCCACCGTCATTGATGAAGTAGTCTTTATCTTTATGTTTGGCAGACCTGTAAACCACGTCTTTATTGAGTTTCTCAGCCATAGTGTGTCATCGAGTGTGTCATTCAAACTGTTTTTTTTCAGAATGATACACTCGATGACACACTTTTGCTTGCATGCCCCTGCATTTCATTGCACTTATCTGCACAATAAAAAACCCGCTAAGCCAGAGAACTTGCGGGTTTTGCACTTCTTTGCACTTCCGTGCATCTTCAAATGGTACCGACGGGCGGACTTGAACCGCCACGACTTGCGTCACCACCCCCTCAAGATGGCGTGTCTACCAATTTCACCACGTCGGCTTTATTTGTTGCTTGCTTATTTCGCAGCAGCTGGTTTTTCAACTTCTTTTATAACCGGCGCTTCGGGTAACTTAGCGTCCAGAACAGGCACACTGCCGTCACTAGGTCCGCCTTGAGACAGCGGCACATCGGATTTAACTGCTTCCGCGGCAGGCACTGCATCCAGTATGACGTCTGTTTTTTTACCTTGATAACCGCTTAATACGGCCAAACCTAAACTGGTCGTAAAAAACAGGGTGGCAAAAATAGCCGTGGTTCTGGACAAAAACGAGGCTGAGCCTTGGGCACCAAAGACTGAACCGGAGGCACCGCCACCGAAAGTCGCGCCTGCGTCAGCACCCTTGCCTTGCTGCATCAGGACCAAGCCTACGATGCCTATACCCAGGAAGATGTGAATAATTATTATAATTTGGTACAACATAAAGACCTTAATCGGATGAAACTAAACCGAGTGGCAAATTTGCAGGAAGCCTTTCGCATCCAGGGATGCGCCGCCCACCAAACCACCATCAATGTCGGGCATCGCAAACAAGCCTTTTGCGTTATCTGGCTTGACGCTTCCGCCGTATAAAATTTGTACTTTTTCCGCAATGACCGGATTTCTATCGGCAATCCGTTGACGGATGTACTTGTGCACTTCCTGCGCTTGTTCATCGGTTGCCACTTTGCCGGTGCCGATAGCCCAC
The DNA here is from genome assembly GCF_030490285.1 of Methylomonas montana. Classification (NCBI taxonomy): domain Bacteria; kingdom Pseudomonadati; phylum Pseudomonadota; class Gammaproteobacteria; order Methylococcales; family Methylococcaceae; genus Methylomonas; species Methylomonas montana. Next base: position 912,099 of record NZ_CP129884.1, on the reverse strand, counting down.
ACCGGTTCATACGCGATAACGGCAGATTCAAACGCTTCAATACCCGCCGCAGCAATTACAGCATCAAGCTGTTCATCGACCACTTGGAACGTTCTGTCTTGTTCGCGCTCGTCCAGGGTTTCACCGACACATAACACCGGAATCACATTTAGCTTTTGAGCCTGAACAAACCGCTTGGCAACGGATTCATTGGTATCGCCATAATAACTACGACGCTCGGAGTGACCAACCAGCGCGTACTTGCAACCGCAATCGCTCAGCATTGCCGCCGAAACTTCGCCTGTGTATGCACCAGATGCTTGATCGGCGACATTTTGCGCGCCCAATGCAATAGGCGAATTAGCCAGTACATTGCGAATATCTGATAAATAGACGAATGGAACACAGACCGCCACTTCCTGCTGAACGCTGCCAAGACCTTCAGCCAAAGCTTGAGCAAGTTTTTGCCCATCTTCCCGAGAGCCGTTCATTTTCCAATTACCCATAATCAAAGACTGACGCATTACACCCTCCGAGCTAAATAAGACCGCATATCATATCGACTTAGGTCTTTTAGTTCAAGCCGGAATCGCTTTCCTGACATCGGCGGCCAGTTGATTGGCAAATCGAGTCACATCATCATCGTCAACGCCTTCCACCATCACTCTGATCAGCGGTTCGGTGCCGGAGGATCTCAACAACACCCGCCCCTTATCGCCCAATTTTTTCTCGACGGCTTCAACGGCTTTTTTGATGCTATCGATCTCTTCGATTTTGACTTTTTTATCGGTTTTAACGTTGACCAGCACTTGTGGATATTTGCTCATGCCCGATTTAAGTTCGTTCAGACTTTTGCCGGTGCGCTGCATTTCCGCGAGCACTTGCAAGGCGGAAACGATACCGTCGCCGGTAGTGGTTTTATCCAAACAGATAATATGGCCGGAACCTTCTCCGCCTAGCATGCCTTTGTGTTCTGTCAGCATTTCCATCACATAGCGGTCACCGACTTTAGCGCGCAACAATTCCACACCGACCGCTTTCAACGCATGTTCCATGCCTAGATTCGACATCAAAGTGCCTACCACGGGACCGAATAGCTTGCCCTCGTCCAGGCGAGACTTGGCGATGATGTAAATCAACTCGTCGCCATCGACGATCTCGCCCTTATGATCAACCATAATAATTCTGTCGCCGTCGCCATCCAGCGCAATCCCCAGATCGGCACGAAACTCCAGCACCTTGGCCGCCAGATTTTCCGGCTTGGTAGCACCGCATTCGTCGTTGATATTCAAACCGTCCGGATCGGCGCCAATGGTGACTACTTCGGCACCAACCTCGCTGAACACATGCGGAGCAATGTGGTAGGTCGCACCGTTAGCGCAATCGATGACAATCCGCATGCCTTTAAAGTCTAGTTGCGGCGGCACGGTCGCCTTGCAAAACTCAATATATCGACCAGCCGCATCGCTAACGCGTTTTGCTTTACCCAATTTCGCCGACTCGACGGTCGTCATTGGCGCATCCAGATACTGTTCGATCTGATGCTCGACTTCGTCGGGCAATTTGGCACCATCCACCGAAAAAAACTTGATGCCGTTATCGTAGTACGGGTTATGCGACGCACTGATCACGATGCCAGCCCTGGCCCTTAAGGTTCTAGTCAAATACGCAATACCCGGCGTAGGCATGGGACCCAACAACCGGGTATCGACGCCCGCCGCCGATAAACCAGCCTCCAATGCAGATTCGAACATATAGCCCGAGATACGGGTATCCTTGCCCACTAACACAAATCCGCTACCTTCTTTCGCAAATACCCTGCCAGTCGCCCAGCCCAGCTTCAGCATAAAGTCGGCAGTGATCGGATATTCCCCGACTTTGCCGCGAATGCCGTCGGTGCCAAAATATTTTTTTGCCATTCTCAATTTCCCTTAAGTCAAACCAAAAAAAAGAGAGGCCGCAGCCTCTCTCGATTTTGCCGTCACGGCATCAGCCTTGCTCGGCCGCGCCTCCGATTGACGGATCTGTGTTCTTTTGATCCCAATGATCGTGCTTAATGCCGTCGCTGGAAGATGGCGTGTCGTCCCAGCCTTTTGGCTCTCTAACCGGCTTCCTATCCATCAAATCATCGATCTGATATTTGTCGATGGTTTCAAACTTCATTAAAGCACCAGCCATCGCATGCAGAATATCTTCATTTTCCTTGAGAATTTTTTCCGCTCTTTCGTAATTTCTATCGATAATCGAACGAATTTCTTCATCGATAGTATGCGAAGTTTCTTCCGCCACCGATTTATGCTGAGTAACCGAACGACCCAAGAAAATCTCGCCTTCTTCTTCGCTGTATGCTAATGGTCCAAGACGCTGAGACAAGCCCCATTTGGTGACCATGTTTCTGGCCAATTCAGTTGCGCGTTCGATGTCGTTAGAAGCACCGGTGGAAACCTGTTCCCAGCCGAATATCAATTCTTCGGCAATCCGGCCGCCATAAAGACTGGAAATCATGCTATCCAATTTACATTTGCTGGCGCTGTATTGATCGCGTTCCGGCAAGAACATCGTCACACCCAAGGCGCGTCCGCGCGGCATGATGCTGACTTTATAAACCGGATCGTGCTCGGGCACCAAACGGCCCACAATCGCATGACCGGCTTCGTGATAGGCGGTCATTTTCTTTTCTTTTTCGTCCATCACCATGGAGCGTCTTTCCGCGCCCATGATCAGTTTGTCCTTGGCTTTTTCCAAATCGACCATGCTGACCAAACGCTTGTTGAAACGCGCAGCAAACAGGGCTGCTTCATTGACCAGATTGGCTAAATCGGCCCCTGAAAATCCTGGGGTACCTTGAGCGATGTATTTGATTTTGACATCGTCTGCTGCCGGCACTTTTTTCAAATGCACATTGAGGATCTGCTCTCGACCTCTGACATCAGGCAGACCAACCACCACTTGCCTGTCGAAACGTCCCGGACGTAGCAAAGCTTTATCCAGCACGTCGGAACGGTTGGTTGCAGCGATGACGATGATGCCTTCGTGCCCCTCAAAACCGTCCATTTCCACCAACAATTGGTTTAAAGTCTGTTCGCGCTCATCGTTACCACCGCCCAAGCCGGCACCCCGCGAACGGCCCACGGCATCGATCTCGTCGATGAAGATGATGCAGGGGGCATGTTTTTTAGCTTGTTCGAACATGTCTCGCACCCTGGAGGCACCGACACCGACGAACATTTCCACAAAATCCGAACCGGAAATCGTAAAGAACGGCACTTTTGCTTCGCCGGCGATCGCTCTAGCCAACAAGGTTTTACCGGTACCCGGAGGACCGACCATCAATGCGCCGCGCGGCACTTTGCCGCCCAACTTTTGATATTTAGCCGGATCTTTCAGGAAATCGACCATTTCCTCGACTTCTTCCTTGGCTTCATCACAACCGGCGACATCGGCAAAAGTAACCTTGTTTTGATCCTGATCCAACATCCGAGCCTTGCTTTTGCCGAAGCCCATCGCACCACCACGACCGCCGACACCGCCGCCTTGCATTTGCCGCATGAAGAATACCCAAACGGCGATCAGCAATAAAATCGGCCCGAAGGACACGAATATTTGCATCAGCATCGACGGTTCTTCGGGAGGCTGAACCGAGATTTCAACGCCGTTGGCCAACAAATCGTCGATTAGATGCGGATCGTTAGGCATATAAGTCTTAAACTTATCGCCAGACACCATTTTGCCTTTGACAGTATTATCGGAGATCGCCACCTGCTGAACTTGCCCAGCCTTGACGGCATCGATCAATTGCGAATACGACAAAGTAGCGTCACTGCGAATGGCCCGCGACCCAAAACTGTTGAACACCGCCATCAAGACTACGGCGATGACCACCCACAAAACTAAATTTTTAATCATATCGCTCAAGTTACGCGCTCCGGCCTGGAATGGCCCCAATATTTAAAAACCGAGTAATTGTATCAGGACTACTCGCATCCCACCGCCCATCATGCCTCATGGACGGTGACTTTCGCACATTTATTTAAAGCCTTTTGCCAAAATATAAACTTCGTTACTTCTGGACCGGGAAGCCTTAGGTTTTCTGATCACGACACTACTAAACTGCTGACGCACTTGATTATAGTACTCATCGAAACCGGCGCCCTGGAACATTTTTATTAAAAAAGTCCCACCCTTCACCAAAATTTGCTGCGCAGCATCCAAAGCCAACTCGCCAAGATATATCGCCCGCGGCTGATCGACTTCCCGGCTACCACTCATATTGGGGGCCATGTCCGACAATAACAAGTGCACCGGCTCGCCATCAAGCACTTTATACAATTGTTCCAGTACTTCGTCTTCCCTGAAATCGCCTTGGATGAAATCCACGCCATCAATCGGATCGATCGCCAACAAATCCAGCGCAATCACCTTGCTTTTTTTCCCGACGATTTTGCTGACATACTCTGACCAGCCCCCCGGCGCCGCACCTAGATCGACTATATTAATACCAGGTTTAATGATTTTGTCTTTTTCTTGAATTTCTATCAGTTTAAACACCGCGCGCGAGCGATAGCCCAAGGCCTGTGCTTTCTTGACATACTCGTCCTGAAAATGTTCCTGCATCCACTGTTGGCTACTTTTGCTGCGTGCCATATTGCCTATTCGTGTAAAATTGCTGGGTTTTTAAAGTTTAAGGAAACAGAGTGAATCCTATTGAAAAGAAAAAGCTGAAAGCCCAAGCCCACCCGCTAAATCCGGTGGTGATTATCGGCCAAGCAGGCTTAACCGAAGCGGTTATGAAGGAAATTAATCTGGCGCTGGACGCCCACGAACTGATCAAAGTCAAAATCCGCGCCGAAAGAGACGAGCGCGCCGCTATTAGAGAACAAATCTGCGCGGAAACCAAGGCCGAATTAGTTCAGTCCATCGGCCAAGTCGCGGTAATCTATCGACTGAATCCTAAAAAATAGACTGCTTTGGGAGGTGGCTCCACCTCCCGATAAACGACAGACTAGATGTACTGAACCGAGATTATCTCGTACTCAATATTTCCGCCAGGCGCTTTTACCGTCACCACATCTTCAACTTCCTTGCCGATCAACGCCCTGGCAATCGGCGATCCGACCGAAATACGGCCTTCCTTGATATTAGCTTCATCCTCGCCGACGATCTGGTAGGTCACTACCTTTCCCGATTCGATATCTTCGATTTCTACCGTCGCACCGAACACCACTTTGCCGTTGGCTTCGGTCTTAGTCACGTCGATGATATTGGCATTGGACAGCTTACCTTCGATCTCGGCAATACGGCCCTCGGCAAAACTTTGCTGTTCGCGCGCAGCATGATACTCGGCATTTTCCTTCAAGTCGCCATGTGCCCGCGCTTCTGCAATGGCTTGAATAATGCGCGGACGTACCACCGTTTTCAGCTCTTCCAGTTCGGCGCGCAATTTATTGGCACCTACCACTGTCAGTGGAAATTTCTGCATTTACTGCTCCCCTTTTGAATTCAAGTTCATCCGTTAAAATGTTTTATGTAAATCCTGCAAGCAATTGACATCGCCCGCGTCCAGTTCGCCCAAGGCATAACACGCCGCACGCGCACCCGCCATCGTCGTGTAATAGGTTACTTTGCGCTGCAAGGCTTCCCGACGCATGGTAAACGAATCGGCCACCGCTTTAACACCTTCGGTGGTATTGACGATCAATTGCACCTCGCCGTTTTTAATCATATCCACCGTATTCGGCCTGCCTTCGTTGACTTTGAAGATTTCCTGACAAGGAATGCCGGCTTCTTTCAAGACCCTGGCCGTACCGCGCGTCGCGACGATTTCATAATTCTTGGCTATCAGCATTTTCGCCAAATCCGGTAACTTAGGCTTGTCCGCATCGCGAATACTGATCAACACCTTACCGCTATGGCTCAAGTCCACACCGGACGCACGTTGCGACTTGGCGAACGCCTCGCCGAAAGTCTTACCAACCCCCATTACCTCGCCGGTGGATTTCATTTCCGGTCCCAACAAGGGATCGACGCCGGGGAATTTGATGAACGGAAATACCGCTTCCTTGACCGAGAAATATTCGGGGATGCGCTCTTCGGTAATGCCCTGCTCTTTCAAGGATTTGCCGACCATCACTCGCGCGGCGATTTTAGCCAGAGGATACCCGGTCGCCTTGGACACGAACGGCGCGGTCCGCGAAGCGCGCGGATTGACTTCCAACACGTAAATGGTCTCGCCCTGAATCGCAAACTGGGTATTCATCAAACCGCACACACCCAAGGCTTCGGCCATTTTAGCAACTTGCTGGCGTAACTGATCCTGAAGCGCTATCGGCAAATCATAAGGCGGCAGCGAACACGCCGAGTCGCCGGAATGCACGCCGGCCTGCTCGATATGCTCCATCAAGCCGCCGATCAGCACGGTTTCGCCGTCGTAAATCGCGTCAACATCCATTTCCACCGCATCGTCCAGGAACCTATCCAGCAACACCGGCGAATCGTTGGAAACGCTGACAGCCTCCTTCATGTAGCGGCGCAGGCCTTCCTCGTTGAAAACGATTTCCATCGCCCGACCGCCCAACACATAGGACGGACGCACCACCAGAGGATAACCGATTTCCTTAGCCGAGCTGACGGCCTGCTCAACCGAACGCGCAGTAGCATTGGGCGGCTGCAGCAGATTCAGGCGTTCCAACAATTTTTGGAAGCGTTCGCGGTCTTCGGCCAAATCAATCGAATCCGGCGAGGTACCGATAATCGGCGCACCGGCGGCTTCCAAAGCGCGTGCCAGTTTCAGCGGCGTTTGGCCACCGTACTGCACGATCACGCCCTTGGGTTTTTCCAGCTCGATGATTTCCAACACGTCTTCCAGCGTCAGCGGCTCGAAATACAAACGATCCGAGGTATCAAAGTCGGTCGATACGGTCTCCGGGTTACAGTTGACCATGATGGTTTCGTAACCGTCTTCGCGCAAGGCCAGCGCGGCATGTACGCAGCAATAGTCAAACTCGATGCCTTGGCCGATCCGATTCGGACCGCCGCCGAGAATGATGATTTTTTCTTTATCGCTGGGCTTAGCCTCACATTCCTGTTCGTAAGTCGAATACAGGTAAGCGGTATCGGAGGCAAACTCGGCCGCGCAAGAATCGATGCGTTTATAAACCGGCCGTAGGCCTTTTTTATGCCGCACATTACGCACTTCCGATTCCTTAGTTTCCAGCAACTTCGCCAAGCGCCGGTCGGAAAAACCCTTACGCTTCAGACGCAACAACTCGCCTGGCTCCAATGTCGCCAGAGTTTTGGTGGCTAAAGTTTTTTCGGTGACGATCAAATCCTCGACCTGCGCCAAGAACCAGGGATCGATTTTCGACGCCTGATGAATTTCTTCAAAACTCAAGCCGCTACGGAATGCATCAGCCAGATACCATAACCGTTCAGGACCGGGATAACGCAGTTCCCTGAGAATAATGTCCTCGCTGTTGGCATCGCTCAAATCGGCGATTTCATCGAGACCATCGACGCCTACCTCAAGCCCCCGTAAAGCTTTTTGCAAGGATTCCTGGAAGGTGCGGCCGATTGCCATTACCTCGCCAACCGATTTCATCTGCGTGGTCAGCCGGTCGTTGGCTTGCGGGAATTTTTCGAAAGCAAAACGCGGCACCTTGGTGACCACGTAATCGATGGTCGGCTCGAACGAAGCCGGTGTGGTGCCGCCGGTGATCTCATTGCGCAATTCGTCCAGCGTAAAACCCACCGCCAGCTTGGCGGCAACTTTGGCGATCGGGAAACCGGTGGCTTTAGAAGCCAGCGCCGACGAACGTGACACCCTGGGATTCATTTCGATGACGATCAGGCGGCCGTCGTCCGGATTGATCGCAAACTGTACGTTGGAGCCGCCAGTATCGACGCCGATTTCCCGCAATACTGCCAGTGAAGCGTTACGCAGGATTTGGTATTCCTTATCGGTCAGAGTTTGCGCCGGCGCGACGGTAATCGAGTCTCCGGTATGTACGCCCATCGGATCGAAGTTTTCGATCGAACAGATGATGATGCAGTTGTCTTTCGAATCGCGCACCACTTCCATCTCGAACTCTTTCCAGCCCAGTACCGATTCTTCGATCAGCAACTCGTTGGTCGGCGACAGATACAGGCCGCGCTCGCAGATCTCGATGAACTCTTCGCGGTTATAAGCGATGCCGCCGCCGCTGCCGCCCATCGTGAAGGAAGGCCGGATGATGGTCGGATAGCCGACTTGTTCCTGCGCGGCAAAGGCTTCTTCCATACTGTGCGCGACTTGCGAGCGCGCCACGTCCAGGCCAATCTTTCGCATCGCCTGGTTGAACAGGTCGCGATCTTCGGCTTTGTTGATGGCGTCTTTGCTGGCGCCTATCATTTCGACGCCGTATTTCTCAAGTACGCCGTGCTTGTCCAGCGCCAGAGCGCAGTTCAGCGCGGTCTGGCCGCCCATGGTCGGCAGGATCGCGTCGGGGCGTTCTTTTTCGATGATTTTTTCGACGGTTTGCCAGTCGATAGGCTCGATGTAAATCGCATCGGCCATATCCGGGTCGGTCATGATGGTAGCCGGATTGGAGTTGACCAGAATCACCCGGTAACCCTCTTCGCGTAAGGCTTTGCAAGCCTGGGTGCCGGAATAGTCAAATTCGCAGGCCTGACCGATCACGATCGGTCCGGCACCCAGTAATAAAATCGATTTTATGTCGGTTCTTTTTGGCATATCACTCTATATAAAACTTAAGCGGAACGAGGCTGATTCATCAAAACGATGAAATCGTCGAACAAGGACTCGACATCGTGCGGACCGGGACTGGCTTCCGGATGCCCCTGAAAACTGAAAGCGGGGCAATCCGTGCGTTCCAGGCCCTGCAAGCTGCCGTCGAACAGCGAAACATAGGTCGGCTTTAAGTTGGCCGGCAGAAAATCGGCACTGGCGGCAAAACCGTGATTCTGGCTACTGATCATCACCCGACCGGTGGCCAGTTCTTGCACCGGATGGTTGGCGCCATGATGGCCGAACTTCATTTTTTCGGTCTTCGCGCCGCTGGCCAAAGCCAGCAATTGGTGCCCCAAACAGATACCGAACACCGGAATTTTTCGTTCCAAAATGGTTTTGATCGCCTCGATCGCATAGGTGCAAGGCTCCGGGTCGCCAGGACCGTTGGATAGAAACACGCCATCGGGATTCATCGCCAACACCTGTTCGGCCGGCGTGGTGGCAGGCACCACGGTGACTCGGCAGCCGCGATTAGCCAGTAAGCGCAGAATATTGCGTTTGATACCAAAATCGTAAGCCACCACATGTTTATTCAGATTCGGCGCTTCGCTACGCCCCTCACCCAATTGCCAGACATTTTCGGTCCAGACATAGGATTGCGCGGTGGTCACTTCCTTGGCCAGGTCCATACCTTGCAAACCGGGGAAGCCTTCGATGGCTTGTCTGGCGGCATCGACATCGACCGTCTCGCCGGCCATGATACAACCGCGCTGCGCACCTTTATCCCGCAACAAGCGGGTCAATTGCCGGGTGTCAATGTTGGCGATCGCAACTACTTTATGCTCGCGCAGATATTCCGGCAGGGTCTTTTCGATGCGCCAGCTACTGGCTAGTAAAGGCAGGTCGCGGATCACTAGTCCGCTGGCAAATACTCGCTCGGACTCATCGTCCTCACCATTGGTGCCGACATTGCCGATGTGCGGATAAGTCAACGTGACAATTTGTCTTGCGTATGAGGGATCACTGAGAATTTCCTGATAGCCGGTCAGTGCCGTGTTAAAAACCACTTCCCCCACAGAACAGCCGTCGGCACCGATCGATATGCCGTGAAACACCGTCCCGTCTTCTAGTACCAGTAATGCAGGTTTATTCAAGATTGGCCACCTTAGATGTAGAAAACGGGATAAGTCTTGCGACTCATCCCGTTCCTGATAGATAAAAACTTGGGTGATTTTACGAAATTATGGCTGTTTGGTCATTAACAATTTTCTAACATGCTGTATCGCGGAGACTCTGCCCAATCACAAACGCACTGTATTTATTGCTAATTTCGCTTTAGCCGGGCTGCCTGGAGGCCAACAGCCACTGCACCGGACTATGCAAAGCCAACAGATTCATTCAATGTTCAAACTTTGCGATTTCGGCTTTCAGTTTTTCTTGTTGCGGCGCTGTCAGCAACAGAAAAACCGCATTATCGAGTTTGGATTTTTCCAACGCCAACTGCTGATGAATCGCTGTCGACTTCTCAAGCAGCGCTTTGGCTTTTTCTTCATTGTAGTCGGCGGAAAAACTCAAGGCGTGCAATTCGGCTCTCACCGCATGATCCTCCTCAAAACGAGATCGACTGTCACCGAACTTGGTTTTCAAAAGACTCTTGATATCGGCTTCCTGCTTCTCGCTGAGATCCAGTTTTTTTAAATACCGCGGCAAATGCTGTCCGCTGTGGTCTTCTTCAAACCTATGCATGGGCGGCTTTCCTCCGTCGTGATGCTCGCCGTGCGGTGGCTTGGCCATTACAGCCAAGGGTAACAAACCGAGTATTAACACTAATTTCTTCATCACTCACTCCTAAATAATTGACAATTTAGCTAACGACAAAATCTGCTGAATTTCGCCGTAGTTAGTATTTCAAAACAGAGGTTAAGTGCTGTTACGACTGTGTAAATTCAGGTAAATCCGACTGGTGACCGTGCTGCGCCGCGACTATGATGACTATCGAGCGAACAACGAGCGACGAGCATGAATAAAGTTTTAATTATCGACGACGACGAAGAACTGGCAGGACTATTCCAAGAGTATCTGCAACAGGAAGGTTTTACAGTCGACTTGGCCCACACCGGCGCGGCAGGCTTGCAGTCTGCCCTGTCCGGCGATTGTCAGCTGGTGATTCTGGACATCATGCTGCCCGACATCAAAGGCACCGAAATCTTGGCGCGTATCCGTCAGGAAAGCCGGATTCCCGTACTGATGTTTACCGCCAAGGGCGACGATGTGGACCGGATTATCGGTTTGGAATCGGGCGCCGACGATTACGTCCCCAAACCTTGTACTCCCAGAGAGTTGGCCGCGAGAATCCGCGCCATTTTGCGACGGACCCAAGCCAAGCCAGCAAATCCGCAAGGCCCGATCGTGGCCGGCCCTTTGAAAATATGGCCGGAAAGGCGTAAGGCCTCCTGGTTTGAGCAAGACCTGGATCTGACCAGCACCGAATTCAATCTATTGGAAACCCTGGCCAGCCGAGTCGGCCATATCGTCAGCAAACACGAGCTATCCGAAAAAGGCCTGGGCCGGCCACTGGCGCGTTTCGATAGAAGCATAGACGTGCATATGAGCAGCATCCGCCAGAAACTAGGCAACCAAGCGGACGGCCGTTCCTACATCCAAACCGTGCGCGGCCAAGGTTACCAGTTGATCAAGGAATAAGATGGGCCGCCTGTTCTGGAAGTTTTTCTTTGCATTTTGGCTGGCGCTGTTAACGGCAGGTATCGGCGTCGGCACCACCGTCTGGTTGCGCCATGCCGCGCGCGAAAATCAAATCGTCGATCAAGCCGACACCATCGATGTCAGGCGCGCCTCTTTAGTCACTCTAGCCGCAAGCGTACTGCCGCATGGCGGGATCGACAGCTTGCGAGACTTCATCCAAACCCTGCAAAACACCCGCTTCCCATCCATTTATGCGGTGGACGATATGAACCGGGAGCTACTGGACCGACCGCTGGCACCGGAAGTTTTGCAACAGGCCAGAGCGCTATTTTTACAAGGCCGGTACCCCGACGCCATCAAGATGGTATCGGCCGACGACGGCCATCGCTATTTGCTATTCGTGCCCTTGCCCGAGCACGGTTTTGCCGACGCGCTCAAATCGCCGTTACCGGCAATCGCCCCGCCGCCATTCGGTTTCGACAGACCGCCACCGGAAGGCGGAAATCAAGAATCACCTCCTCTGCCGAGAGGCGAAAATCGCAATCCGCCATCACGCCGCGAGCCGCCGTCGCCGATTTTGCCGATCGTGGTCGGCGGGTTGGCCAGTCTGTTGTTCAGCGCCTTATTGGCTTGGTATTTCGCTAAACCTATCCGTAGCCTACGCGACGCCTTCGCCGCGCTGGCTCGAGGCCACCTGGAGACCCGCATCGGCCATACGATCGGCAGACGCCGCGACGAACTGGCCGATCTCGGCCGCGATTTCGATCACATGGCCCAGCAAATCGGTTCGCTGGTCAATGCCCAGCAACACCTGCTGCACGACGTTTCTCACGAACTACGTTCGCCGCTGGCCCGCATCCAGGCTGCCATCGGCCTGGCTCAGCAGCAACCTGACAAGCTGCCGGCCACGCTGGAACGCATCGAGCGCGAATCGCAACGCATCAGCGACTTGGTCGGCGAATTATTGATGCTGTCGAAACTGGAAGCGGGCGTTTCCATCGAAAAAGCCGGCCTGCTCAATTTTGGCGATCTGCTGGCCGACATCGTCGAAGACGTCCGCTTCGAAGCGGCACAAAACCGTGTCGACCTAAATTACCAGGGCATGGGCGATGCGCTGGTCGAATGCCAAAGCGAACTACTACACCGCGCCATTGAAAACGTATTGCGCAACGCCGTGCAACATTGCAAACCAGGCGGCAGCGTCACGGTGGACGCCGATTTCGATAACGATAATCGCCGCTTAAGAATAGGCGTGGATGATGAAGGTCCGGGCGTTCCCGACAGCGATTTGACCGCCATTTTTCAACCGTTTTTCCGCAGCGGCAATCACCAAAAACCGCATAGTACCGGACTGGGACTGACCATCGCGCATCGCGCCGTCGAAGCGCACGGCGGCAGTATCAAAGCCAGCAACCGGCAAGCAGGCGGTCTGCACGTCGAGATCGACATCCCATTTTCAAATCGGCAAACAACATAGAGGTGCTTATGTTCAAACTCAAACACTGGATTTTGCTCCTGTCGGTGGCCTTGCTGTCGGTATGGGCGTTTACCGCGAACGCGAGGCCGCATCACCACGGCGGCCATTTCGGCGGTCATTTTCATCCTGGCTTTGGTTTTTATCTGGGCGCACCCTTGTTGTTTCCGCGCCCTTATTATCCGACCTACCCTTATTACTATCCGTATTACCCACGCGAAATCATCACAGTGCCGGCCGAACCGCCGGTTTATATCGAACGCGAGCGCAGCCAACCGCAAGGCGGCCCACTACCGGAGGGCTACTGGTACTATTGCAGCAACCCGGCCGGCTACTATCCGTACGTGAACCAATGTCCGGGCGGATGGCAGCAGGTTGACCCTACGCCGAGGAATTAACAGGAGGATGTGGTAATGAAGAAGACAACTCAATTTGCAGGCTTATGCGCTACGCTGGCATTGACCGGCTGCGCCCATATGCCGTCCGGCCCTAGCGTGATGGCGCTGCCGGGTACCGGCCTGTCGTTCGAACAATTCCGGCAGGACGATTATCTTTGTCAGCAATACGCGACCGGCCAAGTAGGCGCGACGCCGAATCAGGCCAGTGCCGACAGCCAGCTCGGCAGCGCAGTAGTCGGTTCGGCGGTCGGCGCGGCAGCGGGTGCCGCATTGGGCGGTGGCGGCGGGGCGGCGATCGGCGCCGGGACCGGCTTAGTAGCTGGCACCATCGTCGGTAGCGGCGAATCCCGACGCGCCGGACAAGCCACCCAACAAGGTTACGATAATGCTTATGTGCAATGCATGTACGGCAAGGGCCATCGGGTACCGGTGTCTGGACAATTTTCCTATCAATCTCCGCCATCCAGCACGCCACCGACGCGCATTCCACCGCCACCGCCCGGCTCCCCACCACCACCCCCGCCGTATCAGTAATCACTAGTCAGCTCCAAGCGGTTTCCAAGCCGCTTGGAGCCCGCTATCAGGAATATGGTAAGCGCCGTTAAAAAGCAGCGAAATGACTAGCGGCTTTCTGTTTCGGACAAAAAATCGCGATGTTTCAGCCAAGGCCGCACCAACAGCAACAAGCTGAGTAAGGTAGTAAAAATCATATAGTGCGAGTAACGAAAATCGGGCGACGGCGCCGCCAGCATCAAGCCGAATTCATGCAGGATGCCGCTTGCAGTCAGGCAAATGACTTCGATATTTGCCGTTGGGGAGCGAAAGGCAGCCGCCAAAAAAACGCAGATTGCCGCGATAAAGTACGGCCAGGGCTGAAAATACCAGTCGTTGGTCAGCTTAAACATCGCCTCCTCGATTTGTTCTTGCAGCTTGCTTGGAACGGGATGCGCGCCGTAAGCCTGTTCCAAATCGGTCGGAAATTCCTTGCCCATCATCACCGGGCTCCAGCTGGCTTCCGGCACCCAACCCAATACGTATTTCGATACCGCCAGACGGTGACGTAGCCATAAAACGGGTTCCGCCAGGATGGTTTGTGTCCAAAGCGTGCGGAGCGCTTGGCGTTGCTGATCGGATAAGCTCTCAAAACCATGTATTTGCGATTCCATCGAATGGGTCGGGAGCTGCAAGGTTGGCGGCTGAGTTCTGAAAATTTCCCGCCAATACATCGGCGTGTAGGCATTCAGCAATGGCTCAACGGAACCGGTCGAGTTCAGCGCACTAGCCAGTCGGTCGAATAAGGCCTGTTGCCGATCCCTATCTTCAAGCCGTTTGATGACACCGGCAATGTCAAACGCGGCATTGGCCACCCAGGGATGAGTATGCCGATCGGCGAGGCGGGTATTAATCGCGCCAGTGGCGACAAACAAGGCAAGGGCCATTATCGCACCGGGAACTGCGGCTCTTATCAATCCTAAAAAACCGGCTTTTGGATATAAACGGAAGATGGCAAAGCTCAATATCGGCATCGTCGCGAAAAAGGCGTTATGCCGCAACAGGATGGCTAGCCATAACAACAACACGGTTATTGCGAACAACAGCGAAGTAAGCCCTGAGTGCTGGTTATTATTGCATTTGATATGTCCCGCCACACCGAAAGCAATCAGCAAGGCGCCCCACATCAGCACATCTTTCAGGATGGCGCCGCTGATGCAAAACACCGGCGGCAAAAATAGTAAAACGCAAAGCAAGGGTGCGGCGGCTTTGGCGCCGCAAGGTTTGAAAAAGGCACCAAAAACCAGATAGACGCCGAACCATACCAATACGAGTTGTAGAAACAACATGCCCGCCGGTCCAGGCAAGATGCTATCAGTCAAGCGCCAGACGATAGCCATCAAAGGCGGATGCCAATCGGAATACACGCCTTCGCGAGCTTCGAGAATTTGGTTGACGGCGTCATAACACAGAAAGCCCGGATACATGATGCCGATATGAATCAGGAATCCGGCTATAAAAACCGATTCGACGGGCAGCGTTCCCGCGCTGATCTTTCGAACGAATGTCATCAGATTTGGCGAACTTTTTTAAACACGATCAATCGCGAAGCCGAAAAATTTAGCACCATGCCGGCCAGGGAACCGACAGCCACCGCCAAGGCCGGATGTCGGTAAGCCAGCGGGATGCTGAAAATCATCCATAGGTAAGCGCCGTTATTGGCAGCCCAACCCAACATATTAGCCAACACGTAACGTAGCCATTCGTAGTGAATACTGTGCTGGCTTGCGCCAAAGGTATAGCTCCGGTTCAGCCACCAGGTGACGCTGACCGCCGCCGGAAATGCCAGCATTTGCGCCCGGATCGGCCCCATACTCAACACTAATGACTCCACCAAACCGGCATTGACGATATAACCGACAATCCCCACCAAGCCAAAACGCCAGATCTGCCCAAGCAGATCATCGTTTTTCGAATTAAGATGGTCACCGTAGGGCGGCACGGGTGACTCGTCGCCGTTGCTTGGCGCATAGGCCGGTGGTGGAAATTGCAAATAAGTCAGCATGCGCAATTCCTTGCGGCCACGTGTCACGGTATCCAGTATGGTGCCGGTAAACACGCTCAATGACGCCAATAGCATGATGCCCATCGCCAGGAAGGCGGTCGGGAATCTGGGCACCAAGCCGGTATCCAGATAAGTCTCGATCACCGGCCAAATCAGCAACAAGGCCGCCAAGGCTAGCGCCATGGCCAAGGTTCCGAAAAACACCATGGGCCGCTCGTGCCTGACCAGCCTGATAATCAGCCTCAGAATCCGCCAACCGTCGCGGTATGTGCGTAATTTACTTTCCGAACCTTCGGCGCGCCCCCGGTAAACGCCCTCGATGTGCGCGGCCGGCATCGACAACTCCAGGGTATGCACGGTCAACTCGGTTTCGATGTCAAACCCCGTAGACAAGGCCGGAAAGGATTTCACGAATCGCCTCGAAAACACCTTATAACCGGACAGCATATCCAGTATCCGATTGCCGAAAATTCGCCTGACCACGCCGGTCAACAACCGGTTTCCGAAGCGATGTCCGCCCCGGTAAGCCTCATCGCCAGTTTCGCGGCGGATGCAATTCACCAGATCGTAAGGCCCGCTCATCGCCAGCTTGATCATATCCGGCGCCAAACTGGCGTCGTAAGTATCGTCCCCGTCCACCATCAGGTAAAAATCGGCGTCGATATCGCGAAACATGCGACGGACGACATGGCCCTTCCCCTGCTGAGTTTCGCTGCGGACCGTCGCACCCGCCGCTAGCGCTTCCCTGACGGTGTTATCGCTGGAATTGTTGTCGAATACGTATACGTCGGCATCCGGCAACGCGACTTTAAAATCGGCCACCACCTTCGCAATAGAAACTTCTTCGTTATGACAGGGAATCAGGACAGCAATTTTGATGTGTTTAAACATGCTTTGGATTAATAAATATCCGAGAAAATAAAGAAATTATAAATGAAGGCGCCATTGGCACAGAAACTGGAAACAAGCCTCATCGCCGCAGAATTCGGAGCGATGAGACTCAAGCGAACACGCTTACAATGACCCCAAATAAGCCGCCAATGCCTTGATATCCTCTTCACTGAGCGATTGCGCCATCGCGTTCATCTGCGGCGCCTTGCGGGCGCCTTTCTTGAAATCGGTCAGTTGTTTTGCCAAATACGGCGCTTGCTGTCCCGCCAGTTTCGGCACCATGCCCATGCCTTGGGCATTATTGCCGTGACAACCCAGGCACATGCCGGCCTTGTCCTTGCCTTGTTTGATCAGGTTGGCATCGCCGCCACCCGCCGCCGACTTACCATGCAAACTGGCATAGTAAGCGGCCACATTTTGAATATCGTTCTCGGATAAACCGGCAGCGATCGGTTTCATCACATCGTTATCGCGCTGCCCGGTACGGAATTTGTTCAATTGGCTTTCTATATAAATAGCGCTCTGCCCCGCCAGACTGGGCCATAACGGACTGCTGCTGATGCCGGCGGCACCGTGACAGCCCTGACAAGCGGCGGCGCTGGTTTTGCCTGCGTTGATATCGGCGGCATTGGCGCTGGCGGCAAACAGCCCCAGCATGACGATGTACTTGATCTTATGGTATTTATTATTCATCGCGATCACCCTTGGTTGGCTTGTTGTACAATCCTGACAACTGAATGCGCTATCAGGCATTTCCATCATAGTCAGGCGACATTGACTAAGCAAACCTAAAATCACCTCAACCAAACCGAAGGAATAGGCCATGTCCTGGTTGCTCGCCCTTTTTAATCAAGATTCCGTACCGCACACCCTATTAATCATCAGCTTGGTCGTCGCCAGCGGCCTGGTTTTAGGCAGATTATCGCTGGCCGGCATCCAGCTCGGTATCGCCGGCGTGCTGTTTTCAGGACTGCTGTTCGGGCATTTTCAGCTCAGTATCAATCCGGAAGTAATGCATTTTTTACGCGAATTCGGCTTGGTGCTGTTCGTTTACGCGATCGGCTTGCAAGTAGGCCCCAGCTTCGTCAGCTCGTTTTTCCGTTATGGCCTGCGCCTGAACGGCATGGCCGCCGCGATCGTGTTGTTGGGCGCCGTGATCACGGTCATTATCAGCATCGTCGGCGGCATTCCGATGCCGGTTGCGGTCGGTCTATTCTCCGGCGCCACCACCAACACCCCTTCGTTGGCTGCCGCCCAACAAGTGCTGGGCAGCCTGCCCGATATCAGCAGCGAAACGCTGAAAATGCCAGGCTTGGGTTATGCGGTGGCTTATCCGTTCGGCATCGCCGGCATCATTTTGGCGATGTTGCTCAACAAACGTTTGTTTAAGGTGGACATCGCCGACGAAGCCAAACACTTTGCCGACAAACAACAGCAAGACGCCCATGTGCCGATCTGGAAAGACTTGCGGGTGGAAAACCCTAACCTGAACGGCCTGACGCTGCGGCAAATTCCGTTCTTCGAAGGCATGAACGTGGTGATGACCCGCATCCTGCACAACGGCGAAGTCGATGTCGCCGGCCAGGACAGCCGGTTGGCGATCGGCGATACCATTAGACTGGTCGGCGAGCGCGAACCACTGGAACAGTTGAAAATCCTGATCGGCCCGGAATCGGATGTCGATCTGAAACAAATCGCTACCAAATTGCAAAGCAGGCGGCTATTGGTCACCAACAAAACCGCGATCAATCAAACCGTCGGCAATCTATGCATGCTGTACGGCGTCACCATTTCCCGAATCCATAGACCCGATGTCGAGTTCTCGCCCACCAGTAACGTGCATGTTCATTTCGGCGACGAACTGAATGTAGTCGGCAGCCAGGAAGCACTGAACAGCATCGAAAAAGCACTGGGCAACTCCCTGGAGGAAATCAACCATCCGCAGATCATGCCGATCTTCATCGGCATCTCGCTGGGCGTATTGCTGGGCAGCTTACCCATGTATTTGCCCGGCATTCCGTCAGCGGTGAAACTCGGCATGGCCGGCGGCCCGCTGCTGGTAGCGATCATTCTCAGCCGGGTTGGCAACTGGGGCACGATGACCTGGCATCTGCCGAAAAGCTCCAACATCATTTTAAAAGACATCGGCATCGTGCTGTTCCTGGCCTGCGTCGGCTTGCACTCCGGCGACCAATTCGTCGAAACCTTGGTAAAAGGCGACGGCTTTTACTGGATGGCTTGCGCGGCATTGATCACCCTGCTGCCTTTGCTGATCATCGCCGCGGTAGCCCGAGTGGTCTACAAGCTCAACTTCCTCAGCCTTTGCGGTATGCTGGCCGGCAGCATGACCGATCCGCCGGCTTTGGCGTTTGCCAACAATCTCAGCCCATCGGCGGCGGTGTCGATGGCTTATGCCACCGTTTATCCGCTGGTCATGATCCTGCGCATCATTGCCGCGCAGCTGATTATTTTGTTGGTGAATTAAAACAGTTGAGGCGAATTCGTTCGCCTGACGGGCTTGCCGCCGGGCGACTAAACTCGCCCGACTTGCCCAAACTCCCCCGCTATGCCATTCTCGAACGCCTTATTCGCCAAACACCCCAACCTGGCGCCGCACGACGGCGAGTTATATCTACTGTCAGGCTTTTACCCGGCGGCCATTGCCGATAACTACCTGCAAATTCTGCTGCAAACCCTGGCTTGGCAAACCGAGCGAATATACATTTACGGGCGCTGGCTACCGGTACCTCGGTTGATGGCCTGGTATGGCGATCCGGGCGCCGATTACCGCTATTCCGGCATCGATCACCAGCCTTTGCCTTGGACTAAGGAATTGCTGACGCTAAGGTCGGACGTCGAAGGCATTTGCAGGCAGCCGTTCAACAGCGTTTTGGCCAATCTATACCGCGACGGCCGCGACTCGATGGGTTGCCATGCCGACAATGAAAAGGAATTGGGACCGAACCCGCTTATCGCCTCGCTGAGTTTCGGCGAAACGCGTTTGCTGCGTTTCCGTGATAACCGCAGCCGCATGACACTGGATATTGCGCTAAGCCACGGCGATTTGCTGATCATGGCCGGCGAGTTGCAACATCATTGGCGCCACGAATTGCCGAAAACCCGCCAAGCCAAGCAGCCCCGTATCAATTTGACGTTTCGGCGGATTGTGTCGACGCCTAATCCCGCTTGAGTTGCAGGAAGCGGAAAATATCGACTTCAATCACCCCGAACGCCGCTATCCACAGCAACGCGTCATATGCATCCAGCCAAGCCGACTGCATCAGCCAGGCTACTACCAGGCCAATCAAGCCGGAGAAGACGGCAATAGTCATCAACCAAAACCCGGTGTGGTGCCGCGCCACCATGGACGGCCAACGGACTTCCAGCTCCAGCAGTGCGATCAACACAAACCATAACGCGGAATTGATGACATCCAGCCATTCGCTATCGCGAATATAACTGCCAAACACCAACAAGATCACCACAATCAATACATTCCGCATCGCGTGCAGCGAACTATCGGCAAACGGTGCGGCCTTGACGGTTTCCAGTTCGAACATCACCAATAATATCACCCAGGCCAAGGCATCGACCGCAGTGGTCATGGTATCGAAGGCGGCGTAAATGCCGATATTCAGCGTCAATAAAGCCAGAATCGCCAGTTTGAACTTGGGATATGAGAGAAAGAATTCTGCGTTGGGCATGGCGGTGAGAAAATATTGGTTATTTGCTGCTACTTTTCAAAACGCTACTTGACTTGGTCACGAGTCCGGACCTCGCGAATATCCGCATACGGCTGTGCTATTTTACGAAGCACGCTTTTTCCGCCTCGGCATCGGCGTCTTTCAAACGGGTGCGTAAATCCTTGGACTGCTTAGGATCGCGAAACGCCGCGCCGGCTTCGCCAGGGGTTTTTTGCATCTGCGTAAAAGTTCTGGCCGATTCGTATTCTTCAAAGCTGAGTTTTTCGGCGATTTTGTCGATTTTGCAGCCGCAAGCGTATTGATTGATATAAGTCAGGCCGCCGTGCTTGGCGACACATTCCAGCACATAATCAACACGATCGCGGGTCGGATAATCGTTGACCAAGGCTGCCGGCTCGCTCTCCGCCGTTTCGGGTTTAGCATTTTCCTGAGTGGTTGCGCAACCGCTGAGCAGCGCCAAAACAGCAAGAGTCGGGAATAGTGATTTTTTCATGGTGCTCGTTTTTATCGTTGTGAAAATATTATTGTTCGGCGGCAAAATCGACAATCTGCCGCAGTTGCGGGTTCATTTCCTTGGCAAATTTATTCAACGCGGGATTATCGGTATCTTCCGGCAACAAATGGGTTCTGACGATGGTTTTGCCTTCGAATTGATAGGTCACGACATTGCAAGGCATGTAGCCGATCGCGTGCGGGGTAATATCCAAAACCGTCTTCGCCAGCGTCAGATTGCAAAATTGCACGGTATCGTATTCCGGAAAATTCTCGGCGCCTCGTTCGCGGATGACCTTGCCTACCCGGCTATGGCCGGTGATGCGGAAATTGTGTTCGGCGATCGCGATTTCCAGTTCCGCCAACACTTCATCGTAAGGTTTTGCGGTTTCGACTTGATAATAGGTCACCCATTCGCTGTGCAAAGGCTGCGCGGCGCAACTTGCAATCGACAGCAGGCTTGCGAAAATGGCGGCTCTCTTCAACATAGGCAAAGCTTATCATCATGAGCGGGCAAAACAAAGTAAGCGGCGTGGTACTGGCGGGCGGCATGGCTCGACGCATGCGGCAACAAGACAAGGGCTTGCTACCGTTCAAAAACCGGCCGCTGATCAGTTACCCGCTGGCGGCCATGGCCCCCTTGGTCGACGAACTGCTGATTAGCGCCAATCGCAACCTGGACCGTTACCGGCAGTTTGCATATCCGTTGATCAGCGATGCCAATCAAAACTTCGACGGCCCGCTGGCCGGCATTTTGGCGGCAATGCAGACCGCACACAATCCGCTGTTGCTGATCGCTCCCTGCGACTCGCCGCTGATCGAAACCGCACATTTGCAACGCCTGCTATCGGCGCTACTCACTAGCTGCGCCGACATTGCCGTGGCTTTCGACGGCGAGCGCTTGCATCCGGTATTCGCAGCCTTGAAAACCGATCTACGACTTGATTTGCACGCTTACCTGCAAAGCGGCGAACGCAAACTGCAAAACTGGTTTTACCGGCATACATTGGTAAAAGTTGATTTTAGCGATGCGCCGCAAATATTCGCCAATATCAATACGCCGACGGAATTGGCGGAACTGGAGAACGCCCCGGCACTCCAAGCGGGAGACTAATTTACCAATAGCAATATTCATCGGCGGTCACCAAGGCAACCTATCCCCTTACCCAATGATTATGCTAACGTGGTGTTTTTGCCGTCCGGAATAGCAATGAAGCCAATAATGACTCCCGCCTCACTCGCCTTCGCGTTACTCTCAATCGGCAGCTTATGCCCGCCGGCCTATGCGGTCACCACGCCGGCAGATCAGGATAAATTGCGGATTCATACCAGCATGCCCAGAAGAACCAGTGACTCGCTGTTTTCGTACACCGCCGAATGGCGCATCGACGATGGCGAGTTGTACCGTTCGACCGGTTTGAGCTTTTTGAATGCCAATAAGTACGACGCGGACACCCCGCCCGCCGCGATCGCCAAAAAACTGCTGATCGCGATGAAGGATGGCATGATTCAGCTGGACCCCAATTGGCGCGGCATTACCGTCACGCAACCACAGGATCAGGCGGAGCTGGTGATTAGCAATAAGGCCGGATATTCCTTAACCACGGTCACGGTCAGAGACTATAGTAATCAAGCCTTGCGTTTCGACTTGGCCGATAAAAGTTTCAATGCCGACGGTGTGGAAGTCGCCCTGGACTTGGTATTTAGCGCCGACGTTGAATATTTGGACGGCTTTAGTTCTAAAAAAGCCCTAACTGCCTCGCAAGGCGAAATCCAGATCGCGATAGACGATCAAAAACCCATCCGGATCAAAACCGACGGCAAAACCACTCGCGAACTTGAACAAGAAATTGCCAAAGAATTAAGTGCCTCACACCTTAGCGAAACCCCTTTGTACGCGGGTATGGTCACCAAGGACACCCGCAACAACAAACCTTTCGACGGTAGCGAAGTACAGCTGTTAAATCTGTCCGCCAAATCGATTGCCATCGACATCACCGATCCGGCCCTGGGCGTGCTGGCTAAATTCAAATATAAGGACGAAAACCACTCGGTCAAGGTCGTTGAGCCGCGTTTCATGCTGGGTGTGCTAGCGGTAGTCAGCGCTGGCGCAATCGGCTATTTTTGGCGTAGAAGCAAAAACGCGAAAAAACAGGCATAAGCAGGTATTTTCCGGGTGGGCGCGCTCCGCTCGCGTCCACCCACCCAAACGTTTCAGCGCGATAAACCCATCAAGTTTCCTCCGCGCCTATCGGACTGCTACCTTTTAAAGATTTCCTGCCAATGCCAGCTCGCGCGTATCCCAATCGGTTTTTATATCCAGAATGGTAGGCAGGATATCCATGAAGGCGTCCACCAATCGGGACTCCAGATGGCTTCCGGCGTTTTCTTTAAGGAACTCCAGCGTCTTGTCCAGAGGCCAGGCATCCTTATAAGGACGTTTCATGGAAAGGGCATCGAATACATCAGCAACCGCCACGATACGCGCCGACTCCGGGATATCCTCCGCCGACAGGCCATTGGGATAACCGCTGCCATCCCATTTTTCATGGTGATTTAGCGCGATCTCCCCGGCCAGCTGAAACATGGGGGCATTGCTTTGCTTGAGAATACCGTGACCTATATGCTGGTATGAGTCTTCATGATCGTCCATTCTTCCGCATCCAGTTTGCCCGGTTTTTTCAAAACCGCGTCGGGGATGCCGATTTTGCCGGTATCGTGCATCGGCGCGGCCAATTCCAACAAACTACAACGCTCCCTGCCCCAACCTATCGCCTCGGCCAGGGAGCGGCTATATGCCGCCATTCGCCAGATGTGGGCGCCGGTATCGGTATCGTTATAATGCCCGGCCTTGCCCAGCATATGTACCGCATCATGATAACTTTTTTCGAGCTTATCGACTCGCACCAGCGACAAGTGGGTGCGTACTCTGGCCTGTACGATGGGGACTGAAACCGGTTTGGCGATGTAATCCACCGCACCGACGTCGAATCCGGCTCTTTCATCGACTTCCTGGGTCATGCCGGTGACAAAGATGACCGGAATATCTTGTGTGCGGTTATTACTCTTCAGGCGGCGGCAAACTTCATAACCATCCATGTCCGGCATCTGCACATCAAGCAGAATCAAGGCAGGATTATGTTTGTCCACGGCTTGCAGGGTTTCCTGGCCGCTACGGGCAAATACCAGCGAGTGCTCTTCTTTAAGCGCCATGCGCAGGATACCCAAATTATAGGGTTCATCATCGGCGCATAGAATCGGACCGTTTACCATGATTAAACTTCCTCCAGGCTGATGTTTAATTGTTTTATGAGGGCTTTGGTTTGCTGCTCGGCGGCACGGAAATCAAAGTTATCCAACAGCTCGCGAATAGGCTCCAGCATTTGCGATGGCAAGGCTTTCTCTAGCGCGATTAATGAGGGCTCCGCGTCATCTGGGTTATCCAGGTCCAGCGCCAGCAGCAAATCACGCAACAATTGCAACAGGACCTTGCTATTGGTTGCACAGGAAATGACATCGTCATGTGGATGCGGCTTGGTAAGACGCGCAATCTCGTTTAACGCATCGTCCAATGCCATTTGTAGTATTGGCAACTCGCCTGCTTCACTACCTTCAGTCAGCTTTCGTTCGATCTTTTCGGCCAACTTCCATACTGCCATCAATGCCATAGTGCCGGCAGCGCCTTTTAATTTGTGCGCCAAGATACGGGCGTTTTCCGGCGATCCCTGCGCGATGAACTTAGCCATTTCATCGCCATCGTGACCATGGGCATCCGCAAACTTGCGCAGATAATTGTGGTAAACCCCAATATCTCCCCAACTGCGCAAGCCTCGCTCCAGATCGATAATTGGGGTTACGCTGGTTTGAATGGTGGGAACAGCCTCTGCCGCCATCGGCACGGCGTTGTTCTCGTGTCGATGGATGACGTATTGTTGAAGTTGCCTGATCAAATCGTCGACATCGAAGGGTTTGGCGATGAACCCATTCATGCCAGCCGCCAATGCCGCTGCCTGCTGATTCTTGAATGCGCCCGCGGTCAGCGCGATGATGGGCAAAGAAGTTAGACCCAGATCTTCGCGAATCTGCCGGGTCGCTTCGTAGCCGTCCATCACCGGCATCTGGATGTCCATTAAAACCACATCGATCCGACCAGCATTGGCGCGCAGCCATTCGACAGCAGCTTGGCCGTCATCGGACAGATGCACGACGGCAGCTTCCGATTCCAGAATGTGGCCCGCCATATCACGATTGATTTCGCTATCATCCACCACCAATACCCGCAGTTGGCGAAGACGCCCGTCGTTTGCTACCGTCTCGGGCTTATCGCAAGCGCTTTCTCCCTGATGCCGGCGCTTGGCTTCAGATACCGCGTTATACAGCGCGGAGGCCGTGATTGGCTTATTCAGAACGGCATCGGCCACTTCCGCGCCGGGCTCGTGCACCAAAATTTCGCGATCATGAGCAGTGGCCATCACGATCAATGGCCCGTCAGGCAAATCGCCAAGGATTTTCTTAATGCGTTGCCCCGCCTCCAGGCCATCCATCCCCGGCATGTGCCAGTCCAGCAGCAAGATATCCGGCAGCTTGTTATTCTCCGCACGGGCAACGACCCGCTGTACCGCCTCCTCGCCCGAGGCTACCACTTCCGGATTCCAACCCAGGCTGCGCACGGTGGCGGCCAGCATTTCCCGGGCGACGGGATGATCGTCCGCAATCAGCACACTCTGGAAAGCCATGGCGGGCTGCACATAATCCTGAGGCTCGAGCATTTCCACCGGCAGCACAAACCAGAATTCGCTGCCCTTACCCTGTTCGCTGACCACACCGATTTCACCACCCATCATTTTCACCAAACAACGACAAATCGACAAACCTAGGCCGGTACCGCCGAAGCAGCGTGTCGTGGAGGTATCCTCCTGGGTAAAGGCGTTAAAGATTTCCGCTTGCTTGTCGACGGCTATACCCTTGCCGGTGTCCACCACACTGAAGCGCAGATAATCGCGTCCGTCTTTTTCGAGCTCCCGCGTGACAGTCAGCGTCACGCTACCTTGCTCGGTGAATTTGAGCGCATTACTGGTTAGATTGACCAGTATCTGCTCTAAGCGCAGTGTATCGCCACGCAGGAATTCAACGCCGTCCGGCGCAGGCCCCATGATCAACTCGACGCTATGTTTGTATTCGACGGCCGACATCAAGGTAGCGACATTATCCAGCACATCGCTGAGCCGGAACGGTGCATGCTCGATTTCCAGACGACCCGATTCGATCTTGGAGAAATCCAGAATATCGTTGATGATGCCCAGCAGCGAGCGTCCGGCAATACGAATTTTCTTCACCAGCGAGAGCTCTTCCGGAGCGAGTTTGGCTTTTTCCAACAAATAAGCCAGCCCCAGGATGGCGTTCATCGGTGTGCGTATTTCATGGCTCATGTTAGCCAAGAAATTGCCTTTAACGCTGGACAGGCGTTCCGCCTCCTGTCGCGCCGCTTGCAGTTCCGTTGTGCGTTCGTCCACGCGCCGTTCCAGCGCTTCGTTCATCCGCAAGATTTCGTCCTGCGCACGTTTGCGCTCGGATATATTCACGATGGTGGCCAGCACAAAAGCTTGGTTATTGTCCCGATACGGGCTGAGCCCGATTTCGATCGGAAATACGCTGCCGTCCTTGCGGGTACCCTGTAAATCTCTACCGGCGCCCATGACTCGGCTGGTGGGATCGCGTTGATAGCGCGAGCGCTGTTGCGCATGCTGACGACGATCCTGTTGGGGCAGCAGTGTTTCGAGAGTTTGGTTGAGCAGTTCGGAAAGTCGGTAGCCGAACATACTCTCGAAGGCCGGATTAGCCATGACGATGCGGCCTTCCGCATCCACCACCAACAAACCACTGGTATTGGCCTCGAACAACATCCGAAAAGAAGCCTGAGCTTCCTGCAATCTATGCGCCGCCGCCGCTTCGCTACGCGCCAGGGCCGCATCCTTCTCGGCCCGAGAGCGCGCCGTTTTGGCTTGCACCAAGCGGCTGATGCCGAATCCGAACAGCCCGAGTATCAGCAACGCACCGCCGATCTTGGCCGGCCAAACCTCGGCCTCCAACGCGGACAGTTCGGTTGCCGGCACGTGGGTAATCGCTTTCCAATGGATGTTATGCACCAGGCGCACATCTCGTTCCGGCGCCGGCGAAACCGAACTCCAGGTCCACAGGCCGTCCGCCAAGCGAATTTGGCCCTGATCCGATTTTGCAATAGCGGCCCACACCTCCGGGTAGCGGGCGACCATGGTCACTTCCCGCTGGAACATGAAACCCCACTCATCAGCCTCGTCGGGGCTTTTCAGCCAGTAACCGTCTGCATTGACCAACATCATGCGGTCGACGGCCGGGCCAGCGCTGCTAACGAAAGCATTCAACATGACACGGGCGGCCACATTGATAATCAGGATGCCGCTACGATTGCCGGCCGCGTTGAAGACAGGTGTGGCAACCCGTAAAGTGGGTTTATAAGGCCTCTCGATTTGATCGTTGTCCACGTTCAAATCCAGCGGTGAAATATAAATCTCGCCGGCATTTAGCCGCATGGCATTGTTAAAGAAATAGCGATGTTGCTTGCCCTGCAATTCATGCTGGGGAACTAATACCGGCCGTCCGCCGATATTGTTGAGCCGAACGCGTTCCCTGCCTTGTTCGTCGATCCAGCGCACTTTATCGTAACTTGGATTGCGCGACATCAACGAGATAAAGGCTTCTTCCATTTGTTTGAGATCAGTGCCTTCCGTCGCTTCGTAGACTTGACGCACAGGCTTTTCACTAACCAGACTGGCCAGATGCCGTATGGGTACGGCTAATTCCTGATCCAGACGCCCTTGGCTAAGATCGACATAGGTTTTTTCGTCAGCCATCAGCATGGACAGTTCGGCATTGATGCGCGATTCGCCTAGCGCCCATGTGCCGACGACGACCAATAGCGCGATTGGCAGGAACAGCATCAAAAAGTCCCTTAAACCGCTCCCTGGCCTTAAAGCACCGAAATCGGAGGATGGCTTTTTTGCGTCAATTGAAGATATGTCCATAACCGACAGTTAACCTGAAAATATCGAGAATATATTTCAGCAACATCAGCATTCGGCTTGGCGGGCTTGCCTATCTGTTCATCGTTTGCCAGTAGAAGCAAAAGATCGACCTGCGCACCAAACCTATTTTGATATGGCTGTGAATTTCGGATGCTCAGCTTGCTCCTCCTTGGCGGACTGAAAACCTAACAATATGATAAACGGGCAATGTCTGCATACTTTATACACTAGATAACGACGCCGTGAAAACAACAAAAATTAAAGTCGACGTTGGCCTGTAAAAGATGACTGGCGAAGCTGTGGCGAAACGTATGCGCCGACGAGCGTTTGGTGAGGCGGCGAGGGGACGCCATTACTCAAGCTCGTTTGTCCGATGGCGTGGAAAACAGCACCGTTAATCGGATGCTTGCAGTTATCCGGGCGATACTGAGGAGGTCTGCGTTAGAGTGGGGTTGGCTCGATCAAGTGCCCAAGGTGCGCATGCTGCCCGTTCCTAAGCGACGTATTCGTTTCTTGACGCAAGACCAAGCCCGGCAATTGTTGACTGAGTTGCCGCCACACTTGGCGGACATGCCGCGGTTTAGCCTGGAAACGGGCTTACGACAAGCCAACGTTATTGACCTGCAATGGTCTCAAGTCGATCTGGCTAGGCGTTGCGCCTGGATTCATCCAGACCAAGCCAAAGCGAGGCGGGCTATCGCGGTCCCATTGTCGCCCGCAGCAGTTGACGTTGTTCAGGCTCAGTTAGGCAAGCATCAAGCCCAAGTATTCAGTTACAAGGGAAAACCGGTTACGGTGGTAAACACCAAAGCTTGGCGCGCCGCGTTAAAGCGGGCGGGTATTGAAGATTTCCGTTGGCATGATCTGCGCCATACGTGGGCTAGTTGGCATGCACAAGCAGGAACACCGTTAAATGTGCTGCAAGAACTGGGCGCGTGGGAATCTGTGGAAATGGTCAGGCGTTACGCGCATCTAAGCGGCGAACACTTGGCGGAATATGCGAGAAGTATGATCGATTTATCTGGTGCCGTGGCTACGAATTAGCTACGGTTTGATAATCCCGGCTTGGTTGTTCAAAGCTAAGTGCTTGAATTCATGGTGGGTCGTGTGCGATTCGAACGCACGACCATCGCATTAAAAGTGCATCACCAACGAATTGAAACAACGTGAAACTGTAGTTTATTCCTTATATGTACACAGTTTCAAGTTGTTTCGATCTGAGTCGATTTAGGCTCAGGTTGTTTTACCAGTGCGCCTAAATTTACGCCTCGCATTTTGAAAACAAAACACTTCAACTAACGTGGATAAAAGGCATTTTTGATACCTTAGATCCAAGATGAGCATAATGACTAACGTCAAAAAAGTAATTTTCACTACCATTTTTGCAATTGGCATCGGATCGGCAAAACTTTCTCAAGCGGCTCTTTATGATCGTGGTGGTGGTTTGATCTACGACGATACTCAGGATATAACTTGGTTACAAGACGCCAACTATGCAAAAACCACGGGTTTAAACATTTACGGTGAATTGAATTGGTATGCTGCTCAAAATTGGGTTTCCAACCTTGTTTACCATGACAACGTTCGTAATGTTATCTACAGCGACTGGCGCTTACCAACAGCTTATGCAAATGTAGATATAACTCGTTACAGTCAATCAGGAAGTGAATTAAGCACCCTGTTTTATATGCTTGGCGGTGAGGCGGGTAAGCCGATTGCAACAAACCACAATTACAATTTCAATTTATTCGGCAATATTCAGCAAGTATATTGGCTGGGTACCGAGTTTACCCGTATACCGGGTTTCGCTTGGTATTTCGATGAAAGTGTTGGTTATCATGAACTCAATTCTGAGAGCTACGTATCCTTTGCCTGGGCAGTCCGGGACGGCGACGTAGCTGCTGTTAACGTCCCCGAGCCGAGCATTATTTGGCTATTTCTAACTGGCTTTGGCTTGCTGGCGTTTAATCGAGGCTCGAAGGGCAAGTCTGTAACTAGCTTTCCGACCGTTCCTATTTCCGCCTCCGGCGAGAACCCTAATCGTCCACCAACTGCCAATACTCCTCTTCCGCAGACACCAGAACAATCCCCGCCATTGCCGTAAATCCCACCTTCCGCCATTGGCGGATGTTTTAATCAAGAAAACTCACCACGATCCAGCCAAGCCGAGCCGATATACTGGCCTTGCGTTAGGTTGGCGAGCTTAGCGCACAGCCGGCCCGTTCTCCCAAATGATCAGGCCGGCATCTTGTCAGCTCATGAAAATTGCAAGGACGCATAAACCGGCAAGCCCTATACGGTGGGCTTTGCCGGTTTTTTTATGACTGATGAATTTTTGATGGTACAATTTTTTCAAGTTGGCAACTGGCTAAACCGGAAGGATCAGTTCCCCGGTCGTTGGAAGTAGTTGCAAGAAAAGGCTGCGATTCGTCGTGGTCTTTTCTTTTTTATGGCCGAGTGTATCGCTCAAGTTTTGGATTACAATCAAGCTGTCGGCAACCCCAGCTTTGGCTGCTGGGATCGATGTCGGCGCAAGCAAAGGGCAGTACCGGGGTTAATTCGTCTGCGGCTCTTGACCGCAGCAGCGGATTAACCCCTTTTCTTTTCTGCTTCATCAAATGCAATTGAAATCCCTTTATTATCAATATCATCCAGATGTGGATCATCTCTTAATCCTGGGACAATCTTCCCTGGTTGCCTCCTAAATGTTATTTGACGACCGCAAGCTTTGGCGGAACTCGCTTAGCCACTGTCTCGCCGTTCGGTCCCGCTTCCAGGTAGTACTTCGTCAATGGTCGCCCCGTCGCCTCGATACAAATGTCGTCCAGTATTTTGTCAGCCGATTCCCGCAGCGCTTTGTTGCTCATCATTTCCCGAATTATGACCGCAGTCGAGCACTCGTGAAGGATGCACCCGTCACTTATAGAATCACCAACATTGGCGCCATCTTCAACATGATGCACAACCAAGTGAATAAGGCCTTCTATACCATCCTCAGCTAAGGCTTTCTCTACGTGGACATGGCTTGTTGACAGGATCGCCGCGTACTCATGCGCCGTTGCGGTTCCATATCGGTCAAACAGCTCCATTAAGCCAAAAATAGCATCCTGAATGCCTTTTGCTGGGTATTCGGCCAGTAGTTCTTTACGGCACCCAATCCGCTCCGTAAGAACACCTCTCATGTGCTCGAAAAACCGATTACCCTCGTTAATCCTAATCTCACGCGAAAATCGATTAATGTCATGATGTATCGCGGCCTTGGCTTTGCTTATTCTTCGGTAAACACGCTTGAATTTGAATAGCTCGTTTGCCAATCGTCTTTGTTCTAGCCTGGCTAAATCAGGCGTGTACTTGGCAAAATCTTCCGGATCCCAACCAGCAAGCCTAAGCGTTTCAATTGAGCACCAATCGCACGTTAACGGGCAGTCGTTGCCGTAATCAGAAATGTATTGTGCATGCTCAGTTTCCGACATAACTGTTGTTGGCTTGCCGCACTCGCAGATAGATTTATGCGTCACTGCACACCTCCAGAGCCTCAGTTTCACCAAGACCGATAGCATAGGCTTCGCGCCAAACATCGATATGGTAGGCTTTCACCGTCCCATAGTTCGCGTCAAACACGTCGATAGGCTCGATACCCATTTCGATACCCGTTGATTTGAGCAGTCGCCAATTGAACTGTTGGCCGTGGTGGATCATCTGCATGCGCTTGACTGTGCAATACTCTTTTGACCGATCCAATTCGACTGATAGCTTGTTGGCAAGCTTAACGGCCTGACTTGCGGTATTCATGGCGGTTGCTTCGCGCCGGCTGCCAATTTCGGCTTTGGTTGCGATAGCGTAGTTACGTTCTTGTTCAAGGCGCTCGATGTTCTCCAAAAGAGCGACTTGCTCACGCGCTAGCTCAAGCCGTGTTTTTGGTTGGCTTTGCATGGCTTCGAGTTCGTGCCAGCGGTCAATGATTGCCAGCCGGTACTTCACGGAGTAACCTGAAACAACAAGATCACACTCTCGACGCGGAAGATTAAAGCATGGTTTATCGCGATTCATGCTGTCTTTGTAGATGCCGTTAAATTTTACGGCATCTATTTCAGCTTCATCAAGCACCTTGCGAACATCCTTTAGAACATTGTCGTGCTCCTTGCCGGTTAACTTCGCGATTTCCAAAGAAGACATAGTTACCTGTCCATCGATAAGTGATAACGCGGTCATTGCACACCCCTGTCGACCGCCGCATTACCGGAAACAGCCGCTTTAAGATCGTCAATGCGCCACGCCCACCGCCCACCAACCTTGACAGGCTTTACCGGCCCCTTGCCAGACCAAGCCCATGTGTGAAGGGTTTGCACCTTTCTGTTTAGGAAAGCCGCCGCCTCTTTGGTGGTGACCGTTTCCCTATCTAACGTGATTTTCGTTGTCATTGTCTTTACTCGAATTTAAAAACAATGATTTTGTTTTAGAATTTTTGGCCTATTTGCGCCGTTTTCCGAATTTGAACGGACCTTGATCAGGCTTGTTTAATCAAGGGTCAGCTTTGTGCGCAACCCCTTGGAGTCGGCAATACCGACGTCATCCGTCCAATTTGGATGAATTCAATTGTTTCAATGACTTGTATCGCTTGCGACATCACTTTCGAAGCAGAAATAGGAGAGGGAGAATTTCCCTTCACCTATCAAGGCCTAATTTGAATTGAGACCTACAGACCTGGGAGGATTCCCCCGCCTTGTAGATGCCGTTAAATTTTACGGAACCTATCAAGCCCTTATTTGAAATCAGGGCAATAACCGGTATTCCGGTATTGGCCTTGTAACTGTATCAATGCGGGATGATACAGAACCGCTCAAGGCTAGTAAATTAGCGGAACGAGCGGCATTCCTGGATTTCCAGGAACGGTCAATTCGGTTCCGTGAATTCCCGGAGTATTAGCCCTGCAACTGTTTGGCTGGAGCTGCCGTCAAGTCGATATTGCTGCGAACGTAAGCCAGCGCCTCCTGAAGCTGCTTGAATTGATCAGTAAAGCCTTCCACCTTGTCCGGGTGCGTTCGTTGCATCATGGCCTTTAGATTTTTGATAACCTGCTCCTTTTGGCCTTCACTCACTGGCTGTTCAATCAGTCCGCCGAAGAACATCACACCGTGAACCCTGCCGGCCAGTCGGCAAGCCGAATTAACTTCATTGATCAGCTTGTTCCGCCCTACCTCGCCGGCAAGCTGCCAGTATTTGACTCGTTGCGGCAACTTATTCTGTGTGGTGTCAGTTATCTTGAGTTCGAACACAATCAAGCCAGCGGCATAAAGATCGCGCAGTGTTCGATTTATCTGGCTAATGCTCACCGGCTTTTTATCTACACCGTGCCAATCATAACCATGTTCAAGCATGTAATGTAGGTCCGAAGCGGTGTACGGTGGAGCCCCGCAATCGGCGTTCGGCTCGGACAGATATTTCAAAATGACTTGACGATTTACGGTATTTTTCATGGTTCTAATTGTATCAATGCGTAACAGTACAATAACAAAGGGTAGGCACAAAAAAAGCCGGGGGTTTCCCGGCTCTGTGCTTTGGCGTGGGTTAGTGCGTGGCCCACGTCCAGCGCATGAAAATGTAAAAAGCAGTCACCACCTCGAACGCTGCCAAGCTTAGTCGCCTGATGATTTTAGGTTGTGTATGGCTATATCGCCTCATGATGGCCGCGCGAACCCGAAACACCGCCATGCAAAGCTTGAAACGGATATACCAGTTCATTGCACACCCCCCTTTTTTGATGGTGTCGCTAAGGAATGTGGCGGCTTTGGCCTTGGCGTCTGCCAGCGATTCAGCCTCGAATTCGACAAGCATTGCCTTGGTGGCATTGTCGAACAGCCGGTACAGGTTGCCGGCGGCTTGCAGGTGGTTGTCTGCCCAGCGCTCAACCTCGGTGAACTCTTGCGGCTTATCGGTGGCGCTGTCGTCTTTGCCCCATATCGAGCCCGCAAGAATGCGCTCAGCGCTATCAATCTCGCCTTGAACGCTGAATAATGCGTTTATGACGTTTTGATCCTCAATAAGGCATGCGCAGTTATCCAGAATAATCGTCAAGACCGCATTCGCGCGTTGAACGGCGTTGAATGCGTCATGGTTATTGAAAAGCTCGGTCATTTCACACCCCCTTCGCTGTTGGCGGTGCAGTAACTCTCCATAACCTCTTGAATATCACGGATTTCATTGATTGCCGATTCCAGAGCGTACAAGTTTATTTCGCTGCTCCACTTGGAGGCACTTTCTCCCTCAAATTGACCGGACAAAACCAGCAAGACCGATTCCGCGCGCTTGCACATCATGGCAATGCAATCGAATAAATTCGATTGTGTGGCTTCGTTTCCAAGTGCTGGTAGGCGATGTTTGCTAGTAAGGCTGAGAGTGCCTTTCTCAATATTTGTTGCCATAGCGGTAACTCCATATCGTGATGAATAACCGCCGCAATGCTTTCCACAGCATGGGCGACGGGATTGAGTGGGGTGGAAATACCGCGATATGGTAAGCGGCCAGCCTTTCGACTGCCCAAACAATCCCGCCATAAAATAGACACGGCGTAGCCATGCAAAAATGACGGGCATAAAAAAGCCACTGGCAAAAGTGGCGATTTTTTCGCCATATCAAAACGGGTTTCCACGCCCGGCGCCGAATGTGTCGGCACGGTTAAAGCTTAGGCTGGGTGCTGGGATGTTGTCAATGTTTTTTTTAAATTACTCATATGATGACGATGTTAACTAGATTTATATAGAGGGAATGATTTGGAGGACCGTATAATCAAACAATTACGGGATTCATTAAAGCTTTGTTTTGTCCCTCATGTCGCCGTAACATTCCGATCAATGATTTCCAGCAAGGATTGAGGTCAAAAATGGGGTTCTTAAAATTGGTTGGCGGCTTTCAAGCGTCAGTTCAAAGTGCGATGTTTGATATTTCCAATGAACATAGGTCATACCTGTCTTCCGGTGGAAAGTGCCCCAATTGCCAATATCAGCTTACAACTTTAGCCGGGGGAATGAGTAAATATATCGCTATGTTTTCCGCTGATGGTAAGCCAATTCCTGTCTGGATGATTTGGAAACAAAATATTTTTTCTATTTCCTCCTTTAAATGTCTTAAATGTGGTTTTGAGTGGAAGCAGCGAACGACAAGCCCTTCTGTGGCCGCTATTTCAAATTTCAGAGTTGTCAGATTCAACGAAACTGACAGGTCGCAAGAAAGCCTTGGAGATGAAAGTCGAGTAATTGACAATTCTCGTAGTCCAGCCGCCATGACTCGTAAATTCATTATAAGTAGGGAATGGAGCAAAAATTATATAATTGAATACGAAAAAGCGGATTCTAAGAAACGCGAATTATCCCTGGGTATTAGTGAAGTAGTTAGTGTCAAGGCGATTACGGAAGAGGCATTACGTGAGCAATATTCCGTTTCGGAAGGTACAAAAGAAACGGCTACCGAAGAAGTAGAAATTACAGTACCAGCACATACCAAGCTAGGAATTATTTTTCAGTGGAAGAAAATTTGGCAAAATGGATTAATAACTCTTGTCAGTGAAAACTCTCAAGAGCTTACTGTTCCATACAGAATAGCAGTGAGTATTACATTCGATCAGCTTCAATATGATGCCAATAATGAACACACTAATTAATCAGCAAAACTAGTACTTTAGGTACCAGCAAAAAGAAACCCTGTGACAAAGCCGTGACAACATACTGCTCTTAAAGAAAGTATTGTCACTAACCTGCATATTGACATTCTGGGTGTCTGAAAAAAGATTTCACGACATGTGGGAGTTTCTGTAAGTGATGCATGGCAGATTGAACGAGTTTCTTTAATTCGATTTTATTTTCCGGCATCTGCTTGGCCACGCGTGGTTTGATATAACCCCACACTTGTTCGTCCGGATTCAGTTGTGGCGCATATGGCGGCAGAAAGGCCAACTGCAACCGGCCTTGCTGTTGCTCCACAAACGTTTTAACGATCTTAGCCTTGTGAATCGGATGGCCATCGACGACCAGTATGATCGGCTGTTCAGCGCCACGCAGCAGGCGTTTCAAGAATTCGACAAACACGTCGGCGGTGACGTTGCCTTCCTGGACCATGAAGCGAAAATCGCCCCGCGCACTGACCGCAGAGATCAGATTCAAACCATATCGTCGCCCGGTTGTCTTCACGGTCGGCGTCCGACCGACTGGCGCCCAGGTGGTGCCAGCATGAAAGTCGGAGCGCACGCCGGCTTCGTCGGCAAAATAAATCACTGCACCCGTGCGTTTGGCTTCGGCTTTCAAGGCAGGAAACTCCTCCGACTGCCATTTTTCCACCAAGACCGGGTCCTGCTGCCAAGCCCGATACAAGGGCTTTTGCGGCGTAAAACCCAGCAACCGCATGATCCGTCCCACACTCGGCGCGGTCAGGCGTTTGCCAAACTGGCGATAGATGACTTCCCCGATGAGCGACAAGGTCCACAAGCCAAACTCCAATTTCATTTGCCAGGGTGTTTTGTCCCGCACGGTCTCGGCGATCCAGCGCATTTCGTCGGGCGTCACCAGCGGTGGGCGGCCCGTAATCTTCTTGGCCAGCAGGGCATTTTGACCGCCGGTTGCAAAGTCGGACAACCACCGAAACACCGTGCGAATGTTGACGCCCATCGCTGCCGCCACACTGGCCGCCGTCTGCCCATTTTTCACCGCTTTGACCGCCTGCTGTCGCATCACTTGCAGAGTATGGTGATCAATTTCCCGGCCGTCTGAATCTCGTTTACATTTCATGGAAATATTATCTCATGAATATGGCTTAACTTATTTTAAGAGCAGTAACCTAAGTAGCCGCCAGGCAAACTGAAATTTTGTCAGCACTCAGTAGCGAGATATTGCGAACGCCGCGTACGGTTGACGAGGTCGTTGACCGGCTTTTGCTCATCATGAACGATACCGAGTGCCGGGCAGTTACCAGCGCGGAGGAGGACGAACTGGTCGAGTTCCACTTTTGCCTTGGCGTAGCTATCCGAAATGCGTTTTGGCTGCACAACCCCGGCAGTGAATTGGCGGCAGCTTGCGGCACAGGCATTCATCCGGATGATGCAAGTGGCGTTATTATCCGGGCGCTTTGGGAACGGCTGCAGGATGATGCATAGCGATAGCCAGCCAGGGTCTAAATATTCGGTGGAAACCGCAAGCGGGCCTATTGGTCAGCGGGTTGCGACACTCCAGCGCGAGGCAGGCAAATACAAAGGCGCCAAATTGCCAGAGGCCGTTACCTGCCTACAAGAGGCTGCTAAGTTGATGCGGCAACATCCCAGTAATTATCCATTGGACCGGTGGCTTCGCTTACCGGTGGTTCTTCAAAAAGCAGGGCTATTTGACGAAGCAATCGAGGAATTTCACCGGCTGTTGGATGAAGTTGAAGAGCGCGTCAAGAATGAGGCTCCCCGCCAGAGACCAGCTATCAGGCAAAAGTTCGCGCACCTCAACTATTTCCAGATTTACGAAAAAATGAGCTTGGTTTGTAAAAGGAAAAAGCTGCTTGAGCCAGCAGCGCGCTACATCTTGCTGGCCGATCAACATTATCAAGCATTTTTGGGCATGACGGTGGAGTCTTACTATCACAGGTCGACGCGCGAACGCCATGCTACCTCGGATATTTAGCTTTCAGCGTTTAGTGACGCAAAACAGAGGTAAAGCCCGTAGCCCGCCGAGTTCCTGAATATCCCCCAGAGGGGGAAATTCCAACCGCTACCAAGCCGGCTCAGGTTTACCACATGACAGCCCCAATTTATTGAATCAAGCGACCAGTGCAAGCCTTGGGTGGTTGGCCCGGTACTGACAAACGAAATCATCCATCAGCTTCTTCCGGTCAGCCTGCTTTGGATGCCGCGTCATTAACAGCATGTTGCGCTTCCGGATCGCCGCCAGTAGCCGCGTGTCGTAAACATCCAGATCAGCTTCACTGATTGCCGCCCACTTGCCGGTCAAGGCCCTGTTACAGAACATGTGCTCTCCGATGCAATGCCCTTTGGTGGTTTCCTTACCGGCCGATTCCCGAACGAATTGCAGCATGTCGGTCATTTCTGATCCGGTATTGCGTTTTGCAGTCAGTTCAGACTTTCGGCCTGGTTCGTTAATGATGGTCTTCAGGCGGATGAATTCATCGACAAGGGCAACTTGGCCATCTACTGATTTCTTGCCGCCGATAAATGGCATCGCAATCAAAAATGAGCGCTCGTCGAGCTGATACATTTTTTGCTCACGACCATAAGCGTCGTTATAAGAGATTGGCACAAATTTGAGCCGATCTTTCAACTTGTCCAAGCTTCTCAGAACGCTTTTATGCGGTCGTCCAAACAGTTCCGCTATCACCAAACTGGTGGTGGTCAGTTTCTGCCCGTGAACTTCGACCAGCTTCAATTTTGCATTGGTGCTCATGCTGCCTCCACCTCGACAGCTAAGTCGAAGCTTTCAAGCAGAGCCAGAATGTCAGATTTTCGCCAGGCGGTTGTCCGCTTACCAAGCTTGACCGGCTGTGGGTATTCGCCCGAGGCTACGCGGGCCAGGAACGTTGATCGACCAATCGGCAGCAAGGGATCAATGCCGCGCTTTTCGTCTCCTGTGATATGCCAGACGCGCAAATAGCCTTGTGCTTTTGCCTCCAGCCTGTGTTGACTTGGTTTGCTTGCCATCGTGACCTCCTAAATAGGTCTAGTGAATGATGGCAATATGTTGGTGGATGATTTAGGGCCGAATTGCCGCGTTTTCCGAATTTGAATTCGACAAAATAAATAGTTGGGCACTATCCATAGCGAGGCTAAGCAGCCTTTGGCCGAAAATGTTTTATAGCTTGTCAGTGCAAGCAACAGACGTTCATTAGATAAACAGAAACCGTATGTTAGCCTATACTGGAAGTTATGCAGAAACCACACAGTTGCTTGTTAGGATTGAGGCTTCTTGTATAGTGCTTTTGACCAGCCGCGCTGAACTAGGCAACTCCCAACCGGCATGAGGAATGTTCCTGAGTCGTGTATCTTTCAGGAGGGTGACAATGAGATTTGAAATTGACGTATTCGCTTGGATCCCGATGCCCGAAGTACCAAATCCGATTTTCCTCCTGCCGGGTGGGGCTAGTCGATGGGGCCCCGGTGCGTGCGGACCTCACTTCGGTGGCGACAATTTTGTAATGCCACCGCCTACTGCCGCTGCATTCATCGGCACGGCCGCATATACCTTTCGCGCCAGGCAAAACGTAACATTTGACGCCAGCCCTTGGGGGACCGTCTCAGGCTTGCGTACAACAGGCGTAATCCCTGGCACTACTACAGTGCTAACAGCTGCGCGGGCAGCTGGGGGTCGTGTTTGCCATACCATGACGGCAACGGTGCTTGGATCGGCCGCGACTGCATTGTTTGATGCTAGTTCCGGATGGTATGAAGTCACAATGCAAGGCAAAGCTCAGGACCCAATTCCCGCAGCCGTTGGACGGCACGTCGCGGGGGCAGCCGTTGGGACTGCGGGTTCAATCTTGACGCCGGCATTGGCATGGGATTTAACTCTGCGACTTTCCACAGGATCGAGTCTTGGCTTTTGGACGACGCAAACTTACAAGGTTGATGCCCCGCTTGGTTTCGATGACTCAGCATCGTGCTCGGGAGTGTCGGCCACATTGGGCGGAGGAACGACACATCTGCTGCATGGCCTAATCACCGTTCGCCGTTTTCCCAGTTATGTTGTCTATGTTACTTTGACGTCCGCGACAGGAACGAAATCTACCGAGATCGTATTCTTCGCTAACGCAGCCAGTCGTGGTCTGGCGGAAATAGCTATACCTTGGGACAGTCAGCTTCGTCGGGTCACATTCTGAGTAATGCGGCTGGACACCGTCGTGGGCTCAGACTTAACTTCGGGCTGTAGCGTAGCCGGCAAGCGGCGCGTCGCTTGCCAATCAACACCGTTGAACCCTGACGTTGAACGGCTACTATGAAACTAAAAAATCTTTATGGTTGGCTTTTGGCCGGTAGCCAGAAACCCGGCTGTAACGATTCAGAATCTTTGCAAGCGACGGGAAGAGCAGACAGCAAAAAGCCGCGACGGTGCGCGGCCTTCAAAATGTCACCAGCAAGGACTCAAAGCCACTCGCCCGTTACAGGGTCTTGGATGAATAAATTGAGGACAAATGGCTCGTCTCGCTCAAAGCGACCGGATTCAACGTAGTCGAAGGCCATATCAACGGAATAGTCACCCTCCCAGCTTTCAATCCAGTGACATTCCTTGTGGGCTGAGCCTTCGGGGGATTGCGGATTTCAGCTTTACGTTTATTGGCCATACGCTTTACCTTTCTCAGCCGCCGCCAACAACCTAGTCAACACATCTGCGGTAGCATTCAACTCAGGGTCAAGCGCCGCCATCAATCCGGCCTGTTCAATTCTGCCGACGATTTCATCAAGCCGGCGGTCGAATGCCCATATGTCGGTTTCTGACTTCAGCGCTTCAAGTTCGGCGATAAACGCGGTTTTTATTGGATCTTGCCTTTTTGGCTTGACGACCTTGATTTGAGGGCTGATTTTACTGGCCGCTACATCGATCAGCTTGGCGACTTCGCTGGCCGGCTTTAGGGTTTTGGCTGAACCGTCCGCT
The DNA here is from genome assembly GCF_030490285.1 of Methylomonas montana. Lineage (NCBI taxonomy): Bacteria > Pseudomonadati > Pseudomonadota > Gammaproteobacteria > Methylococcales > Methylococcaceae > Methylomonas > Methylomonas montana. Next base: position 871,483 of record NZ_CP129884.1, on the reverse strand, counting down.
ATTTGATCGACCTTCTTCCAGGTGGCGCCTGATTTTTGGTAGACGGCCCAATCCCGCGCAATGTTGGCGTAGTGATTGCTGCCCACTAACTCCTGTTTAACGGCCACAGCGCCTGATCTATCGATAAGGGTCATACCATCGTGGGCGACGGCCCAACCCAGCCGGATAAGCTCGTTTTTCACTGCCACGTAACGTTTTGCCGGGTTTGCGATGTCTGGGATGTTTTCCATGGCCTCGCGGCGCTGGGCACGCTGTTCTTCCTCGACTTTTGCGACTTCCAACTCATTTTGTGCGCGCTTAAGTTCTTTTTCGAGCACCGGGATTTCGGCTTTCAAAGCTTCGATAGCAGCCAGATTCTCGGCCCGTTTGGTATTGGCCCGCCCGAAGGCCGCGCTGTTTGTCGCCGCCAATTTCATCACACGGGTAGCAACCTCCTTGATATTCAGGTCCATGCCATTTTCGGGCGCCACCAGGATAGTCAGGTCTTTTTTGTTCAACAGCCACTTCCAACTGATCATTTCGTCGGTCGGTGCAATCTTGCCGGGGGTGACATCGGGATTGTGGAAAAATATCGATACGGTTTGACCGTCTGACAGCTCAAAAACCGCCGCCACTTGCGCCACGCCGTTTTTTTTGAAGGGGTCGCAATTGCATGGCTATCGGTTTTACCTCGCCACCAGCGCGATTCATGACCGCCTGCAACATGTCCATTTTGCGTTGCAACTTGGCGTAGGTTGATACTAGGGCATCGGTCAGCATGATTTCATCGGCTTCGGCCAAAATGTCGGCCATGGTCACTGAATCCAGCACCAGTCTATCGGCGGCGTCGGCGTGTTGTATTTTGTACAAACATTGTGCGATGGTCATGCCGACCGGTGTATGGGTGGTAGCGTTCCAGGTAATTGCTTTGGTCATTGGTAAAGTCCTGAATTGTCAGATTGTTGGGTGGCTATCGCTTATGCAAAAATGCCGGGTTTGTTCTGTCTTTTTTGAAAAGAGCGTTTGATCAATCAACGTCCGCAAACATATCCTCAGCCTCGGCTATCGCCTTAGCCACCGCTGAATTAACACCACTGCCGGCGTTATCCGACACCATGTAAACCGCATCCTCCAGCCACGCGAACGACTTAGCATCGAATATGTCGGGCGATTTGATGCCGTTCTTACGCATGACTTCTTTCTTTTCCATCACATACCGCAGACCACCAGCCTCGGCGAAGTGGTAAGGCAACCTAGCACCCTGCAGCAGTATTTTTTCTTTCATCTTGCGGTCGATGTTCATCCGGAACGATACCCGGCCCGACTTTATTCCGTCACGCATCCGCACCATGGCGCATGCCCGCTGGTTGTAGAATCGGTCTTGGTATTCTTTCTTGAAGCAAGGCTTACCCCAGTTCACCTTGACGACCGGCACACCCATGCCCTCGATCAACTTATTCACCGTCGCGCCCACGCCGCCGTTGTCGACCATCAGCGTGGCGTTTGACAGCTTGCCGACCAGATTAGCCAGATCCCCGGCGAAAATGATTTCGTTTTTGCTGTTGGTGCAATACGGGATTTCAATGTATTCGACGCGGCGGGCATCCGGCCCGAAGTCGCCGTAGCCAATCACCTTGGCAATAATGGCGACCGATTCGTCGCGGTACTCGCCTAAGCCAACGTCGGACAGCACCAGCAAGCCGTAAGGCTCATCGTCGCGGATAATCTGCCCACGCTCGAACGCTCTTTCCAGTTCGACCCGGGTAAGCAGGTTGCTGCCGGAATCCTCGGCGAACAGACCGAGAACCCTGATTCGGTACTCAATCGATTCGCGCCCGCCCGTTTCGTCGTCACGATCCTTGAGCCACTGCATGGTGACAAACGGGGATCGCTCGGAGCTGAAGCGTAACGATGTCCACGATCCGCCATTGACGCGGGATAGGTTGTGGTGAGACTCGTAAAACCTGCCGGCGTTGCGCACCCCTTGGGATGCCATCAAGGTACGGTTGCCGCCCTGGGTTTGGGTCCCCTCGATAACGTCGAAGTGGTCATCCGATACGCCAGCCGCCTCGTCGATGATGATCAGCTGCCAGTACCGGTGCTTGCCGGCCACGCCAATGGCTTGACCTTGCTGCATGGCGACTTGGGTGATAAACCACTGGTCTTCAAAGCCCTTGACCGCAACTCTGGTTTTGGTAATCTCGTAGTAGTCGTTTATCCAGCCATACGGCCCGTTGGCGATGGCGAGATAAACGTCGTTCATCTCTTTCCAAACACCGTCGGCAACCTGATTGATTCTTGGCGCACCGATATAGGTGTTCGAGCCGATTTCGACCTTTCCCTCATACACCGCGACCGGGTGGCACAGTAGATGCCATAAGGCTATCCGTCCAAATGCCGCCGTCTTGCCGGTTGACGTGCCGGACACCACCGACACCTTGGCGTTGGGCGGCGAAATAGCGTAAAGCAGATCTTCCTGGTCGAAGGATGGCGACATCCCGCAGACGCTGACCGCAAAACGTAGCGGGTCGGCGTGGAAGCGTTCAACGAATTCGAGGTACCTGGGATCTTGGAAGATGGAAGCCTTCGCCATAAGCCTGATTACTCTGCTTCGGGCCTTGCCTCACGTTCAGCCAACACCGCTTTTTGGCGTTCATGTGCGGCTGCCATTTTGGTGACGAACTGGGTTTCGATCATATCCAGTGTTTCTTTGTCCAGTTTCAACGATCCATTGACCTCGACTTTATCGCGCCATTTATCGGGCTGACGGTTTTTCAGCCAGAATATCGCCGCTGTTGTATCTGGCGGGTGATGCTTCGTTATATCGGTCAAAATGACCTGACCATCTGCAATGTTTACTTTGGTTTCAGGGCAGCTGTAACCGGTCGCGCGCTGGAACAATGAATTGGCAACCTGAGCGTCGGCAAGCATTTTGCCGCGCTTGAGGGAATCGGCAAACTCCGGGGCCTGCTTTTTCCATGTGTTGATCGTCTTCTCGCTCACACCGAAAAATCCGGCCAGCTGCGCATCGGTGGCGCCAAGCAGGCAATAGTTGTAAGCCTGGTCAATGAACTCCGGTTTTAACGCGGTGGGCCGACCACCGGCGTGTTTTTTGGTATTTGGCATGGGGGTTACCCTTTAGGGACTGAAGAAACTACGTTTTGTATTGGGTTGATGAATGATACCCCGCCAATTTTCGCCCAATTGCCGCGACTTCCGAACTCGCTTCATCGACCACTCTGAGCAATTTGGCACCCAGTTTCAGCTCATCGAATTCCGGATTTAGCTCTCTGAACCGGTTGACGATCTTCTTGATTTCCCCGAATCGGTTGAAGGCGACCTCTGCCGCCTGTTCGACCACCGACAGTTGATCAAACAGATTCCGAATAGCGTTGTTCTCTTCGGCAGTGACCTCTTCAAGCGCCCGTTTAATCTGCTGCTCTTGGGCGGTGACCGGATTTCGGTCCCAAAAGTCCGACAGACCGAAAAGGTAATCCATCGAGACCTGATACACGATCGACGCTTTGTACGGCAGGAACGGCGGGATAGTCTCGCCATCGCTGGCATGCTCGATCTTACTTAGCTTGGATGAGTTCATGTAACCGAGTAGCTCGGCCGCCTGTAATCCGGACAACCCGCACATTTCGCGGGCCATGGTCATGCGCTGACCAAAGGTTTTAACGATGTCTGCTTTTTCTTGGAATTGGAATCGGTCGTTCGCCGGCTGCATGGTTTCCCCACATTTTTTAGGATGATGGGAAATTGAAACACGCGTGAAAATCGATTTTGATGGAGGTTTCCGGGTATGAAAAAGCCGGGAATTGCCCGGCTGAATTTTGATTAGTTAATTTGCCGGTGGGTAAAACTAAACTCTAGCCACAGGCCAGTTTTCCCAAGTCATTGATGGCGAAAGCCAACAGAATAACTGTCCATGCAATGCTCAATATTATGGGTATGCCTTGACTGTAAAAGGAACCGAATGCGTGTAAACGCGGCTTACCATAAGGTGGAGGATAGTTAGGAAATTTTGCCTGGTCCCATATATCCTTGAGTTCGGATAAGGCGATCAGGGCAGCCCTTACCCCGAGGATACCTAATACACCAATTGAAATGCCTATAACTGGAAGTGTGTATTTTAAGGCCCAATATATTGCGACGTCTTTAGACCCGGCGTTATTTGCAACAATAGCCAAGGCAGCAAATAAAAACCCTTGGAAGGTAAGCAGCCAAGTAATTCTGGTATTTATAAGCCCGTCCTCCCTTTCAATTTGATGCGCTAAACAGTCGTATTGGTTTTTCAACTCGTTGTCCGTCATGTTTTCAGCCTCCAAATGACCTGGCTGATTTGTAACATACGCCGATTGTCGCTTCAACCTTCAAACCGTGATTTATCGCCTGCGGTTTGAATTTACCCCGACATCGTTGGATAGGTACCGACTCCAGTCGGATCGATCAATCGCGGTCAGGGTTGATAGCTGCACGGGTACCGATAACTCCACGAATTTACCGTTTTTATCAACCGGAGCGTTGGTGTCTTTGCTGATGGCTTCAATGACCAGCGGCCAATATGTTGCGTCTTTGTATTTGATAGCCAACAGAACCGGCGCTTGCGAAGGAAATGCCGTTTTATAGGCAAATCCATCCTCAAGTAGTCGCACGGCCAATGATCCTTCTTCGGATAGTTCGACGGGAAGCGCCCATTTCATCAGCTGATTGAACGGCTCGTGAACCTCTTTAACGGGATCGCGCCACGCCCTGAAAAGCGCAGTAATGTTGAACTTGGCCGCTTGTCCACCGACATAAACTTGAGTGGAATTCAATTTGGTTATTCCGGTTCTACCTTCAAGACCATGCGCCAATCGCTGCAAATCACTTCCGAAGATACTACCGGCTTTACTTGATACACCCTCGATAGCGCCGGATTGCACCATCATTTGCAGCGTGGGCATGAAATTTGAAGAACTCTGATTCTCGAATGGGCTTGACCAGGTTAATGACATTTCCAAGTTGGATTCGGTTAACGCCGCCTTGACGGTAATATCGTCAATCCGCTTTCCTTTGCGGTCGATGGCATAAAATTCTGCGATAAGGTGCGGTGATAGCCCGCCCCAGTCGGAAGTTAAAACAACGGGTTTATCTGGTGCTGTTGCCATTTGTATTCCTGTTTTTGGGGCTATGATGCGAGTGCAGCCGGGGTTAATGTGGTGTGTTTGCGTTGGCGGGCGGCGCGCGGATTACTTTCGGCTATTGGTACGACTGGTTGCGGCAATTGCGCGGTTGCCGGATTTGTCCAAACCCTGATCACTGGCTTTGGCTGTGGCAACGCGGCTAAGGCGTCAATCGGCAGGGCTTTGGCGCGAACAAGACTCAAAGTTGCACATCGCGATGCGGCAATAGCTTGGTCGATACGGTTTAATATCTGTGCGCCACCGGCCATATTTTCGAACGATTGATTAAGCCGCCAATACTGCATGACAGCGTCATCAATGCCCTGGAGAGTCTGCGAAAGCAAGGCGACGGCATCCGATAGGGCATTGAGCTTATTGTCCTGCTCCAACTGTTTTACGATCACCTTGGCATGATTCTCTAGGTGCAGCCGTTCCAAGCCAACCAGGAAGTCCCGCTCTCGCCTGGTTTCGACAGCTTGTTCCCAATCGTCCTTAACCAAACCCAAAATCCAGTCTGCAGACACATCGAGAGCTTCAGAGGCTCGCTTGATTAAGATTGGCGGTACCACTCCAAACCGGGCATCCTCAATCAACTTCAAGTTTTCCGGTATAATTCCCAACAACTCAGCCGCTTTGGTCTGACTGAGATTGCATAACTTACGGGCCTCACATAGCTTGGCGCCGATTGCTGCGGCAAGAGCAATTTCATCCTTATCGGTTTCCGGTGTGTTAATCATTTTTGGCCTTTAGGTGGTTGAGAATTTTTACCGTTCACCCTGAGGGTGAGCCCGCTTTAGCGAATGAACGGGAAGTAACCGCCAGTCGTTATGTGGGCAATCCCTCGGTCTGAGAGGTCCCGTCCAACGTCGCCGCCATCTTCAATGCGAACGACTTGCACCTTGTCATCCCGCGAATTTAGCGGCTCTAACACCGTTGGAGACTCTGATATTTTCGGCGTGGTTGGCATAGCCGGTATTTTGAACGACGGCGCGTTTACCGAAGCTGCCCGGACAGCCGCCGCACCCTGTTTGGCGTAAGTGGACATCAAGGTATTGCCGTCCGATTTGTCTACGCCCCTGAGAAAGTAATCGCTGGCACCGCTGGCTCCGCCGAGGTGGGCGGCTTTCAAGTAGGCTGCGACTTGATCGGGGCTTGCGGCCATACTGATTGCGCCAGATTTCACGCCCTGAGTAAAATTACGGGCTTGCATGTCGGTGAAAGCTTTGTCCTGCAACGCCGAATCACTGAGATAGGCCTCTTTGCCGCCGGGGATATTCCAGTTCGCGGTATCGGCAAGGAATGCTTTTTGATCGTATCGACCGGATTTCTGGGCGGCTTTAAGTTTGCCGAGATTGACCAAACCAGTATCGGCAAGCGTTTCCGCGCCCATCTGGTATTTGCCAATGAACCCTTTCGGATTTTCGGCGCGCGGATCTCCGCCGGCGGATTCTGTGCGCATGACCTCGGCGGCGTAGGCAGCAGCTTGAGCATCTGTCATGCCGGGAATGCTGCCACCGAATGCGCCGAAAGCTTTTTGGCCTGCTTTGCCAAACGTTGTGTTATTGAGAAGCCAAGACGGTGTGCCCTTAATGGTGTCCCAAGCGCCTGATAGATTGTCTTTGGTACGATCAAGCCACAGACCGCCCATTTCTTTCAGGTTAATGCCGGTGTTCTTGTCAACGTAGGTGTTCAGGTCGTTTAATTGCTCACCAACAACATTGCCGGCTTGGGCGAAGTTGCCTTTAGTACGCTCAAGCCACAGCTCGAAGCCTTTTTGGAAGTCGAAGCCGCCGGTCCAACTTTCAAACGCGCTTACGAGTTTGCCCGGTACATCGGCTTGTCTGAGTTCGGTTACCCAGGTTCCGAATTTTTCACCAATTATTTGCCCAGCCTGATCACCAAGGAATCCACCGACTACCCCGCCTACGATTGTGCCGACCGGACCAAACGCCGAACCAGCTAGCGCGCCAGCACCGATACCTGCCAAACTGCCAGTCCAACCACCGATAGACTTCCCCGCCGCCGCGTCTTTCTGCGCTCTGGACAAATTCGGATCTGACTCACTGCCAAACACATCAACAGCAGCGCCACCTGCGGCAAACAATGTCCCCAGAATAGGGATGCGCCTTAGGAGACCTTTAGCACCTCTGCCAGCCTTAGAAAGCAGTCCGCCGAGCATTCCGCCGCCCAACATCCCTCGCAATAAACCACCAATACCACCGCCACCGGCGTTGATCGTGGTATTGCTACCGCCATTCGTGCCGTTTGGCTTTTCCTCAATAGCCTTGAGACTTTTCTTTGCGGCCTTGTTGTAGACGCTTTCTTCGCGGTGGAAAACATCAAGTTTCCTGAAAATCTTGCGAAGCAACCCTTCCTGCTTGCTGTCAGCGCGATTGAACAGGCTTAGCCCCAGCCGCATGGGCTCAGCCACTTCCTGAAACGCCTTGACCGTTGGGTCTACATCCTCAATCCCGGTACCCACGCCAGATAAAGCCGACAACCTGTTGGCTAGAGCAGCTATCGCGCCGTTGGATGATTTGCCGCGACCATCACTTCCACCGCCTTCGCCATTACTGGTAAACCGGCCTGAGCTATCCCGACCTGTGGTTGTTGATGCTTTCTTCGCCGCCGAGCGCATGGTATCGGCTATGCGTTTCTGAGCGCCCTGGCTTGCCCCGAGTGATTCGGCCAACGCCTGTATAGCTACCTCGCCTTTTCTTGCACCTGTTGGCGTAGCTACGTTAGCTTTCGGTACAAATTTCCCGCGACTGTCGCGGCTAGGTAGATTGGCTGGGGCAGATGACGCGGCCCGCTGCCGGGTGCTGTTTGGACCTCCGCCGATAGTTGCCTTTCTGATCGCGGCCACATCGCTTTTGATGTCGCGCAAATATCCCGGCATGCGGCCAAGGTCAATGGGGTCGCCAACGAGGAAACCTTGCGAGTCTGATTGTAGTGCCATGATTGCCGTCTACGGGTAACTTACAGCGGTTGTCGACAGAAAATCGACATCGAAAGGAGCGGGGTATTGATTTGCTGGTCCGGACCTAAGGAAGGCGGCGAGTTTGTCACACTCAACCTGCGCCGCAGCAATGGCAGCATTTTCGGCGGTGAAAGTAGGCGCCGGATACAACTGCAAGAACTCCGACTCGGTCAGCGACCGGCTCGGTTTTGCCCGCTCGGCGTAGTGTTGGTCGAGTTTTAGGAAATCTTCGGCAACCAAAGGATCGTCAATAGCCGGTGAAAGCGTGTCAGTACCATTTTTGACGGCGGTGTAGGCTGTCAGATTAGCCCCGCTCACGGGCGGATTGGGAAATAATGCCAAAAACTCAGCCGGCGACATTCGGTTTTTCATTGCCGAATTAAGCCTATCAGCGTGTGCAGCCTGTTCGCAGCTTATTTTGTGCTGGGTATCTCTGACAATTACCTGTAGAGCTTTCAAGCGATTTTTTACCTCAATCAGCTTGTTTCCATCGACCGTTTTTATGTTCATTGGTGCGTGTTCCTGTAAAATTTGGTTAGTGGGAAACTGGCTCTGGTTGATGGCACCGAGTGCCAGCCAAAAGCCGAACATCGCCCGATTGATCTTGGATGAAAGCGATTAAGCTGTTTCGCTCGGTCATCATCGACTCAGCCCGTGTGTAAAGTTCATCAACCACGGAATCTAAGATTTCAACTGAGCAATGTTCTAACGCTTGATCTTCGGTCATCCCAAGCTCTATACATTCTTTGACTTGGCGAGCGTGTTCGGCGGTGGCTTCGTCAGCTTGGGAAAAAGTTCCATCGATTTCGCTCTCAAGGCGAGCGATTGCTGCGGCGACTTGTATCCGCAAATCCGTATCAATCAGCGGGCTGTTCGGCTCGGTGGAGGTCCCTTCAAACTCAGCCTTGAAGGCTTGCAGCAGGAGCATTCCCTTAAAAAAGTGCTCATACATCTCGGAATCGAACTGCAAAGACGCGGGGCTAAGCCGCTTAAGGCCAGAAATCGCATCATCAAGCCGCGACACTAGTTGTTCTGAGGTTTCTTTCATTACGCAGCCTCCATTTGCAAGCAGGCCTCAAAAGAGGTACCTGAAAGGTAGGTCAGCTCGTGGGCCGGTGCGCTTTCAAGGAATTGATTTAGTTTGCTCTGCTCGATTTCCAGTGCTTCGATGGCTTCTGCATGGCCGGCCAATTCTTCTGCTGGAAAGGGCTCGATAGTTGCTATCTGTTTCTCGCTAAAGCCGGAATTTTTCAACTCCTTAAGGCGGTAATCATGTGCTTGGCGCAAAAGCTCAGCGGTGCGCTCGTGCAGGGTGATTTCCCCCGGAATTGCCAACGTGCGACCGGCCACTCGTTTAAGCAGTTCATTTCCCCCGGCCGCCTCAAAATCATCAGCAGCTTTTTTAAAAACTCGGTCAGCATCTTTGATGTGGGCCTCTAAACAACTAACGGCTCTACCAATTACCTTGGCGGTGTAGCTGTTGTTGGAGATCTCACGGTTTCCTATTCTCTTTAGCTCGCGTATGGCCGGCAGAATGGTTTGCTTGGCGTGAGCCGCCTCCAAGAAATCAGTTTTCGTGATGGTTTTGGTTTTCATGAAATTTTTCCTGTTTTGATGCAATGGCGATTTGGTGTAATAAGAGTAACGCCGCCCAGACAGGCGGAGCGGCGAACTTTCCGAATCCGGATTGCCACCTCCCCATGGCGGTTCTTGTCGACGATCACTTCCGCCGGTGCGTTGTCGTCTTCGTCGTCACGGTGTAAGAGCAGGATTTGATCGGCCTCTTGCTCAATAACGCCTGAATCCCGCAAATCGGCCATGTTAGGCCGCTTGTCGGTGCGCTTGGTGCTTGCCCGATTGAGCTGAGCCAGGGCCATGACGGGTATGTTGATTTGACGGGCGATGTTTTTCAGGCCAGTGGCAACCTCGCCAACGTCGAGCGTTTGGTTGCCGCTGCTTTTGACCGGCTTTACGCGGGTCAAATAGTCCACGACGATAAAATCCAAGCCGCCATCAATGGCCCACGCCTTGGCCTGTAACGCCACGTCGGCTATCGTGACGGCGGGCTTGTCGAATATGCGGAAATTGAGGTGCGCTACTCGGTTAACCCACAAAGCAAAACCCACTATCGTTCGCATGATCGCAAAGCACGATAAGAACGAGTTTCTCCATTGCATCGAGTGGCATGTGATAAGCCATATTAATGTGCTTGTTACTCACCTTACTTATTCCTTATTCCAGTCCAATATTCCTACCCGGTTACCGTGTTTGTCCTTAACCACCGCAATCCGTTTCTCTTCATCTGGAATTATTCGGCCTATAATTGACACCGAGATAAACTGACCATCACGCATTTCTAACAGACCGTTCTTGCGTAAAAATGATCTAATGTTTTTCATGTCTGTCACAATATATCCCCAATCTTTCCACCATAAAGGTGGATAAATATTTATCGCATGTTGGGTGCAGTTCCGGGTATGTCTTCCGATTTGCCGTCGAGTTGAAGTCTTTAAATACCTGGAAATTGCGCCTAGTTGTGCGCCTATTTATTTGCAAGCCTTAAAACACAAGGCATTGCAACGCATTTAATATGCGGTTCAGGTATCAGATTGAGAATCGATGCATTCGGCCAGCACTTTGGTATTTACAAAAAGCTGTTTTCCGATCTTGCGAAATGCTTTGGCTAATCCATTATGCTTGCGCTGAACAACGGCCCACTTCCAGGATTTTTCGCTATAAAGGTGCGGGTATTTTTTGGGGACATCGCCCGAGGGGATAATATCGTCGAGCGTTATAGTGATTTGCGCCGCCGATATATGGTCTGACGTTTTATTTGCTGCGATTGCCATTTCTTCATTCTCCGTTGAGCTGGTTTGGATGTGTGAAGCTATGGTATTGATTGAAATGGATTAATTCATCTAACAAATTGCAATTTTACCGGTAAAAATGCAATTTTACCGTATTGATTATTTATCTTTAAGATTATCTCGTAGAGTTTTGTCTGTTGGAATCTTTTTAAATCCGGCTCTTTTTGCAGCTATACGGCGCGCCTCTTCAATAGGCGCTCCTGGATTTTCTTGCAGATAATTTTGCAATTCTTCTTTGACGGCGACGTATTTTTGTTTGGTGTTTAAGGACTTTACTTCTGGTCCTTTTTTGTAAGGTTTAAGTTTTTCTTGTGCTAGTTTAATTATTTCATCCCTTTTGCGTAGACCACCAGCATCAATTTCGTCCTTTAATTTATTAACCTCATAAAACTCTTCACTTTTTGTTAGTTGAATTAAACTATAAATAACTTCCGGAGCTATGTAAAAAGTATCCAATACCTCAATCATCACATAATCTGAATATTTTTTGTGATTGGTTATATTTATATTACTGTAATATAATGCTAACGCTATTAAATCGGTTTTGTATCTATTTACAATGCAATTTGGCTCAAAGCTCATATCGAATCTGTCAACAAAATCACTTCTAGTTTCCGCTGTTAACTCCAGATCATTTAAAATACTTTGTGGAGCACACAATAGTAGCAATTCTGCAATATCTTCGCCTTTGGGTATTCGTATACTCATAACTATTCCACTCCATTCAAGTGCAAATCATTAAAATTGGATAACCAGCCAGGCGGTTAATGACTCCGCCTGTCCCCCGTCGGGTAAGGCTGGCTAATTCGGATATTCGTTATGCCGCGTGCGGCCGTTCAATCGGCGAGACGTTGGGCTTGGGCTTTTGTCTCGCCTGCCATAAATCGTATTCGGCTTGCATACGCCCCCAGGTTTCGGCGGTCGGGCCGTTCAGCCAGGCTTCGAGGCGAATTGCCATATCGGCGCTGACCGCCGCTCGACCGTTGACGACGCGCGATAATGCGACGCGGGAAACGCCAAGCTGTGCGGCGGCTTCAGTGACGCCGATACCCAGATCGGGTAACACGTCCTCTTTCAAAATGCTGCCGGGGTGTAGGGGATTGAACGTTGTCATATTCGTGTTCTGTGAAATGCTCATTTGGCCGACAATGCCCGCTTGACCATGTTTTCGACGGCAGGGGTTAAGTTGATCGGCAGTAACTGGGTATTGGGGTGGGCGTTGCTAAACACGCGAAACACCTCGTCGGCAAACGCCTGGCCGATTTCCTCGACGCCGGCAAAATCCAATACTACGACCTGGAATCGCTCAAAGCGCATGGTCAAGCGCTTGGCTTGCGAACGGGAAACCAGTTTTTCGCCTTCATGCTGTGCCAGTCGCACCGGGACAATGGTCTTGGCAAAGGTATATTCCTCCGGCGCGGCAAACTGATCGAACACGTCTTGCAAAATGCGTGGACTATCGTTGGCCAGGCGCATCAAAACCAGGGTGCCCGGCGCATTGGCGGGACGCTCAAGCAGAATGTCCGCGCCCCATTCGTCGTGCATGAAGTGCAATAGACCGGATCGGATGTCGAAGGCGTCCATCACCTTGGACGAAAAGAAAATGCCTTCGCCGGTATGGTTGGCGGGATCGGTGGTCAGCTTGCCCTTGGCCAATTCCAGGATCGCTTCGCGGGGATCATACAAATTCATCGCTCGCTGAATTTTCAGAAAAATACCTTCACCTTCGTCGGCGATGTAAACGGTGGTATTGAGTGCATCGCGCACCAACTCCACGACAACATTTTCGGAACCGGAATGGTCGATGGCATTGTTTATCATCTCGGTGACGGCGTAATGCCATATGTCACGGACATTGCCAGGCAAGTCGCTAAGCAATGGTGATATGGATTCGGACCAGACGAGATCCTCACGCAATCCCGCTCGGGGATAAACCCGTTGTACCTGTGCCATTGTTGCCAATTGATAACGCACACCCCGGCCTATACCGGATGATGTAATGGCACCTTCTTTTTTCAGTTTGGTCAACCAAGCGCTGGTGGCCTGTCGGGAAACGCCATGTTGATTCGCTAGGCGGGCGGCTACATTGCTGCCGTCTTCGGCGATGGCGACTAGGATGGAATGACGTAGATCGATACTCATAGTGAATAAACGTAAAGTGATTTTAAAATAATTGTAAAGTCAAAATATGCTAAACGTAAAGTACCTATTTACTCGGCTATTCGATTCATGAACAGAAAAGCCAGCCAACCCAACCAAGGATTGGCCGGCGAATAGCTGCTACAGCTTAAAGGCCTGAGCCAGTTCGTTGACGATCTGCCGCTTTTGGTCGCGTCCCTGATGGATATAGCGCATGGTGGTTTGAATACTCTTGTGGCCGGCCAGTTTGGCGATTTGATTGATCTCCTTGCCGGAGTCGGACAACGCCGAGCAGAAGCCATGCCGTAGGCAATGGAAGGTAAATTTCTCCAGTTTGATACTGCCGTCCGGGTTCAGAATGTCCCGGTCAGCGATATTGGCGGCTTTCAATACGTTTCGCCACGCCTTGCGAAAATCCATCGGTTGCTCGGGAAGTTCAACCGATGGGAAGATCAAACCGGTGCCGACTTCCTGATGGCGTTTCAGCTCGGTCATGACGACAGGCGCTAAATACAGATCCCGACTGGTGCCGTTTTTGGTGTCGCCCAGATAGGCGCTGCTGCGTTTGCCGGCCTTGATGAATAGCTCAGCGCCGCCCATGCGCTCGATTTCTTGCACGGAAAGCTGTAACAACTCCTTTTTGGAAAGCGCGTTGATAGCTTCCAGCTTAGCCTGATGCCGGATTGCAAACAGATCGATACCCAACTGCTTGAAAAGATCATCGCCGCCCAAGGCGCAAATTTCATCCTCTGAAAGGGCCATTAATTGCGCCTGATCCAGGTTCAAAATAGTCTTGATGCCGTTCTCGATGTTATCGGCCCAGGCTTGTGCGAGGCTTTCCGTTGGGAAGGTTTTGTTTTTGACTATGCCTTTCAGGCGGACATCGGCGCGAAAATTGCCGTTGGCTAAAGGTCGGATGTAGGCCATTACACGCCCTCGCCGATTTGATTGAGTTGGATGGGGACATCAGGCGCAAACCGTTGCCTTAGCAGTTCAAGCAGCTGGTCATATTCCGGGCCGGCACCCATGATTTCAGACAATAGTTCTTGTCGGCCAGCATCTTGTTCAGATCGGAAATAGGATTTTCGGCACTCGCCGTGGGCTTTAGGGAAGGCTTGGAGGATATGCAGTAAGACAGCATCGTTTTGCACCTTGGTGGCAAATAACGGGCTGTGATACGTACTCTCGGTATCGAACACGCAAAAATATTCGACGTGATAATTTGTGAGCGTTTCTTGCGAGTTTTGAGATTCTTGAAAAGGTTGCTCGGACAAAACATCGTTTTGTGAGCTTTGAAGGGATAGATTTTGCTGGTTCATTACGCCACCTCATTGGAGCAAATAATGCAGAGTGCGCCTAAATTTGCGCCTTACTGCGGTTATGTTGCTTCAACTCGACGGCAATCCAGTTGATAAGCTATTGATTAGCTTAAAACATTCTATGGTGGGTCGTGTGCGATTCGAACGCACGACCATCGCATTAAAAGTGCTAGAAGAAAAGCTTAACCTATTGTTTTTATTTAACTAATTTATTCGTGATCTTGCTGTTGCTACCCGTATTGATCCGCATTGTTCCGTATGGAGTCACCCAAAAGTTACCACAAGAGTCTTCATCGTAATAAAAACATAGGAAAGCATGTCTGACAATAATTGTCTGATATGCGATTATTGGATATTTAGAACAAGGGTTGCGAAGGGCTTTATTTGAACAAATCAAAAGCAGGTTGATCCTTGCCGATATTGGAATGGTCACGGTAGTTGAGTTATTCAGGAATTTGCCTTCCATCTACATAAACCCCCGATAGGTATCTGACGATAGAACACGACAAAGAACGTAACCAATACCAGATGGGCCCTTAAATAGGCCAACGTTATTACTTGCCCCCCCCCTGAATGTATTACCCATTGATAAAAGCTGATCGGCCATAGCAATTGCTCGGAGAGCGGCGGTTTTCTTAACTACTGTGCCCGTATGATATGGGGCGATATTTATTAGGAAATCAATTTTTCCTGCTTCGCCACAACAAAGATCAAATGGCGCAGCAACAGCCGAATTCATTACCAGTTTTACAGCTAAATGCACTGTTCGCTCGATTAACTCATTCGACTCATTAAGCAATGCAGCTCCCATATACCGCAAAAGTAAAACTCTTGCCCATGCGATCCCGGTAACCCCACTACACCAGTTTGTTAAATAATCACTACAACCGAGACTGGTACCATGCCGAAGATCAGGCCATCCACGAGAGGGGTCAAAGAATTCATCTTGTCGTTTTAATGTCATATTAATCGCATTTACAATAGCTGTTTTCTGGGCAGAACTTTGTGTCAACCGATAAACTGCAGCAAGTCCCACTAGTAATCCCGAAGAGCCATGTGCAACGCCGATGGGCATATGAGGAGAAGAGGCGAGTTTTTCTAGCGTTGAATCTATAAAAAACTGTTGAAAGTCGAGAACACCTTTCGCATGATCAAAATTATTATCCATGCTCTGGTATGCCGCGAAATAAGCTCCACTAGTACCATTGATGAAGTCGTGTCCACAATTCATTTGCAAATCACTTAGTGCCTGATAATCAATGTGCCGCCATAATGGGTTGCATATATCTTTCTTAAGATGGTATGTATTTGGGTATTCTTGAGCAATTACTATTCCACTAATTCCCATAGCGAGGTCTATAAAGTTAGTTTGAACAGCGGTTTTCGCGCACATCGATACTATTTTGTCGGCCAAGTCAATAGAGTGAGGTTTGTCGAATACATGGCCATATAGTCTTGAAAATAATGCAAATCCACTCCATCCATTATACAGACCAATATTATGCCGTAGTAAACGGAATCTTGATTTTTCAATGGGAAAATCTGCATATAACTCATCAGATTCAATTGACAAGTATGCAAATTTTTCTATTGTTTTATAAATGGAGTGAACTAAGTTTTTTGCTTGTAAATATGAACGAGCGGGCTTCCGTGATAAATTGCCTGAGCATTGCTTATCCAGCGGGATTGATTTAACAGATTTCAAAATTAAATTCGAAATATATGTACAGCGTCCTGGGCTTAATTCTTTGATATGATCTATCCAATCATCTATTGGGGACGGGCTGTTAGACACTAGTATTCCACGGTAATAAACTGCACCATATTTTACGCTTACTCGAAAAGCAGGAATTTCGTAATCAGCAAGAGATTTGCATTCTTCTTTAAAAACTTCAGGCAATATTGAGCTCTTATTAACTAGCATCTGACTAGCGATATTGCATCTATATTTTTTTGATATTTTTAATAGCAGAGGGAGTTTTTTTATGATATAAAAATATCCAAAAGACGGACGTAATATCGTTCTAATTAAGATATCATTACAATTTATCCTGAACTTGACAGCGTCTATAATATGGTGTTTTACACTAGATATTTCATGCAAAGTTTTGCTGAAAAACTTTATCGCTGTCGATAAAAATAATTCAGTTGGCTGGCTTCGTAGTCCGGCAGTAATTATTTCTATTATGGAAAAATCGAAAACTTCACCTTCTTTTACTGCTGTTGGTGAAGGAAAAATACCAACATCAAATGGAGAATAATAATCAAGGTAATTTCCTTTTTGTGAAAAAATTGTTTCAGTATCTAAAATATATGTTTTTCCTTGTGAAATTATTATATTTTTAGAGTGAATATCGGTTGCTCGAAGTACATATAAAATGGCGACTGCAGCGCCAATGCTTTTCGCATCAACCGCACTAGTATTCAAGGGGTCTTGGGTGATGAATTGTTGCAGACAACCGTGATTAAGGCGAATAGTTAATGGAATATATAATGGAGTATGAATCTGATGTTTTCTAAGTTCAGAACAAAACCATTCAATAAACTCATCTGTATCGGCTGACTTTGGTTTATAAATTAACTTCATTCCATTTTCTACAGCAAAAATTATCACTGCGGCACCACCATCGTGTGTTTCCTCGGAATGAGTAAATATTTCTGTGATACGACCAAATTTATACTGTAGAATTTTAGAATCATGTGCCTGACACCAGTCTTCCAACATAAGTTTATAGCGGTGCTTCCATTTTCGAAAAATATTGATCATTCGATGGTTTATCGCTGCGTCCGCCATGTTGGACGGATGGACGGATCGTTGCGCTCCTTGCACTAGGGCGGCATCAAATCCAAACCCACGCCAACGCAACTCCCTTATTTCCTCATGGGCTATACGTTTTAGATCAGTAAGCATTTCGTCGAGTTGTTGCAAGGCGCTGGTTTTCGCCTGTGTAGTCAAGGTATCTCCCCCAACTCTGTCAAGCCAAAGTTGAGCCTTGACAAGTAGTAAATCGTAGCAGATCATAAATAACATTTTAACTGAGTTGATTAGGAGACAAAATGTCGCAAGAAATGAACTATTCTGCAATAGTCGCAAGAGCGTGGAGCGACCCGAACTTTCGTGAGAGTTTGATTCGAGATGGACAAACTACACTAAAACAACTTGGCATATCTTTGGGTGAGGGGGTGATTGTAAAGGTAGTCGAAGATACCGAATCAATAGTTCACTTAGTTATTCCTCGCAGACCCATCGATATTTCAGATGATGATATTCGGGCCATTATAAATGGCAACCCAGAAATCATGAAAATTACTCCTAACCAAGTCTGCACAGGACCACTGTCAGACAAAATCTGTTAATAAAATTGAACTTGCTTCCACTTTCGGATATTTTTCTGAGTTTAAAAGCCTTAGAGGTTATATGACGACCTAATTTGCGATGAAGACATTTTCAATTTTTATAGTCGAAGACAAGTTCTATTGAATAGATTTTCATTCTGCTTGTCCACTAATCTATACTATCTTAACTAAGTGTTTGCGAATGTCGAACAAATACCCCTTGAAAAATTAGTAAACTAGCCGAACTTATTTGGCTGTTTGGCTAGTTTATGCATAAAAAATTATTTTGATTTTTCGAATATTTTTGAAATTGGCGTGACATTACATTATAAGTTTTCTCTTTTTTGTCGCTCAGATAGCGAGTAATACAGTCTTCTATTTCATCCAATTTTTCTCGGACATTTACTCTAACTTGTTCTTCTACAGCACATAAAAGCTGTGTGCGATATATTAATTGCGTTATATCCTTTTTGAAGCCATCTCTAATTTCATCAATCTTAGTTGATAGCTTGCCAGTATTGTGATCACATTTTTCAAGAGTGTTAATATCATCAATCCAGCTTGTAATGCTAGAAACGAATTTATCAATAAATAGAGGAAGTATCACAGACTGATGCCAATATTTGTCGCTAATTGATGTCAAATATTCAGACTCTTTATCTGCCTTATCAAGATCATATTTATTCATCTGCCATCTATAAGACCGATAAGAGATGAAAAATGCAAGTGACGCCACAAAAAAATGATAGCACCTGACATCAATGAACGGTAAACGGGATGTTGTGCCCAGAGATAATGCACCAATGGCCAGCTTTGTTCTGATTGACGACTTTCCTAAATCGCAGCTTCGATAGCCGATTTTTCGGCAGATACCCAAAAGTTACCACAGAATATTCCATCAAAATCCAAATGTTAAATAGGGCTTACCGACAAGCTGGTTTTCAATTGTCGCAACATCACTAAGAAATTCTGTACATGAGCCCTTGAATTAAATGATGATTGCTTCGACATCATTTATCTGATCCGAGCAAAATTATTCCCCTACAATTATCGCCGGGATAAATTTTTTTGATTTATTGTTCTGATCGTAAATTATCCACGGCATATCTGCTTTTGGCATTCGTGCTCGCCCCATTTCAATTGAGTAAGACACTGATATTGCGGGAAAAATAGAAAGTGGGGTTGTTTCTCCATGTGCTTCTTTAATTTGAATCATTAACTTTCGCACAATTGCTCGCATCATCGAAAGTTGAGCTTTTGAACGTATGTTGTCATTGCCAATGTGTTCTCTTGGAACAGTCAGCTCCCATATCGAAACATTGTCACCTACAACACTTTTAATTCGTTCATGACTGATAAAGTCGCTTAGCGAAATAACAAGAGCAGGAGTACCGTTTATTTCTTTCGGCTTATTAATTAAAAATTCAAAACCTTCTGGAAACTCTTGCCAGTGCCATCCTTTTGGCTCTCTGATTGGTTGGTACGTATCAACGGCTATTTTGTCCGTAAATAGCGAGCCCATTTGAATAAGAAGTGGAATGGGTGCCAAACAAAACAGGGAGAAATGCTTTGTAGCATCACTTTCTATTAAGGGCATTACTTTTTGTTCAAATACCCGTTTCAAATGCGCTGATTCTGTTCCCCAGAAAGCCGCACTCTTATCTTCATGAGAACATGACATGGAAAGGCATACGGGATTTTCAGATACAGGGTATCGTTCTGGAAACATGGCCGCCATGGCATCTTCCTGCTGTAAGGGTGATCGTTGTTCTCCAATGTTACTTCCATAAAAGACCACATGAGACTTCATGTTGGCAGCAATACCAGTTACTGTAACAATACGATGCTCATGTTCCTTTTTCCATTTCTGAAGCAACGAAGCGGAATACTTAAGTCCTTCTTGATCCTGATCGATTGTTTTATGGCAGTCGTGGCACATCAACGTCAGATTTTCGACATTATTGAGGTCTTGCGTATTCTTTTTGAATGGCCCCCAACCACGCGGTCCATTTTCAGAAAACGAATATATATGCGCTTTCTCCGAAATATTAACCCGCTCTTGAGTTACCGGAGACTTATAAAGAATAATTCTCGAAAAGAGCCTGCTTTTGAGTCGGTTTTACACGATCAAAGACAGTTTTGTTTTTGCTGTAAAACCATTTTGCGAAGTCTTTGGGATTGCTTGGCAACCAATCGTAGATTCCGGTGTGGCAACATTTGTTTGTCACAGCAATTGCATTAGAAAAGTTGTAATACTCTTTGAAAGTTTTCCAGCTCTCCTGAACCGAGGGAAGAATATCCATGTGAAAGCCAACGCCATCCTCTTCGGCGTAATTCAGAGTCCAACATCGCCTACCTTCAACATCTAGCATTTTTTTGTAAGTGCCATGAGCCATCAGATGCCCCCCCACCTGATGCTTCACAATCTGGGCCGCAATGTTGTCCTTTTTGTGTTCAAGGCGGCAGACGATATCAATGTCATAGTCGGCATCTTTACAGTCTTTGTACGGGCGAATTTCGGTTCCTACCCGAAGCCGTTTGTAAGGAAGTCCGTCGTCGTAGCCGCCGTCATGAGATTTTGCTGGATGATGTTTCGGATGATGAAAACATTACCCCGGCTGCATTAATCGAATCACCGCTCTATCGTGAAGGTTTGTCGTTACAACCCTGGCAGCAGGGCTTTGTCACGGAATGCTTAAAGCATTATCGCGATTATGGTTATGTGCGCTTGTTATTAGCGGATGAAGTGGGTTTAGGGAAAACCTTGTCCATGGCAACTGCAGCCTTGGCGTTGTGTTTATTGATAGAAAAAGAAAAGCGCCGCCGTAAACCTATTATCATTTTTGCACCGGCACAGTCCGATGAACTTGCCTCGACATGTGTATTGATAGAATCATGTCGATTTTTGTCCGCATTCACCATACAAATCCCACCTTACGCTGCTGCGATATTTCTTGCGGCAGACAATCAGATAAGTCTTGTAATTGAATTTCGTATTGGCCGCCAGGGACGGGCTTTCGACCAGAGGCTGCTGCAATGGCTCGCGACAATATCAGTCCGACTTCACGCGGAGTTTTGTGTACTAAAAAATCAATCACTCTTTCAGCTAACTGAATTGCGAATACGCCTTCGACCCCTTCTTCATGTAACTTGCTCGAATACATATTTGCCACGATTCGCCGCATTTGCGAGGGTGATGGCGTTGAAATTTCCAGAATACGGAAGCGAGACTGAATCGGCCTTGGAATGGCTGATATATCATTTGCTGTGGCCAAAAACATGACATGTGACGCATTAACTGGCAAATTTTGTGCGTAGGCATCTTGGTACCCAATCATCTGCGGTCGCTCAAGCAGGGTATGTAGCGCTAAGTAAGGGTCCAAATTATGGTTTACCATGCCTTTATCCAGCTCGTCTAAGTGCACAATCGGATTTGCACAAGCCCCATAAAGTAACTTCTTTAGCACAATCCCAATATGGCTGCCATTCCAGCCGCTGTCCTGACCGCATAGACCCCAGCTGCTGCTAGCGGAACTAAAATCATAAAAGCCATAGTCTACGCCAAGCGCTTTACAGATAGCTCTGATCACTGCTGTTTTACCGATACCCGGATCGCCAGCAATCAGGATCGGACTCATGTAGATCGCTTTATTTCTTGAAATGTTACGTAAGCATAAAAAATCGTGAACGTATTTCAATAAATCAATCGCATTAGGGTAATCAAAAAAGAGTTGCTGAATGCGTTCAAATACCGCGTCGCTCGGCTCAATAATGGGTTTTTGCGAATGTTCAGGTCGAAGAGAGCTGTAAAACTTTTTTTCTTCCCGCCCAATTGAAATCCGCTCAGATAGCTCTTTGGCTAGATCGTGATCGAAAAGAGTAATGGTTTTAACTGTGGGTTCTGGCGAATCTTCAGTGTCGAGGTAGGCGTGGCTATCCGTTGCCATTGACTCGGCAGGTGTTGGGCCGAAAAGTTTGGTGTAAATTTCGCGATAATCAGCCGATGAAGGATCAACTTCGGCTTTAATGAGTTTTGATTGATTAGAATCAGTTTGGCTAGTATCACTAAGAATGCGGCTAGTAGACTTTGTGGTCGTATGTTTATTTGGATCATTGCTGATTTTTTTTAAAGTCATAGGTTCCGGTTGTTGATGGAACCTAGACGTTAAGTCAAACTAACATTTTTGTCAATCACTTCAGACACCTTCTACATGTCTGGAGTTTATGATACTCACAATTGGCACAATGAGATCAGTAATTCGATGGCTCTTCATGATATCGATATTGATGTTCAAGTGGTAATGCAGATACAACATCTCGCAAAGTTTCAAAGTAGTATATTTTCTCGTTACCGTGCTCAGTTTCCTCAAGAAGAACCCACGATTTTTCAAACTTAATTCCCGTTAAATTCGGCGAAACTCTTAACCCGGTGTATTCATCACAAATTTTCTGGACCGACGCCATAGAATATACTTCCAATACAGAGGCATCTGACTCGTATTCTAGGAACTGCTGCTTTGCAAATTCAACGGTGTTAGCTCGTATGTGCCTCTCTACACCATTGCGAAAGCCTCGGAAATTAAATCCGATTTTATTTTCATCTACAAAACCATTTTTGTACGCCAATCCCATAAGTTCATTGTAGTTTGGAAATTGGGCTTGAACTTGCGGTGTAGTAATATGATTATTTAATTCCGGTATAATTGAAAAATAAATTTGTATTGCTGTCGATATATCGACATAAAATGCTTTCTGGATTTCATTGAAAAGTTGCTTTTTTTGATCGCCTTGCCTAGTATGCGTTTTTCTCACAAAAACATCCGAAATCCTATTTGTAAAAGGATTTATATAATCAATATATGTAAAAGAAATGGTATTTGCGCAAAATGAAATTTCTGCCAAAGGCATAAAATAATCATCTTCTTTGTTGCTTCTTTTAATAACAATTTTCCTTATGCAGATTCCCATAAACACTTCCTTGTTGATAATCACAAAACCTATATAAAAGCATAGCATTAAATTTGTAAAACAAGATGCTTGATAAACAGTTTCGCACTAAAATTAACAAATTAATATCAGGCAGATATTAAGCATTTGCTTGATGTTGTTTTATATTATTCTGCTGCTTTACAGAGCGGAATAATATGCGGAATGGGTGGTTAAGCGTTAGCGTCCCATTCCAGTTTGATGGTGAATGAAATGAACCCATAAATTTGCGAATAAAATGAGCGCAAAACGAATGCGTAGCAGAGTGATTGATAAATTAATGAGATACATATAAAATAAATATAGGAATTTTATATTTATAGGAAATTATTTATGCAAATGGATTGCAAAGAAAATCAAATGATCGATCTAAACACATGCTATGCCATCATTGCAAAAGCGCGTGATTATCATATTTATAACCAACAAAGGGATATCATTGACAAAACACGACAAACATATAATAAAACTGCTGAACGCCTAATATTTAAAGATAAATGTTTGCCAATTGATTGCGCAAAATCAAAAAGCAGTTATTACGTCTATAAAGCAGCTGTATCTTCATATGTCTTGGACAAAATTAGTGATGCACTATTTGGGATGGATGCTTTAAAAAAGGAATCCATCACAGATTGGAAAATGGAAGTTGACAAGTTAAAACAATATCTAGACTTTTTAGAAGTGGTAGGTGTTGATCAAAAAAAATCAAAATTAGCTGATGCAATCAATGGCACGTATCAATCGGCATGGAATTCAAAAGCAAAGAAAACCCCGAAAAGAGTTAAAAAATCAAAATCTAAGCGTCTGAAATCATTGCCGAAAAATTGGACATCCAAAATTTTCGAAGTCGCTATTAAAAGCAAGACAATCCACTTGGATGCGATATCTGTTCTTTCAATTTCTGGATGCAGGCCCCAAGAACTGTCGTTCGGGGTTCTTTTAGGATTGAACCATGATGGCTCTATCAACATATTGATAAAGGGGGCAAAAACTCATCAAGGGCGACAGTACGGCCAAAAATGGCGTAGCTTTTCTATCAAGAACGATTCGGCTGAGTTTGAACATCTTGTTCACCGTTTAGAAGACAATAAAGGTGAATTATATGTTCATGCTGAAGCAGGCGCTGTCTGTGACAAAATATCGTACTTAAGTCGCAAAGCGATGCCACAACTTAAAGAGGCGGCAACAGCTTATTGCTATCGGCATCGCTTCTCAGGTTCTTTACATAAAGCCAATCTTGATTCAGAGTCAATTTCTAAGGCCCTTGGACATTCCAGTGATCAGTCTAAACAGCACTATTCGTCGTCTTACAGATCGAGTTCAAGTGGCTTTTTCATTAGTAACATTCTTTCGGCAAGTCCGGTTAAAATGAAAAACTCAATTCGGTCTTTATCAAAAAAATCTACTTATGAACCCCCATTAAAGTTTTAATAAAAATACTCCCATTCGAAGACAGATAAACTGGATAATAAAGTTTATTCTTGTTTATCAGCTTTATGATCAGCTAGTGGTGGTAAGTGGAAAGCATTTTTTAGTTTAAGACAGCCTAGTATTTCGGTATTAAATAAATACTTATTATTAACATTAACAGGTTGATTGGCTATAATTTAATTATACACATAAAAACTTTAATGCTTTCTATTTTTAGAACATATAATGAATCAAGATAACCCATTACTAAGTGTTAATAGGCTAAAAATTGAACTAGGGATGCAGCCTCGTCCTGATGCTAAACCGGTGGAGTGGTGGCGTAACAGTCAAAGCCGTGTTGAATATCCAGTATATCGACTTAGCGATTGCGAACCCATCATAAAAAAATCTCTCACTGATAATCAAATAAAAGCACTCAAAAAATTACATAAAACTAATCTGTTAAAACGCTTTGAAAATGAACATCGAAAAGCACTTGAGGCATCTAAATCAATCCAAGATTTGTTTAGCCAAAAATTCATTATCTTAGATACAGAAACAACAGGGCTTGGCCATCATGATCAGATAATTGAATGTGCCATTATTACTGACCAAGGAGAAATACTCCATAACGCACGTTATAGACCAAGCGTTACAGTTTCAAATGGTGCCTATCAAGTCCATGGAATCAGTAACCACGATTTACAGAACGCGCCCACATTTGATCGAGACGCTGAAAAAATCAGAGATATTCTGCTCAGCAAAACTGTGGCCATTTTCAATGCTGGCTTTGATATTAAATTACTCGCTAACACCCTTACTGCCTTTAATCTTGATACCTCATTTTTGAATCATGTTGCTACTTATTGTGCCATGCTAACGGCAGCGAAAGCATACGGCGCAACCAATCAATACGGTACGATATCGCTTTACAATGCTTTTTTAAGTGCAGGTGGAAACACCAATATGATGCACGCCCATACAGCACTAGGTGATTGCTTTTCGACTTTGCATGTTTTACGTGACATAGCTGGGCTTCAAGCCAAAATTGACTGTCAAAGATCAATGCTGGATCAAAACGAGTAGATCAGGATCGCCAACAGAAAGAACAAATATAGAACAAATGAATTATTGATGGTAGCCTATCGCCCCGCTCAAACAGGAGTCGATTATGGCCTTTATTTATACATTCAATTCATTTCGCTCGGTTAAAGTACCGATAACAACATTAACCAACTGCTCACGCGTTTGGCAGCCTAAAGATCACGGCCACGCACTATCACTGCCCTTGTTTGCCAGCAAAGTTGCAGCAGGTTTCCCATCGCCAGCTGATGATTATGTTGAAAAATCCTTAGACCTGAATGACCTTTTAGTCCCAAAACCAGCAGCGACTTTTTTTGTGCGAGCAAAGGGGGATTCTATGTTGGGGGCCGGTATCCATCCAAACGATATCTTAGTTGTTGACCGATCAATAGAACCTATTCATGGCAAAGTGGTGATTTGTGCGATAAATGGAGAACTCACCGTTAAGCGGTTAGTTAAAGATCAGAAAAGCTGGGTTTTGCATGCAGAAAATACCGATTACCCCGACATTATCTGATTAGTAATCTTAAGCCTGGTACTAACTTTATTTTTCTCAGTTACTAAAGTATTTTCCTTTATAGCAAGAAAATATAGAAGCTGACTTTCACTGGCTTTATTTATAAATTCTATATTACTACACAAGCGCGGTTCATTGCAGATAATATAGTCGGTATCTTCTATTCCTTTTAACCATTCAATTTGATTGAATACATTTTCGATCTCATTAATAAAAGGGTTTCCATCATAGGATAACTTTTCTATCGTATCTGCTGGATTATTTGAAGGAGAAGGCACATACAATTGATATGCAACAGGAACTGTGATTTTCGTTGTGCTCATTGATAGGGTAATTGCCAATTGGCAATCGATGTACTTCGATAAATCATTGCTGTAGCAGTGCACGACACCTAGTGAATTATTTCTATATCTTGGAATCTGTACGGTCTTAATAACCCAGTATTTTCTATATCCCCTCGTCATGGGGATCAAGAATCTTAACAAGGCTTGCATCAATGTTCGGTCAGACCAGGGCGCATTCAGCAGTGATTCAAGAATTGTCCTATATGGTTGTTCTGGCTTAGCAGCTAACAAGCGCGAGACACTCTTTCTCCCCTTGAGATCATTAGTAGAGTTGTACAACGCACGGCAATAGGTTTTTGCATACAGCCTAGATTTATTCGTTATCGAGACGCGCCTGCTTACTGTGCGATGGACAAGTCGCTATTTGACAGCTGCGTCAGGCCGCTCATCGAGACTGAAATCCAATATGGCCAAAAATTTGTCGCGTATGACAAGCCTGATCTGGATGATGCTCTCGATAAGTTCAAGAGCCTATATGGAAAATCTAGAGTTGAAAATTTAAATCATTCCAAGGAAAAAACACTATGTCAATCGAATCATCATCAAATAAGGGAAACAACACCATGCCAACCAAGCCAGCCGGTCTCCAGTACAATAAAAAAACAGGTCAATGGGCCATCGACAAACGCATCAAAGGTTACGGAAGGGTCCGTGAGCGTCTTCAGGCAAGCACTCAAGAAGAAGCGGAAATGATGTTCACGCAGGTTATTGAACAACATATGAATACGATTAAAGAAAGTCAGGCCACTACGCTTACCTTCAAAGAAGCAGGTATTCGCTATGTTAAGAATTTTCAAGATGAGAAAGATAGCATTGAGCGTGATATCACAACTTTGGAGAAGCTTGATCCTTTTATTGGCAATCTGACGTTGAACCATGTCCATGATCTTACATTAAAGCCATTTATTGATCACGAGCAAGCCAGAGGAATCAAAAGTGGCACTGTAAAGCGCGATCTAGCTGTAGTAAGACGCATTTTAAATTTGGCGTGTCAATCTTGGAGAAATGAAGCTGGGCAACCTTATCTTTTAGCACCACCATTACTGAGCGTGCCAAATTGGAAGGATAAGAGCAAGCCATACCCCCTAGAATGGGATGATCAGCGAAAATTATTGCTTCAATTACCCTGGCATCTTAGGTTAATGACACTTTTTGCGGTTAATACAGGGCTGCGAGATCAAAGCGTTTGTAAACTACGTTGGGAATGGGAAAGGAAAGTCCAAAACCTAAAAACCAGCGTATTCCAAATTCCCGTTGAGTCTGTAGATGAAGAGCGCGGAATTCAAACTAGTGAGAAAAATGATCTGGATCAATTGGTGGTATTAAATCGTGTAGCCCAAAAGGTCATTGAAATTCAGCGAGCCCGTCGTAAACCGGGGTGTCCTTGGGTTTTTCCAGTGGATGGTAAGCCGATATCTAAAATGGGGGGGTACGACTGGCAAAAAGCCTGGAAAAATGCAGGGTTGCCTGTTAAAAATGGTCTATCACGTGGACCGCATAACTTGAAGCATACTTTGGGTAGGCGGTTAATCTCAGAAGATGTGCCAAAAGAGTTTCGCCGTGAACTTTTGCACCATAAATCTGAAGATGTGACCGATGTCTATTCCGAGGCAGCCATAATCGCCGAGACGAAGGCATTATGACATTCCGAGAGGCTACTGATCGGTACCTCGAGGAAACGCAGAAGCGTAGCCTGGATCGTGACCGTGATTCGTTGCGATTTGTCGCCCCGTATATCGGCGATTTACCCTTAGCCAATGTCCACATGGGCACCCTGCAAGGGTTCATCAATGAACGACGGAAAGCGGGGATATCCAGCAGCACTGTCAAGCGTGATTTATCCATCATTCGGCGAGTGTTGACGTTGGCAGCTCGCTCTTGGCGAAACGAAAACGGCCAACCGTATTTAAGTTGTCCGCCGTTATTCGAGATGCCCGATTGGGAAGATGCTGCAAATCCCTATCCTCTTGACTTTGAGGAATTGGAGCGTTTGCTGAAGGCATTGCCGGGGCATTTGCGTACCATGTCCATATTTGCGGCTAACACTGGCCTGCGTGAGCAAGGTGTGTGTTGGCTACGGTGGGACTGGGAAGTGGTTGTGCCGGAACTCGGTACGAGTATCTTTATCACTCCGTGGCGAAAAAAGGTATATGGGGACGGCGAGTGGCCAGGGGAAAAAAACAAAGAAGACCAACTGGTAGTTTTAAACTCGACGGCGAAAGCCATTATCGAAGCACAACGGCAAAACCGTCAGGCGAATAACCCCTATGTTTTCCCATACCGTGGTAAACGCATTACCCGCCTGCATAACTCAGCATGGAAGAAAGCTTGGCGAAAAGCAGGGCTGCCGGTTTGTGACGAGTACACTCGCGGGCCGCATAACTTGAAGCATACGTTTGGCCACCGATTGAGAGTTGCAGGAGTTCCTTTGGAAACGCGAAAAAAGTTGCTGCATCACAGCAATGGCGACATAACGACACATTATTCGCCTGCGGGAGTGGCAGAGTTGTTGGAAGCGGTTGAAAAGATCGTCAACCTTAAGCCGGTGTCGATCTTGAGAAGGGTGATTTAAAGTGGCGCTTGAAAAAGTTACCACACTGGCTTTAACGGGCAGACGTGGCGCTGAAAAAAGTTACCACAAAATTTACCCAGAAACCTTCGGGCATAAAAAAACCACTTACCCAGCTAGAGTCAAGTGGTTGTTTTTATTATCGATTGATGGTGGGTCGTGTGCGATTCGAACGCACGACCATCGCATTAAAAGTGCGGTGCTCTACCGGCTGAGCTAACGACCCCCTGAATGAATTGCCCATTATACTCAGATTTTTTTCTTTTGCAAGAGCCCTTGTAAAAAATTACCTGATTACCCATAAGCCTCAGCTAATTTGAGCAAACGGCCCGGCATGGGTGGAGAATTAGCCGCAGCGATGAGAAACCGCGGCATTATGGTTTGCAGATCGAATCTGCGATTAAAACGATAACAAAACTCGGCCAGATAGCGGGGTAAATGTTTGGACTGAATGGCATGGTAAGTGCCATTGATGGCGCG
The DNA here is from genome assembly GCF_030490285.1 of Methylomonas montana. Classification (NCBI taxonomy): domain Bacteria; kingdom Pseudomonadati; phylum Pseudomonadota; class Gammaproteobacteria; order Methylococcales; family Methylococcaceae; genus Methylomonas; species Methylomonas montana. The sequence goes on along the minus strand of NZ_CP129884.1, from coordinate 842,306 downwards.
CTTCACGTTACCGATCATGGTATTGACCCAGGCGAATTCTTCTTTCGTCACGCTGTCAGGACCACCGCCGGTGACAATGGAGTAATGGTGACAACCGTGATCGAGCACGGCGGAAAAGCAAGCTAAGCCGTCCGAGTACACCAGACTACCCGGCTGAAGATGATGGCCGGCCCAGCGCTTGATTTCGCTGTTGCGGAAGCCTTTGACGACATTCAAGTTCATCGCGATAGGATGGTGTTCCTTGTTCAGCGCCACCGCCGCGACAAAAGGCGTCTTGTTTTCCGAACCTCGCCCGCGTTTGCCACCCCGATGCTCGCCGCCCCAGTAAACGTCATCGAGTTGAATAATGCCGGTCAGCGGTTTGCGATCATCGCGCTCTTTCATTGCCTGCATGATCTTGTGCTTGAGGCTCCAGGCGGTGTTGTAGGAAACGCCGATTTGCCGCTTCAAGGCTAAAGCCGACAAACTGGTTTTGGCTTGAGTCAGCAGATGAATCGCCAGAAACCACACGGTGAGCGGCAACTTGGTTTGTTCGAACAGCGTACCGCTGATCAACGAGGTTTGGTGATGGCACGTCGTGCACTGATACAAATTGCGAGTCTTGATCACGCTATAGCGGCGGCGACCGCAGCCTGGGCATTGAAACCCGGATGGCCATCGCGCCTGAAATAGCCCTGCGGCACACTGGCTTTCAGTACCGTAGCGATTCATGAAATCCGTCAGGCTAAAGCCTTTTTGAAATTGGATCGGATTCTTTTTCATGCCACGATCTCCTGTCAGTTCATAGCTTTCATTGGACTAGCAGGATGCTCGTAAGTTGCTGAGGGTCGTGGGTAATCAGGAAAAATTAACTCTAAATAAGGGGATTAAATAAAAATGTCATATAAGTCTGGCATGTCATTCCTTAACCGGCCGCTTTTCTAGCTTTCTTTGTAGAGTCCTTCTATGCATATTCAGCGCCCTGGCAGCGGCGGAGATATTACCGTCGTGCTGCATCAATACTTTTTGCAAATGCTCCCATTCCAGGCGCTTGACCGATAGCGGGCTATCGCTGATGGCTACCGAGGCATCACCTTCGTTTTTGTACAGCGCGCTGACGATTTCATCGGCGTTAGCCGGCTTGGTCAGATAATGAATCGCCCCCAGTTTAATGGCTTCCACCGCCGTTGCGATACTGGCAAAACCGGTGAGCATGACGATTTGGGTATTATCATCCAACGAAATCAATTTCTTGACCATTTCGAGGCCGGAATCGAATCCAATCCGCAGATCGATCACGGCATATTCGGGTTCGGTCTGTTCCGCCAACTGCATCGCGGTGTTGACATCGTTAGCCACCGTTACTTGGAAATTACGCTTCTCCAGCGCAGGCTTCAACACCGAACAAAAAGTCACATCGTCGTCGACTAGCAGTAAATTGGGTTTATCCATAGGTAATTCCGTCATTCGTACTCTCCTTAGCTAATAATGGCAAACTGATCTCAACGCAAGCTCCGCCAGACTCGAGATTGTCGAATAATATTGTACCGCCCAAGCGTTTGATGGTGGTATAGGTCAAAAACAAACCCACCCCCATGCCCTGCTTATTGCTTTTGACGGGCTGATGACCTGCAAACTCGATAAATTCCGCAGGCAAACCTGGCCCAAAATCCCTAATTTTCAACAGCAAGGTCTCTTCATCCCACGCGGCATGAAACTCGATCCCTTTGTCGACAGGCGATGCTTCAGCGGCGTTATTCAGAATATTGATGATCGAATGCGTGACCGTGCGTTCGGCAATGATGCGCGCGCTCATGTCTACATGCGGCGAAATAAACAGCTTTATCCGGGTGGCGGCTTTATGAGTGCGCCATTGACCGAGCATTTCGTCGATATATTCCCCAACCAGCATCACTTTGCCGGACTCGGCTCTCATTTCGCCTGCGGAGGCAGACATTACCGATAAAGCTTGCTTGCAACGGTCGATTTGCTGCTGAACGATCCCCAATTTTTGATGCAATTCGGGATAACGGTGTTCTGGTAAATCCTCGACCATCTCATGAATCAAGATCGCGATAGTACCTAGCGGCGTACCCATATCGTGCGCGGCACTGGCCGCCAAAGTCCCCAAGGAAACCACCCGCTCGTCGCGCAAAGCGCTTTCCCGCGCGTCGGCAAGATTGCGCTCCCGCTCTTTCAAGGTTTTGGACAACTCAACCACGAAAAACGCCACCAAGCCAGCACTGAACACAAAGCCAAACCACATGCCAAATACATGCAGATTGAAATAACGCCTGTCGTTCATCAAATGCATTTGCAACCTCATTTCCGGCGTCATCTCGGTCATCGCCGGGTGCGCCAAATGCGGTTCGACGGCCGGCAACGGCACGTTATAAGCAATCAACACGGTATACACGCATGAGGTGATGATCACCATATTCCAAGCATAAGCTTGCGGCAGCATGATCGCGGTAACGATCAAGGGTAACAGAAACACCCAAATGATGGGATTTGACGCCCCGCCGGTCAGATATAGCAAATACGCCAACGCCAGCACGTCCATGCAGATTTGCGAAAAAATCTCGTGCTCGGTGACTTCTTCCGGGGTTCCCAGGCGCAACCAGGTGTAAAGATTGAGTATCGAAATCGCAAAAATCGCCAGCCACAACTGGTTTTGCGGTAAATTGATGCCCAAACCATTGACGGCAATAAACACTGCCACCGTCACGGCGAACAGCATTAGATTTCTAAGGATATAAAGCCATCTCAGATTTTCCCTAATCGAGATTTCGGCTTTGGGGAGTATATGTGAAAGCATGGACATGGCAGTAATGTTTAAAGAATAGAAAGTAGCGACTATGTTATCGCCCTTCCCGAAAGCTGCCGGCATTTACCAAAATAGTTAGACTCCCTTCCGCTATTTTTATGTCGGTAAACAAGCACGGTTATTCAGGCTAAAAACCAGAGCCCCATAATTAATTGGCTAGTTAACCAAAATAACATCCGGCTCGAATGATGTCTGGCGCCTCCAGACTATGCGGCGTATCACGCATTCGCTAAGCGCCAGCTGCCGTTTTTATCCACCCATCTCATGCTGAGCCAATACCAAAGAGTCATCGGCACCATCATCGCAAACCACTCCCAGTCATCGATCAAGAATAATCTGGCGATCCAGCCATTACCGTCAAAATAAAGCCCCCAAGGCACGCAATAAAAGGTAAAGACGAGGCTACTCCAGATCAACAGCAACGCCCCCTTACGGGTTTCGATACTGGACAGCGCCAGGAATACCCACAGCGGGGTTTTATCGGTTCTCTGCATAAATCACTCCGTTAAAATTTAAAGTCAGCCAAGCCTTGCGGCGCAACAAACTAACAATAAATTGCGATAAAAGAAAGCAATTCTTCATCGAATCAGCAAGCACTAAATGCTAGGCCGGACCGAACCAATCCGGCAGTAATTAATCTATGTTATATAAAAAAGCTCGCAAGGTTATTTCCCTCAATTCAGGCATTTGCCCACATCAGGCATTTCACTGAAAATCCACCACATTAATTTGAAATCATTAAAACTTTTCCGAATTGGCTCATTACTGGCTTAAGACTTGGAACTTACTTCGCGCGTTGCTTATCGGCAACAGTTAATTGACCATTTTTCCTGGCATGTCTAACGTCCGCTAATCAGTCCATCGCGCGAAGCACGAGTGGCCACACCCGTCGTGAGGCGGGGCCGGAAAATCACGGTTCTTAAAAACGATTTAAAGAAGGCCGGATTGCCCCACGGTAGCTCGTGGGTAAGGGCAAAGTTTGGCTCAATGCTGTTGGTCAAGTTTTGTCAGTTTCGCTGTTACCTTTAATTCTAATAAAAAGAGGATGATCATGATCTTTCGTAAAACGGCTATAGCAGCTCTCTTGACAACTGGACTAGCTGGCATCTCCGGCCAAGCATTCGCTCATCAAACCTATAACCTGACCGGTGCTGGTATCACTATCGGCGATAGCGTCAATAACACCGATGGCGTCTCCAATACTGGCGGCTACGGGCCTGTCGGTATTGGCGGACGGGTCGCTGGCGACGCCAATGCTAACATTCCAGGCACCGGCGGCTTGCCAACCGACTACACAGGAACCCTCCCTTACAATTTTTATTTCGGCCATCACGACTCAACTGCAACAGGCCAAACCAATCGCAACTATAAAACCGGAACCTCTGCTACCGAAACTAACAGCTTATGGAGAGCTTATGCCGTTCAAAACGCTTCAACCACTTGGGGCCCCCTCCTCCCCGACGGCGGCGCAAATGACCATCCCTACGTCGCTGTGGGCGGTGATTCATGGCAGACAGGCAGCACCACAGGCGGTCTCGATTACGCACTGATTCACGCTAGTGCCGGCTCCAACGACAATGCGCAAAATGTAACTACCGCGACAGGCGTGTGGGGCGGCACGTACAACATAGACATCACGGTCAAAAGAGACGCTAACTACGATTCTTTGAACGATGCCAATGCATTATTGGATGTCGCGCTATACCGCGGATCGGATACGTCCATCTTTTCTAACCGCACAGCGGCTTTCGATCCGAACGCGGCGGGCGTACAAGGTTCCAGTTTAGGAACAGGCGGCGTTGACGGCTCTGCTTTGTTATGGAGCGCTTCGCAAGTTTCAGTTGGCGATATTCTGACCTACACACTTTCAATGGACTTTGCCGAGTGGCAAAAAACCGACGCAGTTGCTGGCAGCCTAAACGATGGTGACGCAGGTTTCTACACCCTAGTCGTCGGCGCGCACGGCGGAGCAAGCAATTCGGCTCTGGCATATACGGTAGATACTCATTCTTACAGCACCATAACAGCCGCCCCTGTCCCTGTTCCAGGTGCAGTCTGGTTGTTTGGCAGTGCGATTGCCGGTTTGATCGGTTTCGGTCGTCGCAAACCGCAACTAGCCGCTTAATCGACGAAACGGGATTACCGCCAGTTTTGCCGGTAATCCCGTTACAACTCGCGGCTCAGCCGCAAACTTACGTTTGAATTTATTTATTCGATCGAGAGGCCAAAATGATTGAACCCGCACCGTATAAAAAATTGGCGCTGGCTGGCGCCGTCGCCGCAATGCTGCTAGTCACTGATGTAGCAAATGCGCACGTTACCTATAACACCTCTGGCGCACCTGCGGATGGCTCGCAAACCGGCCCATGGTCAGTTGACGATCCAGGCTACACCGGCAACCTGCCTGCGACCTGGGTAGCGATGATCCATAACGACGGCGGAGTGGCCAACTCGCAAACCGCCAACAGTGAAGGCGCCGGCTTTACGATAGGCATGGGCGCCAAAGCTTACAAAGACGGCGCGACCAACTGGGGCCATACCGCCGATTATGGTTTATTCGAGCTGCACCATGACGCTACTGTCACCATCACTGTATCCTCGGACAACTCCAATTTGCGCCCTGCCTTCGGTTTATGGGATGGCTGGGATACCAACGACGGCAGTAGCCGCCACGATTCATATTTAAATAATGGTGCGCTCAATCCGATGGGCTCGGTGCTGGGTTCGTCGTTGATACCGCATGATCCGACTGCTTGGGCCGTCGCCGCCGTTCAAGGCACCACTGCCACCGCGACGCTGACCCGTTTCCTGACCGCCGGCAATTACACGCTAATCCTGGGCGGTTACGACGGCACGGTAGGCGGCGCCAATCTGGCTTACACCGCCACGATCTCGGCCGCCGCGTCGCCGGTACCGGTGCCCGGCGCAGTTTGGCTATTCGGCAGCGCAATGGCGGGCTTGATCGGTTTCGGACGACGAAAGCCGGCTGTTGGCACTTAAAGCCAATTTGATTCAACCGACAGCCGCTTTCATTCGTAAAGTCAGGTCGGTTTTCGGTCAAGGATGGCCGGGAGCATGGAAGCTCCATTCTAATTGATCACCGATCGGCGGGCTTCGAGTCGATTTGACCAACAGCAGTCCTCTCCCAGCCTTTGGCGCAGCCTTTATTTAGCGGTAGCCAAACGCCTCGATATACGGTGCCAACATCGGCAAAATAGGCTCGTAAAACTTTTCATAATGTCGCCAACGCGCCACCGACCGCGAATAAAGCGGCTGCGCAACTGCGGCAAAGCTCGGCGTGGCGATGTAACGGCCCTTGGCTTTCTCGTGAAAAGCACTCACTTCGGCCACCCACTCCAAATCCAGCAGAGCAAAAACCCGGCGCAAACTGTTTTCGAAATCGTTGACAGTATCCTCGTAGCGCAATTCCAAATAGCGCGGTTGTATCGATGGCTTGATATGCAACCACCAATCCATCACCGCCGCGTATTGCTTAGCCACGCCTTCCCAACTGATTAAATTGATCGTCACATTCGACGGTTTGAATGCCTGCTGGAAACAACTCAAACAAACGTCGCGCGGGTCGCGCAACGCGAAGATAATCCTGGCCTCGGGAAATACGCAGCTGATCAGGCCTATATCGATGCTGTTAAGCGCCACTTTGTCGATGAAGCGTTTTTTCAACGCTGCCTCGCCGTATTCTTCGCCAACCCGCCGCCAATAGTAAGCGCGCAACTTCCGGACATCATCCAAACCAAGCCCACGCAATGCGGCGGGAATATCGTCTACACAACCGCTAAGCCGTTGCAGCTCTTGAATCAAACCGTGAATCAGATCGTTTTCATCGGAGGTGAACACCGCCGGATGCGCCGCCAGCACTTGCTCGGTCAGCGTGGTGCCGGAACGCAGAAACCCCAACAAAAAAGTAGGCGCCGGCAAGCTGTCGGCGAAGTCACTCGCCGTCCAGCGCTGCAGCAAAGCCGGGTCAAAACCCTGCTTATTACGCTTGATCGTGCGAAAAATATGGTCGGCATCGAGCGCGCGCAATTCCGGCAATTGCCGATATAAGGCCTTTGCTTGTTGGCAAGCATCGAACGATGCCTGGTATTCTTCCAGCTTATCCAGCACTCCGACCAGCTCCTGCCAGGCGCGAGCGGTCTGCTGATTATTCCGATTGGCGGCTATCACTTTACGAAAGCGCTGCTCGGCTTCCGGCAAGCGATTTAATTGTGCTTCCAGCACCGCCAGCATGTTATTGCAAGCCGGATCGTCGGGACGTAGTTCGCAGACCTTGCTGGCAAAAGGCAAGGCGTCTTCGAATCGATTGACTCGCGTCAGATAAAGCGCCCGGTTATTCAACGCCGCAGGATCACTGGGTTCCAATGTGACCGCCAGCTCGGTCAGTTTCAGCGCGGTATCCAAATCGCCCCAATAATGCAACTGCTCGGCTAGCTCCAAAATAAAACGAATATTGCGGCTTTGCTGGGCGTCGATTTCCAGTTGGCGCGCGGCCTGTTGCAGATAAGCCAGCCCTTCGCGGCGCTGTTGATGCCAGCACAGCGCTTGCCCCAAACCGGCCAGCGCTTCCGCGTGGTTTGGCTGGATAGCCAAGACCTGCCGAAACCCGTGCAGCGTGCCGGCCATATCGCGCCGCGTCACCGCCTGCCAGGCTTGTTTTAACGCATCGTCCACGCTTGGTTGACCCGGTCTGGTGGTCGCTTCGGCTTGTTTAAGGCAACAAGCTTTATACTTTTTGCCGCTGCCGCATGGACACGGATCGTTTCGGCCAGGCTTGCTGTTGGCGGCGACTGCATTTTTCATATCGTTCCCTGACGAAGTTTATCGCCTAAATGGTTAGCGACAGTTATAAATCCGCCAGCACCGCCAGCGCTTCTTGAATATTGCTGACCGCGTGGATCTGTAAATTCTTTACAGCGTCCTTGGGCTTGTTGCTTTTCGGGATGACCGCGCGCTTGAAACCGTGCTTGGCCGCTTCGTTAAGGCGGGCATGGCCGTTGGCGACCGGGCGAATCTCGCCGTTCAAGCCTACTTCGCCAAAAAACACCGTGTCGTAAGGAATGATGCGGTCGCGCAAGCTGGACACCACGCCGATCATGATCGCCAGGTCGCTGCTGGTTTCGCTGACCTTGATGCCACCGACCACGTTGGCGTAGATTTCGTCGTTACCGGTAAAAATGCCGCCGTGGCGCGACAACACCGCCAACAGCATCGCCAGCCGATTTTGATCCAGACCCACCGCCAGCCTGCGTGGATTGCCGTACTGGCTTTCGGTCACCAAGGCTTGAATCTCCACCAGCAAAGGCCGGGTGCCTTCCCACAACACCGTCACCACGCTGCCCGGCGACGGCTTTTCGGCGCGTGATAAAAACATTGCCGAGGGATTTTTCACTTCCTTCAAACCGCTACTTTCCATCGCAAAAAAACCCAGTTCGCCGACGCTGCCGAAGCGGTTTTTGTCGGCGCGCAGCACTCTGAAACGCGAATCGTCGGTCGATGACAACACTACCTGGGCATCGACGATATGACTTAAGGTCATCGGCCCGGCCAGCGATTGGTCTTTGGTGACATGGCCGACCATGAAAATCGACACACCGCTACGCTTGGCGTATTGGGTCAAATAACTGGCGGTTTCCCGCACCTGCGACACCGAGCCCGGCGCCGAGTCGGAATCGGCGGTATACATCACCTGGATCGAATCGATGATCACCACCTTGGGCTGTTCTTCGTCCAGTACCTGACAAATTTGTTGCACCGAGGTCTCGGCCAACATCTTGATGCCGGCGGTTTTCAGCCCCAGCCGATGAGCGCGTTCGGCGATTTGTTGTAGCGATTCCTCGCCGGACACATACAACACCGGCAGCTGCTGAGCAATGTGGGCGATGGCTTGTAGCAGAATGGTGCTCTTGCCGGCTCCCGGCGCGCCGCCGATCAACACCACGCTGCCGGTAACGATGCCGCCGCCCAACACCCGGTCGAATTCGGCCAGGCCGGTGGAAATCCGCTCGGCTTGGGCCAGATTCACTTCCGACAACAAATGCACTTCGCTGCGGCTGCCGGCATAACCGGAGTTGTCGCGCGCCGCCTTGCCGCTGCCTAGTTTGACTTCCTTGATAGTATTCCAGGCACCGCATTGATTACATTGCCCGGACCAACCTGGATAGTCCGCGCCGCACTCGGTGCAGACGTAGGCGGATTTAGGTTTTTTAGCCATCTAAATTTTTATCCCTACGTCTAAACGCATCAAATTGAGGTAATTGCTCGATGATACTTGATCGAAAGCCAAAACACCGCATCTGCCGGAGGATATAGAGTCAAGCCGACTTTCGGGATAGTTATGCAGCGCGCTGCTTGCGGGGCGAACGCAGGAGCGCTGGTTGGGCATCTGCTAAACCGAGACCTTGCCCCGAACCGCCCACGCCCGCGCAGTCAATGTGATCGCGCCGTCTGCCGAGGTTGGCAGGATCAAACCATTACAGTGCTCTGGAGCGTTGGGTTAGGCATTGGCTTTGCTCACCAGCGGAAATTTCTCAGGATGACGTATAGATTCAACAGCCAAGTCCACATCTAACTCGGGCCAATATAAATGGTTTGATGAAGGAAGCTCGACATTAAGAATCCTCCCGACTGCGGCATTTTGAAACCAAGGAAAGTCGGAGAACGGAAGAAACAGCTCTTCGTCCTCTAGCAAAAGCCAGAAACCATGTTTAGAGATATTGGTTACTTCAACTAGGGAAGTGTTTAAGCCACGCGTTGCGGATTTCATTTTCGTGCTCCTGAACTAAGCGAATTGCTTGGTTGATTTCGTGCTGGGAAAGCCCAATGTGTTGTGCAAGTTCGATTTTGGGTTCAAGCCAAAATTTTGCTTCTCCATTTTGGCTTTGAACATGGACATGCATTCTGGATTCCTCACGCGAGAAGAAATAAAACCGGAAGCCACTTTCGCGAAAAACAGTTGGACTCATTTTCTAAATAATATCCTTGATGCGCGCTGATCGGATTGCAGCCTTCACGATTATCTCCGGTTTTTCCTGCATAGAGATTTATACCATCATTTCCTCCAGTAATGACGAATACGCACCATAAAAGCGCTTCAACGCTTCTGATTCAATTGCAAATTGGTATGCCATTCCGCCTAACGTGGAGGTCAGGGACGCTGCGCGGCTTTATCGCGCAGCGTCCCCTGGACCGCAGGGTTATGCCCCAGAGAGTTTTCCCATGTGGCACGACTTACAAGTTCGTAGCCTGAACCAACGACACGGCTCCGATGGAAACCCATAAGAACCGGCGAGACGTATTTCCCAAACTGGAAGGCACGAAATTGCGGCGCTCCATCTTGACGGAGCTTATGACGCAAAGCCTTCTTTGCCTTCGTCATCGCAGCCAAGGCTTCTGCCATGACGTGGACTGAATCATCTTGGACCTCAATCAAACCGCTTTGCGTCCAAACCTGTGCCGAAATTGGGTAGTAGAGCCCATCTGGCATTTCATAGAGCTTTAGCGGCTCGGGCAGAAAATCATCGGGACCAGATCTGATCTCAATCTCGAAGTGAGCACCATACGGAACATCCACCCACGAAATGTCGAGGCGTTGCACTTGGCAGTCATCAATGAACAAGCCGCCATGCCCCTTTATCGAGTCAAGGAGTTGTTTCGCGTAGTTATCGAGGTCTCCATAAGCCGGCGTTTCGAGCATCTTCTGTTCGTCGAGGTAGAGCGTAACCGTCAGCCTTACCTCGCCAACGAACACAAACTTGTTTTTCAGTTGATCACGAATTGCTTGCCTGAACTCGGCACGAGCCGGGCCTGGATTCGAATATGAAACCGGCTCCAGATCGAACTTTTGGCTCCACTCACCGAACATCGGATTGATTCCCTCCGCAGCGCCGCGTGCTTCTATCTCGAACGGTTCATCCATTGGCAGCCTCTGAGGCATAACAAGTTATTAAGCCGTTAACCATATAACTACCACGAAATTTGGGTACCAACAATAAACTTGCGAATTACAAGAATTTTTCGCTTCTGCATATCATCCAACCTGCCCGAAAATCGCTTCTGGCGCGTTCCCGGTCCGGTGTCTTCGTAAAGCGTCGTCCAGCGTGCAATTTAGCTTCGCGTACTCCGATCAGTAAAACACCCTGAACAACCTTTGAATCTGCCCAAACTCGTATAGATAGGGCTGGGCCACGTCGCGGTTGGCGGCGACGACGATCAAGTCGTGGGAAAACACCGAGGTGTTGTACCAGTTGAAACTGCCGTCGATGACGATGTAGTCGTCGATGATGCAATATTTGCTGTGTATCGGCGAATAGGGCACCGGCAAATCGTCCTGGCCGTAAACCAAGCCGACGCGAATACCGGCGTCGCGCAAGCGCTGAACGGCCGGCAGCAATGGCCGGGCCAGTTCGTCTGCCATGCTGCGTTCGACGCCGATCTTGCCTTGCCGGGCCAGATGGCCGTTGAACAGCAACTGCACGTCCACGCCGCGGTCGCGGGCCTGAATCAAGGCATTGACCACGCTGTCGTGATAGTCGCCCAGCAAATCGCCGATCAAAAACAGACAAAGCTTCAACGAACGGCGGGCGCGGTGGATTTCGGCCAGTATCGCATGATGCGGCCGGTAGACCTTGCCGTTGGCCATGGTCTGCCTGCCGAAGGTATACAGCAGATTGAACGGGCTGAGCGGATCGACGCCGTATTTTTGGATCACCCCGCCGCGCTGGCTCTGGAAAATATTATCCAGTAAGCGGCAAACCCCTTTGGAATGGAAACTCATCCCCGATTCCCAATTCGCCCACCAACGGTCGAAGGTGATGTTGAACGAGCCGATGATGCAATCATCATCATTGAATATCACGAATTTGGTGTGCATGTCCGGTTCCACTTCGATCAAGTGGTGTTTTGGCGTGCAGAATACCCCGATCAACTCGATGCCGGACCGTTTCAGCCGAGCATAATGTTGGCTGTTGGTCAGCGTCATCTTCCGCCAGTCGACGACGCATTGCACCCAAACGCCTTGCTGACTGGCGTGGATCAGATGATTGATGAAATCGCCGTCGTCGATGCAATCGACGCTGACCTTGATGGTGGACAAGCGCTCGGGATGGTCGCGCTTGCTGGCGATCACCTTGTCGATATGATCGTGGATAAAGCGTTTGGGATGATAAGGATGATGTTGCTGGCCCTTGGTGAACTTGGGCGTCAGTTGCAAAGACTCGAAATGCTGGTTGTACCAATCGACATCGCCTTGCAGTTGACCTGCATCCAACTCGTAAGCGCGGAAGTGATTGGGCGTGGCCCAGTGCTCAGTAATCCGGCGCTGCTGCTGTGGATGGTTATCCTGCAACTGATCGCCATCCATGAAAATATAATCGTGGCGCGAGGCGATCGAATGTTCGCCGAGATGGACGATAAAGGAAAATTTGATGCAATTGATCCTGCCGAATTGTCCGGAATACGGCAGCACATAAAAATCGCGGGTCGAGCGTTTGTGCCTGTCCCATTCCACGTCGTAAGCATCGGTATCGACGATATAGGTCTCGCAAATCGACTCCCGGTACACTTTCAGCACCACTTTCAAATTAGCGTTGATGCCGTGCCACATGTCGAAGTCGATCTTGCCCCAGCGGATATCGAAGCTTTCTCTAAAGTCGTTACCGCGCTGGAAATATCCGCCCAATTTGCCAAATACCGGTTTGGCGTAGTGTTCTGCTACTTGCATATCGTGTTGCCTAGTCTAACCAGCTTAAAATCAATCGTAAAAATCGCCGAAACGATTCGCTCTATTGCGGCTCAAATGTCATCAAATAACCGCAATGATCGGATACTTGCCCGTAATCCTGCTCGGTAAATACGGTTCGGGCCGAGCAAACCCGCAAGGCGCTGCCTTTGTTCATAAAAATGTAATCGATTCGGTAATCGTCCGCCAGATAATCCCGCCAATGCGGGTCATTGACCCGAAAAATTTGCTGGAACAAGGCCGGCGCATTGGCGGCCAGATATTGGTCTTCGTACTGCAGACCTTTCACCACCAGTTGATAACCGGTCGAACCGGCGGCGATATTAAAGTCGCCGCACAGCAAGGTGGCATCGCTATCCGGACCGCGCTTGCTGTCGGCCCAAGTCGCCAGCTGTTGAAATTGCTGCTCAAAACCATCTTCCCACCAGCTCAAATGCGCGGAGAACACATTGATGCTGCCGATATACGGCACCGTAATTCGCGCCGACACCACTTTTCGGGAATGGATGCTATATGCGTCCCAGCTTTCGGAGACATACCGAGCCTCTTGCTCGGCCAAGGGATAACGGCTAAGAATGGCCACCCCTTCACGGTACTTGTCAAAGCCCAGATGCGACCAATCGCTGTAAAGATGAAACGGTTTAGGCAAGCGCTTGTTGATGATATTCGCGGAATTCGACGACCAGTCGCCGTGACCGTTATTCCAATATTCGGCCACTTCCTGCAAGCACACCACATCGACATCCAATTCATTGATGGCTCTGGCGATTTGCCAGAATTTCCTATCCTGTTCGTCTTCCTGGTAACAATGCAGATTCAGGATCAACAGTTTTAATGGCGCCCGGCTCAGAACATAATTTTGACCGGCGTTGTTGTCCCACAGCGTGCGGTCCTTGCTTTCGCAGCAAATGCTGTATTGCACGCGAAACGCCTCGCCCACCCGGATTCGACCCGTCCAAAGCTGAGCGGCATGCAGACCGGCATAGCCAGCTTTGCTGGCCGATTTTTTCAGAGCCTGACGCCGGCAGACTGTTTTATGAGTATGTCGCCAATCGTCGGTGGTCCAATGGATGATGACCTTTTCGACGGCCAGCGCCGCATCCACCGCCAATTTAATCGGCAACGACTGCTGGCGGTCGTTGAGACGCTCGCCCGGATATAATTGCAATAAAGGTATGCCGACGGCCAAGCGACTGCCGCTGCCGGCACCGATGAAATAGTCGCCGCCCTCATTGTTGTCCCAGAACTCGCCGCCCTCGCCTTGCGCATGCAATGAGAAACGGATATCGCCCGGTAATGTGGCATGTGCCTGCGGCGGAAAAGAAATCTCCGCCAACCAATATTCCCAGCCATCCGCCGTGCAGCAATAGACCGCCGGCAGATGTTGCCATGCCCCATCCTCGCCGGACCAAACCACCTCGACCTGTTTGTGATAACCCAGATTCGCCACCCGCATCAGAAACAGCAAGGATTGCTGTCTAGCAGCAGCTTTGCCGGTGATGTTATTGGCTACATACAACAGCTGAATGTTATCCATAGCTCCCTCCGAAGAGTTGTTTAAGCGTCATCCCGTCCACCACCACAAGCGGCGGTAGTCTAGGCGGCGTAGTCGCGAAAGTCGATGTCTGGAAAAATATCGTCCATGATCTCCAGCGCCGTCAAATAGCGTTCATCGATCCGGTTCTTGCGTATCGCGTCGTGCAGATAATTGAAGCGGGCCAGATGATCGGTGATGCGCTTGCGGGCATAATCGATGGTGGTGCCGGCCTTCATGATAAACGGCCAATCCGAGGCCTGCGCCAACAACAATGATCTGGCGGCCTGATTCAGGGCCCGCTGTTGCAAAGCGTTGACGCTGAAGCCGCGTACATCGCCGGCCAGTTTTTCCATTTCGGCCGCAGCCTTGTGCAGCAGGGGATAGATCCAGTCGTTGCTGTCGTTCAGCCAGTAACTGGAATAGCCGTGCTCCCCCCAGCTGGACGCCGCCGGCTGGGCCTTGACATGCGTCAGGGGCAGTTGCAAATAATCGCCGCAACTAACGGTCTGGATACCGCTATCGTTTCGAGCCGCCAATCTCAGCACCTGCTCCAGCCACAACGGCCCCTCGAACCACCAGTGGCCGAACAGTTCGGCATCGTAGGGCGCGACTATCATCGGCGCTTGTTGCATCTCCTCGGCCAAGCGGGCGATCTGCTGTTGGCGGCAGCGGATAAAATCCTCAGCGTGTTGGCGCACCTTGAGCTTGGCCAGTTCCGGCTGGTATAGCTGTTTGGGCTGCTTGTCGCCGGTAATCCGATAATATTTGATGCCGGTATTGATGCGAGTTTCCCGGTCCAGGATATAAGGCGCGATGTAATCCAAGGGCAGATCGAAGCCGATGTCACGGTAATACTCGCGATAATCACCGTCGCCCGGATATCCTTCCTCAGCGCTCCACACCTGCCGCGATGACGCAGGGTCGCGGCCAAACGCCGCCACAGCGTTGCCGCAATCCAACGGCGCATACACGCCGTGACGCGGCGCTTGGCTGGCGTCCAGTATGGCGTGGCTGTCCACAAAGAAATAATGGATGCCTTCAGCCTTCAGTATTTGCTCCACCCCCGGATAATAACCGCACTCCGGCAACCAAAACCCGCTCGGCGCAAAGCCGAATTGCGCTTTGAAACTATCGACACCGATACCAATTTGATTCCGCACCGAGACCGGGCTGACATTCAACAGTGGTAAAAAACCGTGCGTGGCGGCCGTGGTGATCAATTCCAGGCAACCGGCGCTTTGATGGCGTTGAAACGCCGCCAGCAAATCGCATTGATAGCGCTGCAGGTAACGATACAAGGCATCCTGAAACAACTGCTGGTACATCTGAGCCAAGGGCGCAAACTGCGGCAGGCGGCGGGTGCGCTCCACTTCGCGCTCTGCCAACTCCAGGCGATTCTGCAGATAGTGCAAATAGCGGTTCTGCAACAAGGGGTCGCGCAACATCGTCATCAAGGTCGGCGACAAGGACAGCGTTAGCCGGTAAGCCACTTGATCGTAATGCAGACGCTCCAGCATCGCCAACAACGGCAGATAACACTCGGTAATGGCTTCGAACAACCAGTTTTCCTCGAAAAAACTGTCGTGTTCGGGATGATGCACATAGGGCAGATGGGCATGCAGGACGATGCTGAGGTAGCCTTTGTTCATCAGGTCGAATGGTTTTGTTGGCGGCAAGCGTTGGCGGCAAGCGTGGAAGACGCTTGGGATGGCAATATTATAAACTGCGCCATGGCCGGCGACAGCCTTTCGCTGACGGCAATGGGCTGCGGCGCGGTGACAGCCGTATTCGAATAAGCGAGCGCGGTGAATTGCTGCCGCTCATCCAGCCGACCAATTGCTACCTGATAACCGCCGGCGGTGCCCTCATGACTAGCCGGCAACACTATTTGCTGTTGACTGCTCTCGCCGTCGACCGGCACATCGAACCAAGTTGGAGCGAAGTTTCGGGTATCCGCCGCCACCGGCTCCGCTTGACAAAAAACTCTCAAGGTTAACGGCGAGGCATAATCGACAGAATCCGCCGGTATGGAGGGCGTGGATGCTTGCTCATCAAGTTGCCAATATACATGTAAATGCAGCGGATCGACCGGCAAAGCCACTATCAAACCGGTCCCAAGCCTCACGGGCTCAGCGTTCGGGCTGAGTTTATCGGCGCCCGACAATGCAAGCCCCTCGACAGACTCTGGGCGAACAGTATTTAAAGGCTTGGCTAATAGACTGCCCGGCCGAACGGCATCGGCGCGCGGCGCAAATTCCCGGCTGATTTGTTGACTGATGCCAAGCAGTTCTTGCGGGGAAAATACCGGCGTGGCGATTCGGCCAACGCCTGCTCTAAACCTGCGCGGCGCGAAATCGCGGCTAATCTCCAGGCTAATATCCCGCATTTCGTCTGCCGAGAGCTGCATACGGGCTTGAGACTGTGACTGCGAAGGGGCCATTAGCTATGTTAAAGAGTCGGGGTCTGAGTTTTATCCTGGCGCCAACGGGGCGCGCCGTCTCGGCGGTCAGGCTTCGTAGACTCTACCCGTTGTCGATTATTTACGCAAGACATAGGCCTGTGGCCCTTGTTTGCAGTAAAATCAGGGCCATTCAGAGTTTTCCGGTCACGGGCATGCACAAACAATTCGGTTTAAAGTCAGGGAGTCCCTATCCGCACGGGGCTAAGGTCAGCGAGGGCGGCGTCAATTTTTCCATTTCCAGCCGGCATGCCACTCATGTAGAACTACTCTTATTCTCCAGCGCCGATAGCGAAAAACCGCTACAAGTCATCCCGTTAAAAAAAGATAAAAATCACACGTTTTTCTCTTGGCATGTGTTCGTTGAGGAACTGCCGGCCGGCACTTGGTATGCTTGGCGCATAGACGGCCCCTCCGGACAAACCAAGGAGTCCGGCCTGCGTTTCGACAGCGAAAAGCTGCTGTTAGATCCTTGGGCACGCGCCGTCAGCGATGCCCTCTGGGATCGCGTCGCCGCCTGCAAACCCGGCGACAACAGCCAGCATGCCATGCGCGCGGTGGTGGTCGATGACCGTTACGACTGGGAAAGCGACACGCCGCTGGCCATCAGAAGCGAAAAAGCCATCATTTACGAATTGCACGTCGGTGGTTTTACCCGCCATCCTTCGGCTAAGGTCAAACACCCCGGCACGTTTATCGGTCTGATCGAAAAAATACCTTACCTAAAAAAACTCGGTATCACGCACGTGGAGCTATTGCCGGTGATGGCCTTCGACGCGCAAGATGTGCCGCCACATACTGCCGACTTGGGCTTGAGCAACTATTGGGGCTACAGCACCCACAGCTTCTTCAGCCCGCATCCCGGCTATTGCGTGACACCCGAGCAAGGCACCCATATCCGCGAATTCCGCGACTTGGTCAAAGCCATGCACAAGGCAGGTATCGGCGTGATCATGGATGTCGTGTTCAATCACACCTCGGAAGCCGGCTCCGACGGCCCGGTGATTAACTTCAAGGGCATTACCGGCAATAGTTTTTATTTGACCGACAAACAGGACAAACGGATATTTCACGACTATACCGGTTGCGGCAATACCGTCAACGCCAACCACCCGCTGGTGACCAATTTCATCATCAGTTGCCTGGAATACTGGGTACGGGAAATGCACGTCGACGGTTTCCGCTTCGACCTGGCCAGCGCGCTGGCGCGTGGCGAAGATGGCAGCGTGTTGCAGGACCCGCCTCTGGTATGGGGCATAGAATTGTCCGAGCAGTTGGCCAGAACCAAGCTAATCGCCGAAGCCTGGGACGCCTCCGGCTTATATCAGGTCGGTAACTTTCCGGGCTACCGCTGGGGCGAATGGAACGGCCGCTACCGTGACGTGATTCGCCGTTTCGTGCGTGGCGACACCGGTATTATCAGCGAAGTGGCCACCCGCATCTGCGGCAGCAGCGATTTATACCAACACCAGCATCGGCTGCCGATCAGCGGCATTAATTTCGTCACCTGCCACGACGGTTTCACCCTGAACGATTTATTCAGCTACAGCGAAAAACACAACGCCGCCAATGGCGAAAGCAATCGCGACGGCTGTAGCAACAATCTCAGCAGCAATTGTGGCGTGGAGGGCCCAAGCCGTAACCCGGCCATCCAGGCCTTGCGCCACAAACAGGTCAAAAACGCCTTCGCCATCCTGTTGCTCAGTCACGGCGTACCGATGCTGCTGGCCGGCGACGAATTTCTGCACACGCAGCAAGGCAATAACAACTGTTACTGCCAAGACAACGAATTAAGCTGGTTAAATTGGGATAAAGCCAAGGAAAATGCCGACATGCTGCATTTTGTGCAGCATATGATCCGCTTGCGCAAACGCCATCCGGCCTTGATGCGCCGCAACTTTTTGACCGGCCGGCAAATGGAAGGCAAGGACATGGCGGATATTACCTGGCATGGTCTGGAGGTCGATCAACCGCCGCACTGGGACGACTCGACTAACCGCGTCTTGGCCTTCACCTTGGCGGCCCTGGCAAAAGACGAAGCGGACCTGCATGTCATACTGAACATGTCCGATACCCGGCACAACATGCATTTGCCGTACATCGACGGCAAAATCTGGTGTCTGGCGGTGGATACTGCGCAGGAATCGCCGCACGACATTGTGGATCCGGCCGAACAAAAACCGCTGGGTAAATACCGTTATCTGGTGGAATCGCACTCGGTGGTGGTTTTCGAGAACATCAGCCAAGATAAAATCGATAGCGGCGACAGCGTATCCAAAAGATCGGCGCACTTTTTCAGCAAGTTGACCGGCATCAAGTTGCTCGATCAGCCGGCTTTAGACAACCAGGGGATTTCGCAACACCCCTAGTTCGGCTACCGTAGCAGGATTAGTCAAATACATCGCCCCAATCCGGCGGCACATTCTCAGCGTCCTTTCCGGCGGGTGGCGACGTGTCTGCATCCGCTTCAAGCGCCCACGTTTCGACGGCTTTGGCCTCGAAACGCGGCATGCTATCGAGATAACTATCCAACAAGCCGCACAGATTTTCGTATAAACCACTGACCGCCTGCCGCATTTGCTGTTGGACGAACGAATATAAAAACTGCTTTTCGGCAAGAATCAGGCTTTCCGCCAACGCCTGCGCCGCCGGGCCGTCAAGCCGGTATTTATCGCCCAGCAACAAGGCCAAGCGGTCGCTACGCAGCGCTTGCCTGCCGATGATGTCGTCGAGCAATTGCTCCAGCTCGGCTTGCCGGCGGCGTTTATCACGCCAGCGGAAACCCAGCAACACCAGCAATATTATCAACAAGGCTGCCAGCGCTTCGCTCAGGATCAGGATTAACAACGGCTGACTCATGGTTATTGCTCGGCTTGCGAAACACTCTCGCGAACACCACGCTCCGCGTCGTGGAAAATCTGCAACATTTTTTTACTGCTATTTTCCAGCTCCAACGCCGTTTGATTGCCGCTGAACACCCGCGTGTATTCCGCCGACATTTCATCGATGGTTTTCATGGCCGTATCCAGTTGTCGCACCAATTGCTGGTTGATCCGCTCCAATCCGGCCTGTTTATTAGGCGGCTGCGCACCGTCGGCCGTAGCGGCGGGAGAACCGCCGCCATGATTGGCCAACAAATTCTGATAAGGCTCGGTCAGCTCGCCGATACGCTGCCCGATCTCATTCAACAAGGCCAATTCCCGCTTTAAAAACAACCGAATCACGTCTTGAAACAAAGCCCGCTCCGAGGCGTTGACGTCCTGCAACAAGGACTCAATATCGGCGGGCGACATGCTGCAATTCTCGCCCAGGAATTGTTCCAGCCAGCGATTTTTGACGAACGTTTGCTCCTCCAGCTCGCTGATGAAACGATCGATTTCGGCTATTTCCCTACCGCGCCTGTTTCTGGCGATGAAAAACAACACAACGCCGAGCAACGTGAAAACCGCCAGGGCCTCCATCGCCAATATCACCACCACGGGATCAAACGGTGTCATGACAATCTCTCCAGTAATTGCTGATGTTGTTGGTTTTGGTTTTGCTTGACTAAACGATGGATAAAAAATCCGCCGACGGCTAACACCAAGTTAATCGCCAACAAAATAGCGCCGACCAATAGCCAATTAATTTCATGCACGGCCGGCGACTGCTCGTGTCCCGGTCCGGCAGCTCCGGTTGACTCAGCCGGCGAATCGGTTTCGGATTTTGGCGTATGCTCTGGTTCAGCAGCATGGGTCTGGAACCAACTGTCATCGATCGTCAAGGGCTGAATGGCCGGCTCCAGCGGCTTGCCATTACGGTCTTTGGCCATCACGTTAAAATTGACCTGAGTGGTGGCCGCTGGCGGCAAGCCCGCCAAATCCAAAGTCCAGACGCCGTCTTTTTCGGTTGCGGCCAGCATCCTAGGCTCCTGCCCGGCCTGATTGATCACCGCGTTCACCACCATACCGGCCGGGTCGAGCAGCGCTAAATCCGGTATCAACTTGAAACTCACTTGCCGCTGCGCCGTATCGACCTGTTTTTCGACCACGATAGGCGTGGCGACCACTTGGATTTCAGCGACGATTTCCCGCTTGAAAGTCTTGCCGTCGGCGACGATTCTGAGCAGGTGTTTACCCAAACTCAAATGGCCGACGCTAAGCCCGTAAAAACCCGGCTCCGCGGACAAGCCCGGCATTTTGACCGGCGCTAGCTGATCTTGGCTGAGCTGCAAGTCCAACATACTTAGAAAATCGGCGCGGCTGATCAGTTTATCCTGATCGGTAAAATGCGCCTTGATCTCGACAGACTCGCCCTCGCCGACAAAATTGGGAATTTCACTGAGTTGCAGCTTCAGATCGGTGACGATCATCACCTGATTGTCGGGATCGGCTTCCGCGATCAAACGCCATTCGCCGATCAAGGGCTGTTTGACGGTAATCAGATCGTAAGCCTGGCTTTCCAGCCAGGAGACATTGGCACCCAGGCTTTGTTTACTGAGCTTTTTACCGTCCGGCGCCAACAATTGCGTCGGCGCGGCGTGCGGTTTTTTGAACACCAATACCGAAAACTCATGAATTCCGCTGTCGACGCTGAATTGATTGTCGGTTAACGGCAGCGTGTCTTTCGGCGCGGCTTTTTGGGCCATCTTCAAAAACAGCCGTTGCAACTGCTCGGCGGACCGTGCGGTTTCCGCCCAACCGCCGGTCTCGAACGCCAATTTTTCCAACAATTCCTTATCGGCCTGATCGGATAAGGCCACGGTTTGCACCTGGATATTTTGTTGGCGAAGCTTCGAAATCAGTTCGCTGAGAATGCGTTCCCTGGAATCGGCGCTTTCCATGATGTCCTTGGAAATATCCACAAAGCCGTCGGTCAATAAAATCAGATGCTTATTGCCGTTGCCGGTAAAACCCTGGCTCAACACGGTCTGTAGCGCATCTTCGATATGGGTATACAATCCGCGGGAGTGAATATTGGCGGTGGCTTTGACGGCCCGCTGCTTCCAGGCCTGATCGACAGCGTCGCTGGCGGTCAATACGGCGGTTTTTTCGGCAAACAGCCAAATCGCCGCCCTGGCATGGTCCGGCAACAAATCGATCAGCAAACGGCTGGCCTCGATACGCAGATTATCCGGATCGTTCTGTTTCATGCTGCCAGAGACATCGATCAACACCTGGATCTCGTCGGCATTTGCGGCAGCGGGCGGCGCGGACTGACACCACGCCATGTCGGCGAACAGCGTCAGCGCGCAGAAAACCGTAAAAATAAACGACTTGAACATAAGTCCGCCGGCGAGAGTTTAAGCAATGGATAGCAAATATAGCCCAAGCGCCTGACTAATTTACTATTTTTTAATTCGGGTTGCGGCAGCGGTTACACTTTATAATATTTTCACTATTTCAACCAAAGGAGAACTTATGTCTATCAAACGAATGGTCGATCTGGATTTAGCCGGCAAGCGCGTGCTGATTCGCCAGGATTTGAACGTGCCGGTCAAGGACGGTAAAGTCACCAGCGATTTACGCATCCAAGCCAGCGTCCCGACCGTGGAAGCGGCTCTGGCCGGCGGCGCAGCGGTGATTCTGATGTCCCATTTGGGCCGCCCCACCGAAGGCGAATACGACGAAGCCTCCAGCCTGAAACCAGTCGCCGAGCGCTTCTCGCAACTGCTGGGTCAACCTGTACGTTTGGTTAAAGACTGGCTGGACGGCGTGGAAGTGAAACGCGGCGAAGTCGTGTTGTGCGAAAACGTCCGTTTCAATAAAGGCGAGAAGAAAAACAGCGCAGAGCTGGGCCAAAAAATGGCCGCGCTGTGCGACATTTTCGTCATGGACGCGTTCGGTACCGCGCACCGCGCCGAAGCTTCGACGCATGCGGTTGCCGAGCACGCCGAGGTGGCTTGCGCCGGCCCACTGCTGGCAGCCGAACTGGATGCGCTGGGCAAAGCGCTGGAAACCCCTGCCCGCCCCTTGGTCGCGATTGTCGGTGGCTCCAAAGTGTCTACCAAATTGACTGTGCTGGAATCCTTGTCCACTAAAGTGGATCAATTGATCGTCGGCGGCGGGATTGCCAACACGTTCATCGCCGCAGCGGGTTACCCGGTCGGCAAATCCTTGTACGAAGCCGATCTGCTCGACGAAGCCAAACGGCTGATGGCCTCCGCCAAGGAACGCGGCGCGGACATTCCGGTGCCAGTCGATGTAGTTTGCGCGAAAGAATTCTCCGAAACCGCCGCGGCCACCGTGAAAAACGTCGCCGATGTGGAAGCGGACGATCTGATCCTGGACATTGGACCTGAAACCGCCAAGCAATACGCGGAGATCCTGAAAACCGCCGGCACCATCGTCTGGAACGGTCCGGTCGGCGTATTTGAAATCGACCAATTCGGCGAAGGCACCAAAGCCATGTCGATGGCGATTGCCGAAAGCCCGGCCTTCTCGATCGCGGGCGGCGGCGACACATTGGCGGCGATCGACAAATACGGCATCGCCGATAAAGTCTCTTACACCTCAACCGGCGGCGGCGCTTTCCTGGAATTCCTGGAAGGTAAGGAATTGCCGGCAGTAGCGATTCTGCAAACACGGGCTTAAGCCCATGCCAAGGCGGCTCGTTCGAGCCGCCTACTCCGTCTGGCTTACAAGCCCGCTACTTTTTTTTGTTCTTCGTCCTGATAATCGCGGTAATTGATCGAGATTTTCAGGCCGGCGAAGCGTCCGGACATTTTCACCATTTCCGTGGTTTCTTTGTCGAACATCAGCCTGACTTCACTCAAGGCTCTGTCTTCGTAACCTTCCTCGATCTCCTTGGCATCGAGTCGGAAATGGTACAGATAAACTTCCTGTTTCTCTTCTTGCGTGATTTCCAAAGGCTCGCCCAGCTGTTTAATCACCGTGGCTTTTTTCGGCAATATCGCGGCGATCTTTTCCAATTGGTCGGCCTTGGCTCTCAGCTGTTTCTTTTCTTCGTTGATTTCCGCACCACCCAAGGAACGGAATGAGGCTTCCAAAAACTCCGGCGGCGCGATTTGCAAAAACAGATTGGAAAAAGTCCAGTCGGTGATTTTG
Source organism: Methylomonas montana (assembly GCF_030490285.1). Lineage (NCBI taxonomy): Bacteria > Pseudomonadati > Pseudomonadota > Gammaproteobacteria > Methylococcales > Methylococcaceae > Methylomonas > Methylomonas montana. Next base: position 818,702 of record NZ_CP129884.1, on the reverse strand, counting down.
TCTTCCTTATTAAACGCCAACTGCAGATAAAAACTGATTTCCGGCTCGACTCGCTTGCTGTCCTTATCGATCTTGCGAAACCAATAACGCCATTTTTTGCCGTCGCCGGTGTTTTCCTCGCTGCTGGCATGCAGCTTGGCCAAGGCGACAAAATCTTCGCTGAACAGCTTGGGCTGCTTGAAATGCACGGTGAAATCGTCCTTGGAAGTGACTGCAAAATAGTGGTCGAATTCGTCCATCTGCAAATAGGTCTGGTAGGCATGCAACCAATGCAAACAGCCGGTTTGACTAAGGAGTAAAGCAAACGCCAAAAACAGGCGAAAAAAGCGGTTCAGATTATTCATGGCACTCCTCAATGTCGGGTTGGCGAGCCGTTGTTGTTTTCGGCGGCCGGATTGGTCAGCAGGTTCTCCACGTCGATCTTGTCGAAATGGTATTGGGCGCCGCAAAATTGGCAATCAACCTCGATATCGTCGCGCTCCCGCAAAACGGCCTCTAATTCCGACCGTCCTAAAGCCACTAAAGTGCCGCCGATTTTTTGCCGCGAGCAATTGCATTTAAATTCCACCGCTTCCGGTTCGTAAATCCTGACCTTCTCTTGATGGAACAAGCGATGCAGCAAGTCTTCGCAATCCAGACTCAGCAGCTCTTCGCGAGTCACGGTATTCGCCAGTATTTCCAGACGCTCCCAGTCGGCTTTATCTTTGTTACCGCTAGGCAATTCCTGGATGAACAATCCGGCCGCATGGGTCTTATTGGCAAACAACCACAAGCGGGTGTCGAGTTGTTCGGATTGACTGAAATAGGTTTTTAGCACATCGGCTAGTGTCTCGGCCTCTACGCCGACGATGCCTTGATAAGGGTCGGCATTATCGGACTCCACCGTCAAAACCAATCGGCCGCCCTCGCCTATCATTTCTTGCAAATTGCTGCCGGCAACACTGGCTTCGCTACGCACCAAGCCTCTGATCTTACGTTCGTTGCTGGCTTGCGCCACCAATGCTTTCAAATCGCCGCCGCCTTGAATCTGCATGATCATCGCCCCCTTGAATTTGATAGTGGCGGATAACAGCACCACGGCAGCCAAAGCCTGCCCCAATTGTGCATCGACGGCATCGTTGACCAAATGCTGATGCTGCTTGGCTTGTTGCCAGCTATCTTGCAATCGTACCCATTCGCCGCGCACTCCGTGCTCTTCGAAAATAAAGCGGCGTAAACAATCTTGTTGTTTCATGATTTTTGTTGGTTCCTCTAAACAGAGCGGCGATTATAATCCGCACTAACTAATCAATGGGATGTTTGCTTATGTCTTTTCTATCCAAAAAAACCGCAATGCCCAGCGCCGAACAGGCCCTGCCCGGCCGCCAACAGGCGATAGACAGCGGCCGCATCCATGCGGTCAACGGCCACCCTATTCATCCGCCATTTCCCGCACATCTGCAGCAAGCGGTGTTCGGCATGGGTTGCTTTTGGGGCGCCGAGCGCAAATTCTGGCAGCTAAACGGTGTATTCAGCACGGCCGTCGGTTATGCCGGCGGCTATACGCCCAACCCCACTTATCAGGAAATCTGCACGGGGCTGACTGGTCATGCGGAGGTGGTGCTGGTGGTGTTCGATCCTGCCATCGTTTCCTATCAGGACTTGTTGGCGGTATTTTGGGAATCGCACAATCCCACCCAAGGCATGCGCCAAGGCAACGACATCGGCACTCAATACCGCTCGGTGCTCTACTGCTACGACGACGACCAATTCCGCGCCGCCGTCAACAGCCGGCAACACTATCAATCCCAACTTAGCGCCGCCGGCTTGGCCGAGATCACCACCCAAATCAACCTCGCGCCGATTTTTTACTATGCCGAGGAAGATCATCAACAATATCTGGCGAAAAACCCATCGGGTTATTGCGGCTTGGGCGGCTTGGGGATTTGTTTTTCCAAGTAAGCAAACCGGTCGGGAATGCTAAGGCATTATAAGACTTGAGATTATTGCTCCGCAGCCATTCGGCCAGAGTTTTTCCGGTTGACTTTTGGGAAAAAATCCTTCAATTTACGCGTCTGGTGTGGCTTTCCATCCGTGCTTGGTCGTTGCCGAGCAGCCCCAACAGGTCAGTCATCCAAACAGAGCTTTAAAACTAATATTAGTCTTAACAACACAAAATCGTACTCTGTCTCATCAACAGATTACCAGGAGGAAACATATGAAGAAGCCTGTAAAAAACTGGCTGCTTGCTTCGACTGTAGCGACTTTACTTGCTGCACCAACTGTCTCTACCGCTAACGACGACTTAGAAAAATTAACCCAAAACCCTGCTAACTGGGCATCTTGGGGCGGCGACTACGCCGGCACTCGTTATAGCAAACTGTCGCAAATCAACGCTCAAAACGTTAAAAACCTGCAACCTGCCTGGTCTTTCTCTACCGGCGTTCTGCGTGGTCACGAGGGTGGTCCTTTAGTTGTTAACGGCGTTCTGTACATCCACACTCCGTTCCCTAACACTGTTTACGCGATCGACCAAAAAACCAAAGCGGTCATCTGGGAATTCACCCCAACCATGGACGCTGACGTAACCATCCCTGTGATGTGCTGCGATACCGTTAACCGCGGTTTGGCTTATGGCGACGGTAAAATCTTCCTGCAACAATCCGATACCGTTCTGACCGCTTTGGATGCCAAAACCGGTAAACGCGTATGGAGCGTGCAAAACGGCGACCCGAAATTGGGTATGACCAACACCAACGCCCCTATCGTTGTTAAAGACAAAGTCATCACCGGTATTTCCGGCGGCGAATTCGGTGTTCGCGGCTTCTTGGCTGCTTACAACATCCGCACCGGCCAACTGGATTGGAAAGGCTACAGCATGGGTCCTGATAAAGACACTCTGTTGAAACCAGGTAAATCCACTACATGGCAAGACGGCAAAGTCACTCCTGTTGGCGCCGACTCAGGCACCAGCACCTGGAAAGGTGACCAATGGAAAATCGGCGGCGGCACCACCTGGGGCTGGTATTCTTACGATCCTAAACTGAATCTGGTTTACTACGGTTCAGGCAACCCTTCTACTTGGAACCCAGTACAACGTCCAGGCGACAACAAATGGTCCATGTCTTTGTGGGCTCGTGACGCCGACACCGGTGAAGTTAAATGGGTTTACCAAATGACTCCACATGACGAATGGGACTATGACGGTATCAACGAAACCGTTCTGGTTGACCAAGAAGTCAAAGGCAAAATGCACAAAACCATCGTACATTTCGACCGTAACGGCTTTGGTTACACCCTGGACCGTGAAACCGGCGAACTGTTGGTTGCCGAGAAATTCGACAAATCAGTTAACTGGGCTACCCATGTCGACCTGAAATCAGGCCGTCCGGAAGTGGTACCTGAGTTCTCTACCGAACACCACGGCGAAGACGTCAACACTGTCGGTACTTGCCCTGCGGCGTTGGGTTCAAAAAACCAACAACCAGTTTCTTACTCTCCACAAACCGGCCTGTTCTACATCTCAGGCAACCACTTGTGCATGGAGTACGAACCATTTGAAGTATCTTACACAGCCGGCCAACCTTATGTAGGTGCTACGCTGTCTATGATGCCAGCTGGCGCTGACGTGCTGACCGGTAAAAAAGACGGCACCACCAACCTGGGTCAGTTCACTGCTTATGACGCTAAAACCGGCAAAATCGCTTGGTCCAACAAAGAACAATTCTCTGTTTGGTCAGGTTCGGTTGCTACCGCTGGCGGCGTCGTATTCTACGGCACTCTGGAAGGCTACCTGAAAGCAGTCGATGCTAAAACCGGTAAAGAATTGTACAAATTCAAAACCCCATCAGGCATCATCGGTAACGTCAATACCTGGGAATTCGAAGGCAAACAATACGTTGGCGTTCTGTCAGGTATCGGTGGCTGGGCAGGTATCGGCATCGCGGCCGGTCTGGACGACGGCTCTTCATCAACCAACTCGGAAGGTCTGGGTGCGGTTGGTGCATACAGAAGCCTGAGCTCTTACACCAAATTGGGTGGTACACTGACCGTGTTCGCTCTGCCTAGCAGCAACTAAGATCTAAACCCTTAGATCACGCTAGCGCAAGCCTTGGCCGAGCAATCGGCCAAGGCTTTTTTATGTATAGACCAAAGCTAAAGGAAACTGCGATGAAATCGATCTCGACCGCCTCGAAACTATTGATTATGGTGACACTGACTGCACCAAGCCTTTCCGCCAACGCCCAAGAAAAATTCAGGGTGTGCGCCGATCCGCTCCATCCCCCCTATTCGACCAAGGAACAAACCGGCTACGAAAACAAAATCGCCGCGCTGTTTGCCGGGCAATTAGGACAGGAACTGGAATACACCTGGCTTCCCGAGCGCATCGGTTTTATCCGCAATACCCTGAAAGCCGAAAATGACAATGGCGAAGGTTTTAAATGCGACGTGGTGATGGGCGTGCCGGCCGGTTACGATCTGACCGATACTAGCAAACCTTATTTTCATTCGACCTACGTAATGTTGATTGCCAAGGGCCGAGGCTGGGATGACATCAAAGACACCGGCCAATTGATCAATCTACCCTTGGATAAACAGGAAAAACTGAAAATCGCGATGTTCGATCGCGGCCCAGGTACTACCTGGCTACAGAAAAACGGCTTACTGGAATACGGCGTACCGTATCAAAGCATGACCGGCGATAACGAACACAATATCGCCATGCAAATCGAGCAAGACCTACGAGCCGGCAAGATCGATATGGTGATCTTATGGGGGCCGATGGCGGGTTACGTTCAGTCAAAAAGCCCGGCAAACAGCTATATCGCGATCCCCATGCAATCCTCGCCGGGCATGCAATTCGACTTCTCGATTGCAATGGGCATTCGCCAAGGCGACAACAAACGCAAACAACAATTGAATGAATTGATCGATAAAAACCTGGACAAGATCCACGCCATTATCGCTAGTTATCACATCCCACTGCTGCCGATCCCAGCGGAAACCGGCAAAAAGGATGACGACGATTGAGTGTTAAGTCTAGCGGCCGAACAACCTAACCAGATGGGCAAAATGCCCGACTTTATCCCCGCTTAGCTGCGACCAATCGAACCGCCAGCGCCAGTTACCCACGGTAGTGCCTGGCGTGTTCATTCGGTCCGGCGAACCCAGCTTGAGAATATCCTGCATCGGGATCACCGCCAAATTGGCGACCGATCCCAATGCCGCATGGATCAACGCACTGGGCATGGGCAAACTGGACCAGCCCAGATAATCGTAAATGCGTTGCTTTTCGCCGTCGTTCAATCCCTCGAACCAACCCAGCGTGGTATCGTTATCGTGTGTACCGGTATAAACCACACTGTTTTTCTGATAGTTACACGGTAGATAAGGATTGCGGCTATCGTCGCCGAAAGCAAACTGCAAAATCTTCATGCCCGGCAAATTGAAATCGTCCCGCAGCGCTTCGACTTCATGGGTGATGATACCCAAGTCTTCCGCCACCAAGGATAAGGAAGCAAATTGCCGCTGAATAGCGGCCAATAACTCTGCGCCAGGTGCTTTAACCCATTGGCCGTTGATCGCGGTATCCTCGTCGGCCGGAATTTCCCACGCCGCCTCCAGCCCGCGAAAATGATCGATTCTGAGGATGTCGAACATTTCGTACTGTGATTTGATTCGATCCAACCACCATTTAAAGCCGGTTTTCTGCAAATAATCCCAATCGTAATGCGGATTGCCCCAGCGCTGACCGTTCTCGGAGAAATAATCGGGCGGCACACCGGCCACCGTATCCATTTCGCCCAACTTATTGAGTTTGAACACATCCCGATTAGCCCAAACGTCGGCGCTATCGTAAGACACGAAAATCGGAATATCGCCGAACACCAGCACGCCCTTCTGGGCGGCATAATCTTTTAATTCATGCCATTGCCGGAAGAATACATACTGCTCGAATTTGATGGTATCGATCACCGCCTTAAGCAACTGCCTGGATTCGTTCAATGCCTTTGGCTCTCGCTGCCTTAAGGCTTCCGGCCATTGATTCCAGCTTTTTTGTCCGAACACATTGCGCAAGGCAATAAACAATGCAAAATCTTCCAGCCAATCGGCCTTATCGATACAAAACTGTTGAAAATCCTGCTTCTGATCGGCGTCGGCCAAGGTCTGAAAACCATAAAAAGCCTTGGTGATCATGCAGCTTTTACTGTATTCGGCGTTCCTGCGGCAATCGTCACAGCGATCGGCCGCTTGCAGCCAGTTCTTCTCGGCCAGCCATTCGATATTGATCAAAGACGAATTACCGGCGTGGGCCGATAAACATTGGTAAGGCGAGCCATCGCCATGCGGCATACCCAGCGGTAAGGTTTGCCAAACCGTGGCGCCGACATCGTGGAGAAAATTTACAAAATTAAATGCCTCTCTGCCTAAATCGCCGCACTCTCCGCGGCCGGGCAACGATGTTATATGCAGCAAAACACCTGCGCGGCGTTTATCCAAGAGAGCACCCATGTTTGTTCCAATAAATTAAATTTGATTACCGCGCCGCATTGCACCACCCATCGCCGGACTTCCGCTACCTTGCGTGAAGGAGAGCGCCAAATACGGCGGAGGCTCTTCGCCCAACAATCGATAGAGATTGCTTAAATTGAGCCGGTACTGCTTTTCAAAATCACTGACCGCTTCGCCGGGATTGTAATCGCCAAACCACCAAAACCAATCCGAACCTTCACAAACACCCAACTGTGTCTGGGCGGCCGCCAATTGTTGTTCGGTTAGTCTACCGTTAATCAACGCCCGGTCAAATGCGGTTTTGACATCGCCCAGCATATCCCAACCGCAATTTTTGTCGGCATCGCCAATCCAAGTCGAGAAAGTCCCGTAAACCCAACTGCCCGCCACTAATTTGGGCAGCAACATCACTTGCGCGGCGGCACTGTCCAGATATTCTGAAAAAGTCGTCAATTCGATATGCGGATGCTCACTAAGCCGCTTATACAAGGCGCTAAGAAAATGATACCCGTTATCCGGAAAATATTCCCAGGCATTTTCGCCATCCATAATGATGGAAACCAACGGCGTTTGTGAGTCGTAATGGGCGATATTCTCCAGATGCTGAATCAGATCGGCGACCGCATCGTCGGCATGCCATTTCGAATACTCAAAACCAATCAAATCCGATAAGCCATCGTCACGAAAGAAACAGGCAATATCGGTGGCCTCCATCTTAAACGGCCGATGTACGCTGGCCATCTCGCCTATCCCGGAGGCATGCATGCTGTTATGCAATACATTACCGCCGCTCGCCGCCCAGCGAAAGCCAAAATCCGACAAAATTTCTAAGGTCCGAGTGCTGACACTGCCTTCCGACGGCCAACAACCTTGCGGCTCGAAGCCGAAAAAATGCCTAAACGTGGCGACACCTTTCCGCAAATGCCAGTACACCCGCTCTTCGCCGCCGGGGTACTGGTCGAGAGCCGGCAAAGCCGCTCCCGGCATTGCTTCCAGAGCGCTGTCGATATCGAGCATCAGCGGCATGATCGGGTGCGCATACGGCGTAACGGACAGTTCGATACGACCCTTGCGCGCCAAGGCCTTGTACCGGTATATGACTTTAGACAGTAAATCGCCAATGATTTCGACGATCTCTATCCTGTCGTGCAAACTGAAACCACTGCCTTTTTCGATTAAACGTATGACCCTGTTATCGCTGAGCTTGACGGTCTCGCCCATCCAGGCCAAGTGATACCAAACCAAAATATCGGTGACAAACTGGGCATTGACGTAATTAATCCCATCTTGATGGCCTTGGAGCCAATCGGCCATGTCTATCAGTTTGCGAAAGGCCGGATAACGCTCGATTTGCCGTTCGCGATTGGCTTTTTTGCAATCGCGTAACAGTTTCAAGCGTCTTTCCGGGTCGGCGGACAAAGAAGGCTCGACCAGCGCCGCCAATAAGGGATCCTTGATCGTAATCCTATCGTGTAAATACGCACTGACTTGATTGGAATAATCCTCGATCTGTTCCAGCAAAATCGGTGCAAAATTGACGACGGCCTTGGCGGCGGGCACCGCCTCCAAATGCGCCACCATATCCACGTAATCCTTGATGACATGTAGATAGGTCCACGGCAATTTGAATTCGCCGCTGTGCATGTCGCGATACTCAGGCTGGTGCATGTGCCAACACAGCACCAGCTTCAGTTTTTTATCTGACATAATTCCGGCGTTGTCCCAGCATATCGGACGTGACTAACACCACCCCGCCTTCGCTGACATGAAAGCGTTTTTCATCGTCCGCGCGATCTTCGCCGATCACAGTGCCTTCCGGAATCTGACAGCCTTTTTCGATGATTGCTTTGGTAATCCGGCAATGCCGGCCGATATTGACTTCGGGCAAGACCACCGAATCTTCCACCGTGCTATAGGAGTTGACCCGCACCTGCGAAAACAGCAGCGAATGCCGCACTACCGCACCCGAAATCACGCAGCCGCCCGATACCATCGAATCGATAGCCATACCGCGGCGGTCGTCGTCGTCGAACACGAACTTAGCCGGCGGCGTCTGCGCCTGGTAGGTCCAGATCGGCCAGGTATTGTCGTACAAATTCAGGTCAGGTTTGACGCCGACCAGCTCCATGTTGGCCGTCCAATAAGCGTCTATCGTCCCCACATCGCGCCAATAGCTTTGTTGACCACTTTGTAAGTCCAGAAACGGATAGGCGTTAACCCGGTACTTTTCGATCACCGAAGGAATGATGTCCTTACCGAAATCTCGGCTGGAGCCTTTAGTGTCCGCATCCTTGATCAATTGCTCGAATAAAAAGCGGGCATTGAAAATATAAATCCCCATCGAGGCCAACGCGGTATTCTCCCTGCCCGGCATCACCGGCGGATTCTCGGGCTTTTCCACAAACGCCTTGACTCTGCGGTTATCGTCGACGTGCATCACGCCGAAGGCCTTGGCATCTTCCAGCGACACCTCGATGCAGCCTATCGTCAAGTCGGCGTTATTGGCCACGTGATCGGCCAACATCACCGAATAGTCCATTTTGTAGATATGATCGCCGGCTAATACCAGTACGAACTCGGGATTGCGGGCACGGAGAATGTCGATGTTCTGGTAGATGGCGTCAGCCGTGCCTTGGTACCAGGAATCTTCGTCATGCCGCTGTTGGGCCGGCATCAAATCGACATACTCGCCAAATTCGCCGCGCAAAAAACCCCAGCCTTGCTGGATATGTCGAATCAGCGAATCCGCCTTGTATTGAGTCAGTACGCCGATCTTGCGGATGTCGGAATTAATGCAATTCGATAACGGGAAATCGATAATACGGAACTTGCCGCCGAAAGGCACCGCCGGCTTGGCGCGCCAGTCAGTCATATTCTTGAGTCTCGATCCGCGTCCGCCAGCCAGGATCAAGGCGATGGTATTGCGGGTTAAGTCATTAACCCATCTTTGCTTATGTTGTGTATCGACGACTGACATGTGTATCCTCTATTTCAAATAAATAAGCTGTACCGCCAAAATCCGAATGAACCGGCAATTAGTAGATTTGTTGACCTGCCACTTGCCGCGTCGGGCCATTATCGTTACTCTTCACGCAAAAGTAAAAAGCCAAGCGATTTGATGCTGAAAAGTCGGTCATTACCAAAATTGCTGTTCCTGCCATCCAATAACCTAACTATAACTGAGGCATTGCAAAATGAACAAGCCAAGCAAAACCAACCCGCTTGATTCAGAACTTATCAAACTCATTGAAGCGAAGCATCATGATCCATTTGCCATTCTGGGCCGCCATGGCCAGGGGAGCAAAGCAGTCATCAGAGTATATTTGCCATACGCCGAAACTGTCGGGCTGACCCCAAAGGGCGCCGAGTTCCAGCGCATTACCGGCACCGATTTTTTTGAATACCATCCCGATAAAGAACTGGTTTCCGGGCATTACCAGCTATTTTGGACCGACAAGGACGGCCACGACCATCAGCACTACGATCCTTACAGCTTCGGCCCGGTATTGCCCGAGTTCGACCAGCACCTGTTCGCGGAAGGCCGGCATTGGCACATTTATCAAAAGCTCGGCTCGCATCTACACAGCATTGCCGACATTCCGGGCGTGCATTTTGCCGTGTGGGCGCCCAATGCCCAACGAGTCAGCGTCATCGGCGACTTCAATCGTTGGGATGGTCGTTGTCACCCGATGCGCAGCCTGGGCAGCAGCGGCATCTGGGAAATTTTCATCCCTGGCGTGGACGTCGGCTGTCTGTACAAGTTCGAAATTTTGAATCGCCACACAGGTCAGTTACTGGTAAAAACCGATCCTTATGGCCAACAATTCGAATTCCGCCCGCAAACCGCCGCCATTGTCATCGACGAAGACAACTACACCTGGCAAGACGCCAACTGGATGGAGCAACGCCCGCAACACGACTGGCTACATGAACCGATGTCGATTTACGAGGTGCACCTGGGTTCCTGGCGGCGCGATCAGCGCGGCAACTTTTTAAATTACCGGGAGTTAGCAGAGCAACTGGTCGATTATGTCAAAAGCATGGGCTTTACCCATATCGAATTGCTACCGGTAACCGAACATCCTCTGGACATCTCTTGGGGTTACCAAACCACCGGTTATTTTGCCCCCACCAGCCGCCACGGTACGCCAGACGATTTCCGTTATTTCATCGATCATTGTCACCAGAACGGCATCGGCGTGATTCTGGACTGGGTGCCCGCCCACTTTCCCAAGGATAGCTTCGCGCTGGGCCGCTTCGATGGCACACCGCTGTACGAGCACGAAGATCCGCGCAAGGGCGAACACCGCGACTGGGGTACATTGATTTACAACTACAGCCGCAACGAAGTCAAAAACTTCCTGCTATCCAGCGCCTTCTTCTGGCTGGAGGAATTTCACCTGGACGGCCTGCGCGTCGATGCGGTGGCGTCGATGCTGTATTTGGATTACTCGCGCGATGCCAACGACTGGATTCCTAATATGTATGGCGGCAACGAAAATCTGGAAGCGATAGACTTCCTGCGCCACATGAATACCGTCACCCATGAACAGCATCCCGGCACGGTCATCATGGCCGAGGAATCGACTTCCTGGCCGCAAGTCACCCGCCCCACCTGGACCGGCGGCTTGGGCTTCTCGATGAAATGGAACATGGGTTGGATGCACGACATTCTGCACTATATGCAGGAACAGCCGATCCATCGCTCCTATCATCATGATGAACTGACCTTTGGTTTGCTGTACGCCTTTACCGAAAACTTTGTGCTGCCGTTTTCGCACGACGAGGTTGTGCACGGCAAAGGCTCCATGCTGAATAAAATGCCCGGTGACGAATGGCAGCGTTTCGCCAATTTGCGTTTGCTGTACACCATGATGTTTACCTACCCCGGTAAAAAGCTATTGTTCATGGGCTGCGAATTCGGACAAGGCACCGAGTGGAGTTGTAACCGCACGCTGGATTGGTATGTATTGGACTATGCGCATCACAAAGGCCTACAAACCCTGGTCAAGGACCTGAACAAACTCTACGCCGACCATCCGGCATTACACCGCTACGATTTCGAGCACCAGGGCTTTGAATGGATCGATTGCCACGATTATCAGCAATCCATCATTAGCTATCGACGCAAATCCGCGCATGAAGACTTGATCGTCATTCTGAACTTCACGCCGGTACCGCGCGAGCAATACCGAATTGGCGTGCCCAATCCGGGCATCTACCACGAAATCTTCAACTCCGATTCCCAATATTACGACGGCAGCAATGCCGGCAACGGCGCCGTGCATTCCGAACCGCAACCGTGGATGAATCAGGACCACTCCATTTCCGTTACCTTGCCGCCCTTGGCCGGCATTATTCTGAGAATGTAGTTTTAACCGTTATGAAAAAAATTCTGTTCGCGAGCAGCGAAACCCACCCTTTAATCAAGACCGGCGGTTTAGCCGATGTCGCCGGCAGCCTGCCACCAGCCCTTGCTGAACTAGGCCAGGACGTGCGCATCATCATGCCCAATTACCAGGCCATCAAAAATTGCGAGCCCGGCCGCTACCTCTGTACGGTTCGGGTCAACAATTGCGATGTCAACCTGCTGGAAACCCGCTTGCCCGGCAACAATGTCATTGTCTGGCTGGTCGATTATCCGCCATTCTTCAATTTTCCCGGCAACCCCTATCTCGATGAAGCCGGCCGGCCCTGGGCGAATATCGGCGAACGCTTCGCGCTGTTCTGCCGGATCATCGTGGAAGTGGCGATGAATCGCGCCTATCTGGATTGGCATGCCGACATCGTGCACTGCAACGACTGGCAAACCGGCTTGGTACCGGCCTTGCTGTCCCTGGAATCACATCCGCCGGCAACCATTTTTACGATTCATAACATGGCCTATCAAGGCCTATTCCCCGGCAATACCTATTCACAACTGAACTTGCCCGGACAATTGCTGCATCCGGACGGTCTGGAATTCCACGGCATGCTGTCTTTCATCAAAGGCGGCCTGAGTTACGCCGACCGGATCACCACCGTGAGCCCCACCTATGCCCAGGAAATCCAGACACCGGAATTCGGTTATGGTTTGGAAGGGCTGTTGGCGCATAAGCAAGAACATCTGCGAGGCATCATCAACGGCATAGACACATCTGTGTGGGATCCGACTAGCGACGCGTATATCACCCATACTTACAGCGTCAAAACCTTGAAAGACAAGAAAGTCAACAAAGCTGCATTGCAACAGCAATTGGGCTTGCCGGTAGATTCGGAATTACCATTGTTCGGCCTGATAGGCCGACTGGTCGAACAAAAAGGCATCGACTTGGTACTGAGTTGTCTGCAAGAAATGACCACGCTGCCATTACAATTCGCGCTGTTAGGCAGCGGCGACAAGAGCATCGAATACCGGCTGCAAGAATTTGCCCGCCTGTATCCTGAAAAAATGGCTATCACCATCGGTTACGACGAGCGTTTAGCGCATCAGATCGAAGCCGGCGCCGATATATTTCTGATGCCATCGCGCTTCGAACCCTGCGGTTTGAACCAGATGTACAGCCAACGCTACGGCACGCTGCCCATCGTCAGAAAAACCGGCGGTTTGGCGGACACGGTCGTCGATGCCTTGCCGGAAAGCATCGCCAACGGCACCGCCAGCGGCATCGCCTTCAACGACACCTCGGCAGCGGCGCTAATTGAAGCCATCAAACGCAGCTTGGTGCTGTTCCACAACCAACCCGTCTGGCGGCAGATTCAACGTAATGCAATGGTCAAGGATTTTTCCTGGCAAAACAGCGCCAATCAGTATCTGGCGCTTTACAATGAAATTTAAAGCCTGGCTAGCCGGTCTGATGGTTTGGCACGGCATTGCGGTTGCCGACGAGGCGGTGATGGAAGTCATCCCCCTCGCCAACCGCCCGGCCACGGAATTACAGGCTTTGCTGGCACCTTTGCTGGATGCCGAAGACCGGGTAATCGACAACGGCTCCAGCCTAATCATCAAGACCAGTCCTGCCAAACTCGGCGAGATTCGGGCGCTAATCCAAAAGCTCGATACCCGACTCAGCAATTTATTGATCAGCGTACTGCAAACCAGCAGCAAAACCGCCGCCGAGTTGAATGCGGAAGCGGCGCTTGCCGCCTCTCGCCATGCCATCAACATGCGCGGCATGGTCGGCAGTACCGAGGATTTGCAAAACCGGCAACAGCATCAGCAGTTGCGGACATTGGAAGGTCAACCGGCCCACATTCAAACCGGCGAGGTACGGCCTATACAGAATTACAGTGTCTACGGTTCCGGCTATGGCAACGCGGTGATCAGCAACACCCAGATGATAGAAGCGAGCACGGGCTTTGCCGTCACGCCCCGCTTAACCGGTCAACAAGTCACTATCGATATCGAACCTTGGTCGGATCGCTTCCAGCAAAACGGTCGGATCGAAACCCAGTCCGCGCACACGTCTTTGCGAGCCAATCTGGGTGAGTGGGTGGAAATTGCCGGCAATGCCGACAACGAGCGTTCCGATAGCCAGGGATTCGGCGGTATCAATCACAGTACCCGCCAAAACGATTTGCGGATTTTGATCAAGGTCGATCTGGCTGATTGAGCCTTATCTGATTTTCAACTTCAACAGATGCACCCGCCGATTATCGGCGCGCAAAACCTCGAAACAAAAATCGTCCAGCTCGACTTTTTCGCCTTTCTTCGGAAAATGTTCCAAACGCTGCACGATCAGTCCGCCCAGGGTATCGTACTCGTCGTCTTCCAGATCGGCGGAAAAATAGTCGTTGAACTCTTCGATGGGCGTCAACGCACTGACAATAAATTCTTTTTCGCCACGTTGCGAAATAAACTCCTGTACTTCGTCGTCGTCATGCTCGTCTTCGATCTTACCGACGATTTGCTCCAGCACGTCTTCGATGGTGACCAATCCCGCGGCATTGCCATATTCGTCGACGACGATGGCCATGTGATTACGTTCGGTGCGGAACTCTTTTAGCAACACGTTTAAACGCTTGCTTTCCGGTACCACGTTGACCGGCCGCATCACATCTTCCACTTTCAGGGTTTTATCGCGCAACGCGTGGGCCAGTAAGTCTTTGGCGAGTAACACGCCGACGACTTTACTGCGATCTTCTTCGATGACAGGAAAACGGGAATGGGCAAATTCGACGACCAGCGGGAAGATGGTTTCCAGCTCCGCGTCTCTAGGCACCACCACCATTTGCGAACGCGGAATCATGATGTCGCGAACCCGCATTTCCGCCACATGCATCACGCCCTCCATCATGGACAGCGCATCGGAATCCAGCAGATGTTTTTCTTGCGACTCTCTCAATATCTCCAGCAAGTCTTCCTGATCTTGCGGTTCCCCACTCAGAAAATGACCGATGCGTTCGATCAAACTCTTATGGGGCTGACTACTCGGGGGGTTACCATCGCTCATTGCTTATTATCCTCCATATAAGGGTTGGCTATGTCTAATCTACTTAAAACTTCTATCTCTAGCGCTTCCATTTCTTCGGCATCCTGTTCCTCGACATGGTCATACCCTAACAAATGCAGTACGCCGTGTACAGTGATATGCGCCCAGTGATGCTCGGCTAATTTATTTTGTTGCTCGGCTTCCAGGGCGATCAGCGGCGCGCAAATCACCAGATCCCCCAGCAAATCCATTTCCATGCCGTCCGGTACTTCAAACGGAAAACTCAAAATATTGGTGGGACCGTTCTTATGGCGATATTGCTGATTCAGCTCGGCGCTTTCCGCAGCGTCGACCAAACGAATCACGATCTCGCTATCCTCGTCATTATTCTCGAAAGACTCCAAAGCCGCATTCACCCAGCGTTGAAACTGCTCGGGCTCGGGATGCACCGCCGAAGTGGCGATTTGTAAATCGATATAATTCATGACTTAGGAGGCGGGGCTTTGCTCTTGCTCGTACTGCTCGTAAGCCGCGACTATCCGCTGCACCAGGGGGTGTCTAACCACATCGCGTACGCCGAAAAATGTGAAGCTGATACCTTCGACATCCTTCAACACTTTCAAAACATGTTTTAGGCCAGACATTTTTTCGTTGGGCAAATCGATTTGGGTGACGTCACCGGTAATCACCGCCGTCGAACCGAAACCGACCCGTGTCAAAAACATCTTGATCTGCTCGGTAGTGGTGTTTTGCGCTTCGTCGAGAATAATGAAAGAGTCGTTCAAGGTCCGACCACGCATGAACGCTAACGGAGCCACTTCGATGACGTTCTTTTCCAGTAGCTTTTCCACCCGCTCGAAACCGAGCATGTCATACAAGGCGTCGTACAACGGCCGCAGATAAGGATCGACTTTCTGCGCCATGTCGCCCGGCAAAAATCCCAGCTTCTCGCCGGCTTCCACCGCCGGCCGCACCAGCACAATCCGCCGCACCGTTTCGTTTTGCAGCGCCTCGACCGCGCAGGCCACCGCCAGATAAGTCTTGCCGGTGCCAGCCGGACCGACGCCGAAATTGATGTCGTGCGACAGGATTTTGCGCAGATAATCCTGTTGATTATGGCCGCGGCCCTTGATTACGCCGCGCTTGGTTTTTATCGCCACTTGTTCAACCCTGACCGGCGGCGTTTCCTGCATCAATTGGTCGATGCTGGCATCCTGCAAACTCAGATGCACTTGCTCCGGGGTAATTTCCTCGCGCTCGGTCAGCTCGAATAGCTTCTGGATCACCGCACACGCCGCCTTGACCGCGCCGTCGACGCCGGTGACTTTGAAATGATTGCTGCGATTGGCGATCTCGACATGCAAGCGTTGTTCGATCTGACGGATATGCGCATCCAATTGTCCGCAAAAGTTGGACAAGCGTTGCGCATCGGCAGGTAACAAGGTGATTTCTTGAGAAAAATGGCTGGCAGTTAACACTAGGCGGTCTGGGTAATTTTTTCGATGGACGATTCTACAAGGCGACCCCGTAGCGAGTTAGGCAAGGCTTCCATGATCAGCACATCGACGAATTGCCCGATCAAACGCGGGTGCGCGGCGAAATTAACCACTCGGTTATTCTCGGTACGCCCGGTCAGATGCAACGGATTTTTCTTGGAAATACCTTCCACCAAGACGCTTTGCACGCTGCCGATCATGGACTCGGAAATGGCCATGAACATCTCGTTCAAACGTCCTTTTAGCCGCTGCAAACGCTGTTCCTTGATTGCCATACTGACATCGTCGGCAAAGTTAGCCGCGGGCGTACCCGGTCTGGCGCTAAAGATAAAGCTATAGGAAAAGTCGTAACCGACTTCCTCGATCAGCGCCATGGTATCTTCGAAATCCTGCTCGGTTTCGCCGGGGAAACCGACGATGAAATCCGACGACAAGCTAATGCCAGGCCGCACGGCTTTGATTTTGCGCATGATCTCCAGATAATCCTCGCGGACGTGGCCGCGTTTCATCTCGGCCAAAATCCGATTACTGCCGCTTTGCACCGGCAAATGCAGATGATTGACCAACTGCGGAATCTCGGCAAAGGCTTCAATGATGTCGTCGCTAAATTCCAATGGATGCGAGGTGGTGAAGCGAATCCGGTCGATACCATCGACAGCGGCGACAAAATGCAGCAATAGCGCGAAACTGGCGCTGTCGCCGTCTTCCATCGCCCCGCGATAAGCGTTGACGTTCTGGCCTAACAGGTTGATCTCGCGCACGCCCTGTTTGGCCAAGGTTTCGATCTCGGCGATGACGTCGTTCAGCGGCCGACTGACTTCTTCGCCGCGGGTGTAGGGCACCACGCAGTAAGTACAGTATTTGCTGCAGCCTTCCATCACCGATACATAGGCCTTCGGACCTTCGGCACGCGGTTCGGGCAAGTTGTCGAATTTTTCGATTTCCGGAAAGGAAATATCCACCACATGCTTACTGCCGCTGCGCGCCTGGTTCAACAGTTCCGGCAAGCGATGCAGGGTTTGCGGACCGAAGACGATGTCGACATACGGCGCGCGCTTTTGTAGCGCCGCGCCTTCCTGACTGGCTACGCAGCCGCCGACACCGATGATCACTTCGGGGCGTTTGTCCTTGATTTTTTTCCAGCGCCCGACCGCGGAAAACACTTTTTCCTGGGCTTTTTCACGAATCGAACAAGTGTTCAGCAATAACACATCGGCGTGTTCCGGAATGTCCGTCAACTCCATGCCGTGCGATGCCATCAGTACGTCCCGCATCTTGTCGGAATCGTACTCGTTCATTTGACAACCGTTAGTCTGTATATAAAGTTTTTGCGCCATGCTTGATGAGATACCCCAACTACTCTCACTAACAAAAAACCCCCATCTCACGACGGGGGCTCCTAATGGCCGGATTATAAACCCAATTTTTGGCAAATGCTTGTTTTATACGGCAATCCCTACTTGCAAAGCCTCGAACCAATCCAGAAAACGCTTGACGTCGTCGCCCTTGAACATCCGGCCGTGTTGCGGCGCCAGAATCTGAATATCCAGTTTTCTGACCCGGTCTATCCAAGCTCGTTTGGCTTGATTGGAGGGCATCCAGCGTTGGTGAAAAAATCTCATTTTCTCGATATGGGTGTCAAAATTATCGACAAAAACCGGCCCGCCGGGCGCTTCCAAGGCGGCGCCGACATCGCCGGACATCAGAATTTTGGCCTGCGGGTCGTAAAGATGAAAGTTGGCGGACGAATGCAGATAATGCGCCGGCACGATTTGTAGTTCGGTAGCACCAAGATTGATGACGCCGCCATGATCGGGTATCGCGACGTATTCGATGGATTCGCAGCCGAAATGCCTTAAAAAACCTTCCCACAAAGCGGCGGCATGCAACTTGGCGTGCGGCAGCGCCTGATCCCACAAACCCAAGGACGAAATAATGTCAGGGTCCTGATGCGAAGCGAACAAATCGGTGATCTCCTCGACCGGCGCATGGTGCAACACCGCCGCCAGCATCGGCGCAAACAGTTCTATGCCGCCCGGATCGATCAACAAACAGCGATTGGCGGTTCTGACCATATACTGGTTGGTATCGATAATTTTCTCGGGCTTATGCGGATCGCGACCCAACATAATCCATTGGTACGCTCCCTCGTAAATTTTGGTCATTCTCATGCTAACGGTACCTCTAGGCAATGGGGGGTGACAGGGCTACTCGGCGATATTGATAACCGTCAACGCGCTCCGGCATTTGTGCACCTTATCGTTGATAATCTGCGCAGCATGATCGACGCTTTCGGCCACTGCTTGCAGACTTTGCAGGTATTCGCCAGCTTGCGAGGCTTCGATCCGGGAATTGGCGGCAATCACCCGCGCGGCTCTGGCCGGATGCATCACCTCGGCTAATTTGATCAGCAACTCGGAAACATGGGCGATAAATTCCCGATGACAAGTTTGAGCTTTTTGCCTGGCGTCTTGCAACGGTATCGCCAAGGAATCAGCATATCGCGCACCAACGGCCAATTGCTCGACGCGCTCGAAACGGCGACAGGCCTCGGTCATACGTTGTTCATTGACCGTCAACCGATAAAGCAGAAAGGCAAATTCGTTAATGCTATTGACCAATTCGATCGTGTCCTTGGCCAACTCGTTGATAAAATCGGTGATCGGCTGAAAACCCTTGGCCTTTTCGCCGGCACGAAAAGCGATAGCCTTGGCATTGGCCGCCGCCAAGGAAATTTCCTTGGCTACTTCCATCACCGCGCTCAGCTCGGCGGCAATGGATGCCACAGCGACAAACTGGGATTTGGCTTGATTGATATGCATATTCGCGAACCCTCGGATCGACGGTAAATTCGTTTAAAACTACCGAATAGCTTAGCCGACAAATAATGGCTCGTGCCATTAGTGTTTTTTATAAATGCGCGTCAAGCCGGGTTATTGCGCCGATAACGGGTCGGATCGGCCACGCCCAGATTTTGAAAACCGGCGGCCCGCAAGCGACAAGCATCGCAAACGCCGCAGGCCCGGCCGTCGACATCTGCCGAATAGCAAGAAACGGTATCGGCGTAATCGACGCCTAGCGCCATACCTTGCCCGATGATTTCGGCCTTACTCAGTGCTATCAACGGCGTGTGAATCTGAATTTTATGACCTTCGACGCCAGCCTTGGTACCCAGATTGGCCATATCCTGGAAGGCTTTGATGAACTCCGGCCGACAATCGGGGTAACCGGAATAATCGACGGCATTGACGCCGATAAACACATCGTGCGCATTCAACACTTCCGCCCAACCCAACGCAAAAGCCAGAAAGATAGTATTTCGGGCCGGCACATACGTCACCGGAATCCCGGCTTGCGGCGAAGTTGGCACATCGATCTTGGCGTCGGTCAAGGCCGAACCACCAATCGCGCTTAAGCCCAGATTGATAATCTTATGATCCGTCACCTGATAGCGTTGGGCTATTCTTTTGGAGGCTTCCAATTCGGCATTGTGGCGTTGACCGTAATCGAAACTCAAGGCGTAGCAAGTGAAACCTTGTTGCTTGGCCAGCGCCAATACCGTGACGGAATCCAAGCCGCCGGACAATAATATGATGGCTGGCCTGGATTTGGCCTTATTTTCCGCGCGCGTCATTCCAGAGAAATTTATGTAATTGAATTTGAAAACGAACCAGCAACTGATCCGCCAATATCCACTCGGCCAACTCGGTGGGTGACATCACATCCATCACCGGCGAAAATAGAATTTCGCAGAATTCAGGTAAATGATATTGTTCAAGCTGTTGCTTGGCCCATTGGTAATCGGCGTTATTGGCGATGACGAATTTAACCTGATCGCGAACCGTTAAATATTGAATGTTCTCGTAGCGATTGCGAGCCATCTCGCCGGAACTCGGCGTTTTTAGGTCCATCACCTTGCTGACCCGGCTATCGACAGTCGAAACATCCAACGCTCCGCTGGTTTCCAACGAAACATGGTAACCGGCGTCGAGCAACCGGACCATCAAAGGATTGCAAGCCGGTTGAGCCAGCGGTTCGCCGCCGGTCACCGTCACGTAGCGAGTGTTGTAGAGGCCGACTTGCCGCAAAATTTCGTCGATGCCGAGTTTTTCGCCACCGCTAAACGCATAAGCGGTATCGCAGTAGGAGCAGCGTAACGGACAGCCGGTCAAGCGAATAAATACGGTAGGTAGTCCCACCGTATTCGCCTCACCCTGCAAGGAATAGAAAATTTCGGTAATGCGCAGCGATTGATCCATCCGAACGCCGGCTTATTGAGGCATTTGCGCCAGTTTTTTCGCCGCCAGATGCGCCGCAGTGGTATCCGGATAACTGGTCGTCACCCTGGTCAGATAATCGCGAGCTTTTGCGATATTTTGGGTATCGAATTCGATATAACCCAGTTTCAACAGGGCATCGGGCACTTTGGAACTGTTGGGATATTGACTAACCACCTTGTTAAAAGCCGCGCGCGCCGCATCGAATTCGCGGTTGATCTTATAGGCTTCCGCCAGCCAATATTGCGAATTATCGGAAAACTCGCCGGCCGGAAAATCTTTCAGCAAATCTTGAAACATTTTAATGGCTTGAGCATTGTGGCCGTTACGCAAGGTATCGTAGGCCGCCTGATACCGCTCCTTCTCGTTGCCTGACGTCACCGTCGCGGCAGCAGCCTTGTTTTCAGCCACGGCCGCAGGGGCTTGCTGAGCAGGTGTCGGGCTGGCGACAGGCGCCGCCGGCGCAGGGCTGGGCGATACTGGTGCTGCTGTAGCCGGTTGAGCCGGGGTTGCCGCCCCAGGCGCTACCGCAGTCGCCTCTCCAGCCGCCGCTTGCGCTGCCGGAGTTTGACCTGGCTGCGCTTGCGCGCCTTGAGTACCCGCCGTCAAAGCCTGCATCCTATCGTCAAGATCGGAATACATATTGCTCTGTTTCCTTTGCAAATCGGCAATGGTCTGCGATTGCTCTTCGACCATGCCGCGCAATTGCTGCACTTCCGATTGTAACTGCTCCAATCTACCCAACACTTCAAAAATAGCATTGTCGGTTGGCGCGGCGGCCTGCTGCGCATAGCCGTTGGCCGCCGGGTACCCGGCGCTGTTGACTGGCGCGGCATCGGCTTCGGCGCAAAAGCCCAAGCCAAGACCCAACATCAGAAGCGCACGCTTACTCATTGATAGCCAACTTCCACGCGGCGATTCATTTGCCATGCCGATTCGTCGTGTCCGCCGGTAGCCGGTTTTTCTTCGCCATAGCTAACCACTTCCAATTGGCCGGCGGTGACGCCTTGCGAACGCATCATTCTTTCCACCGATTTAGCGCGTTGTTCGCCCAAGGCGATGTTGTATTCGCTGGAACCGCGCTCGTCGGCGTGGCCGGACAAAATCACGTGTTGATTGGGATGCGAAGCCAAATAACGCGCATGCGCCGCGACGACAGGCACGTAGTCTTGTTTGACTTGGCTGCTGTCCAATTCAAAGTAAATCACTTGTTTCGATAATGGGTTGTTAGGGTCGCTGAATTCGGGGCCCAAGTTAGCGCCGGAACCGGAACCAAGGCCAGAGCCTGAACCGAATTGGCTACCGGACATAGAGCCATCGGCATAGCCGCTGGTCGAAGCGTCGGTACCTTGGGTTGACTCGGCCAAACCTTCTTCTTCGGTTGAGCTGCAGCCGGTTGTTATCAAAATCGCAGTCATGGCTAAAGCCAAATAGGTTTTGTTAAATCTCATCAATTTTCTCCAGATATTAAGTAAAACTCAGGTATCGATAGTTTGAGGGCTATCGCGATCGCAATCAAGGTGCCCAGGCCGGTTCGCGGACCTCGCCACTCTCGAATGCCAATTTCTGTTGCATGGCGCCGTCGGTGGACACCACCGATAAAGCCGATCGACCGCCGCGATTCGCGGCAAACAAGACCATGCTGCCATTCGGCGCAAAGCTGGGCGACTCGTCCAGATTGCCTTCAGTCAATACGTTGACGGTACGCGAGGCCATATCCATGACGGCTATCTTGTAACCACCGCCACTGCCGGTGACCATCGCCAGGCTTCTGCCGTCGGCGGAAAAACGGCCCCTGGCGTTGTAATCGCCCTGGAAAGTTACGCGACTGGCTTTGCCGCCGGAAGCAGGCATCAGGTAAAGCTGCGGTTTGCCGCCCTGATCGGAGGTAAATAATATAGAGCTGCCGTCCGGCGACCAAGTCGGTTCGGTATCGATCGATAAACCGCTGGTCAAGCGAGTCAACGACCGGCTACCCAAATTCAACACATAAACATCCGGGCTGCCGTCCTTGGACAAGGTCATTGCCAGACGACTGCCATCCGGTGAAAAAGCCGGTGCGCCGTTGATGCCCGGATACGAGGAAACACTCTCGCGCTGTCCGGTTGCCAAAGTTTGCATCCAAATTTCCGAACGCTTGGTATGGAAAGACACATAAGCGATTTTGCTGCCGTCCGGCGACCAGGCAGGCGCCATGATCGGTTCCGGCGACTCGGCGATGGTGCGCGGGTTATAGCCGTCGGCGTCCGCCACTTGCAGCATATATTGTTTACCGTTGCCGCGACCGACGCTGGTCACATAGGCGATACGGGTATTAAACGCACCCTTGCGACCGGTGAGTTTTTCGTAAATCAAATCGCTGATGTGATGCGCGGCACGGCGCAATTCGTTGGCACCCGCCGTCAAACGATAGCCCATCAGCAACTGGCCGTTATGAACGTTAAACAGATGAAACTGAATGTTGTAGCTGCCGCCGTTGCCGACCACCTGGCCTATCGCCATGTAATCTTGACCCAGCACCTGCCAGTCCTTGAAATTGATACGTTCCGGCTCGCTGGGCTTGGTCAGCATATCGTCTTCGGGCAAGGCTTTGAAAAAACCGCTGCCGCCCAAATCCGAACTAATCACATCGGCTAATTTGACGTTGCCGATAGAGCCTTGTTGGGCAAACGGCACAATCGCGATGGGTACCGCGGTTTGCGAGCCTTTGGTAATTTCGATGGTTAAACCGGCCGCCTGCGCCACTGTGAGCATACCAGCCAACATACCGCCGACTAAAATTCTTGTGATTAACATCATTCTCTCGTTTCCGTTTACTGATTATTCCGGTTTAAACACGAAGGTGAAAACTCTAAATTCCTGATTAAACAAATTCCTATCTTGAGGCACTGGCAACGGCGAGGCTTTTCTCACCGCGTTTTCGGCCGACCGGTCAAAAATCGGATCGCCGCTGCTGCTGATTACTACAGCATCCATCACATCGCCGCTAGCT
The DNA here is from genome assembly GCF_030490285.1 of Methylomonas montana. Classification (NCBI taxonomy): domain Bacteria; kingdom Pseudomonadati; phylum Pseudomonadota; class Gammaproteobacteria; order Methylococcales; family Methylococcaceae; genus Methylomonas; species Methylomonas montana. The sequence continues at coordinate 795,034 of NZ_CP129884.1, read as the reverse complement.
AACAATTTTACCTGAATTGTGCATTTCAAGCCTTGTGTCGCGTTGATTGGCCGCGTCCAGGCACCCTCCACTTTTCGGGCGATCATCTGTTTGGCTGAATCGACAGCCTGCTTATCCGATGCAGCTTTTGCCGCAGCCGCCGCAGCGGCTTCTGCAGCTTGCCTATCTTTTTCGGCTTTCTCTGCAGCCGCTATCGCGGCTTGGCGTTCTTGCTCGGCTTTAGCTTTTGCCGCCGCTTCGGCCGCCAGTCGTTCTTTCTCGGCCTTCTCGGCTTTTTCCGCCGCCAACTTGGCTTGGCGCTCCTTTTCGGCCTTGGCTTTAGCCTCCGCTTCGGCAGCTATCTTGGCTTGCCGATCTTTTTCCGCTTTCTCGGCGGCTAATTGTTTTTCCTTCTCGGCTTTGGCCCTGGCCTCGGCTTCGGCGGCTTGCTTGGCTTTTTCCGCCTTTTCGGCGTTAAGCGCGGCTTGTTTTTCCTTATCGGCCTTGGCTTTTTCCTCGGCCAACTGCTGATCCTTTTCCGCTTTAGCCTTGGCTTCGGCTTGTTTTAGTTGTTCTTGCCGCTTGGCTTCCTCGGCTTTTTGTTCCTGTAATTTTTTTTGCTGCTCCAGAGTTTTTTGTTCCTGCAACTTCTTTTCTTGCTCCAGCTTTTTGACTTCGGCTTCCTGCTGCTGTTTGGCCCGAGTTTGTTCCGCTAGCTTTTGTTCCTTGAGCTTGGCTTCGCGCTCCACTTCCTGCTGTTTTTGTTTTTCCAGCTGTTTTTGTTTCTCGACTTCCTTTTGCTTTTCCAGCTCCGCTTGCTTCTGTTTTTCCGCTGTCTCCTTTTGCTTCTCCAACTCGGCCTGTTTCTGCTTTTCGGCGACTTCCTTGGCTTTTTTCTCTTCCAGAGCTCGCCGTTCCTTGGCTTCCTCTAACTTTTTTTCCTCTTCCTTGCGCTTGGTTTCCAGTTGCTCTTGTTTCTTCTGCTCTTCCAAAGCCTCTTGCTTGCGTCGCTCGGCGGCTTCCTGGATTTTTTGCTCTTCGAGCACGCGCTGCTTTTTAGCTTGCTGCAAGGCCTGTTCTTCGGCCTTTCGGGCATTTTCCAGCTGTTGCTGATGCTCGACGTCGGCTTGGTGCTTATTGGCTTCGTTTTGTTTCAAGCGCTCGGCTTCGGCGTCTATTTCCGCGCCATCCATCACGGTTGCTTCGATAATGTCGGCCGGTGGCGAGGTTTGCGCCGTATCGCTGTCGGTCAAGAAGCTAATACTGAACAACAACACGATCAGGATATGTAAAGCAACCGCCAATACAAACGAGGGTTTGAAGTTTCTCATGCGCTATGGTTATTTACTGTCTGGCGGAGGCGCGGTCATCAAGCCGACTTTAGGCGCGCCGGTTTTTTTGAGTTCGACCATCACTTTGACGATGCTGCCATAATCCACTTCATGGTCACCGCGTACATAAAGCTGGGCTTTGGGATTGTTTCTGAATACCGCCGCCACTCGGGTTTTGACGGTATCGACATCAACCGGGGTATCGGCTTCTTCGTCGCCATTGCCGATATCGACATACAAACTGCCGTCTTTCTTGATCGAGACGATCACCGGCACCTGATCCTGCAAATCCACCGACTCGGCTTCGGCTTGCGGTAACTCGACATCGACACCGGTTTGTACCAGCGGCGCGGTGATCATGAATATCATCAACAGCACGAATGTGACGTCGATATAGGGCACGACGTTGATTTCAGCCATTACCCCGCGTTTTTTACGCGATCTGCGATTGCTGCCGCCTACATTCATTTGCTGTGCGCCTGTCTTTGCAGTAATACCACGAACTCGTCGACGAATAACTCATAACGGCCGGCCAAACGATCCAAGCGGGTGGAGAAACGGTTATAGGCAATAACCGCCGGAATCGCCGCAAACAAGCCGATCGCGGTGGCGATCAAGGCTTCGGAAATACCCGGCGCGACATTGGCCAAGGTGGCATTTTTAATCTCCCCCAAGGCGCGGAACGAGTTCATGATGCCCCAGACGGTACCAAACAGGCCGATATACGGACTGGTGGAACCGACTGTCGCTAAAAACGGCAAAGTCTCGTCGAGCCTATCCAGCTCGCGGGATAACTCGATCCGCATCGCCCGCTGCGCGCTTTCCACCTGTACCGAGGGTTCGACATCGCCTTTCTGGCGCATCCGCGCGAATTCGCGGTAACCGGCCAGGAAGATTTTTTCGATACCTTCCGGCTCGAACCGGTCGCTGGACATTTTTTTATACAACTCGGCCAGACCGACACCCGACCAAAATTCGTCTTCAAAATCGTCGGTAATCTCGATGGCCTTGCTGAGTTCCTTACGCTTGGAAAAGATGAAGGTCCATGACGCAACCGATGCCGACAGCAAAATGAACATGACAAACTGAACGACGATACTGGCTTCTTTGACCAGCGTCAGGATGGATAAATCGGTATTCATTGGTTTAATTGTTCCAAAATAGCAGAGGGAATAAGTTTGGGCTTCATGCTGTGCGCATCAAGACAGGCAATTCGAATTTCAGCATTGCATAACAAGTCCTGTTGCCGGGTAATCGATTGCTCAAAGGTGAAATTGGTTTTTTTATGTTCAATGACTTTTGCGCTCACATCCAACAATTCGTTGAAACGGGCGGGTTTTAAATAGTCGACTTTCACCGAGCGGACCACGAAAATCAGGTTTTGTTCAGCCATCAGGCTATCCTGTTCAAAGCCCAAGCTACGCAGCATTTCGGTTCTGGCGCGTTCAAAAAATTTCAAATAATTGGCGTAAAACACTACGCCGCCGGCATCGGTATCTTCGTAATACACTCGTACCGGCCAGTTAAATTCTTTCATTCGTCTCTTAACGAATTATTAACGATCAAAAAGGTCATCGGTACCGGGTTGTTGCCTAGGCGCTGGCAAGCCAAAATGGCTGTAAGCCTTGTGCGTCACCACCCGACCTCTCGGGGTACGCATGATAAAACCCTGCTGCAACAGATAAGGCTCCAACACATCTTCCACCGTGCCGCGCTCTTCGCTGATCACCGCCGCCAAGGTATCCAAACCGACCGGACCGCCTTGAAAATGTTCGATCATGGCCGTCAACAGTTTACGGTCCAGCATATCGAAACCTTGCAGATCGATTTTCAACATCTCCAATGCCTGCTGGGCAATCTCGCGAGTCACGGTGCCGTTGCCTTTGACTTCGGCGAAGTCGCGAACTCTGCGCAACAACCGGTTAGCAATCCTCGGCGTACCGCGCGAGCGGCAAGCGATTTCGTCCGCGCCACCACTGTCCATGCCTATATTCAACAGTTTCGCCGACCGACTGACAATGCTGGCCAGCTCGTCGACGGTGTAAAACTCAAGGCGTTGGACGATACCGAAACGGTCGCGCAAAGGCGATGTCAACAAACCGGCTCGGGTGGTGGCGCCTATCAGCGTAAACGGCGGCAAATCCAGCTTGATCGAGCGGGCGGCCGGGCCTTCGCCTATTATAATATCAATTTGGTAGTCTTCCATAGCCGGATACAGCACCTCTTCGACCGCCGGGCTGAGCCTATGGATTTCATCGATGAATAACACGTCGTGCGCTTGCAGATTGGTCAGCAAAGCCGCCAAATCGCCGGCTTTATCCAGCACAGGACCGGAAGTTTGGCGAATGTTGACGTTCATTTCCATGGCAACGATATTGGCCAAGGTGGTCTTACCCAACCCCGGTGGCCCGAAGATCAATACATGATCCAGCGCTTCCGAGCGCGTCACCGCCGCCTGAATAAAAATTTCCATTTGCTGGCGCAGCTCTTTTTGACCGACATAATCTTTCAGGCGCTTGGGGCGAATCGCCCGATCGACGCGTTCTTCGTCGTTATTGCCTTGCGCGGTCACCAAACGGTCGCTTTCGATCATTTAACCGCACCGCGTAGCGCCAGCCGAATGATGTCCTCACAGCTTTTATCCTCGACGGCAATCGCTTGCACCATCCGCGCCGCATCCTGCGGCTTATAACCCAAGGCGCACAACGCGCTAATCGCTTCCTGCTTGGGACTGGCCGATGAGTTGGTCGCCGGACCGGATCGATCAAGCGACACCGACAGTTTGCTCAATTCCGGCAAGCGGCCGCGCATTTCGATAATCAAGCGCTCGGCGGTTTTTTGGCCGACGCCCGGCAAGCGTACCAAACCTTTGACATCGTTATCGTCGACGCAGCGATAAAATTCTTCGGTGCTTTGCCCGGACAATATCGTCAACGCCAGCTTCGGACCGACCCCGTTGACCTTGATCAAGGTCCTGAACAGCATGCGTTCGTTTTCGGTGGCAAAGCCGAACAAGATATGGGCGTCTTCCCTCACCACCAGATGGGTATGCAGCTTGACTTCCTCTCCCAGCGCCGGCAGGTCGTAAAAGGTGTTCATCGGCGCTTCCACTTCATAGCCGACACCCTGCACATCCAGCAATAGCTGCGGCGGCGCCTTGTGGATCAAGCGGCCGCGTAAAAAGCCGATCATGAACTTACCTTCTGCAAGCGCATTGCGGTTTCCTGATAATGGCTGTGGCACAAACCGATCGCCAGCGCGTCGCTGGCGTCGATTTGCATATCACCTTGAATACTCAACAAAATTTTCACCATGTGCTGGACTTGCAGCTTATCGGCATTACCTTTACCCACCAAGGCCTGCTTCACCTGCCGCGCGGCGTATTCGAACACCGGCAAATCTCGATTCAGCGTGGCGCAAATAGCCGCACCGCGCGCCTGGCCCAGCTTTAAGGCCGAATCGGCGTTCTTGTGCATGAATACTTGCTCAATGGCCATTTGCTCAGGCCGGTACAATTCGATGACTTGACTGACACCGTCGAAAATCTGCTTCAAGCGCTCGGGGAACTGGTCGGACTTGACCCGAATACAGCCGCTGGCCACATAACGAATGCCGCGCGGCGTGGACTCCACCACCCCGTATCCGGTGATGCGCGAACCTGGATCGATACCTAAAATTCTGGTCAACAGTGTATTGGTGCGGGTAATTTAATCGAGTGATTAGGCATCGAGTGCAGTCATGATGTCGTCGCTGATGTCGGCATTGGAATACACATCCTGCACATCGTCCAGATCTTCCAGCCTGTCGATCAACTTCAGCATTTTTTCCGCTGCCTCGGCGTCCAGTTCGGTTTTGACGTCCGCGTGCATCGTCACTTCGGCGTTTTCCGGCTCAAACCCGGCGGCGACCATGGCTTCCTTGACGGTCAGATAATCTTCCGGGGTGGTGAACACATCGATGGAGCCGTCGTCATTGGTGACGACATCCTCGGCGCCGGCTTCCATCGCCGCTTCCATCAACGCATCTTCATCGACTTCGTTGGAATAGCTGATAATCCCGGCCTTGCGGAACATATAAGCCACCGAACCGTCGGTACCCAAATTGCCGCCAGCCTTGGAGAACGCATGCCGGACATCGGCCACGGTGCGATTGCGGTTATCGGTCAAGCAATTGACCATCACCGCCGTGCCGCCAGGACCATAACCTTCATAACGCACTTCTTCATAGACTACACCGTCGACCGCGCCGATAGCTTTTTTGATGGTGTTATCGATGGTATCGCGTTTCATGTTGGCGCCGAGCGCCTTATCGATAGCGGTGCGCAGACTCGGGTTGTTGGAGGGATCGCCGCCGCCGGAACCCTTCGCGGCCACGGTAATCTCGCGAATCATTTTGGTAAAAATCTTGCCGCGTTTTGCGTCCTGAGCGCCTTTGCGATGCTTGATGTTAGCCCACTTACTATGCCCTGCCATTGTATCTCTCTGAATCTTTTAAAAATTTAAGGATTTTATCATCGTCGCGCCCGCTTATCGACCCTTAGCTTACAATACCAGCGGTAATATCGCCGCCAGCGAAGCGTCCGCGACATAGTGGTCGGCCTGCTCCTCAACCAAGGGCCGGCGCACGACGCCGCCGAAACCGATCATATACGCGCCGGCCAATTTGGCTTCCAGATCGGTCTTGCCGTCGCCTATCATCACCAAGGACGAATGATGCATTCTCAGCCGTCGGCAAATCCGCGCCTTGCCGCCGCTGACGGCCAAAGGCGAATGCCTGGCGAAATCCTGATAATTGCCATCCTCATCGAATAGCACATCGACCGCATGCACATGATCTTCCGGAATCCCCAGCTGCTCGGCCAAAGGCAAAATTGCCTGACGCAAGCCGCCGCTGATGATATGAATCAGCTTCTGATTGGCCTGCAAGGTCTGAATGGTTTCGCTGACGCCTTCGACCATTTCGGCGATATACAACTCCGCCAGCCACTCTATCGCCGCCTTATCCGGCTTGATCAACTCCAGCCGGTTGGCATAAACGGCTTCCAGCGCCAGCTCGCCGTTCATCGCCGCCTCGGTCAATGCCGCCACTTGTTCGAACAAACCGTGGCGACGGGCCAGTTCGTCTATACCCTCGACCCGGCTCAATGTGCTGTCGCAATCAAAACAAATAACATCAAAACTCATAAAGCAATTTGCCTCGCCGTATGTACCGCCGGCACTTCGCAAACCGACTTCAACACCTGTTCGTTTAAAGGATTGGACACACTGATCACCATCATTGCCAACTGGTGCTCGTCGGCAATACTGACCTGCATCCGGGTAATATTGATATTGGCGGCGCCCAGGATCGAACTGATCGCGGCGATCACGCCCGGCTTGTCGTCATGACGCGTAATCAATAACGCGCCTTCCGGTACCACTTCGATTTCGAATTGATTGATACTGACCAGACGCGGGTGCTGGTCGCCCAACAAGGTGCCGGCCAGGGACACCGATTTGTCGCCGCAATGTCCGGTGATCTTGATCAAGGACTGATAGCCTTCGGATTCATCGGTCTGCGACTCGATCAAGGTAATACCCTGGCGCTTGGCAATATTCTCGACATTCACCCGATTGACCGGCGTGGAAAACTGCCCACCCAGTAAACCCACCATCGCTTCGGCCGAGATCGGCCGGATTTTGACCCGCGCAGCCTTACCAAACACCGCCACTTCCAGCTTTTCGATCGGCTTATCGATCAAGCCGACCAGCACCTTGCCGAGAATATTGGCAAGATTCATAAACGGCTGGGCGTTTTTCAACTCTTCGGCCGACAATCTGGGCAGATTCAAGGCATTGACCGCTTCGCCGGTCTGCAAATATTTAACCGCCTGCCGGGCAATCTCCACGCTGACCGCCACTTGCGCCTCCTTGGTCGAAGCACCTAAATGCGGCGTAAACACCACATTATCCAGCGTCAACAACGGCGAATCCTTGGGCGGCTCGTTTTCGTATACATCCAGCGCCGCGCCGGCGATACGGCCTTCTTTCAAGGCGTCGAACAAAGCCGTTTCATCGACCAAGCCGCCGCGTGCGCAGTTAATCAAGCGCGCCGATTTTTTCATCACCGCCAACTGCGCGCGGCCGATGATGTTTTTAGTTTTTTCCAGTAAAGGGCAATGCAGGGTCAGATAGTCGGCTTGTTTGACCAAAGTATCCAGATCAACCATTTCCGCGCCGTGCTTGGTAAAAATGTCGGGCGCCACGAACGGATCGTAAGCGATGACCCGCATGCCCAAGCCGTTGCCGCGTTGCGCGACGATCCGGCCTATGGTGCCGAAGCCCAGCACCGCCAAGGTCTTATGGGCAATTTCGGCACCCATCAACTTGGAGCGCTCCCATTTGCCTTCTCTCACCGACTGGTTGGCGATCGGCAGATTGCGGCTCAAGGAAAACATATGGGCAATCGCCAATTCCGCCGTCGTCGTCGCATTGGCGTCCGGGGTGTTCATCACGATGATGCCTTGCTCGGTGGCAGCATTTAAATCGACGTTATCCACCCCGATGCCGGCGCGGCCGACCACTTTCAGACGCGTCGCCGCTTTTAATACCCGCGCAGTCACCTGAGTATCGCTGCGAATCAGCAAGGCATCGTATTCCGGGATAATCTCACACAGCGCATCTTCATTCAGACCGGTTTGAATATGTATCTGTATGCCTTCCTGTGCATTTAAGAAATTAATGCCATCTTCCGCGAGCTTGTCTGAAATCAGTATCTTTTTCATCGCCTTGACTGGATTATTGGATAAAGTCTGCATTCTAGCAGCTTTGCTATAATCGCCGTAATGCGCGTTCCAGACCCACTACCGGATATCCCTTGCTTATGAGAATAAAATCGGCGCTTGGCGTCCTTTCGGCCATTTGCTTGCTAGGCGTCATCGCCTGGTGGCTGACCTACACGAAAAGCCTAGCCCCCAATGCCGTCTTCACCACCTTAAAAGGCGAACAGCTCGCCATTGCCGACTTGAAAGGCAAACCGGTACTAATCACTTTTTGGGCGACGGATTGTCCCAGCTGCATCGAGGAAATACCGGATTTAATCGCTCTGCATGAGCAATTCAAGGATCGCGGCTTGCAAATCGTCGCGGTGGCGATGCCCTACGACCCGCCCAGCCGCGTGCAAACGCTAAGCAAGGAAAGACAGTTGCCGTACGCGGTCGCGCTGGATATCGACGGCCGCCATGTCCGAGCCTTCGGCAATGTGCAACTGACGCCGACCACTTTTTTGATCGACCGCCAGGGCGCCATCGCGATGCACAAAGTCGGCAAATTCGATGTTAAAGACTTAAGCGCGCATCTGGCACAGTTATAAGTGCTTTTATCGGTTTTTTAGCGCATCAGCGCGGCATATACGAAATTTCCGGCAACACCACCTCCCAATGCTCGCAACGCAGTTTTTCGTCATCGCCGGACTTTCTGTGCCAAACCGCAATCGCCGCCACCCTTACCGCCACGATATTGCCCGGCGGCGGCGTAAAAGCCAAAGCCATTCGGGTAACCGCCACACCGTTTTTGTCCGCCAGTTCCCAACCGGTTTGCCCGTCGCTCCTGGTACGCAAGATCAATTCGCAGCCGACCTCCAGCTGCGCAATCGCCCGGTGAATAGCCTTATCCGGCGCGAAATATCCCGGCCATGACAATACGACTTGCCCCAAATCGGCCAGCCAAGTGCGTTGGCCCAGCGCTTGAAACTCGCGAGTGGCTTGCGGCTGCGTTTTAACGCAAAGCGCTTCGCAATCGCGAACGAAAGCATGCCGCCCACCTGATCTGGTAGACAAAGTCAGGGTCTTGCGGGCCCGGGTCATCGCCACGTAGAATAACCGCCGCTCTTCGTCGCGGGTTTGCTGCCAGCCGCCGCCATCCAGAATCAGCACATGATCGAATTCCAAGCCCTTGGCACGATGCGCCGTCAATAACAACAACGGCGCATGCCGGCTATCGTTTTCGCCGATCTGACTACCGGAATCGAATTCGTAAAGCGCTTCGACCAGATTGCTGACCACCTGCTGGCATCCTGGCGCGATCGATTCGGAGGCACTGATGAATTGCGCCAGCATGGCTCGATAGGGATGTTCGATCGGGTCGTCCACCTTCTGACGATAGCGGCGTTTGAACCAGCGCGACAACGTCCCCCAGCGCAACAACAGCCGGGGTTTGCGAGACTTTCGCCCTTGCTTGTTCAATAATGCCAGCAAGCCATAGCCTTCCCGCGTGCTATACAAATTCAATAGATACTTGTCGCGCATCAAGCGCACCGGAATGCCTTGCAACCGGCACAATTCCGCCATTGGTTCCAACGTTTCCCAATGTCTGGCGATCACCGCAAAACGGCCCCAATGGCTGGTTTGACCTGCGTTTGCCAGCCTGTTCAACCGAATCAATTCGGCCAGCGCCAGCTCGACTTCACCATAGAGCGGCGCCGGGGTTTCCAGGATATGCACCCGGCCTTGAGTCAAACTATCCAGTTTGGCAAATTCGCCGCCATCCGCCGCATCTCGGCGGGCGTAATTGATTTGGATGGTCTGCTGGGTTTTCATCCGCTCCCGCGCCGGCGCAATCACCCGATTCGCGCAATGAATGATATGCGCCGTGGAGCGGTAGTTTTCGATCAGGTAAAAAGTCCTGGCCTGATAGTCCTCGGTAAACTGTTTGATGAAGCGAACGTTCGCGCCGCCAAACGCGTAAATATTCTGATCGTCGTCGCCCACCGCCAACAGCGACAATTTATCGTCCTCGCTATTGATAGCCCTGCCGGCCAACGCGCTAATCAACTCGTAATGCTCGGCGTTGATGTCCTGATATTCGTCGACCAGCAGATAGCGCAAGCCCGACAGCAAGCGGTCGCGTTGTATGCCCGGACCGATGTCGTCGCCCTGCTCCGCTTGTTTCAAGAGCGTGGTGGCGTTTTTGATAACGGCGGAAAAATCGACTGTCTCGCCATGCTCGGCGGCGACAGCATAACTGGTGCCGGTCAAGCGCATCGCCAGGCTGTGCAGGGTTTGCACGGTTACACCAACGGCATCCGCGCCGATCAAGGCCCACAAGCGTTTACGAATTTCGACGGCCGCCGAACGGTTATAGCTCAAAACCATGATGTCTTCCGGCAACACCATGCATTCGCGCAGTAACCAGGCCACCCGATGCACGATGACCCTGGTCTTGCCGGAACCGGGGCCGGCCAGCACCAGTTGACTGCCTTCCGGCGGCGCGGCGACGATGGCTTGTTGTTCCGGATTTTGCAGATCGCTGAGAATGCGTCGATGCGCGGCCTCAGTGGTGGCCATTTCCAGAATATCCTGGCGGCCGGCAAAATAGCGGCGTACAAATTCGTGTCTATCCATGGCAAAGTAATCGACGATAAACGCCATCGCCGCCTGAATCTTGCCTAGCGCCAGCCGCGCGTATTCCGCCATCACATGCACCTGGATGATCTTGTCCTTGTAATGCAAGGCCAGCTCGGCGTAATCTGATTTTTTAAACTGCCGGCGCCGGGCTTCGGCATTCAGCTGAATGCTCATCGCCGCCCGGAACACGGCCTTGCCACGGGCCAGATGCAATACTTCGTTGCTGTCCAGATAAATCAACGCCGCCGCCAAAGCCACATTCCAATCGCGTACATCCAGATCCTGTAACGTCAGATCGACTCGCAAAGCTGCTTCCAAATCGCCTTGCTTGCAGGTGACCAGCAGATTATTGCCCTGGCGTTGCACCAGAAAGTAATTCAGCAAGGCCTGAGCCAGCCGCATGCGCTTGCAGCGGATGTCATCTATCTTCTGCCAGCTGCGCAGCAATTTCAGATAGCGATTGTCCTGGCCGGCCGGGCGTAACGCAAAAAAACCGCGCAGGCTGGTATTATCGCCAAAGGCTTCGGCAAACGATTTCATCAAACGCGTCAATTTGTCCGGCGTCAACTCCACGCCGGCCTCGCGGCGCAAGGTATCGCACAGCCGCCGCACATTCAGAATCTGCCATTGCTCCCGATCCGCGTCCGGCGCTTCCTCGCGCAAGCTGGCGATCAACGCGTCTTCCAGCTTGCGCAAGTCCTCCAGCCTATCGACCGTGTCGGGATCGCGGTACAGCGTGACGCCGATTTCGGTATCGTTGGACACCAGTTTAAAGCGGTCCAGCTCGCGCAACATGCTCTGCACTTCATGAGAATTGCGGCCGGTAGCAAGCATCAGGTCGTCGGTGCTGATGCCTTCGTCGTCTTCGCTATAAAACAACTGCGACAGCAGCACGATATAAGGCTCGATGTCGGCATTCGGCTCCAGCTTTTTCTGCAGCAAGACTCTGGCCTCATCGATACTAGCCACCTGCAAACTGCCCGGAAAGACGCGGGTATGATTTTCCTGGCGCTCCAGCAGACGGGCTTCTTCCAGCCAGGCCACCGCGATGCGGACCTTGGTGTCGGCATCGGCGGCATCGGGATCGATACCGTGTTTGTCCGGTATTTCCAGCAAGATTTCGCCGCTGGTGACCACCACCGAACCTTCGCTGCGGTCTTTGCGCTCGATGCTGCGCAAGGCTTTTAAAATCGCGGAAATATCGTGTTGCGTCAGCCTGGAATTACGCAGTAAACGAAACTGCACATCCAGATCGGTATCGTCATACAGCAACACGCAACGCGCCGGGTCTTGATCGCGACCGGCCCGCCCGGCTTCCTGTAGATAATTTTCCAATGAGCCTGGCGTGTCCAAATGAATCACCAAACGCACATCGGCCTTATCCACGCCCATGCCGAAGGCATTGGTGGCGGCGATCACCCGCAGCTCGCCGGCGATAAAGGCTTCCTGCACCTGCCGTTTTTGCTCGGGCTGCATGCCGCCGTGGAAATAACCGCAATCCAGGCCGGCCTGTTTCAAAAATTCCGCCATTTCCTCCACTGTCTTCTGTCGCGCGCAGAACACGATGGCACCGCCCTCGTCGCGCAAGCTTTGCTCCAGCAAGCGTAGCACTTCCGGGTATTTGGCTTGGGCAGGCACCGCATGCACTTCGTATAGCAGGTTTTCCCGGCTGACGCCGCCAGTCAAACACGCCAGCCTAATACCCAAGCGCTTGCGAAAATGCTCGACAATGTCTTGCACCACGTCCGGTTTGGCGGTGGCGGTAAAACAAAATACCGGCGACGGCTTGTCCTTTTGCCGGGTTTTTATAAAACGCGACACGTACAAATAATCCGGGCGAAAATCGTGTCCCCATTTGGATAAACAGTGCGCCTCGTCGAACACCCAGGCGCCGACTTCCCTGTGCATCAAGGCCTTGCCGAAGGCGCTGCTTCTAAATTGTTCCGGCGCGACAAAGATCAAACCCAAATCGCCCAGCCGCAACTTATCCAGCATCAGTTGTCGTTCCATAGGATTCAGCAAACTATTGATGTAACCGGCGCAGGTAATGCCGCGCGCTTCCAGATTGTCGACCTGATCCTTCATCAAGGATTGCAGCGGCGAGATGATCACCGTCAGGCTGCCGTTGCGGTAAAAGCGCGCCAAGGCCGGCAATTGATAACACAAGGATTTGCCGCCGCCGGTCGGCAGAATCGCCAGCGTCGGCGTGCCGGCAAAGCCATGTTCGACGATGGCTTGTTGCAAGGACCCACCATCCTCGCTAGTTGGCGTCGGCCGGAACTGCGTGATGCCCGGAAAATAGCGCGGCAACAATTGCGACAGATCATGCTGCTCCCGGCACCACTCACACTCGGCATCGCCGCAAGGCACATCGCGCAAGGTCGCGATCAACTCGCGGGTTTTCGGGAAGGACAAACTCACCCAGGGCGGCAGCACCGAATTGCCGCCCGCCACCCGCAGCCAAGCCAACACATAAGCCAGAGACTTATGCCAAGCCGGCTCGGGCAAAAAGTCGTTGACGACCAGCTGCTGTCCGGCGCGGCACACCTTGCCGCCGGTGGCTCGCTGCCAGGCCGCTTGTGCATCGCTCAAGGAAGGCCGCAACGCGGCGCGCAAGGTGGCAAAGAAATTCGCCACACCCTTACCGTTCTCCGGCGCCAATAAAAAATGCAGGCACAGCGCTTCGTCAGGATGTTCCGCCACCCGCTGCCGCAACGCATCGGCCTGATCCAGAAACAATTCGTAAGCCAGTTCCGCGTCGCGGACCGGATCGTTGCGGGTGGTGGTGCAGAGTTTGTAGTCTTTCACCAAGCGGTGATAAGGATTTTGCGGAAAGGCCACCGGCGACAGTTCCAGCGTATCGACCAAAGGCAAGCGATGCAGCGCCAAATCGGGATGCAGTGCCGATAGAGCCGGCTGGTCGAAGGCAATCACGTTATGCCCCAACACAAACGCCGCGCCTTCGCTGATTTGATCCAGCTTTTTAACCAAGTCAGGCGCCTTGCCGGATACGCGCAGGCGCACATCGGTGTCCGGGCGATAGGCGCCTATTTCCCGCAACTTCAAGCTATCCTGACGGGCGGTTTCGATATCAATGCAAAGGCATTTGGCTCGGGTTCTGTCGGTTTGATGAGCCATTAGCTTGGAAAGGAATGCACTTAAATGTTCAGGTTAGCGACGATTGAAATTGCTTAGCGCTATTAGGCCTAATCCCGTCAAACGGCCGATCAATGTCGGATTGCAGTGCCGTGACTTTGTATTTAATGCTCAGATCGCCGTTCAAACAAGCGCTATAGTTGAACGTTCTGAACTATGTTCAAAGGTTCCAAGCAAAAAATACGCATCAGGTGAGTTCATTCAACCGCGACAACACTCAAACAAAATTAGTCGAACTTGTATTTGTCTTTAGCAACAAACTCGCTGTTTTGCATTGAAAATGGCTGATGGATTAAGGCTTACAAAGCCTTCCCGCTAAACTGAAAGTGTTCCGATTAAGGTCGGGACAGTTGCTAATTTCTCCGGTAGCAACGACTCCGTTATAAACAGTTTCATCAAAGTAAGGCTGAAGATTGTCAAATAGCTTTGTTCCTCTTGCAATATGGCTTATGAATTCGATTGCGGCGAAAGAACACTGAGTAGGATCACCCATTGGCGTTGCAACATCGCCTTGGGTGGTATAGCTGAAGCCCTCGCTGAATTTAGCAGTATGAGTCAAAATTGGCCGACCATCCGGTAAGGTACCGGTGATGACGCCGACAAGCGTACCGGTTTTATTAAAAACGACATCGGATGTACCGGCCCTCACTAATTTGAGTTTGATTTGTCCCGTCTGTAAAGTAGACGTGATATTGGTTGTGGAAGTAGAACTTTCTACTACGTCATAACATATGCTTTCTGCCCAAGACGCACCTGAAGTCAGAGTGGATGTGATAAAAAAAGTAGCCGCAACTATCTGGAATTTCATTTCAATACCTTTAGAGTTTGATCGGAGAAACTATACTTTCTCTCAGCCTACCGCTTGGTTGCAAGTTTTTCCAACAAGTCCACAAACCTTCCGGCAATAAAAACCCCAATCGGAACCGGCTGGGGTTTGGTATTTGGGGTGGGGAAGCTTAACTAATACGTTATCTATTTGATACAAATCTAAATTTAAGTCATTAATATATTTAGATGTTACTAAATCATAAAGCCAAGGCACATTCGGTGTCTCATTAGCCCGCACTCCAAGCCTCACTCAGCACCTCAGCTTGTTTTAAACACAGTTCTACAGCTTCATCAGCTTTATCGGGTGGATACTTCCATTTACGCAGTGCGCGCCTGACTAGATTACCCAACCTCGCCCGCACACTATCCCGCTTTGCCCAATCAACAGTGGTGCTTTTACGCAATTGCTCGGTAATCTCTTTAGCAAGCTCACGCAGATTGTTATCCCCCAATTCACGCACCGCAGACTCATTCTGAATTAACGCTCGATAAAAGGCGATTTCGTCCGGATTTAAACCCAGTTTTTCCGCTTGCGCCAAATCCGCCTGCATGTCTTTGGCAATGGCAATTAGCTCTTCAATCACCTGAGCGGTTTCGATGGCGCGGTTGTGGTATTTGCGCAAAGATTCCAGAATACGCTCAGAATATTTTTTCTCCGACACCACATCGGTTTTCATGCGCGCTTTCACTTCATCGCGCAGCAAACGCTCTAATAAATCCACCGCCAGATTTTTCTCTTTCAGCCGCGCCACATCATCCATAAACTCAGGCGAGAGCAAGCCAATATTGGGTTTATCCAAGCCCACCAAACTAAAAATATCGTCTACGCCATTGGCAACAATGGCGTTATCAATAATCTGTTTCAGGGCAGAGTTTTTCTCCTCATCGGTGCGGCGCTTATCCACCGAGGTAAATTTGCTAATCGCACTTTTCACTGCCCCTAAAAACGCAATTTCTTTTTTCAGCGGTTCGGCTTCATCCAAGGTAGAACATAAGGTGTAAGCACTGTTCAGCGCCGTCATCACGTCTAAAAAGCGCTTTTTGCCGTCCAACTCACCACTGCGGCCTTGCAAACTTAAAATATGATTCATTGCGCCCGGCAATAACTGCAAAGCCTTGGTTTCAAACGCGCTGTAATCAAAGCCCTGCATCATGCCATGCACAATATCCATTTTTTCCAACAGCACCGCATACGCCTCGTGCGTATCCAGCGTGGGCGCGCCTTTGCCTTTGGAATCGGTATAGGTTTTCAGCGCCTGCTTCAGCTCGCTGGCAATGCCGATATAATCCACCACCAAGCCGCCGGGCTTATCTTTAAATACCCGATTCACTCGCGCAATGGCCTGCATCAGGTTATGGCCTTTCATTGGCTTGTCGATATACATGGTATGGCAACAAGGCGCATCAAAACCCGTCAGCCACATATCGCGCACAATCACCAATTGCAGCGGATCGTTAATGTCTTTAAAGCGTTTTTCAAACAGCTTTTTAGTGGTCTTGCTATAAATATGCGGCTGAAGCTTGGCATGGTCAGAGGCCGAGCCGGTCATCACAATTTTAATCGCGCCTTTGTTGGGGTCGGCATCGTGCCATTCAGGCTTAAGCGCCACAATGGCGTTGTACAGCTCCACACAAATATCGCGGCTCATGCACACGATCATGGCTTTGCCCGGCATGCTGGCAATGCGGGTTTCAAAATGGCTGACCAAATCGTTAGCGACTTGCGCCACACGCGGCGCACTGCCCACCAGCTTTTCCAAGGCCGCCCATTGTGATTTGGTGCTTTCGCGGCTGGCGATGTCTTCTTCGTCTTCAATGACCTCGTCCACTTCCGCATTCAAGGCTTCGATGTCTGCCGTGTTTATATCCAGCTTAGCCAAGCGCGATTCATAATAAATCGGCACCGTCGCGCCGTCATCCACCGCATCCTGAATATCGTAGATAGAGACATAATCGCCAAACACCGCCCGCGTATCTTTATCCTGCGCGGCAATCGGCGTGCCGGTAAAGCCAATAAAACTGGCGCTGGGCAAGGCATCGCGCAAATGCTTGGAATAACCAAAGCTATATTGCCCGGTTTTGGCATTTAACTTGGCTTTATCGCCATACTGGCTGCGGTGCGCTTCATCGCTAATCACCACGATATTATGGCGATTGCTTAATACCGGATGACTGGTTTCATCGGCCAGCAACGCAAATTTTTGGATGGTGGTAAAAATAATCCCGCCCGCTTGCCGCGCCGCCAGCATCTCGCGCAAATCGTCGCGATCACCGGCCTGCACCGGGGTTTGTTTCAGGGTTTCCACCGCCATGCTAAAGGTATTAAACAGCTGACCGTCCAGATCGTTTCTATCGGTCACCACCACGATGGTGGGATTATTCATTTCCGGCTGCGCCAATAACTTGCTGGCGTAACACACCATCGAAATCGACTTGCCCGAACCCTGGGTATGCCACACCACCCCCGCCTTACCCGATCCCGGCACCACCCGCTGCGCGTAATCGGCGCGGGGTTCGGCAGAACGGTCGTCTATCTGTTGCGCAGCGATCACCGTGGCTTTCACCGCTTCCCGCACTGCATGAAACTGATGGTACCCGGCAATCTTTTTAATCAGCTGGCCGTCGTCCTGCTCAAACAAAATAAAGTAATGCAGATAATCTAAAAACAATGCCGGCTGAAAAAAGCCCTTCACCAAGGTTTCCAGACGGTATTCAAACAGCGGCTTATCGTCTTCATTGGCCACCGTGCGCCACGGCAAAAAGCGTTCTTTATTAGCGGTGAGCGAACCCACCCGCGCATGCAAACCATCACTGACTACCAATGCCGCGTTAAAGATGAATAAATCGCTGATTTCATCCTTATAAGTTTGCAACTGCTGATAAGCCGCCCAAATATCGGCATTTTGATCAACCGGATTTTTCAGCTCCAACACAGCCAACGGCAAGCCATTCACAAACACCAACACATCCGGGCGACGATGGCCTTTGCTGCCAGCAATCGTGTATTGATTCACCACCAAGAACTGGTTATTGCTGACCATAGCAAAATCCAGCAAGGCCACATAATCGGTTTTCTCTTCGCCGTCGATTTTAAAATCAACCTTCACGCCTTCTAATAACAAGCGATGAAACACATGGTTGCTTTTGATTAAAACCGGAGATTCCGGCTTGGCGATTTGCTGTGATACACGCTCTAGTACGTCGAGCGGAATATGCGGGTTGATTTTTTGCAGCTGGCTGAGTAAACGGTCAAATAGCACTACTTGGCGATAATCGACACGCTCAGGATATTCGCCATCAGGCGCAATGTCATAACCATTGATGTAGTCATAGCCAATGTTCCTAAACCAGTCGAGGCAGAGTTGTTCCAGTTGGTCTTCCGAGATCATGTGCTGTCCTTAGAGCGTGTCAGTTTCAAGAGGCAAGCAAAGCCTTATTGGCTTGCCAAACCGCGTTTAATTGCTGCGTAATCAGCGTTATCGTTTCCGTGTTAACCTCCAGCTCTCTGGCAACGTCAGCAAAGCCGGCAACGACATCGACGACTTCCGCAATGGCTTGCTGCGCCAGTTTCCAGTTGGCAAATCCGGCATGGCGAGCCAGCGCCTGCATGGCTTTAAGAGGTGGGTTTTTTCCGTAACCCGCAAATGACGTGGCATGTTCGGCGTAAGGATGCGGACTAAACGTCACATCATAAAACGGCGCCAAGCGCCAAGCGCCGCTGTCATCCTGCAAAAATGCCCAGTTTTTACTGTGATCGTCCTGATTACAGGCAAACAAATTAAACAACGCCCGCCGAAATTGCCGTTGCCCCACGGCAGGCGATTTGCACAGCTGTCGGCTGGCCTTAATCAAATCGGCATAATCCAGACTGGGGGTACGAAAATCGGCATCCAACAAGCCACAGGCACTGTGCAAATGATAGCGCCCGGCCATATGCCCGGCACGCCCCAGCCAATCAAAGCGTTTTACCGCCAACCAGGAACGGCGGCCATTGCGGGTAGGCACATGCAATAACTGCCATTCGGGCGGCTCAAGGCTCGCCCGCTGCGCCAACTGCAAATACGCCGCTTCGCATAAACCCTCTTCGTGCCCCAAAGGCAGATTTTGCGAAGTGAACTTCACCAACCACGCCTCATCGCCCGGCTGTGCCCGCGTCCGCCAGTGCTGCGGCTGATCCGGCGACATAAACAATTGCGCCTTGGGCCTGGCTCCACCCGAACTGCCTACCGCCACCAAATCGGCCAGCACTTGCTCCGTTTCACCCTCGAACAGTGCCTGCGCCTCAAGACCCAAGCGTGCCAAATCAATCGCCTCGCTCATGTCTGGCAGCCAATCCGCTACCGGCTCAAAACTCAGCGCCCCCATGCCGTTATGCCCCACAAACGCCAGCCGGTCCATCGCGGTCACTTGCGCCGCCAAAATACCGTGCTGACGAAACACCCGATCTTGTAACAGCAGCCCCCAACCATCGGGCAGGCAATCGGCAAACACCCCGTGAATACCTTGGTGCGGCGCAGCGGGCGCCCGCTGTAGTTCCGTGCTCGGCTTTAAAGTAAACGGCGACACGTTACCGTAGCGCTCAAGGTAAATTGCATCGTATTGAAAAAACACCCCCTGGCGATTTTGCGCCAGCACCCCCACCGCTACCGAATCGCCGGTTGACAACGTGCGACTCACGGTTAGCTTTTGGATGGGCTTAAAATTCATCTTTCAGCACCTCATCAATCGAGCTGGGCAGCGCCGCGCCCTTGCTTGCGGGCTGAGTCAAGGCATACAAGCGTTGTAAATCATCCAGGCTTTGCCAAAGCAGCAGCAGTTGCCGAAAAGCGATCTGCCCCGTGCGTTCAAACTTTTTGATGGTCGCGGCAGGCACACTGCTACGCTCCGCCAGCGCTTCTCTCGACAATTTTGCCTGTTCACGCAGGCCACGCAGATGGGCAGCAAACGCCTGTTGCACTTCCGCCTCATCCAGCAATAAAAATCGACGCATGATTAATCAGTCACATGGATACAATGGTATCCATTATAGGCGATACAAGCAGAAAATAGACATCACTGTATCCATCAATAAATTCCCTCACCCTAACCCTCTCCCAGAGGGAGAGGGAAAAATCCCCTTCCCCTTCTTTCGGAGAGTGTCGTAAAAGCCCCCTCTCCCTGCGGAGGCTGTTGTAAAAGCTCCCTCTCCTCGCGGGAGAGGGTTGGGTGAGGGGGGAATGAAAACAAACTAAATTTGAATAATTAAAAATTACTCAGCTTGATTTCGCCGGAGAGGAGTTTGGGGAGTAGAGAGTCTCTGAGCTCAGACAATACTTTATTTTCGTCCCCATTAATTTTGGCTTTATCCAAATAACGACCTGCTACAAGATCGTAAATGTTTAATAGTTCGATGGGATAATCGACCCATGCTTGTTCCGCTAGTGCCTGAGAACTAGCACGTTGACGACCACTAGTACCTGTCATAGTTTGAATTGCTTTTGCTCTAAATGAATCCAACCGAGCAATCATATAACCTAGCGAAGTCGGCCTACCGTTTTTTGGTCGCATGACAATATACTCAGTTGACCCCCAACCGACCTGCTCTTTTTCTAAAAAATCCACGTATGCAGTCTTACCATTTTCCAGACAAGGAGTGATTCGAGCCAGCAATGTATCTCCGTTGATAAATTTTGTTCCGCTTGCCATTTCCCGTAACAAAACTTCATCAGCCAAGTGCCCTTGAGTAGGAACATTTTTCATATCAAGATAAGGCGCTAACGTACCAGATTTAAGTGTGCGCTTAGGATTGAACTCTAACAATTCACCTAATACTGTAATTTCCCACCCTTCCGGTATTTCCCCCAACTCAGAATCTACCAAGGCATCGGGAAATAAGGCGGCGGTGGTTTTGAGTTGTTGTAGGGTTTGCGGGTCGAGTTGGGCGAGTTGTTCCGGGGTTTTGCCGCTGATGGCGCATAGGGCGGCGTGTTCGATTTGCTCGGCATTTACGCCTGCTTGTTTGGCAACCATTTTGGCTTTAACAGGCTCAAAATCGACAAACCAGCTTTTAAATAGGGCTTGGGCGATTTGTTCCAGGGTTTGGTTGGTTTGGCGATTGAGTTGGATTTTGTTGTCAATGCTCTCCAAGAAACGAACAATTTCATTTTGTAATGACAATGAAGGCAAGTTAACTTCAAATGCACCAAGAACTTTTGCATTTGCACCTGCCTGAGCCGAGCCGCTTTTCGAGCTTTCAACAAAATCCCACCAACGCCGCGATCGCATTTGATACCAAATAAAAAATGGGTTCGCCTTTAGTCTATCGATACGAAATCTAATTAAGTACGAAGCAAATACTGTTTGTTCATTCCCTTTATATGCGTAATTTTCGCCTGTACTATTCCCTGTACGAGCAACAACTATATCTCCATGTTCCAATAAATACTTGGCAACTTTTTCTTCATCAATCGAACAGTACGGCACATTTTTCCAATTTACTTCCCCGCCCTGTATATCAGTAATTCTCAAAAACTTTGGGCCAACCGCCTCGTCGATTGCGCTTTCTGTATAACCATAAGAAACATCTGTGCAAATATCCGAGAGCTTTAGCAATCGCACATCAGAACTCATAACCCAACCCCGCCAAGTTCTTTTTAATTTCCGCTTCTAGCTTATCGCCTTGTTCAAACTGGCTTTTAAGCTGTGTCGTCAATCGTGCCATTTTCTCGGCAAACACTTCGCCATCTTCCACGGCATCCGCCGCGCCGACATAACGACCGGGGGTCAGCACGTAATCGTGTTTTTGGATTTCGGCCAGGGTGGCGGATTTACAAAAGGCAGGAATGTCGGCGTAGGTTGGGGTGACGTTAGGAACCCCAACAGATTCGGCCACTTGGGCTTGTTGGGCATCGCGTTGCTCGGCAATTGCTCCCCGCATTGCCCTACCTCCTGCATCCATGCAGTCGTCAGCCCAACCTACGGTTTGCCAACAATGAAAGGTCTCGGTGACTTTGTTTAAATCGGCTTGGCTAAAGTCGCGCAATACACGGTCTTTCATGTAGCCCAGATTGCGGGCGTCGATAAACAAAATTTCGCCTTTGCGATCCCGTAATGTCCTGCCGCTAGCCGATGTGCGTTGGCCTTTGTTTTTAGTTAAAAACCAGATGCAGGCGGGGATTTGGGTATTGGTGAACAATTGGCCGGGCAAGGCGACCATGCATTCCACCAAGTCGTTGTCGATCAGCGCTTTGCGGATTTCACCTTCGTTGTTGGTGTTGGAGCTCATGGAGCCGTTGGCGAGCAACAAACCCATACTGCCGTTGGGCGCGAGGTGATACAGCATGTGTTGCAGCCAGGCAAAGTTGGCGTTGCCGCTGGGCGGTTTGCCGTACACCCAGCGCGGATCGTCGTCACTGACGCCGGTATCCCACTCGCGCATGTTGAACGGCGGATTGGCCATCACAAAGTCGGCGCGTAAATCGGGGTGTTGGTCGTTGGTGTAGGTGTTGGCAGGTTCTTTGCCAAAGTTAAAGTCAATGCCGCGAATCACCATGTTCATGGCGGCCAGTTGCCAAGTGGTGTGGTTGTATTCTTGGCCGTAAATCGACACATCGCCAATGCGGCCTTGATGCTCGCGGATAAAGTTTTCCGATTGCACAAAAAAACCGCCGCTGCCCATTGCTGGGTCGTAGACGCGGCCTTTAAAGGGTTCCAGCATTTGCACAATCAGGCTGACGATGGATTTGGGCGTGTAAAACTGCCCGCCTTTTTTGCCTTCGGCTAAGGCAAATTGGCCGAGAAAGTATTCGTAAACATGGCCGAGGATGTCTTTGCTGCTGAGGCTGGCGTGTTTAAACGGGATGGTGGCGATTAAATCAATCAGCTCGCCCAGTTTGGCGGGGTCGATTTGCAGGCTGGTATAGCGTTTGTTGAGGATGCCTTTGAGTTTGGCGTTGTCTTGTTCGATGGCTTCCAGCGCATGGTCGATCAATTGCCCGACGGAGCTAATACGGGTGCATAGGCGTTTTTCGGTTTCGTCTTCCGGTGCTTGGGTAAGCACCTCACCGGCTTTATTGAGCCAAATCACGCCGTTAATGACCACCTTGTTTTGGTTTTGCAAAAACTCCCAACGCGCCACTTTCGGCACCCAAAATACGTTGGTTTCGGCGTAGTAGTCGCGTTGTTCCAGTTCGGTGTTGATTTCCGCTTGATAGTCGGCGCTGTCCGCACCGCCAAAATCAGCAGGGTCTAAGTAGTATTCGTGATACGGATTTTTAAATTGGCCGGTAAGCTCTTGACGCCGAATATCAAACGAGTCGCTGACGTATTTTAAAAAGATCAAGCCGAGTACGGTATGTTTGTATTGCGAGGCATCCAGGGTGGCGCGTAACTTGTCGGCGCTGGTCCAGAGTTTTTTATCGAGGTTGTTTAAAAACTGTTGTTCGTCGTCATTGACCATGGGCATGAGGTTTTTAAATTGATTCTGGAGTCTAGTGGGATTTATCGGTGTTTACCAATCACTACAAATAAGGTTGGACGAAACGTTTTACCGCATCCAACACATCAAGAAGAGATGCGGTTAGATTAAGAGCTTTGTTGATGACTTCTGCTTTGAGTTCAGGATCATCCGGGTAATCGTGTGCAAAGGTGTTTCTGACTTCACGCAGCAGCAACCAATCATCTGCCGATGGAATCGCACCAATTTTTTCAAGGCGATTCAACTTATCAATAAAAGCTTTCAACTCACCCGGTTCTTTTGTAAGTTCTAACACAGCCGGAAAAAGCTTGGCGCCCATTGCATCCTGCAATTTCCCAAATCGCACAGAAAACTGATCCAAGACGGCAATCTCAGTATCGGTCAAACGACTTAAACCTTGTTCGTCAAATGGCGCATGGCATTGCAGTTGACTCACCGCCCAACGCAGTCTATCAGCATGACGGTCACAGATTTTTAGTATCTCTTGTATGACAGTAATCATTGCAACTTAATCCCGGTCTGTTTAGCAATTTGATAAATAGGTAAGTCAACCGAGCCATTGGCCTTACGCAACACGACGTCGATTTTTTGATCCCCGAGCCTTTTGTGTAAATCACGTAGAAATTTCAACTTACTATTGATCAAGTCCGCGGCCGATTGCGATTGGACCTCAATATAGAGGTCGATGTCGCCACCTTTCTCGTCATCTCGTACTCTTGAGCCGAACAACCACACATGGGCATCTTCACCAAAATTGTTTAGGACGCTTTCACGTATTGTTTGGGCTTGAGATTGTGATAACCGCATGGTTTATCGCTCCTTTAACAGCATCTGCACGCCTTTCAGCCATGTAATCAGGTAAACGAATGGGTGCTGTGATTTTAGTAGACTTTATCGGACATAAAAAACCCCGCGAAGCTAGATACTTCGCAGGGTTGGGTACGTCTTGGGTTTTTCTGGTACTAGTATTTGGTGGAGGTGGGGGGAATTGAACCCCCGTCCGCAAGCACTCCGCCACAAGCTCTACATGCTTATCCCGCGCTTTTGATTTAACTGTTGACTACCCGTCGGGCCAAGAGGATCAACAGCGATTTCGATTGGATTTAGCGATTCGGGCTCCGAACTAAGCCTTGGCGCGATCTTATGTAATATGATCCCTGAACGCTCCCTTACACCCCGAAGGATACTTAGGAACTCTGCACGCATAAGTACACACAGTCAGAGAAGTGGTGCAGGTTTTAAGCTGCTAAGGCCACTGAGTAGTTTTCGTCGTTTGCGAATACTTAGTTTCAGTAGGTTTTACGAGCTGTACTGTGCTCGGCATGCACCTGAGGTTTTGCTACCCACGTCGAAGCCATGTCACCCCCAAGAGATTTCATTTTAGCAAATCGCTAAAATAATTGTCAGTAATATGGGTTTGAAATCAATTATTTCAAGAACCCCATTTCCCACTCGCCTAAGCCAATCCGTCCTAGCGTTAAGTTGCTTTAGGTGACAGCTCGCGGCCTCTTGCGCTCAACACTGATCTACCCGCATTTTTATAAGTTGTCCCAGCCCATGCTATCCGCTATAAATCAACGAAAAACATAGCGCTCGGCCCTCGTCACTTCGCCAATAGGAGCAACTGCGTGCAATATAAAGATTATTACCAGATTCTCGGCGTCAATCGCGAGGCGGTGCTGGCGGACATCAAAAAAGCCTACCGCAAGTTGGCGCGCAAATATCATCCGGATATCTCCAAGGAACCGGATGCAGAGGCCCGCATGAAGGAGCTTAACGAAGCCTATGCGGTACTGTCCGACACGGAAAAACGCGCGGCTTACGATCAATTGGGACGCGGCTACCGGCCAGGACAGGAGTTTCATCCGCCGCCAAATTGGGATGCCGGCTTCGAGTTTTCCAGCACCGATACGGCCGATTTCGGCGATTTTTTCAGCCAGTTATTCGGGAAGATGGGCGCCGGCCGAGCGCGCGGCGGGCCGTTCGAAAGCCAAGCCGGCTTTCAAGCCCAAGGCGAGGATCATCACGCCAAAGTGCTGCTGGATATAGCCGACGCCTTTAACGGCGCCGCCCGGCAAATCAGCTTGCGGGTACCGCGCATGGATGCCGGCGGCCATGTCGGTTTGGATACCCGCACCTTGAACGTAAAAATTCCCAAGGGCGTGTACGAGGGCCAGATCATCCGTCTGGCCGGTCAGGGTGCGCCAGGCCTGGGCAAGGGCAAACCCGGCGACTTGTTGCTGGAAGTGCATTTCAATCCGCATCCGCGTTTGCGAGTAGACGGCAGCAATCTGCATATGAGCCTGCCGGTAACGCCTTGGGAAGCGGCGCTGGGGGCGATGGTACCGGTGAACTTATTCGATACCGGGTTGAAGGTGCGGATTCCGGAAGGCACCCAAAGCGGTCAGCAACTTAGGCTGCGCGGCAAGGGCATCCCCAGCGCGACGCCCGGCGATTTGCTGCTGGATATTCAAGTGGTATTGCCGCCGGCCAAATCGCAAAGAGCTAAAGAATTGTACGAAACCATGGCGCGCGAACTGGCTTTCGACCCACG
Source organism: Methylomonas montana (assembly GCF_030490285.1). Taxonomy (NCBI): domain Bacteria; kingdom Pseudomonadati; phylum Pseudomonadota; class Gammaproteobacteria; order Methylococcales; family Methylococcaceae; genus Methylomonas; species Methylomonas montana. The sequence continues at coordinate 769,349 of NZ_CP129884.1, read as the reverse complement.
CGCGAACCAAAGGAGTTAACGCATGCAAACACCAGAGAACTTGATCGACGCGGTTCTTGAGGACAGTGGCCTGACTTTGCAGCAATTGGCGACGCTCTGTGCGGTGGAACCGGAATGGATCGCCCGGCATGTCGAGGAAGGCTTGCTCGACCCGCTACCGCAACAGCATACCGAGTGGCGTTTTTCCAGCGCGCATCTGGTGCGGGTACGGCGCATCGTCAGTTTGGAACGCAATTTCGAAGCAGTGCCGGAGCTGGCCGCGTTGGTCGCGGACATGCAGGAAGAGATCGACGAATTGCGCCGCCGCCTGCGTCGGGCCGGCCTGGAGTAACCAAGAATGCAAGTCGCCGAATGGCATCGCCATCGCTGGCTTAACCGGCTGCAAACCATGCTGCTGATGCTGGCTTTATTGGCGATCTGCACCTTGGCCGGCAGCCTGCTATTCGGCGAACAAGGCATCTGGCTCGCCTTGGCGACCGGCGTGTTTGCACTGCTCTTCGAACCGGCTACAGCCTGGCGCTTGACGCTGCGTCTTTACCAAGCGCGGCCGATCTATCCGCAGGAAGCCCCGGCGCTCTGGCAAATCTTGCAAGTGTTAGCCGAGCGCGCTGAGCTACCGAGCATCCCGACGCCGTATTACATTCCCAGCCCGCTAATCAATGCGTTTGCAGTCGGCAGCCGCCAACAATCGGCCATCGCCCTGACTGATGGTTTATTCAAGCAACTTAACTCACGGGAACTGGCCGGGGTACTGGCGCACGAAATGGCGCATATCGCCAATAACGATTTGCGGGTGATGGGCTTGGCCGACGCGGTGAGCCGGATTACCGCATTGTTCGCGGCCACGGGGCAGATGTTTCTTATACTGGCTATCCCCTTGCTGCTGTTCGGCGGGGTCAACTTTCAAATCAATTGGCCGGGCTTGTTGCTGCTTTTATTTTCGCCGCATTTGGCCTTGTTGATGCAGTTGGGCTTATCCCGCATCCGCGAATACGATGCCGATCTGAATGCGGCGGCGCTGACCGGCGATCCATTAGGTTTAGCAACGGCCTTGGCGCGCATCGAACAAGTCGGCGGCAGCTGGTTGTCGATATTGCTGCCGGGCTGGGGCAACCCGGCACCCTCCTGGTTACGCACTCACCCACCGACCGCCGAACGCATCCGCCGCCTGCAAGCCCTCAGTCCCAGCCGGCCGCAAACGCTTTGGCAAGAACCGTTCATCGCGCCGGGTTACGGTAACCGGTTGGCTATCCGGCCGGCACGTTGGCGCATGGGCGGTTTGTGGCGATAATCGGTTATTCCTTGGGCGAATAAATTCGCCCCTACAATCCCATTCTCAAGCGCCGAGATTAATTTTATGAGCGAATCCTTACATTTAGTCTGCCCGCATTGCCAAGCAGTCAACCGGTTACCGGCTAACCGCCTGTCGCAAAGCCCCAAATGCGGGCAATGTCACCAAACATTGTTCAACGGCCATCCTTTGGCGTTGACTGCGAAAAGCTTTGAGATACATCTGGCCCGCAACGATATTCCGCTGCTGGTGGATTTTTGGGCGGATTGGTGCGGTCCGTGCAAAATGATGGCGCCGGCTTTTGCGCAGGCCACGCAACTGCTGGAACCGCGTGTTCGATTCGGCAAGATCGACACGGAAGCCGAGCAACAAATCAGCGCACGTTTCAACATTCGCAGCATTCCGACGCTGATTCTGTTCAAGGGCGGCCGAGAACTGGCTAGACAATCCGGCGCACTGAGCGCACAAGACATCGTGCGCTGGGTCAATAGCCAGTTATAACAAGGGCTCGGTTTGGCCTATCGCGGTGGGCAGATCGCCGGCAGCGTGCCGCTGCCACATGGTTTTATACAAAGCTTCCAAATGCCGGGTATAGGCCTTGATATCGAACAACGGCGTACTCAGGCGATTGTCGGCAAGCTTTTGTTTGAGCTCGCTTAAACGCGCCGGACTGGTTGCCAATTCCAGGGCTATGTCGTAATAGCTTTCCAAATCGGCGGCGATCAATTCCGGCAAGCCGATGGCATGCAATAAACTACCAGCCACCCGCGAGGCAAAGGTATCGCCCGCGCAAGTTACCAGCGGCACGCCAACCCATAAGGCATCGCTGGCGGTGGTATGGGCATTGTAGGGCTGGGTATCCAGCACCAGATCAGCCAGGGCCAATCGGCCCAAATGCTCGATCTGCGGCAGATCGTCGGCAAATATCAATCGATCCGGCGCGATGCCGCGTTGATAAGCCTCATTTCTGAGCCGGCCCTTGGCTTGCGAATTTTTCAGCAACCACAATACGCTGCCAGGCACGCTATACAGCAAGCGGCACCAAATATCGAATACTTCCGGCGTAATTTTGTAAGCCTGATTGAAACAGCAAAACACGAAACTGTGTGCGTCCAAGCCATGCTGTGCGCGTTTAGTAAGCTTGCCAATCTCAGCATGCCGGCCATGAGGTTGATAACTATCGGGCAGGTAAGCGAATGCCTCGCTGTAATCGGCCGCGCAGGCCGCCGGCGTCAGATACGGGTCGGTAATGATGTAATCGCAGAAGTCGCCGCCTAATGTGCCCGGATAACCCAGGTAATTGACCTGAATCGGCGCCGGCCGATAGCTCAATATTTCGGTGCGGGTGCCGCGGGTATAACCTTTTAAATCCACCAGAATGTCGACGCCGTCGTCATGGATAGCTTGAGCTGCCTCCGATAAAGACAGCGCTTGCAGGTCGACGAAGCGGTCAAAACTGCGGCAAAGCCGCTGGCGCATGTCCTTGCCGTCGTCCGCGCCGTAGGAATAGGCAAACACTTCGAAAAACTGCCGGTCGTGGGCTTCGAACAGCTCCGCCAGCAGAAAAGACGTGGCGTGATCATGAAAATCGCAAGACAAATACCCCAAGCGAATTTTGGGTTTGCTGACGGCATCATAGCTAAACCTCAGATCGGCTCGCTCACCGGCGCTGGCATCTATACGATCTTTCAACCAAAGGTCGGCGCTGAGCCGTTGTTCCGCCGCGCTCACGCCCGGTATCGACAACAAATGAAAAGGCGAAATAGTGTTGCTTTCCTCGGCCGCCAGGCTATCGCGCATTTTTTCGCGCCACTCCGCCAAACGCTCCCATTCGCAAAGGCTACGACTGCGATCATAGTGTTTCATCTCTTACCGCTCCGCCGCCATCCTGCCCCATATGCCCGCCAACATGCACGGGACCTGAGTCTCATGGTACTCCATATCCACCGACCAGCCCGATTTATCGGGCGCAACGACGAATCGCTACATCATCTGCAACAAAGACTTCACTGGAATGGCAAATTTTTGCCGGGCGATGTCGCCGACCACGCCGGTGTAACTGCGCTGCAAATACAAATCCACACCGCACACCCGGGCGATCATCGAGCAGCGGCCGCTGATCGCAAACTGTTCGCCTTGCAGCCGATACGTTAACGGCACGCAATCGGCGCGCAGTATTGGTCCGGCGACAATCAAATCGACGCGCTGGTCGAACATTTCGTATGTCAGGCTGTCCGGCAACAAATCCAGTTCCGCCAACAACACTCGCTCATCGTCGCCGATACAGCCGTAAATACTGCAATGGCAATGGCGTAAATCAGCCAATAGCAGCTCCGCCAGTTTTTGAGCATTCAGCAGTCCCGGCTGTTGCCGCCGCAATTTTTCCAGTCCGTGCATCTGTCTCATAAGCTTTGCCGATAGCGTCGAGGGGGGTTTGCCTTTAAAATGGCACGCTTACACTTGTTTGCAAACATGGCCGTGCGCCCCGGATATTTGATGACCGATTATAAATTAACCCATCTGAAACAGCTCGAAGCAGAAAGCATCCATATCATTCGCGAAGTGGCGGCGGAATTCGAAAAGCCGGTAATGCTGTATTCCATCGGCAAGGACTCGGCGGTGATGCTGCATCTGACCATGAAGGCATTTTTCCCCGGCAAACCGCCGTTTCCCCTGCTGCATGTCGACACTAACTGGAAATTCCGGGAGATGATCGAGTTCCGCGACCAGATGGTCAAAAAACTGGGGCTAGACTTACTGGTACACATCAATCCGGAGGGTCTGGAACAAGGCATAGGCCCGTTTACGCACGGCAGTAAAAAGCACACCGACGTGATGAAAACTGACGGACTGAAACAAGCCCTGAACAAATATCAGTTCGACGCAGCTTTCGGCGGCGCCCGCCGCGACGAGGAAAAATCCCGCGCCAAGGAACGCGTCTATTCGTTCCGCGACAAGAACCACCGCTGGGACCCCAAAAACCAGCGTCCTGAATTGTGGAACGTCTTTAACGGCAAGATCGACAAGGGCGAGTCTATCCGCGTCTTCCCGCTGTCCAACTGGACCGAGCTGGACATCTGGCAATACATTCACCTGGAAAACATTCCCATCGTGCCGTTGTACTTCGCCAAGGAACGCCCGGTGGTCAACAAAGACGGCATGCTGATCATGGTCGACGACGATCGGATGCCGATCGGCCCCGACGACAAAATCGAAATGAAAATGGTGCGTTTCCGCACGCTGGGCTGTTATCCACTGACCGGCGCAGTCGAATCCACCGCCACGACGCTCCCGGAAATCATCCAGGAAATGCTGCTGACCACCACCTCCGAACGCCAAGGCCGTTTGATCGACCACGACCAGGCAGGTTCTATGGAGCAGAAGAAGCGCGAGGGTTACTTTTAAAATTCGGCGGTCTGATGAATGTGAAAGTATTAACGGCGATGAGAAATTTATTTTTGGCTTTTATCTTGCTTTATTCGACCGACGGCTTGGCTGCGGTTTATAAATGCAGTGATGCTAACGGCCGCGTGACTTATTCCGATACAGCTTGCGACAGCAAAGCCAATCGCGAAACTGTCGAGTTGCAGCCACTTGCAGAAGTCAAAGCGCATGAGCCGTTTCTATCCAGAATGGCTAATAAATTCAAAAGCCTTTTCCAAAGCACATCTAACACAGAGCAAGCCAATTCAACCCCTGCGTCCAGCGCTTCGGCAAACAAATTCCTAAATACTCGATGTGACGGCCGTACCCGCTGTTCGCAAATGACTTCCTGCGAGGAAGCGACTTTTTTCATCAATCACTGCCCAAACACCGAAATGGATGGCGACAACGACGGCGTTCCCTGCGAAAGCCAGTGGTGTCGATAAATATTTGTGCCTTGAACCTTTTACCTTGAACCTAAAACCATGTCCCACCAATCCGACTTAATCAGTACCGACATCAACGCCTATCTGGCTCAACACGAACGCAAGGAATTACTGCGCTTTTTGACCTGCGGCAATGTCGACGACGGCAAGAGCACCCTGATCGGCCGCCTGCTGCACGATTCAAAAATGATTTACGAAGACCAACTGGCGGCGGTGCAAGCCGACAGCGTCAAGTCCGGCACCACCGGCGCCGGCAAGATCGATTTGGCTTTGCTGGTGGACGGCTTGCAAGCCGAGCGCGAACAAGGCATCACCATCGATGTGGCTTACCGTTACTTCTCGACCTCGACCCGCAAATTCATCATCGCTGACACGCCGGGCCACGAACAATACACCCGCAACATGGCGACCGGCGCTTCGACTTGCGATTTGGCGGTGATTTTGATCGACGCTCGTTACGGCGTGCAAACCCAGACCAAGCGCCACAGTTTCATTGCATCCTTGCTGGGCCTGAAGCACATCATCGTCGCCATCAATAAAATGGATTTGGTAGGTTATAGCGAAGAAACTTACCGCAAAATCCAGGACGACTATCTGGCCTTCGTGAAAACCTTGGAGTTGCACGACGTGCATTTCATCCCGATGTCGGCCTTGGACGGCGACAACGTGGTCAACCCCAGCGCCAATATGCCCTGGTTTACCGGCATGCCGATGATGGAATTGCTGAACAGCATCGAAATCGCCAGCGATCACAATTTCGACGACGCACGCTTCCCGGTGCAATACGTCAACCGTCCCAACCTGGATTTCCGCGGCTTCTGCGGCACTGTGGCATCCGGCGTGTTCCACAAGGGCGATGCAATCACCGCGCTGCCGTCAGGCAAAACCAGTAAGATCAAGTCCATCGTTACCTTCGACGGCGAGTTGGAACAAGCTTTTGCCTCAATGGCGATCACCTTGACGCTGGAAGACGAAATCGACATCAGCCGCGGCGACATCATCCTCGGTCAGCAGCAAGCTGCGCCCAGCATTGCCGACAAATTCAAAGCCACTATCGTCTGGATGACCGAGCAAGCCATGGTGCCCGGCCGCCAATATACGATCAAGCTGGCGACGCGTAGTGTGTCCGGCTCGGTATCGATGATTCATCACCGCATCGACGTCAACACGCTGGAACATCACGACGCCGACGAATTGAAACTCAACGAAATTGGCTCCTGCACCGTGGCGGTCAACGCGCCGGTGGTGTTCGACCCCTACAAGCGCAACAAAACCACCGGCTCGTTTATCGTCATCGACCGACTGACCAACGTCACGGTCGGCGCCGGCATGATCACCGGCGACGCCAGCGCCGAAGACTGGTCGCCGGTGTCTGCGGCCGAGCGGGCGATACGCTTTAGCCAAACCGCCAGCATCATTGCCTTGAGCGGCGCCAATGCCCAGCAAGTGGCTTATCAGCTGGAACGTAAACTGTTCGATACCGGCCATGCCACCACGGTATTGGAACAAGCGAACGATGCGCTGGCTAACGCGATCAAAAACGCCGGCTTGTTGTGTTTATGTCTCGATGAAAAACCGGCTGCCGCCGATCTGAGTTTCGATTGCGATCAATACAACGTCGATGAGATTTACGTTGCGTTGAAAAATCGGGAAGTGATTCATTAAATGGGGCTTACCGTCAGCTTGACGGTAAGCGGTATGAGGATTTTAGCGATTAAATGAGCGGAAACCTCGAATGCAGAGGTTTCCGCGTCAAGCTACAGTTGTTATTTCAATAGATCCAGCGCTTTCTCTGCGGCTTTTTCTTTAGCCTTACCTTTTACTACTCCGACCGCTTCGCCGGTTGATTTAGGCGCCGCATCGACTTTGCCTTTCAGATCCGTTGCCGCTTCCTTGCCGGCTTTCAAGGTTTCCACGCCTTGCTTGGCTTCCGCCGGCACCGCCTGCTCCACTTTTTGCTGCGCGGCGTCTTTCACCGCATCCTGCGCCTGATCCTTAACCACGCCAGGCGCTGCTTGTACAGCCTTTTTTGCCGCGCCCGCGGATTCGACAGCCTGAGCTGCCGTTGTCGCACCCGGCACCGCAGTCGGCACTGCCACAGTTGCGGCGCTGGTCGCGGCTTGCTTGGCAATACCGCCTAAAACAGGGCTTTCGGCGAAAGCGGAGCCAGAAATTAACAACAGTGAAGCCAAAAATACATTTTTGTGTTGCATGGTGAAACTCCTTAGTAATAGTTATTAACGCAGGGACAGAATACCCCAGCCAAACTTAACGGCTGATTAACACTATTACTGGCGTACCATACAAACACTCAATGCCCGGCAATCCGTTTTAGCGTGGAACTAACCAGTGATTCAGCGCGCGCCATGCCGTCGGCTTCGGCATAACAACGCAGTTCCGGCGCATTGCCGGAGGGGCGCAGATGGACGATTTCGCCGTTATCGAAAGTCAACCGCAAACCGTCGGTCAAATCTCGCCCAATCACCGTCCCCAGTTCGGTACTCCATAGGCTTCGATAAGCGCTGTCATCGCCTTGCAATCTATCCAATAGCGCCCGGCTGTTGGCGACCGGAAAATCCTGCAAGCGGTCGCTGGCTGTATAGCGTTTCGGCAAATCGCTTAATAAAGCCGACACCCTGCCGCCTTGCTGCCTTGCCATCGCCAATATCGCCAGAGCCGGCAGTACCGAGTCGCGGGTCGGCAACGCCGTCAAAACTTTACCGTTTACCGCCAAACCATTGCCGGCCAGAAAGCCGCCATTGGCTTCGAAGCCGGCTACGCCACCGCTTGAAACTTGCTCCATGCCGGCAATCACATACGGCGAACCGATACGGGTGCGAACTACCTGCTTGAACAATCCGGAAGCTTCGATAGCGGTATTGCAACTGACCGGCGTCACCACGGTATCGGCGCCCAGAAATTTAGCGCACAGCAAACCCACGATGTCGCCGCGCAGCCATTCGCCGGTTTCGTCGCCGATCAAGGGCCGGTCGCCGTCGCCGTCGGTGGAGATGATCGCATCCAGTTTATGTTCACGGGCCCAGGCTTGGCCGCGTTGACGATCGGCGTCGCTGACCGCTTCGGTATCGATAGGCACGAAGGTATCGGTGCGCTCCAAACCGATCACTTCCGCGCCCAGTTCGGACAAGATGTCTTTCAACACGTCGCGGGCGGCGCTGGAATGTTCGTACACACCAACTCGCCAGCCCTTCAGTAAATCGTCGGCAAACAAATCGGTATAGCGCTGTTGAAATTCCCGTAAAGCCTTGCCGTTAACGGCCGGCAAAGATTCGTCATTGGCAAGCGCTTGCACATCCACCACCGCGCCAGTCATCGCTACTTCATCGGCCTTGCTGATCTCGCCTTCTGCCCGATAAAACTTGATGCCGTTGCGGTCAAACGGAATATGGCTACCGGTGACCATGATGGCCGGTAAGCCATGCACCAAACCATACAGCGCCAATGCCGGCGTCGGCAACACCCCGCAAAACTCCACTTCGCAACCGGCCTGACGAATGCCCGCCGCGCAAGCCCGAGCGATCGCCGGACTGGACGGCCGTAAATCCATGCCCAGCGCAATTTTTTGACCGGGTCGCGCCAAAGCCAGCCCTTGCAGAAACGCCAAGGTGTAGGCGGCGCATACTTGATCGCTCATCTGGCCGACCAGGCCACGCGCACCGCTGGTGCCGAACGCCACGCCGCTATTGGCCATCATTTGTTGGGTATTGATTGTTGTCATGGGGATTTTCAGTTCCGAAGTTGAGAAATGGGGTGGCTGGCTGCCGTTTACGGCCGCTGGACTCGCTATGAGCCTATCGCAAAAATACAGTCCATCGCGTCAGGCCGACATGATAAATAAAAATACATGATCGAAATCAGGATTTTTCGGTGTCCGTCGCGTCTTAAATGCGCACATTAATGGCTGCCAGTCATTTGCCTGACAAAATCCTGCAAACTGCGGCCTTCGCCATCTTCAAAAAATTCCGTTTCCACCAGAATGCCCAGAATACGGTCCAGCCGGAAATTGCGAAAATCGTCGCGCAACTCACACCAGCCAACCAAGGACCAGACATTGCCCCAAAAATATAATCCCAGCGGCCGTATCCGCCGTTGACTTTGCTCGCCGTCGGCGCGTCGATAAGTCAAACGTAGCACGCGCTTGTCATCGATGGCTTTGCGGCAAATATCCAGGGTAATATCGATGTCTTCACGCGCGCCGAAACGCAGGGCAAACAGTTTGCTGCGCTCGATGTTATCTCGCAATTCTGCCGGGATCACTGCCGCAATCTTGTCCAACACCGATTGCGCCGAATGGCCCAGCTCGGTGCCGGCCCAGGTTTTTGCCATCCGCGCCCCGATCACCAATGCTTCCAGTTCGGCGGCGCTGAACATGATCGGCGGTATGTCTAACGAATGGCGCAGCATGTAACCGACGCCGGCCTCGCCTTCGATAGGAATTCCCGACAGGCTTAAAACCTGGATGTCCCGATAGATGGTGCGTTCGGAAACTTCCAAGCGCTCGGCCAAGGCCTTGGCCGTTACCAGCCGCTTGTTACGGAGGATTTGGACGATTTGAAACAGACGATCGGCTCGACGCATGGGCTGAGAATGGGCGGCCAAGCGCTTGGCCGCCGTCCTGGAAGGAATTAAGCTTGAGAATAGACGCCGACTCGATTGCCTTCGCTATCGAGAAACATCGCGAAATAGCCGCATTCGCCATCGTGAATCGGCGTTTTCGGCATCAACACGCTACCGCCGCTTGGCTCGACTTTGGCCAGCGCTTCGCTCAAATCGGCCCCGCCGTTGAAGTACACCACTGCGCCGGTCGCGTTGGGCTGGTAATGTTCGCCTAACACTAGCATACCGCTGACCGCGCCTTCCTCGGCTTCGAAGATTGCCAATTGATAAACGCCCATTTCCTCTTCCTTGAATGAGGCGTTGAAGACACTACGGTAAAAGTCCTGGGCGCGCGGCATATCGGTCACCGGCAATTCAAACCAAGTTGCTACATTGTTAATCATGATGCGTTTCCTCGTTGTCGTTAAAAGAGCCGTCATCCTAAAACAGCCCTACTGACAGCGTTATGTCAGCAATGTTTTCGCGTTAGCGCCGGCCGCCCAACAGCGAACCCAACACCCCGCGAATAATTTGCTTGCCCACTTCCTGGCCGATGCTGCGGGCGGCACTTTTGGCGGCCGCTTCCAATACGCTTTGGCCGCCGCTACGGCGCGAACGGGATTTGCCGGTAACACCGCCCAGCAATACCTCGCCCCAATTAAAACCGGAGCCTGAACCGCCGCTCTCGCCGGCGAGCTCGGGCGGCGCGGCTTTTTCGGCGCGGCCTTTCAAAATTTCGTAAGCCGATTCGCGATCAATCTGTTTTTCATAATGCCCGGCAATCACGGAGGTGCTGATCGATTCCTGGCGTTCGGCGTCGCTGGCCGGGCCGACTCGGGAACTCGGTGGCTTGATCATGGCCCGTTGCACCGGCATAGGCGTACCTTTTTCGTCAAGGAAAGACACCAAGGCTTCACCCACGCCCAGTTCGGTAATCGCGGTTTCTACATTCAGGCCTGGATTGGCCCGGAAGGTTTCCGCAGCCGCTTTCACGGCTTTCTGATCGCGCGGCGTGAAGGCGCGCAAAGCGTGCTGCACGCGGTTGCCAAGTTGTCCCAAAATCACGTCGGGAATATCCAGCGGGTTTTGACTGACAAAATACACGCCCACGCCCTTGGAACGAATCAAGCGCACCACTTGTTCGATTTTTTGCAGCAGCGCGGCCGGGGCGTCGTTAAATAGCAAATGCGCCTCGTCGAAGAAAAATACCAGTTTGGGTTTAGCCAAATCGCCGGCTTCCGGCAAATTTTCAAACAGCTCGGACAATAGCCACAGCAGCAAGGTGGCGTAGACGCGCGGCGAATTATAGAGGGCGTCGGCCGCCAGAATATTGATCACGCCCCGGCCGCCGTCGGTTTGCAGCAAGTCGTTGAAATCCAAAGCCGGCTCGCCGAACAGGTTCTCGCCGCCTTCGTGCTCCAGTTGTAACAAGCCGCGCTGGATCGCGCCGACGCTGGCCGCCGAGATGCTGCCGTATTCGCCGGACAGCTCCGAGGCATTTTCCGAAGCGTATTGCAGCAAGGCCCGCAGGTCTTTCAAGTCCAGCAACAGCCAGCCGTTGTCGTCGGCAATTTTGAAGGCGGCAGTCAGTACGCCGCTTTGCACCTCGTTCAAATCCAGCATTCGCGCCAGCAACAATGGTCCCATTTCCGACACGGTCGAACGCAAGGGGTGGCCTTTTTTACCGAGCACATCCCAAAATAACGTCGGCACCGCCGCATAGCTAGCGTCTATACCCAGCTCGGCCAGCCGCGCCTCGACTTTGGCATTGCCGCCTCCCGTCCTGCTGATGCCGGACAAATCGCCTTTCACATCGGCCATGAATACCGGCACGCCGATTTGCGAGAACGCTTCCGCCAGGGATTGCAGCGTGATGGTTTTACCGGTGCCGGTGGCGCCGGCGATCAAGCCGTGGCGATTGGCCATGGCTGGCAATAGGCAAAGTTCGGTGTTGGCGGATTTGGCGATCAGCAAGGGTTCGGTCATGGGAGCTTCCAGAAAAATCGACAGCGATAAAATGTCGCAACCATATCATGCCCGAGTTGCCTCGGTATACGCCCTAGGGCTTATTGTTGCAGCAGCCTGACGACATCGGCTTCCAGCTCCGGATAATTGCCGAACCGGCAAGCGGCCAGCAAGCCGGCTTTATCGACCAGAATATAAGAAGGCGTGCCTTGCAATTGAAAGCGCTCGAAGGTTTCGGCCTGATATTCCTGCGCTTGCAGATATTGTTGCACTTGCCGCCGCACCTGCTGTTGGCGTGGCTCCGCTTGCTGCTCGAAATCGTTCAAGCGCTGGCTGATGAAGGCATCTATTTCGTTTTCGATGCTGCCGAATTCGCGCTTGGTCAATCTATCCATCGCCACCGGAAAGTCGATGCGATACAGCAATTTGCCGTCGCACAGCAAGCGCCTCTTGTTCAGCGCCTTCCAGGTTTCGCCGACTACCTCGCCGGTTTCGACCAGGCGTTTCAGATTTTCCAGATTGTTTTTATCGAAATCCTCGAATGCGGTAGCCAGGCCTAGTACCGCTAAACCGCTGTCGGCGTAACGCTGGTTTAGCGCCAGCACTTGCGGTAAGCAATACAAAAAACAGCCGGGGCAATTGACTTGAAACACCGCCACCAAGACCACTCGGCCGAGCAAGGCCTCGAAATTGGTGGGCTGGCCTTGCACCCATGCCGATACCGACAACGGCGGCACTTTCTGACCGATCTTGACTGTTGCCATGACACTCTCCCCGGACAAAGTTAATTAAGCAAACACCCGCCGGTGCCTACCCCGCTTGGTTACAGGCTTCCGACGCTGCTGAATTCGCGACCGCACGAACGACAAATGGTATTCATCAGCGCATGTTAACGACCCGCTTAGCGACTTTGAGCACTAACGCCAGCAGTTGCCGAATCACAACGCCGGAAGCTAATCTCTAAAATTATTGAATTGCAGCGGTTGTTCCAAATCTTCCGTGCGCAACATTTGGATCACTTCCTGCAAATCGTCACGTTTTTTACCGGTCACCCGCACCTTATCGCCGTTGATCGCGGCCTGCACTTTTAGTTTCTTGTCTTTAATCAACTTGACGATTTTTTTTGCCAGATCGGTGCCGACGCCCTGCTTCAAGGTGATGGTTTGCTGGGCAGTCTTGCCGGTGTCCTGAATCTTGCCGCTCTCCAGGCTGGAAATATCGATACCGCGCTTGCCCATTTTCGAATACAAAATCGGCAGCATTTGTTGCAATTGAAAGGTCGATTCGGCTTTCATGACGATGCTGTCGTCCTGCTCTTCGAAACAGGCGTTGGAGCCCTTGAAATCGAAACGGGTGGAGACTTCTTTATTGGCTTGGTCCACGGCATTGGTCACTTCGTGGCTGTCAAGTTCTGAAACGATGTCGAATGATGGCATAGCATTGATTTACAAGTATAAAAGGTGGGTAACTATAACGGCCTCGGCAGCATTATTCAACTGCGATATCGGCAAACCCACGGCGACTCGCGCCAGACAAACCGCACTTGTCGGGCATCGGTTAAGCGGGTATCTTAAGCCCAGGACTACGGAGATATGCATGCAAACACCGACTATTTTCAGCCGGGCGCTAGTCGCCGGCCTTACCTTGCTGAGTTGCGCCGCACTAACTGGCTGCGGCCAGGACCAAGCGAAATCGAGCGTCCCCAGCAAAACCGCGGCCACACAAACGCTACGGGCTACCTCACTGCTGGGCGCGGTCAGCAACAACGCCGGGCCGATCAAAACCGGCAGCGTCAAATTGCTTTCGGAAAGCGGCGCAGTGCTGGCCAGCACCGAACTCAACAACAGCCCACGCTATGAAGTCCCGGTGCCGTCCGGCACGACGCTACCGGTGATTTTGAGTTATTCGCCCAGCGCAAACGCCGCTAAAGACGAAACATTGATCAGCGCGATCGTCCATCCCGACACCAGCAAATACGACATCAACCCGACCACCACCGCCATCGCCAAGCAAGCCAAGGCCATGGGCGGCTACACCCATAACAATATGGTGCGGGCCGCCGAAAATACCGCGCATGTGCCGGATGCCAATAAAACCACGTCCGGTTTCCGCGGCGATCCGACCTCTCAATATGGCGGCTGGCACTAGTCTCTCTACTTACGCCAATTCCGTTAAGTTAAGGCGCTTCCCCCTCCGAAAAAGTACCTGCGGGACATAAAGGGGATCGAGGAGATTTATTTAGAAAATCTCCCCGGCCCCTCTTTTTAAAAGGGGGGAATTAACAACGCCAAAGCTTAACTAAATGACATTGCCCCTTCTCTGCCGGCATGGAAGCCGGCAAGCCTGCGATTGTCGGACTTGCGACAAATTCACCCCAATTCGTATGGTTGTTGCCGAAACATCGCTGGCTAAAACATCCTCGCAACCCTTGTGGTTAAAGGCTTGCCGCACTATCCGCCAGAATTGGATTAATTTTTGCATTAGCAAATGCATTACTTTTCATCCACATGGGGCGCAATATGTCGAGCACTGTTTTTTCCGAAATTTTAAGCGGCTTGTACGATAACCAAGTCATTCCTTATCTGGGGCCTGGGGTACTGTTCGACGCTCAAAACAAGCTGACACACGAAGCGATGCCGGCCGACAGCGACAGCCTGATTCTGGCGATGAACGGCGGCAAACCGATGGCGCCGAAACTGATGTACGAATTTCCACGCGCGGCCATGAATCAAGAACTGAAACGCGGCCGCAATTTTCTCGGCCAGTTTTTGGACAAGTTATACGGCGACACTCAATATACCCGCGCTTCGCTACACGACTGGCTACAGGAATGGCGGCCCAAATACGTCATCGACATTAACCGCGACACCCAGTTGCAAGAAAGTTATGCCGATGAAGAACACACGCTGATCGTCGGCGTGGCGCGTATCGTCGCCACCGCCTTTCGTTTCAAAATCTTTCATTACGACGGCAGCAGCTATTTCGAGATTCCGCAGGAACAAGTCGATAGAAACCTGCCGATCCTGTTTAAACCGATGGGCACCCCCAAACCGGAATCCAACTATATTGCTTCCGACGCCGATTACGTCGATTACATCACCGAGCTGATGGGCGGTTTTGCGATTCCGGATTTCTTAAAAGAATACCGCAAGGGCAAAAAATACCTGTTGTTGGGCCTGCCTTTAAATCGCGACTCCGAACGCATGGTGATGAGCGACATTGTCTACGGCGCCGCCGAACATAAAGGCTGGTTCTTAAGAAAAAATCCCACTGATAAAGAAAAACGCTTCAGTGAAAAAATGGGGTTTGAATTGATCAACGCCGACTGCAAGGACTTCCTGCAATCGGTACAAGACTCGGCCGTTGCCGCTTAAGGCTATCCGAACCTGGCGCCAACGATGCCGTCTTAGGTTTTAAATTTAGGGTGGACAGTGCTTTTCTGGCCGCCCTATTGATTTTGATAGTCTCTTAGTCAGCCCGAGTTTAAGCGAGCCCAATATTCTAAGGCAGCCTGCCTGGTAAATATTCAATGGCCCCAGGCATTAAAAACACGCGATTTTAACCGGCCGACATTTTTGATTTTATCGAATACTTGAAAAATAACTTATCGTTTTTATTTTTACAAAACATTCTCTTTTAACCTAGTCATATTTTTAAATGGTGGTTTTTATGGCCAAAAATCTTACAGAATTACATGCAGTATTGTCCCAA
Organism: Methylomonas montana; assembly: GCF_030490285.1. NCBI lineage: Bacteria > Pseudomonadati > Pseudomonadota > Gammaproteobacteria > Methylococcales > Methylococcaceae > Methylomonas > Methylomonas montana. Next base: position 753,896 of record NZ_CP129884.1, on the reverse strand, counting down.
ATGGAAAGTGCTTTGAAAAATATCAGCGAAATGGATGCGGAAATACTTGAATTCATTGATTCGCAGCATCCGGACCTGTTGAATGATCAAAAAATGATTCAGGTGTTTAAAAATGTCGGCGATGCCGAAGATGAACTACAGCGTCAGTTAAATTTCTTACGCAAGCGCTTGACGGCTGGCATACCCGAGTTTGACAAAATTTGCGAATTAACTGCTTAAACAAAATCAGCTTTTCGGCAACGCGTATTCTTTTTAAAAGCAACTATCGGAGACAATATATTTTTGCTTTACGATAGTTGCAAAATATGAATACCCTGCACTAAGGCTCCGGGAACCCGCCCTGTGCCAACAGTTTCTTTGTTTATTTTAAACCAAATTTACCGCCTGTATTTGCGCCAAGTAACTCAAAAGCATTTCCTGAAAACCCTATCTCACGATCGAAGTCCCCTTGATCTGTGCATACACGGCCATACCGGGCTGGAGATTCAGCAACATCGCCGATTTTTCGGTGATATGCGCCAATAAAATCTCGCCGCCCACCGCCAATTGCACCACAGTTTGGCCTTGGCCCATATCGCTAATCTCCCTAATGGTGGCCGGCAGGATATTCAGGATACTGGAGGCTTCCGGCGGTTGCAGGGTGATGCTGACATCGCTGGCAAAAATCCTTATTCTGACCGGACTGCCGATCGGCAACTCCAGATACGGCAAGCTGAGGCTACCGCCGGCGAACTCGGCGTGACTGAGGTGATATTCCGCTTCGTGGCTGACCAGCCTACCCTGCCAGACGCTGGCAGCCTGCCGGTCCAATGCCAGCGGCCCGTCCAAGCGGGTCAACGTCTCCACCAACGGCCCGCAGACCACGACTTTTCCGCCCGCCATCACCAACAGATGATCCGCCAGTTGATTGACCTCTTGCAGCGAGTGGGTGACATACAGGATCGGTATTTGCAGGCTTTGGTGCAAGCCGATCAGGTACGGCAAAAACTCCTGCTTGCGCTGTTCGTCCAGCGACGCCATCGGTTCGTCCATCAACAACACATCCGGACTGGCGGCCAGCGCCCTGGCAATGGCTACTCGCTGCCGCTCGCCGCCGGAGAGCCTGGCCGGCAAACGTTGCAGCAAGGGCGCAATCGCCAGCAATTCGATGGCCTGATCCAACGAAAATGCCCGGTCCTTGCCACGTAAGCGCCGCACCGCATAGTCCAGATTACCGCGTACCGTCAGATGCGGGAACAGATTGGCTTCCTGAAACACATAGCCTAGGTTGCGTTGATGGGCGGGCAAGAAAAAATCGTTCTCGCTGTCTTGCCAGAGCGTCTCGCCAATTTTCAAGAAGCCCTGCGGCGGCCGTTCCAAACCAGCGATACAGCGCAACAAAGTGGTCTTGCCGGAACCGGAATGGCCGAACAGAACAGTCACGCCGCTGGCCGGCAGATTTAAATCGACATGCAAATCGAATTGGCCGTAAGCCAAGCGAAAGCGGGCCTGAATGCGTTGAACCTGGGCCATGGTCATTTCAAGGATTGGGTCAGCGTTTGAGTTTGTTGGCTGTTGTACAGCAGCAATAACACCAAGAAGGAAAAGATCAGTAATCCGCCGGCTAACCAATGCGCTTGGCCGTATTCCAAGGCTTCGACATGGTTATAGATTTGCACCGATACCACACGGGTTTTATCAGGAATATTGCCGCCGACCATCAACACCACGCCGAACTCGCCGACGGTATGCGTAAAACCCAAGACCGCAGCCGTTAAAAAACCCGGTTTGGCCAGGGGCAACACCACGCTGAAAAAGCGATCCAGCGGCCCGGCACCCAAGGTGGCGGCTGCTTCCAAGGGCGCTTCGCCCATTGCGACGAAAGCATTCTGCAAAGGCTGCACCACAAATGGCAAAGAATACAGCACCGACGCCACCACCAAACCGCCGAAACTGAATGGCAAGGTACCGATGCCCAACCACTGGGTGAATTTACCCACCAGCCCGGCCGGCCCCATCAAGACCAACAAATAAAAACCCAACACCGTTGGCGGCAATACCAAGGGCAGCGCCACCACGCTATTGATCACGCCTTTCCAGCGCGAGCGGCTACGCGCCAGCTTCCAGGCCAGCGGCGTACCCAGTAACAACAGCAGCACGGTAGCCAGCCCGGCAACCCGGAAGGTCAGAAATAAGGTAGCCAGATCGGCGGCGTTTAGCATGGATAGCCTTCAAGAATCGACAAGGGAATCGCCGGGACGCGAAACATCCCGCCTATTCTCGCTAAACAGCCGGGTGGAATGCCAGAAAAATACGCTTTGAAGAGGAAAAACAGCGATGAAAGAATGTGGGTGCGAACCAATCCACACCCGTATAACTCTCGTTTGACGGCAATAGCGCCGAATTGACCGGACGCCGGATTATCTGCCCAGCCGATTTTCCACCTTGGCGGCCACCAATGAATCATAATGGCGCTGCAGCATGGAATCGGTTGGCCTAGGAAACAAGGTCGCTTCGATCTCACTTTGCAATTGCGTCAAAAAATGCCGTTTGAGGATGGAGTCCTCGGGCAAGCTAAGCCCAGCATCGCCTGCTGCGGATTTTCTTGCGCCGCTGGACTTTCTCGACTTTGAATAAGCCGATAGCATGCAACCCAAAGGCGCAAAGGCGCAGGCTGCGACAATCAACATAATCAATCCTACCAGTAGAACTTCACTCATATCATCACCTTAATGACATTGCCAAAAAATCAGCGACAGGCATTGGCTCTCGCCCGCCGCCCGCTTGAAAATCCCAATGGTTTTCAAGCGCTTATTAGCAATATAGATGCCATCAAGATAATGACTGGCGAAACCAGGAAATAAGGGCTTTATCGGCGCCGATACCGGCGCTTATCGCACCGATTTAGGACAGTTATCCAACAATAGCGCAACATTGTGGGACATCTGACAACCGCGCGCTTACTCGCCGTCGGCTAATTTCCTGACGATCTGCGGCTTAAAACACAGTTGCAGCAATAACAGATTTTGAAAACGATGAATCAGCCAGAAGCTAACCAGCAAGAACAGTAATGCGATTTCCGGCAACCAGTCGGCGGCGATGTCGGCTGGCAGATAAGATTCGGCCAGCCCGACACCGGCCAACATTATCAGCAAGGGCAGTAAATACAACAATACCGAGGTTAACAGCAAGTGGGCATCCTCTATCGCCACCATCACCCGGTCGCCGGGCTGCAAAGCCAGCTCGCTGTCTACCGCAAATTCGCGTTTTGGCAGGATTTTCGCCAAGGTCGCAGTGCCGCAGGACTGCTGTTGCATACAGCCGCCGCAAGCACTGCTTTGCAGGCTTTTGATCCAGGTCTGGCCGTCGCCAACCCTGGTCACCACCGCCGCTTCTTCGATCATGGGCCGCGATTTATGCCCAAGCCGGGCTAATCGCCGCCAGCCAGTCTTTCAAACGCGCTTCACTGAGGTCTTTTTGGTTATCTTCGTCCAGCGCCAAGCCGACAAATTGATCGCCGAGCAAAGCTTTGGATTTTTTAAAGGTGTAACCGGCGCTGCTAGTCATGCCGACGATGTTGGCGCCAGCATCGGCGAAAGCGTCGTACAAAAAGCCCAAGGCATCGACAAAATGGCCCGGATAACCTTCCTGATCGCCCAATCCGTAAAGGGCAACGGTTTTACCGGAAAAGTCCGCGCCGGCCAACGTCGGCAGAAACTCTTCCCAGCTCTCGTTATCGTGTCCGGCGCTCATGCCGGGCAATTCGCCTTCGCCATAAGTCGGCGAACCCAGAATCAATACGTCGTAAGCCAATAAATCGTCAACGGAGGCTTTGTTGATATTGACCGGTTTGTCGGCCGCATCGCCCAATTGCGTGGCGATCGTCTTGGCGACTTTGCGGGTGGCGCCGGTATCGGTTCCGAAAAAAATGCCTACTTTTGCCATGATGATGTCTCCTTGTGAGCTAATTAGATTTGAATTTGTAGCAAGCCCGGATTGGCCGGTGCTTGTTGCGCCTGCCACTCTGCGGCGGTATAGGTTTTCAGGGTGACCGCGTGCAAACGGCCGGAGGCCAGCGGTTCGCTCAAGGTCGCCATCACGCCTTGATGCTGCTTGATCATCGCTTGGTCGGCGAACAAATCGCTGACCACGCTGATGTTCAAATCGCAGCCTTGGCCTTCGATACCGATGGTCGCGCCAGGATAAACGGCCAGAATCAGCGCTTCCACTTCCGAGTGGGTGATGGTCTGGCTGGCTTCGGCGCTGTCCGCTGGCTTCACGGCAGCCTGTAGCATTGGCAGCAGGCTGCCATCGTTGTACATCGCTTCGACAATGTCGGCTCCGCCGACCAATTCGCCCTTGATGAACACTTGCGGAAACGTCGGCCATTTCGATATGGACGGTAATTTCTCGCGAATGAACGGCGATTGCAAGACATTGACATACCCGTAAGGGACCTTGGTTTCGTTCAAGATAGCGACGGTCTTGGCGGAAAATCCGCACTCCGGGGCGCTAGGCACGCCTTTCATATAAATCAGCACCGGGTTTTCGGCGAGTTGTTGCAGGATTTTTTCTTTAACGCTCATAGTGTTTCTCGATTAACTAAAATTTTTCGGGGCGAACCATCGTCACACGATTTCGGTATTACTCTCCGCCAGCCAGCTTTTGCAATTCGTCCGTTTCACCCGGCTTGTCCTTTTCCACGACTTGGATATCGGCCTCACCGCGGATCACTTCGGCGTTGACAATGCAGCGCTCGACATCGGGCCGTGAAGGCAAGTCGAACATGGTCCGGCGCAGCACATGCTCCATGATGCCGCGCAAACCGCGAGCGCCGGTGTTGCGGGCGATGGCTTTCTCGGCAATTTCCACCAAGGCATCCTGGGTAAACTCCAGCTCGACTTCGTCGAAGGCGAACAAATGCTGGTACTGTTTGACCAAGGCATTTTTCGGCTCGGTCAACACCTGAATCAGGGCATCGACATCCAACGGCTCCAGCGGCGCCAGTACCGGGAAACGACCGATGAACTCCGGGATCAAACCGAAACGTTTCAAATCGTCCGGCTGGGTGGCATTTAACATCGCTTCCAGTGTGGGCTTGTCGTCGGGATTGCTGACTTCCGCATGAAAACCGATAGCAGTTTTCGGCGGCAACAAGCGTTTTTCGACATGTTTTTCCAAGCCAGGGAACGCGCCGCCGGCGATGAACAAAATATTGCTGGTATCGACCATCACCGAGTCGTTGCCGCTGTGATCCTTGCGCCTGCCCTTAGCCGAGACCTTGACTTGCGAGCCTTCCACCAGCCTCAACAGTGCCTGCTGCACGCCTTCGCCGGAGACATCGCGAGTGCCAAACGCTTGTTCCGGACTGCGGGCGATCTTGTCCACCTCATCGATATAAACGATGCCCCACTCGGCCTTGCTGATCTGGCCGTCGGCCACGTCCAGCAAACGCACCAGGATATTTTCCACGTCGTCGCCGACATACCCGGCCTGGGTCAGCGTGGTGGCATCGGCTACCGCAAACGGCACGCCGACGATTTTTGCCAGGGTGCTGGCCAACAAGGTTTTACCGGTGCCGGACGGACCTATCATCAAAATATTGGATTTGCCGATTTCGACGCTCTGATCGGATTCGCCCAAGCCGCCGGTTTTACGGCTGACGTTTTTCAGGCGTTTGTAATGGTTGTAAACCGCCACCGCCAGGATTTCCTTGGCCAAATCCTGGCCGATCACATACTGATCAAGCATGGCTTTCATTTCGGCGGGCTTGGGCAACGGCCCCTGCATATCAGCCAATTCCTTTTTCTTGCCCCAGCTGGAGACCACTTGGCTGGCCAGCATCACACAGGCTTCGCAAATATAGCCTTCGGTGCCCGCGATCATCGGCACCGATGCCGACGCTTCGATACCGCAAAACGAACAATGTTTGGGTTCTTTTACCATGTTAAGCACTCCTGTTGACTGCGGGCAGACTAGCCAGCCAAGTGCGCTGACAATTTCTGCGGTAACGATCCTGCATAATTTGCTGAATCTTCGGTGTAGCTTTCTTTAACGACATCGTTTCGGCGTGGATGATTTTCAGGCATTGAATCACGTGAAAACCCATCTCGGTTTCCACCACATCACTGATGGCGTCTTCTTTCATGCCAAACAACACCGCATCCAGCTCAGGAAACAGGGTGCCCTTGACCACGCTACCGACTTCACCGCCCTGCACCGCCGTCGGACACTCCGAATATTTCAGCGCCAGATCGGCGAACTTGTGCGGCTTACGCTTCAAGGTGTCGGCAACCTCGTTGATCCGTTTCCAGGCGGCCTCACGGGTGTTGTCCGGATAATCCGGATTAATGCTGATCAGAATATGCCTCGCTGTGCGCTGCTCCGGTTTATGAAATTTTTCCTGATGCGAGTGGTAGAAAATGCCGATTTCGACTTCGTTAACCTTGGGCGCCCGCGCGGCCACTCGGTCCATCACCGCATCGACCTTACACTGCCGATACAACGCGGCCTTTAGCGCATCCGTATCCAAACCGTTGGCGGCAAGCGCCGCGAGAAACGCATCTTCGTCTTCGAAGCGACCGCGTACTTCCTGATAGGCCCTATTCAGCTCGGTATCGGAAATCACCACTCCGGTAGCTTCGGCGGAATTCAACACCCGGCCTTCGATTTCGTATTCGTTTTTGGCCTGCACTTCCACCTGCCGCAATTGCAGCTGTTCCAGTTCCGCCGGGGCCTTTTTGAACAGTGTCAAGGCAGCCCGCAACAAGGTGTAAGGCTCTATCTGGACTTCGGAAGTCTGGCTCATCTTATGCCTCCGGTTCTTTAAAATTTGCCGGGTCGGCCGGCTCAAGCACACTTTCCGGGACTTGCATGGTCTTGCCGGGAAAACGCACGTGGTATAGCAAGGGGTCGCTTTCTCTCAGCACTTTCAGGATTTCGCCTTGAGTGCCGGCCGGAAAACTGCCGTCTTGAGTGGGCAAATCGATGGTGCAAAGCACCTGATCGCGGAACTCAAAACGGCTGGGGTTCCAGGGCGCGTCGGCCGAAATCAACTCTTCCGCCCGACAGCCGACCATGCGTCCCGCATCCAGAAAATGCACGGTATAAATCACTTGATCCTGCAAAAACGTGCCCACTTCGATCACATTGCCGACGCTGCCGCGCCGGAGCAGGAAATCGCCGACATCCATGCCGGGATAAGTGCCGTCGTTGCGCACGTTGCGAGTCAGCCTGACTCGCTCGCCGAATTCGAAGCGCTCTTCGTCGTAACGTTCTTCTATCATGTTTTAATGTCGCCTAGTGAAACAAACACGGTTTGCGGTTCCATCATCTTGAAGACTTTAAAGACTTTTTCGGTCTGGGCGTCGGAGTCCACGAAGTCGCTGTAAGCGCGATGCAACAGTTTTTTGTAGACTTCCCGTTGCGCATCTTCGTCTTCCGGCATGCTATCGCCGGCTTGACTCAGATAATTGTGGAAGCGCTGCAAGATATGTAGCCGGTTGACGTGAACGACGGTCGTATCGTATTCCAGCTCGAAATACCGCAGAAAGTCTTCGGCGGCTTCCAGCTCTTCCATATCTTCTTCTAAACTCATCGTTATTACCTCATCATTAGGTGATCGAGATTGGCAGGGGGTTGTTCTCCCAGTGCATAAACCACTAACAAAACCACCAACATCACCGCTGTTTGGGCCAGAAATGGATCGGATTTACGTTGCTTCATCATGGCAATCACCTTTAGGTTAATTGTGCGGTATGGGCATCGCCCATCGTTTTGCATCTGACTATTGGGCGATGCCTACCCGAAAGCCTCCGGCATCCGGAAAATCCCTTCCGCCGCTTCCTGACGGCGCACGACCAACTCCAACAAGCCCTGCGCGCCTATCCTGTCCTTGTCGTCCAATGACACCAACTTTTCGAAAATCGACCGGCTCAACTCCAGATTCTCTAAACGCATGTTCAAAAAACCGATCGACTTCAAGGTAAACAGATACAGCCTGATCCGGGTCAGCAAGTCTTTCGGCGCCTCGCTGATGTGCTGTCTTTCCAGCTGCCGCCAATCATCCGGAAAACCAATGCCGGGTCGGATCAGCGTCAACGCTCTCTCGGATATCAGCAAGGCTTCTGCCAAGCGATGCTGGTAGTAATAAAATCTGTTCAAAGACACCAACACGTTCAACGACTCCGGCGCCCTGAGATAGGCTTGCAGCAATGGCAATTCGGCCTCGCCGCTGGCGTAACGCTCGGATGCGTATTGGATCAAATCCTCCACTTCCTGAGTGTCCGCTTTCTCGTAGTACAGATCCTTGGCGTCGAATTGCAACAAATCCATTTCCATCACTTACCGCCCGCCGCTTGTTTCAGGATCACTACGTCTTCGCCGTGACAGACGGCTTCCGCTTCGCAACTGCCGCAGGTTTCTTCCGCCACCACGAAACGTTTTTGGTTGTTCTCCAGCTCGTCCAAACGTTCTACCAGACAATTCAGCGCTTTGCCGACCGGGTCGGGCACCAGATGATGATCCAGATCGATACCGCGAGGGTCCTGAATCTTCACGCCTTTTTGCTGAATAATCCGGCCTGGAATCCCTATCACCGTACAGCATGGCGGCACATCCTTGATCACCACCGAGTTGGCGCCTACCCGAACGTTGTCGCCCAGATTGATCGCCCCCAATATCTTGGCACCGGCGCCGATCAACACGTTGTTACCTAATGTCGGATGGCGTTTTTCCTTGTTCCAGGTGGTACCGCCCAGCGTCACGCCGTGATACATCGTCACGTCGTGACCAATCTCGGCGGTTTCGCCGATCACCACGCCAGCGCCATGATCGATGAAAAAGCGTTTGCCTATCGTCGCACCGGGATGAATATCGACATTGGTCAGCCAGCGGGCAAATGCCGCCAGCAAACGCGCCGTCAATTTCCAATCCGCATGCCACAAACGATGGGTTACTCGATGCAGCAGCACCGCATGCACGCCCGGATAAGCCAGCAACACTTCCGGCAAACCGCGCGCCGCCGGATCGCGGGCGAATACACAAGCCACATCCTCGCGCCAGTCCTGCCAAAGGCCGGGCTTGGTGCCGGGGCGGAACGGCGAGAAGAACATCATTTTGCTAGGCTCCAAGTGGTTTTGCCCGGCATCGGTACACCCGGCACCCGGAAAAATGTACCTGGGTAACGGTCGTCCTGAACCTCGTGTTGCGCAGGATTGTGCTGTGGTACGTCTACTTTGGCGGTGCTGGGCACGGCTGGTTTTTGACGATTGCTACTCATCGGACACCTCGCTATAGGCTATGTAAAAATTGATTTAAATCGGTCGATTGCGGCGCGCGTTTATGCAGACTGACAAACTCGCGGATCAGCGGTAGCAGGCGACCGGCCTGCCAGCGGTTAATTTGGATACCCAGTTGGCGGTAAGCATGCATTACCCCTTGGCTGCCGGAATGCTTGCCCAATACCAGTTGGTGGCTGCGGCCGACCAAGGCCGGATCGACGCCTTGATAATTGTTGGGATCTTTCAGCAAACCATCGACGTGGATGCCGGCTTCGTGGCTGAACACATCGCGGCCGATCAAGCTTTTACGGCTGCCGATGGTGTCGCCGGAAGCAGTGGCCACTTGATGCGACAAAGCCGGAAAGTTACGCAGATCGACGCCGGTTTCAAAACCGTACAGTTGTTTCAAACCGACCACGACCTCTTCCAGCGCCGCGTTACCGGCCCGCTCGCCCAAGCCGTTGACGGTCGTGTTGACGTGGGTGGCGCCGGCGAATGCTGCCGCCAGCGTATTAGCGGTGGCTAAACCCAGATCGTCGTGGGCGTGCATTTCGATGTCCATGTCGGTGACAGTGCGCAACTTACGAATCGCTTCGAATACCCCGAACGGTTCCATCACGCCGACGGTGTCGGCGAAGCGAATCCGGCAGGCACCGGCGGTTTGCGCGACTTCGGCCATTTGCGCCAGAAAATCGCTGTCGGCGCGGGATGCGTCCTCGGCGCCGACACAGACCCGCATGCCGGCGTCGACGGCGTTTTTCACGCAACGTTCGATGGTCGCCAACACCCAGGCCCGACTTTGTTTGAGTTTGTGTTGGATATGTTGATCGGAAGCGGAAATCGACAAATCCACGCTGCCGACACCCAACCCCAGGCAATGTTGCAAATCTTCGTCACGCATCCGCGACCATACTAATAAATTGCTGGGCAGTTTTAATGCGGCGATGGCTTTGATTTCTTCCCGCTCCTGAGCACCCATCGCCGGGATACCGATCTCCAGCTCCGGCACGCCCAAGGTTGCCAGTTGTCCAGCGATGGCCAGCTTTTCCTCCAGCGAGAACACTACCCCGGCCGATTGTTCGCCGTCGCGGAGCGTGGTGTCGTCGATGATGATGGTGCGGAAATCGGTTTTCATGCTTTAGCCTCAAATCGAGCGGGTAACTGTTTTAACCCATGCGTTACAAACGCCTTCGACTTAACTAATGCAAGACGCTTGCCAACTGCTTAAACCTTGATAATTGGCAGCCTGAAAGGATCGAAGGTCGCGATAACGACAAAACAAGTTGGTGCGGGAAAGGCTGATTGTCGCAAACCCTACAAAATGCCATTATCATATTGCCAACGATGTGATGCTCCCCCGCTTGGCCCTGCAAATCCTAAGACCGCCGGTTTGCTAAAGCCGTCATATCGGTTTATGTTGACGCCGCGCAGCCCCCTTTCGAATTGAGGCGATATCCATGCTTTTAACCAATCACACCATGGTGGAACAACTAAAGCTCACGGAACGCAAAATAGAGCTGATCAAGAAGTTGTTCGATCTAACCAAGGAAGACGAAGACAATCTGTTGGCGTCGGAACAGTTTATTAATAACAATCTGGACGCCATCGTCGAAGAGTTTTATGCAAAGCAACTGACCCACATCGAAGTGGAAATCGTCATCGGCGATTCGGAAACCCTGACGCGCTTAAAAAACAGCATGCGCGGCTATATTCAGGAGGTATTTTCCGGGAAATACGACGAACACTACGTCACCAACCGGCTGCGGGTAGGCAAGGTCCATAAACGAATCGGCGTCTCGCCAGCGCTGTACATGTCGGCGGTGCGTTTGCTGTGGGACATTCTGTCCGACCAGTTCGAAAAAGAGTACCGAGTGGGCAACTGCACGCGCGACGAAGCGGACCGGCGTCAACGCAGTCTCACCAAATTGCTGATGTTCGACGTGCAGTTTGTCTTCGAAACCTATACCGGCGCCTTGGTAGCTGAAGTGGAAAAGGCCAAGCAAGAACTGGAGGATTACGCGCGCGATTTGGCGGAAACGGTTGCCAAGCAGACCAAGGAACTGCGCGAGCTGTCATGCCAGGACGGCCTGACCCGGCTGTTCAATCACCGCGCCTTCTACGAGCGTCTCCGGGTGGAACTGGCTGGTTGCACCAGACGCAAGGAACCCTTGACCCTGGTTTATTTTGACCTGAATGGCTTCAAGATACTCAACGACAGCCACGGCCACATCGTTGGCGATCAAATGTTGGAAGCGGTGGGAAAAAGTATTTTGGCCAGCATCCGCGAAACCGACATCGCTTGCCGTTACGGCGGCGACGAATTTTGCATTATCATGCCGGGCGCCACCAACGGCCATGCCAAGGATGTTTGCGAACGTCTAATCAAGCACTTCATCGCCAGAAACGAAAAGCACAAGATTTCCTTCAGTATCGGCGTCTGCCAAACCGGGCCGGACAAGCTGATGTCCGGAGACGAGTTGGTCAATGCCGCCGACAAACGCATGTATATCGCCAAAGCGGCATCTCGGAACGACCCTGGATTCTGGCTTTGCGACACTCAGGAAACGGCAGGAAAATACGGCATGTTTCCTCATGACGAATAACCCACCCTTCTAAACGACGACGATGAACTCCGCCCAAATTAAATGTCTTTGTGTATTCGCCGTGTTCGCTGTCATTGGCTTCGGTCCGGTTTCACCCGGCTGCCTGATCGGCATCTATATCGTCGCGTTCAGGCCGTATTGGTTCTGGGCACTGGCCAATAGTCTGTATGCCGATTTGCCTAGACCTCAACCACCGGTCTCGACGGATATCGTCCAAGACAGCAAGCAGGCCAGGAAAAAATGCTTCTTCGGCCTATTAGGCCTGTTCATTCTCGATATTGCGCCGGTCCCGGTCACGCCGGTCGTCGCCTTTTTTATCATCACGATCAGACCGCTATGGTTTTATCGTTTGATCGCACGTATTTACGGCAATACCCAAGCAAGGCAGCCTCTTTAATATTGCCGATCAAACGAGAACGCCGAGACAAGCTCGGCGTTCTTAGTTAAGACAAACGCAGCAAATCAATTAAGCATAAGTCGGTTGAAACGCTTGTTCCGGATCGGCAACCGGGCAATTGTTGGCGCTATCCCAGTACGGCGACAATTTCCGCAAGGTCGCGGCGATGCTCGGCATGACTTTCAATACTTCATCGACATCGCTCATCGTGTTATAGCGCGAGAACGAGAAACGGATGGTGCCATGCGCTGCAGTGTAAGGAATATCCATGGCCCGCATCACATGCGACGGCTCCAGGGAGCCCGAAGTACAAGCCGATCCGCTGGAAGCAGCGATACCGGCTTTGTTCAACAACATCAGAATCGCTTCGCCCTCGATATATTCGAACGCGATATCGGTGGTGTTAGGCAGGCGGTTGTTCAGATCACCGGTGATAAAGCAATGCGGAACCGCTTCGACGATGCCTTGTTCCAGACGGTCGCGCATGGCTTTGACTTGAACGTTTTCGTATTCCATGTGTTCGATTGCCAGCTCGCAAGCCTTGCCCAAACCGACGATGGAGGCGGTGTTCTCGGTACCGGCCCGGCGACCGCGCTCCTGATGACCGCCGCGCAGCAACGGCCGATAACGGGTACCGCGGCGTAGATACAACACACCGATGCCTTTAGGCGCATGCAGTTTGTGTCCGGAAATCGACAGCATATCGATCTTGGTATCTTGCAGCATCATCGGGATTTTGCCGACCGCTTGTACCGCATCGGTATGAAACATCACCCCGGCCGCGTTGGCCATTTCGGCCATTTGCACGACCGGGAAAATGGTACCGGTTTCGTTGTTGGCCCACATCACCGACACAATAGCAACCTGATCGGACAGCAAATTCTTGTACGACTCCAGATTCAAGCGGCCGCATTTATCCACCGGCATCCGGTGGATGGTGTAGCCTTCTTTCTCCAGATTCTCGACCAGATTCAGAATCGCCGGATGCTCCACCGCCGTGGTGATGATTTCCTTGCGATTGGGCTGAGCCTTGATCGCCGACAAAATCGCCGTCGAGTCAGACTCGGTGCCGCACGAGGTGAAAATAATTTCCGAATCGTGCTCGGCGCCAATCAATTCTTGAACCTGTGCACGGGCCTTCTTGATGGCCTTGGCCACACCGTCGGCGAAGCGATGGATGGACGACGGGTTACCGAACTGCTCGGTAAAAAACGGGATCATCGCATCGACCACCGCGCTATCCACCTTGGTGGTCGCGTTGTTATCCAGATAAATATCAGGCATGACCAGCCTCCTGTATGTTGACCAGTTTCGGCATTTGCGAAGCCGGCACGACCTTGATGAATTCGCCCATCACTTCCATCAAACGCTGCTGGATACCGGCAATCGTCATCGCTGACATTTGGCAACCGTTGCAAGCGCCGGTCATATTCACGTACGCAGTTTTGTCGACCACTTCCACCAACTCGACATCGCCGCCGTCGGCCATCAATTGCGGACGGAAGGACATGATCACTTCCTCGATTTTCTTGATGCGTTGCAGGTTAGTCATCGGGCCTTTGGCAACCACTGGCTCCGCTTTGGCTACTGGTGCAGCACTTGGATCGAAGCTTTCACCGCGTTCCTTCATCACTTTTTCCAAAATGGCTTCGATGTCTTCATGGCAAGAGGCGCAACCGCCGCCGGCTTTGGTAAAGTTGGTGACATCCTCGACGGTGCGCAGCTTGTTGGCCCACACCATTTCTTCAATCATCACCGCATCGATCGCAAAACATTTACAGATCAGCGCACCTTCGGCGTGATCGTCTTTCCATTCTTCGCCGCGATAATTAGCAACCGCGGCTTGCAAGGCTTCGCGACCCATCACCGAGCAGTGCATTTTTTCCGGCGGCAGACCGTCCAGTTCGGCGGCGATATCTTGGTTGGTGACTTTCAAAGCTTCGTCCAAAGTCAAACCTTTGATGATCTCGGTCAATACCGAAGACGAGGCAATCGCCGAGCCGCAGCCGAAAGTCTGGAAACCGGCATCTTCGATCACTTCGGTGTCGTCGTTGACTTTCAAGGTCAAACGCAAGGCATCGCCGCAACTGATGGAACCCACTTCGCCAATCGCGTTGGCATCGACTACCGCACCGGCATTTTTAGGGTTGAAAAAATGATCTTTTACTTTATCTGAATAATCCCACATAGCTACTTCCTCGAATTCTTAAGAACAGGTTTTTGGGGTGCCGCCGCTCTCCCCGGTGGTAAACGATGATCCGCATGCGCAGCTTTTTACAGCATTGGGATTGGTAAATTTAAAGCCCGACCCTTCCAGGCTATCGACGAAGTCGATGGACATACCGTCCAGACTCGGCAGACTGAGCGGATCGACAAACACTTTGACATCGCCGCAATCAATCACGGTATCGTCCTGGTTTTCTTTCGCTTCCAGGCGCAATCCATAAGACAGCCCGGAACAACCGCCATCGGTAACTTCGATGCGCAGCCCACCGGTCGGCTTGTCGGAACTGCTAATAAAACGACCCACGGCTGTAATGGCGCTTTCGGTTAATGTAATCATCTTTAAGTCTCCTGAACGGTTTGGCATTGATCTTGTAAACAGTTAAAGCAACCAGCATGCCATACGCGAAAATTTCGGCTAAACCGCTGAAATTGCTCACTCAAAGGTAGCCGGCCAAACTTTATCGGCAAGCCGTTTCACAACAAACCCGGTGTGATTGTCAGCTTTGCTACAAAACTCTCACAGGAGATTAGAATGAATGTAGAAGATTTGGATTTAGGCGATGTGGTCTACGCCTCGCGCACCATCGTCGACGACGGCAGTATGCCGGATAGCGAGGAAGGCGAAGTGTTGGCTGAGGAAGGTACGCGCGGCGTGATCGTCATGAAAGGCCATGTCGAGGAAGACCCGGCACTAACCGTTTTTCTGGTGCGCTTCGAAGACAAAGAATTAAATCTGGGCCGGCCTATCGGCTGCTGGACCGAAGATTTAATGCTGCCGGAACTGGTATCCTAAGCAAGCTCATCATTCGCCCTGACGCCGATAAAACTCGCCGCGCGCCGAGAGCCATCTATTGGTCTCGGCGCGCCGAGCCGAAATCCAGTCATTGGCACAACGGCAGTCTCGCCGCTCTTTTAAGGTTTACCCAACGCTTTTATCCCCGCCTACCGAGGACTCCATGGAAAACTCATCCGAAGCCGTCATCCAGTACCACCAGCGCACCAAACACCAGCTCAACGCTTATGCCAAAGGCCCGGAAACGCTGGACTGGGACGACCAACCCAATCCGTTCCGGCGTTTTAGCGGCTGCGAAACGCTAGCCTTGCCGCTGCCCGGCGCGCAATTGGCTTGCTTGTTTGGCGATATGGACAAACCGGAACAGATTGCTTCACAGCCTTTGACGCTGACCAACCTGGGGCTGATGTTGGAATTGTCGTTCGGCTTGTCGGCCTGGAAACAATTCGGCCCGGATCGCTGGGCCTTGCGCTGCAACCCGTCCAGCGGCAATCTGCACCCGACCGAAGCCTATTTATTGTGCACCGACCCAGATCTGTTGCAACCCGGCGTATATCATTATGTCAGCCACGATCATGCGCTGGAACGGCGCAGCCGGTTCCATGCCGACGCTACTCGGCCCGAGTTATACATCGGCTTGTCGTCCATCCATTGGCGAGAAGCCTGGAAATACGGCGAGCGGGCGTTTCGCTATTGCCAGCACGACATCGGCCATGCACTAGCCGCATTGAGCTACGCCGCCGCCGGCCTGGGTTGGTCAATTGAATTGCTGAGCGAATCCGCCGATGCCGATGTCGCCGCCTGGTTAGGACTGGATCGTAACGACGATTTTGTCCCAACCGAACACGAAGCGCCCGATTTATTTTGCCGCATACGCAGCGACCGGCAAGCGGTGACTGGTTTCGATGCCGGACATTTGTCGCAAATCCTGCAATCGGCAGAATGGTTCGGCACTGCCGAACGTTTGAGCGGCCGGCATTTTTACCGCTGGCCGATTATCGATGAAGTCTCCGCGCACGCCGCAAAGCCGGCTAGCGCCGCCGAACGGCTCACGCTGCCGGGCCTGGATCTGCCACTACCCAGCCACAACATCGCTGCCAGCACATTATTTCGCCAACGCCGCAGCGCCCAGCACTTCAATGGCAAATCCCCGGATTTGCCATTGGCGGATTTTCAACGCATGTTGTCGGCACTTCTGCCCAACGCCAAACCGCCGTTCACGGCCTGGAACTGGCCGGCACAAGTGCATCCGGTTATCTTCGTTCACCGAGTCGCCGGCTTGGAACCGGGTTTATATCTACTGCCGCGCGATCCGCAAGCGCTCACCGAGTTAAAGCAAGCATTTTCCACAGACTTTGTCTGGCAAACAATCGAGATGCCGTTCGAGTTCTACCGCCTAACGCCGGGCAATGTCAGACAAGCCGCCAAAACTATCTCCTGTCACCAACCGATCGCCAGCGACAGCGCCTTTAGCCTGGGGATGCTGGCGCGCTTTGCCGATCAGGTCGAAGCCGAAGCCTGGCGCTATCGTCGGCTGTTCTGGGAATGTGGGATGTTGGGACAAATTTTATATCTGGAAGCCGAAGTCGCCGGTGTACGAGGCACCGGCATTGGCTGTTTTTTCGACGACGCCGTGCACGGCATGCTGGGGTTACGGGATAACGCTTGGCAAAGCCTGTATCACTTTACTGTGGGAGAGCCATTGGACGACGGCCGACTCCAGAGTTTACCGGCTTATGCGCATCTATCGGGTTAGCGCTGAGCCCATGCTATTTTCATGTTCACGCCGGCTTACTCGCCTAGCGCCAGCAAGGTTTGCATAGCTTCGCCGGCAAACGCTTTATGTCGTTTCCGCGCGGTTCATCCAATATACGCGCCTCAGATATATTTAAATTTCTTATATCTTCCAATTCGGCAATTTTGGTATTTGCTGTCGATATTTGCGTTTGCAGTTCCTGGATCTGGGCATTCAGTTGTTCGTCAGTCTGCGACTGAGCAAGCGATTCCGCGTGGCAATTTGAGCAAAATAAAACTATAAGAGCAGATAAGCTAAGAAATAATTTACGCGATTTAAACATGACAAGCCTCTCGTGTTTAGAATTAGAATTTTGGACTAGTCCAACCGTCATCATGGATAGGAAGCTAATGAAGTTGAGCCGGACACCATACAGCTAACGCTGTAACTTGCTTGTTATGGGTGTAGGGTGGCAAGCTTTTGTAGGATATAAGGCGATGCCCGGCTTGTTAATAGGCATTACCCTCAATCTGAAATAGGGAGTTCCCCTATTTTATTGATATCAGTCCTTATCTTTTATCCACATGATTGCGTAACGAATCAATTCCGTTCCGGTTTTTAGCCCCAGTTTTTCCTTGATATTGGCGCGATGGGCTTCGATGGTCTTGACGCTGCGCTTTAGTTTTTCAGCAATCTGCCGAGTCCCGAAACCAAAACCGATCAGCCTCAACACCTCGAACTCGCGGTTGGTCGGGCTCGCCGTAAGATCGGCTGTCGCCTGCTCGAAACGGCGAGCGCCCATGCGTTCTAATACCCGTTTTTGCATGTCGTCGCTTAGATAAATGCCGCCCGCCAGAATCCGCCGAATCGCCGATTGGAGCCCTCTTTGTTTTTTTGCTTCTCGATACTTATCTTCATTTTTTTACACTTGCTTACACTCGTAGAGAGCAAAAGTGTAAAAATATAGAAATAAATGGAAATAAACAGAAAGCAAAAAACAGGAAAAAGCACCTATATCGTTGTTTTTACAGCACTTTATTTTTTGTTGTTTTCGCTTGTTTTACTGCTTCACTTTCCGATACAAAAGTTGGAAAAAATCTCGCCCAACAAATCGTCGGAAGTGAATTCGCCGGTGATGGCCGACAAACTGGTTTGGGCCTGGCGCAGTTCTTCGGCGACCAACTCGTGAGCCTGATGACGTAGCTGCTCGGCGGCGCTGTCTACGGCTTGCGCCGCTTGCTGTAAGGCCTGGATATGGCGGGTTCTGGCGACAAACACGTTATCCGCGCTTTCGGTAAAACCCATGCTTTGCTTCAGGTGCTGGCGCAGCAAATCCAGGCCCAGCCGGTGTTTGATGGATAAATGAATTTCCGTGCCTTGCGGGGTTTGTGCGGCTCGAGCTTGGCCGCCAACCAAATCGATTTTGTTAAAGACTTTGGTAATGGCAATATTGGCGGGCAGACTGTCGTCTAAGCTGGCGCTATCGGTATCGGTGCTGTCTATTAACAATAAAATCTGATCGGCTTTGGCGATTTCCTGGCGGGCACGGCGGATACCTTCCTGCTCGACCGGATTATCGCTGTCGTGCAAGCCGGCGGTGTCGATGACATGCAGTGGCATGCCATCCAGTTGGATGCGTTCGCGCAATACATCGCGGGTGGTGCCGGCGATGTCGGTCACAATCGCCGCGTCGTGACCGGCCAAGGCATTCAATAAACTGGATTTGCCGGCGTTGGGTTTGCCGGCCAGCACCACAGTCATGCCGTCATGTAACAACCTACCCTGCTGAGCGGTTTTACAGATTTCGGCAAGCTTGGCTTGCAAGCGCTGGATTCGCCCGGCCACCACACCGTCGCCGAGAAAATCGATTTCTTCATCGACAAAATCGATGGCCGCTTCGATAAACACCCGCAACTCGATCAGTTCGTCTATCAGTTCGTTGATTTGCTCGGAAAACACGCCCTGCATGGATTGCTGGGCAGAACGCACGGCTTGTTCGGTGCCGCTGCTGATCAGGTCCGCAATCGCTTCGGCCTGGGCCAAGTCAATTTTGTTGTTTAGAAAAGCCCGCTGACTGAATTCGCCGGGGTTAGCCAAACGCGCGCCCAGTTCCAGCACACGTCGTAATAGCATATCCAACACCACGCTACCGCCGTGGCCTTGCAATTCCAATACCTGTTCGCCGGTAAACGAGGCCGGCGCGGCAAAATACAGCAGCAAACCGCTGTCGATTACGTAACCGTCGGCATCGAGAAAATTGGAGAATTGCGCGTAACGCGGTTTGGGTAGGATTTTGCCGGTGAGGTTTTCGGCGATGCCGGGCGCGGCCGGCCCGGAGATGCGAATGATGCCGACGCCGCCGTTTCCCGGCGGCGTGGCGATGGCGGCTATGGTGTCGCCGTCAAGCATGGCTTTTAGTGATGTGCGTGAGCGTCTTCTTCAAGCACGTGCTTGGTGATGTACCATTGCTGGATGATCGACAAGCTGTTGTTGCAAATCCAGTACAGTACCAAGCCCGACGGGAAGAACAGGAAGAACACCGTAAACACGATAGGGAACATTTTCATCACCTGCGCTTGCAATGGATCGATCGGCGCCGGATTCAGGCTTTGCTGAATCTTCATGGTGATGCCGTACAGAATCGGCAGCAGATAGAATGGGTCTTGCGCGGACAAGTCATGTATCCACAGCGCAAATTCGGCCTGACGCAATTCAACGGTTTCGATCAACACCCAGTACAAGGAAATGAACACCGGAATCTGCACCATGATCGGCAAGCAACCGCCCAAGGGGTTGACTTTCTCGCGCTTGTACATCGCCATCATTTCGGTGTTGAATTTCTGACGGTCCTCGCCATAACGCTCTTGCAGCTCTTTCAAACGCGGCTGAATTTTGCGCATTTTCGCCATGGACTGGAAGCTGGTTTTAGACAATTTGAAGAACAGCAGTTTGATGCACAAGGTGACACCCAAAATCGCGATACCCCAGTTGTTAACATAGCCATAAATTTGATTCAACAACCAATAGATCGGTTTGGCGACCACGGTCAACCAGCTGTAATCGACTGTCAATTCCAGACCCGGCGCGGTGGCTTCCATGATCGGCTGAATTTTAGGGCCGACAAACAATTGAGCACTAAGTACCGCTTCGCTATTCGGCACCACGGTCACATCCGGCGAGTAAGAACCGATGACGTAGCGGAAATCGTTCAGCGCCTTGGTGTAGAAATGGTTTTCCTGATCGGCTGGCGGAATCCAGGCAGCGGCGAAGTAATGCTGGATAAACGCGCTCCAACCACCTTGGCTGGTGACATTTAAGGTGTCGTCCGCCATATCTTCGTATTTAACTTTCTTGTATTTGTCTTTCTCGGTGTAAACCACGCCACCGGAGTAAGTTCTGATGAAATTATTATTGTTCTTGTCGCTATGTTCGACCCGCAACAATTGATCGTATTGTTTGCCGACCCAAGGGTTGGCTGTCTGGTTGACGACTTTTTGATCGACCTGCACCACATAACTGCCACGCTTAAAGGTAAAAGTCTTGACGACTTTCAGGCCTTGTTGATTGGTCCAGCTTAACGGAATGCTGATTTGCTCCTGGCCGTCTTGTAAGACATAAGAGGTTTGCTCGGCGGTGAATTCGGCATGATGATCGGGAGCTGCAGCCGAATTTTGGCTGGCCACCAGGCCGGTTTGCGCCAGGAACATGTTTTCGTTGCTGCTATCGAACAGACGGATCGGCGACAGATCTTTCGCCGGCGCATCCATACCGATCAAGGCATAGGCTTTGGTGACCGCTGAATTTTCTTTTTCGTGCGGATATTGCAACAAATCGAGATTGCGCAAGGTACCGCCCTGGGTGTCGATTTCCAACTCGAAGACGTCGGTTTTGACTTTGACCACTTTGTCGGCCGCGACCTGCGCTGCTACCGCTTCAGCGCCGGCTTGCTGAGCGCCGACCTGGGCTTGCCCCGTTACCGCTCCTGCATCGCCGGCAACAATGGGCTTGTCCGAGATGATCGCCTGCGGTTTCGGACCATAATCAATCTGCCATGACTCCCAAAGCATATAGGAGATCATCAACATCGCCATGACCAGTACAAATCTTATGTTATCCATTGTTATTTACTCAATTTTTCCGGAACGGGATCAATGCCACCTTCGTGGAACGGGTGGCATTTCAATAATCGTCGAAGCGTGAGGTAAGAGCCTTTGAAAGCACCATGAATCTGGATTGCCTCTAAGCCATAACTTGAACAGCTGGGATAAAAACGACATCTGGGTCCCAGCAAAGGACTTATGAAGTATTTGTAAACCTTGATCAGGGTTATGAGCAGGAATCGCATCGATCTACCAGTTTAAGCCAATGCCTTTCCAATGACTTCCTCAATATCGGCGAGGCTGCATTTGCTGCATCGCCTCGTGCCAAAACAACAATATCAATGCCGACGATATGTTGACGCTGTAATCTAAAACTTTCCCTGACAGCCCTCTTAATGCGGTTCCTTGCGACTGCTTTTTTTATAGTTTTTTTGGCGATGGCTAAACCCAAACGCGGATGCGTCAGGCTGTTGCCGGTCGCCAACACCGTAAAATACTTATCGGTCGATTTTACGGGATTGGTAAATACTTTTTTATACTCAGCGGGCGTCCCTAGCCGATACTGATCGGGAAAGCCGAAATCTTCCGCCGACAATTAAACCGTCAGCGATGCGCGACCTTTTGCTCTGCGCGCGTTGATCACTTTACGACCACCGACGGTAGCCATTCTGGCACGAAAACCATGAGTTCTGGCACGTTTGATTTTGCTAGGTTGATAAGTTCTTTTCATTTGCTACTGCCTATGGTGATAAAACGGATAAAAAAGGCTGCGAATCATACGTGATGAGCCGCGCGACTGTCAATTTGACTTGATCATTTCCAAAATGGTGCGAAATCAGCTACTCTCTAACTGTCTTTTGCCCATTAGGCATCGCTTAAGGAGTTTTATCATGACTAAATTATTGCTCACGTCGATTTTCGCAACCAGCCTGTTGGTAGCCGGCTGCGCCACCACCACCGGCTGGACACCCACCGTGGATACATACAACGACCGCAACGCTTACCGTTTGAACCAAGACATGCAGGAATGCCAACAACTGGCTTCGCAGTCCGCTAGCACTGTTAAGGACACCGCTACCGGTGCCGCCGTAGGCGGTTTGGTTGGCGCCGCTGGCGGCGCAGCGATCGGCGCGATCACAGGCAACCCCGGCACGGGTGCAGCCATCGGCGCTGCGGCCGGCGGCATCGGCGGCGGCGCGCAACAAGGCATCCATTCCAACGATAGTTATAAAAACGCCTATCGCAACTGCCTGAGACAACGCGGCCACAACGTGGTCAATTAATCAGCAATAGCGTCGCGGAAACCTTGGAGGCATTTCTTCCGTTTATCGGCCTAGCGATCGTCATTGTCCTGGTGTTCGACTACACCAATGGCTTTCACGATGCCTCCAATATTATCGCCAGCGCCATCGCCGCCCGAGCGATGACACCAGGCCAAGCCGTACTGGTAGTCGCCGGCTTCGAATTTTTAGGCCCTCTGCTGGGCGGCACCGCCGTCGCCAATACGGTCGGCACCCTTCTCGACTTATCGACCATCCCCAAAACCGATGCCTTACTGATCGTCGTGTCGGGACTATTTGCCGCCGTTTTTTGGAACTTTTATACTTGGTGGCGTGGACTGCCTTCTTCATCCTCGCATGCGCTGATGGGCGGCCTGGTCGGCGCGACGTTGGTCGGTATTGGTAGCGAGCCGATCGCCTGGGGCTTTACCGACTTAAGCCAGGGCCGGATTCACGGCTTCAGCAAAATCCTGCTAGCATTGTTCATCTCGCCGATACTGGGCTTTCTACTAGGTTTTGGACTGCAGCGATTGACGATGTTTTTACTGCGCGCCGCGCCGCCCAGCATCAACCGGCACCTGCGCAACGCCCAGTGGCTGACGACGGCCTCCCTAGCTTTTTCCCACGGCGCTAACGACGCCCAGAAAAGCATGGGAGTGTTGACTTTGATCTTGCTGCTCAGCGGTCAAATCGACAGCTTTCGGGTGCCGGGATGGGTCATGTTATTTTGTGCCAGCGCAATGACCGCAGGTGCGTTAACTGGCGGCTGGCGCATCGTCCGCACACTGGGTTTTGCAATTTATAAAATCAGACCAATCCATGCCCTCAATGCCCAATTGAGCGCATGCGGCATTATCTTTGCCAGTTCCTTGCTCGGCGCACCGGTTTCCACCACGCATGTAGTCGCCTCGTCGATTATGGGCATTGGCGCATCGGACCGTCCCAAACGAGTGCGCTGGGGTACGGCCTGGAATATTCTGCTGACCTGGCTGATTACCATCCCCGGTTCGGCTATCATCGCCAGCGCGAGCTTCCTGATAGTCCATTATTTCTTTCAATCCGCCCAATAATTTCGAATGAATGCCTCGAAACAATCGCTGGCTTCGCGCCTGCTGCAACATATATTCCCGAAAACCGCGGACTTTTATCTATTGCTGCACCAACAATGCCGACAAGTCTGCGTCACGGTGGACAATTTGGTGCATTTCATGGTCAGCGAATGTCCGGACGCCGGCAAAATGCTGAAGGAAGACGAGCACGAAGCCGACCGCCTGCGCATGCATAATCTGCACGAACTGAACAGCTCGTTTTCCACCCCGATAGACCGGGAGGACATCTACCGGGCCATCGCCTCGATGGATAGCATCGTCACCTATTGCAAGAGTACTTACAACGAAATGGAAGCATTGCAGCTCAATCCCGACCACCATTCCAAAGCGATGGTGATTGAACTGCAGGTCGGCATCAAAGCGCTGGAGCGAGGCTTTGCGATCTTGGGCAAACATCCCGGCGACGCCGAACAACATGCCTTCGCCGCCCGCCATTCCGAGCGACGCATCGAAAAGATGTATCGCAAAGCCATTGCCGATTTGTTCCAAGGCCAAGATTACTTAAACATGTTCAAACAACGCGAGCTTTACCGGCATTTATCCAACGCCGCCGATAAAGTTCACGCCACCGCCAACGTGCTGGAAGACATCATCGTCAAACTCGGCTGAAACAGCTTTTAGTACCGAAAAAACACCCCGATACAGACCTTGGCAAACCCTTCAGTTTCGACGGCGAATGCACCGGGCATCGCCCCAAAAGCCCGATCATCCATGCTACAATCTGCCGCGTTTCAAATCCCGTTACTCAAAGAGGTTCACTTCGTGGCAAACATCACCAGCCGAAAATCCGCAATGACTCTTTTTTCGTCTCCATCCTGCATTATGAGCCACTGCGCTAGACTCGTGGTGTACGAAAAAGGCGTGCCAGCGGACATTGAATTTTTCGACCCGAACGACCCGCCCGAAGATTTGCTAGAACTCAACCCCAACGGCAACGCACCGACTTTTGTCGAACGGGATTTAGTACTGTACGATGCCCGTATCATCATGGAATACCTGGACGAGCGCTTCCCGCATCCGGCCTTGCACCAAATGGACCCGGTGTCGCGCGCCAACGCCCGCATGCTGATCAAACGTATCGATCAGGACTGGTACCCGATGCTGGAAGAGGTTCAGGTCCACGGCGACAAGAAAGCCGCCAAGGCCAAAAAAATGCTCCGGGAAAGTCTGATGGCCGCCGCGCCGGTGTTCGAAGCCACCCCTTATTTCATGAGCGAGGAATATTCATTGATCGATTGCGCGATGGCACCGTTTTTATGGCGGCTACCCAGCATCGGCATCGACATCGCCAGCCTCGGCAAAGGCATCACTGCCTACGCCAACCGCCTCTTCGCCCGAAAGGCCTTTCAAGAGAGCTTGAGCCGAGAAGAAAAAGACATGATGCCCAACCCAAGCAAATGACCCCACTCAAACCGTATCTGATACGCTCCATCTACGAATGGATCGTCGACAATAACCTGACCCCGCATCTACTGGTGAATGCCGAGCATCCGGGCGTGGTACTGCCGGGCGACTTCATCGAGGACGGACGCATCGTCCTGAACATTCGCCCGGAAGCGATTCAAGGCTTGGTGCTAGGCAACGACGAGATTCAGTTCAACGCCCGTTTTGCCGGCAAACCGATGCGCATCACCACGCCCTGCAAAGCCGTACTAGCCATCTACGCCAAAGAAAACGGCAAAGGCATGATTTTCGATCCGGAAGAAAACGAGGATGAAACGCCTCCGCCGCCGGAACCGAAAACGCCGCAAAAACCGCAACTGCGGGTCGTTAAGTAAGCGCCCAACCGAATATTGAAGAATGCGAGCTCGACTACGCATTCTTCAAACAGACTCAAGCACCACCCCACCCCCTCAAGGCCCATCACTTTCCACTGGGCTGAAATACCGTACAAAGCCCGCAAACAGCTGCATACCGTTAAAGACAGCGGCGAAACTGTGCGATAGAATGCCCAGTCATTTTATTTGCAGGGGATGAACGATGTCGCAAGATACGCCCAAGGTCTATAGCGAGACCGAAATCGCCGAGTATTTAAAACAAGAACTGCCGCATTGGTACTACGAAAACGGCTGGATACGCCGCAAAATCAAGACCAGCGGCTGGAAAGCGACATTGATGGTCGTGAATACCGTCGGCCACTTAGCGGAAAAGGCCTGGCACCATCCCGACCTCACGGTTTCCTATGCTTTCGTGATCGTCAAACTGGTCACCCATGCCGCCAAAGGCATCACGGATAAAGATTTTACGCTGGCCAAAAAAATTGAAGAAGTGGTGATGTGGGATGCGGCGGAAAGCTCCGCCGGCATCTTCGAAGGCACACCCGACGACCCCCGTTTCAAATACATTAAAAAAGATTGAGGACTTATCCTATGACTGAAATAACCGAGGTACCCAGTCCTTTTTGCGGCATCGGTACCGACGACCTGAGCATACAGGTGGAGGGCGTGTCGCTGAAAATGACAGCTAACGGCTGCGCGGTCAATACGCCAGCATTCGAACAAGCTATCACCGACACATCTCCGCGCATCGCCGGCCAATCGGTTAGTCTGGAAGCCGCGGCAGCTAAAGCTGCCGAAATTTTGCGCGACACCCAGCAACCGCTATTCGGCGGCTGTGCCACCGATGTCGGCGGCATGCGTGCCTTGCTGTCCCTGGCGGACCGTAGCGGCGCGGTAGTCGATAGCGCCGCGTTCAATAATGCCCGCCGCAACCTGCTGACGCTGCAAGACTCCGGTTGGATGAACACCACGCTGGCGGAAGTGAAAAACCGTTGCGACGTGTTGCTGATCGTCGGCACCGACCTGGAAGGCTTCGCCCCGCGTTTTTTCGAGAAATATTTGTGGAACGAAGAGGCAATGTTCCTCGAGGACACCGCCAACCGCGAAGTCATTTATTTGGGTAAAGCCCCGTCCGGCGACGCATCGACTTCGCCAACCGGCCGTAAGGCGACGGTACTGCCTTGCGCGGACGCCGACTTGCCGGAAGTAACCGCCGCAGTGTCCGCCTTGATCAAAGGCCGCTTGCTGCAGGCGCAAAGCGTCGCCGGCATCGCCATCAGCGACCTGCAAGCGATCGCCGACAAACTGAAAGCCGCGCGATACGGCGTAGTGCTTTGGGGAGCCGCAGCCTTGGCTTTCGACCAAGCCGAACTGACCGTACAAACCCTGTGCGGCATCGTCAAGGACATCAACTTGCAAGGCACGCGCTGTTCAGGCTTCCCCTTGGGCGGCAAAGAAGGCGACCAGACCGCCAACCAAGTCTGCGGCTGGACCACCGGCTACCCGGCTCGCGTCAATTTCGCCCGCGGTTATCCCGAATACGATCCTTATCTCTATGACAGCCAGGCCCTGCTAAAAAACGGCGAAGCCGATGCCTTGCTATGGGTGCAAGCCTTTAACAGCGGCGCGCGGCCACCGCAAGCCAACATACCGACCATCGTCGTCGGCCGCTCCGGCATGAGCTTCGAGAAAGAGCCGGACGTATTCATTCCGGTCGGCACGCCGGGCATAGACCATCCGGGCCATGCTTACCGTCTGGATAACGTGGTGGCCATCCGCCTGAAAAAATTGCGCGACTCCGGCCTGCCCAGCACCGCCGAAGTACTGTCCGCCATCGAACAAGCTCTTTAGGATCAAAACATGCTGATAAAACTCACAGGTGGAACCGTTTACGATCCGGCCAGCGGCATCGACGGCCAACAACAGGACATTTACATTCGAGATGGCCGTATCGTCACGGCCCCCACCGACGGCAGACCGGTCGATCAGGAATACGATCTGCGCGGCAAGGTGGTGATGTCCGGCGCCATCGACATGCACACTCATATCGGCGGCGGCAAGGGTAATATCGCCCGCACCCTGCTGCCGGAAGATCACCGCATGGACCCGGTCGCCCGTACTGCGGTGACTCGCTCCGGCAACGGCCACGCCATGCCCAGCACCTTCGTCAGCGGTTACCGTTACGCGGAAATGGGCTACACAGCCGGCTTCGAACCGGCGGTGCTACCGATCAACGCCCGCCAGGCGCACATGGAAATGGGCGACATTCCGATTCTGGACAAGGGCGGCTATGTGATGCTGGGCAGCGACGACTTTTTGCTGCGCATGCTGACCGCTAAAAAAGATCAAAAAGCCATCAACGATTATGTGGCCTGGACGCTGCATGCCGCCAAAGGCATAGGCATCAAAGTGGTGAACGCCGGTGGCATCAGCGCCTTTAAATTCAACCAGCGCAAACTGGATCTGGACGAGAAGAACAGCCATTACGACGTCTCGCCACGGCAAATCCTGCAAACCCTGGCCCGCGCGGTCAAGGAACTGGGATTGACTCACCCGCTACATGTGCACGGCTGCAATCTGGGCGTGCCGGGCAATGTCGACACCACCTTGAATACCATCCAAGGCATAGACGGCCTGCCGTTGCATTTGACGCATATCCAGTTCCACAGTTACGGCACCGAAGGCGATTTCAAATTTTCCTCGGGAGCCGCGCAAATAGCCGAGGCGATCAACCGCACCCCCAACATCACCGCCGATGTCGGTCAAGTCCTGTTCGGACAGACGGTCACCGCGTCCGGCGACAGCATGCGTCAACACTATAATCACAAGTTCGCCAGCCCCAATAAATGGGTGTGCATGGACATCGAATGCGATGCCGGCTGCGGCGTGGTGCCGTTCAAATATCGGGACCAGAACTTCGTCAACGCTTTGCAATGGGCGATTGGTTTGGAAATTTTCCTGCTGGTCAACGATCCCTGGCGGATATTCCTGACCACCGACCATCCCAACGGCGCGCCGTTCATGAGCTATCCGCATCTGATCCGCTTACTGATGGACAAAAGCTTCCGCAACGACATGTTGGCGACCATCCATCCGGAAGCTCAGAAAATGACCACGCTGGCCTCCATCGACCGCGAATATACCTTCAATGAAATCGCCATCATGACCCGCGCCGGCGCTGCCCGCATCATCGGCTTGAAAGACCGCGGCGCATTGAGCCCTGGCAACTGGGCGGACATCACCGTCTACACCGAAAACGCCGACCGCCAGGCCATGTTCACCAAGCCGGATTATGTGTTTAAAGACGGCAATCTGGTGGTCAAAGACGGCGAAGTCGTGAAAGTGGTCTGGGGCACCACCCATGTAGTCCGGCCGGACTTCGACATGTCCATCGAAAAAGACCTGCAAAAATACTTCGACCGTTATCTGACCATGAAACTGGGCAACTTTAAAATCAGCGACGATGAAATTACAGAAGATGGGCGCGGCAGCATCACCGTGCATCCGTTGAGAGGTGCAGCATGATCATTAATGGTGTAACCATAGACAAAACCTTCGCCGAAGCCTTCCCGATGAAAGGCACCCGCGCCATCATCACCGCCCAGAACGAAAAATGGGCGATGATTTCCGCTCAGGCCATGACCGGATTTGCCACCTCGGTGATTGCCTGCGGCTGCGAGGCCGGCATCGAGCGCGTATTGTCCCCGGAAGAGACACCCGACGGACGGCCCGGCGTTTCCATCATGATTTTTGCGATGGGCGCCAAAGGCCTGGCCAAGCAACTGGAAACCCGCGCCGGCCAGTGCGTATTGACCTCGCCAACCTCGGCGCTATTCGCTGGCATCGAAGGCGGCAAGCCGATTCCGTTGGGCAAAAACCTGCGCTACTTTGGCGACGGCTTTCAAATTGCCAAGAAAATCGCCGGCAAGCGCTATTGGCGGGTGCCGGTGATGGACGGCGAATTCCTGACCGAAGCCACCACCGGCATGGTCGAAGCAGTCGGCGGCGGCAACTTCCTGGTGCTAGCCGAATCGCAACCGCAAGCCTTGGCGGCCTGCGAAGCGGCCATCGAGGAAATGAAAAAAATCCCCAACGTGATCATGCCCTTCCCCGGCGGTGTGGTGCGTTCCGGCTCCAAAGTCGGCTCCAAATATCCGGCGCTGGGCGCTTCGACCAACGACGCCTTTTGCCCAACCTTGAAAGGCATGACCAAGACCGATTTGTCGCCGGAAATCGAATCGGTGATGGAGATCGTTATCGACGGCTTGAGCAAGGAAGACATCGACAAGGCGATGCGCGTCGGCATCCAGGCAGTCTGCGACCTGGGCGCGGCCAACGGTATCAAGCGCATCAGCGCCGGTAACTATGGCGGCAAACTGGGACCGTTCCACTTTCATTTGCAGGAGATCATGGCATGACCACATTGACATTCACTCTGACCGAGACGCCGCCCGCTCAACGCGTCGATATGTCGCCGCTGGTTTGCCAAAAACTAGAGGGCTTGACCCTGAACGAAATCGCCGCTATCGAACTGCAATGCGGCAAACGCAAACTGCGCGTCGATCAATTGTTTTACATCACCGGTAGCAATACTCAGGATATCGCCATTGCCGCCAGCACCGACAAGCTGGACTACATCGGCAAGGAACTGAACGGCGGCAGCATCAGCGTCCAAGGCGATGCCGGCGCTTATCTGGGCATGCAAATGAAGGCCGGCACAATCAGCGTCATCGGAGACGTCGGTCTCTACGCCGCCTGCGAAATGAAAAACGGCCTGATTCAAATCGAAGGCAATGCCGGCGACTTCCTCGGCGGCGCCCTGCCCGGCAATAAGCAAGGCATGAAAGGCGGCACTGTGCTGGTGAAAGGCAATGTCGGCCAGCGCGCCGGCGACCACATGCGCCGCGGTCAAATTCTGATCGAAGGCAACGCCGGCGATTATTGCGGTTCGCGGATGGTAGCAGGCACTATCGCGGTAATGGGCAGCACCGGCCGTTACTTAGGCTATGCGATGCGCCGAGGCACCTTGCTGCTGTGGAATCAGCCGCAACTGTCCGCGACCTTCAACGACTGCGGCTCCCATACCTTGGCGTTTTTGCCGATGCTGTTCGCATCCTTTAAATCCTTGGACTCTCGCTTCGCCGATAGCAGCGTGACGCTTAATCGAGTACGTAGATACGGCGGCGATATGGCCGAGACTGGGCGGGGCGAAGTACTGGTTCGAATCTAAGAAATTGCCATACAGACTGAGACACACCTCAGTTTGTATGCCCTGCTCAAGTGACCCAAACCCTCAATACCACCAATCACGACCGCGATATCGCCGGCCTGAAATATGTTTACCCGGTCATTTCCCGCCGTGCCGGCGGCTTATCGATAGGCATTAATTTCAATCCGAATAACGCCTGCAACTGGCGTTGTATTTATTGCCAAGTGCCTGAGTTACAACGCGGCAATGCGCCGGAAATGGATTTTGCCTTACTGGAACAAGAACTGCGCTTCTTTCTCGATTACGTGCGGCACGGCGACTTTTTCGAGCAATTCAACGTCGAAATTCACCAGCGCGTTATCAAAGACATCGCCATTTCCGGCAACGGCGAGCCGACCAGCCTTAAAGACTTCGATAAAGCCGTCAGATTAATTGGCGAGATCGCCACGGAATCGGGAGTGTTCCCGGCCAGCAAATTCGTATTGATCAGCAACGGCAGCTTGTTGCATCAAACAACGGTTCAAGCGGGCTTAACGGAATTGGCTCGCTACCACGGCGAATTATGGTTCAAGCTGGACAGCGCTACAGAACAGGGCCGCAAGCTAGTCAACAACACCGGGCAAAGCCAGCAAAAACTGCTGGCGCATTTAAAGCTCGCGGCCAGTCTCTGTCCAACCAAATTGCAAACCTGCATGTTGCATTATGGACAAGCATGGTCGGACAGCGAAAAACAAGCTTATTTGGCGCTTTTGCGGGAAGTGCGGGACAGCGATATAGCACTGCAACAAATCATGCTTTACAGCATCGCGAGACAGTCATTCCAACCCGAAGCAGGAAAACTGGAAAAAATGAGTCTTGAGGAGATGAATGCATTTGCAGCTGACATCAAGGCCTTGGGCTATGATGTCAGCGTCGCTAGTTAAGCTAGGGCATCGAGGATAGAGCCGACTCTTTCTTGCTCGGATTTAATGACTTTGGTGGCAGCCATCGTCTCAAACTCAGCTTCTTTCAAACTCAACACCGGCTTGAAAGGATCAGCGGGGCTCACATCCTTGGAACCACCCACCTCTTGCTCTTGCATCGGCAGTTTGGCTAGCGTTTGCGCGGCGGTGGCGGTTTTTTGCTGTGCATGAGCGATCATACTGCTTGCACTATTCATTGCGTTGCTAATCATGGTGTACCTCCTGCAAATCGAGTTTGCATAATACCGCCCCGGTTATCGGCTTGCCAAGCATAGAACTTTAACTTTTCGATGCCGTTTTGCCTATCCAGTCACATTACTTAACTATTTGTCTTTCTTGAATATTTTTAGATATAACTCGTTAAAGAACGGCAATCCGCGACGTTGAACTTGCGACCAACAATAGGTAGTGGCTTGCTTAAGCAACTGGCCTAGCTTTTGGGCCATGGTCTCGCCGCCCATCTCTATAAATCTAGCCTCGACAACGGTACTCCATTGCGGCCTCGGCCGGCCTTCGGCATCCAGAAACACTCTGTCGAACAACCACATTTCCGCAACGGAAACCGTCCACATAAACGCAAACGAGACCGCCATACCGCCGCCAGCCACGATTACCAGCCAAGCGAATATCGGGTCCAGCTTGGTCAACCACCACGATAAAATATCCACCAGCAAAAACACATACGGCATGCCGATCGCGATACATTTGTACTTGACGGTACTGGTTTCCGAAAAACTGAAAATCAGACCGACAAACATGAATATGAAGCTGATGCCGAACAAATGGATGTGAGAAACCCGCGTCAGCGAACTAAACGTGGCACCTTCGTCTTCCTTGGTCAACTCTTCCACCACCTTAAAATCGCTCAGATCGGGAATCGAAGCCCCCTTGTTGTGGCACATCACGCAACGTTCCTGGATGATTTTTTCAATGCCATCATCGACAAAATCGTCCTGATCGGCACCGTCGCGCACCCATTGAATGATGGCGAAACGCTCCTGTTCGGAGGCATTCTCTTTCATGGAACCGTTCAGCTTGGTTTCCAGCAAGGTTCCCGAGCGGTTACCGTAGTAGCTGTAGACAATGTCATCTATCGACAAGCCAAACTTGCCGTCAGCCATACCGTGGGTAAACAAAATTTGGATCAAAGCCATCAGATACCCGACCGCAACGGTAGTCAAATAGCCGGTAAACAGCACCTTGACGGGGGTATCCATTTGTTTTAACGAAGAAAATTCGCGTGCCATAGTTAGTTACGCTAGTTTGGAAGGGATGGCTGCATTATAGCTTGGTTATATTGTCATCGACCAAAAAATCCAGTTTGTTTCGGGCATAAAAAAGGCCCTTGATCATCAAGAGCCTTTTTACCCGTAACCGTTATCGCTTATCTGGGCAGGACATTAGCAGCAGTCAAACCTTTGGGACCGGATTCGATATCGAACTGAACCGACTGGCCTGGAGATAAAGTTTTGAATCCTTCGCCCTTAATGACCGAGTGATGCACAAAAACATCTTCTTTGCCTTCGGAAGGCTCGATAAATCCAAACCCTTTAGTGTTGTTAAACCACTTTACAGTGCCTGTTGCCATTTTTAAAACTCCTACAAAATAAAACTAATGGTTACGCAGACCGACAATATTGACAACCGGACCTACTGATTAGCAACGGCCATAATCTCTCAACATCTGTTATCTGAGCGCGGCCATTGTACTTTGAAATATTTGGCAAGGCTACCAAGGATGTCGATAGAAATAAGCGTCGTAAACAAACATTCCCTTTTAATAAATTATCGGCCGACCGACGCCGCTTGCTTGAAAAGTGATCTATGCTGCCCCATCTCGGCGGCAACTCAATTTATATTCCTAACGAGGTACGCAGCATGCGAATGGATAAATTAACCAGCAAATTTCAACAAGCGCTCAGCGACGCGCAAAGTATGGCATTGGGCAAGGACCACCAATTCATCGAGCCTTTGCATGTGATGCTGGCGCTGATCGACCAGGAAGGCGGCAGCATCAAACCGCTGCTGATGCAGGTCGGCATTCAAGTCAATGCGCTACGCAATGAGCTGAGCAAGGAGATCGACCGGCTAGCCAGCGTCTCCGGCGCTGGCGGCGACATGCAGATTTCCAACGAGCTGTCGCGCATGTTGAATCTGACCGACAAACTGGCGCAGAAGCGCAAGGACGCTTTTATCTCCAGCGAGCTATTTCTGCTGGCCGCGCTGGAAACCAACGGTTCCTTGCAAAAGATTCTGAAACAAACCGGCGTCACCGCATCTTCGGTCGAAAAAGCCATCGAAAACATGCGCGGAGGCCAGAACGTCAATGACGCCAATGCCGAAGATCAACGCCAAGCCCTAAAAAAATACACCATCAACCTGACCGAACGCGCCGAGCAAGGTAAGTTGGACCCGGTCATCGGCCGCGACGACGAAATCCGCCGCACCATCCAGGTCTTGCAGCGCCGCACCAAAAACAATCCGGTGCTGATCGGCGAGCCCGGCGTCGGCAAGACTGCCATCGTCGAAGGACTGGCGCAGCGCATCGTCAACGGCGAAGTGCCCGAAGGCATCAAGGGCAAGCAATTGCTATCGCTGGATATGGCTGCGCTGATCGCTGGCGCCAAGTTCCGCGGCGAGTTTGAAGAACGTTTGAAAGCCGTGCTGAACGACATCGCCAAGCAAGAAGGCCAAGTCATCCTTTTCGTCGACGAGTTGCACACCATGGTCGGCGCCGGCAAGGCCGAAGGCGCGATGGACGCCGGCAACATGTTGAAACCCGCCTTGGCCCGCGGCGAACTACATTGCGTCGGCGCCACCACGCTAGACGAATACCGGCGTTATATCGAAAAAGACGCGGCATTGGAACGGCGCTTTCAAAAAGTGTTGGTCGACGAACCCAGCGTCGAAGACACCATCGCCATTTTGCGCGGTTTGAAAGAGCGTTACGAAATCCATCACAGCGTCGACATCACCGACCCGGCCATCGTCGCCGCTGCCGTGTTATCCCACCGCTACATTTCCGACCGCCAGTTGCCGGATAAAGCCATCGACTTGATCGACGAAGCCGCCAGCCGCATCCGCATGGAAATGGATTCCAAACCGGAAGCGATGGATAAACTGGATAGACGTTTGATTCAATTAAAAATAGAACGCGAGGCGATGAAAAACGAAAGCGACGCCGCGTCGAAAAAGCGCCTGGAAATCCTGCAAGTGGAAATCGCCGAACTGGAAAAAGAATATTCCGATCTGGACGAAATCTGGAAAGCCGAGAAAGCTGCATTACAAGGCACCGCCACGATTAAGGAACGCCTGGAACACGCCCGCCTAGAGCTGGAAGCCGCCCGTCGCAGTCAGGATTACACTCGTATGTCCGAGTTGCAATACGGCGATATACCCAAACTGGAAAAAGAGCTGGACCTGGCTTCGCAAGCGGAAATGCAGGACACCACTTTGTTGCGCAGTAAAGTCACCGAAGAAGAAATCGCCGAAGTCGTCTCGAAATGGACTGGCATTCCGGTATCAAAAATGATGGAAGGCGAGCGGGAAAAATTGTTGCGCATGGAAGAAGAGCTGGGCAAACGGGTGATAGGCCAGACCGAAGCCTTGAAAGCCGTTAGTAACGCCATTCGCCGCTCCCGCGCGGGCTTGTCCGACCCGAACCGGCCCAACGGCTCTTTCCTGTTCCTCGGCCCGACCGGCGTCGGCAAAACCGAGCTGTGCAAGGCCCTGGCCGAATTCATGTTTGATACCGAAGAAGCCATGGTGCGGATCGATATGTCGGAGTTCATGGAAAAGCATTCGGTAGCACGCCTGATCGGCGCACCTCCCGGTTATGTCGGTTACGAGGAAGGCGGCTATCTCACCGAGGCCGTGCGCCGCAAACCTTACTCGGTCATTCTGCTGGACGAGATCGAAAAAGCTCATGCCGATGTGTTTAATGTATTGCTGCAAGTGCTGGACGACGGCCGCTTGACCGACGGCCAGGGCCGCACCGTCGATTTCAAGAACACCGTGGTGGTAATGACTTCCAACCTCGGTTCCAGCGTGATCCAGGAACTCGCGGGCGAGGAAAACTACATCACTATGAAAGACGCGGTGATGGAAATCGTCGGCCAGCATTTTCGGCCGGAGTTTATCAATCGGGTCGACGAAGCCGTGGTGTTTCATCCGCTCGGCCAAGGTCAGATTCGGGCGATCTGCAAAATTCAGATCGAGCTACTGCGCCGCCGTCTACAGGAAAAGGACATCGGTTTGGACATCAGTGAAGCCGCATTGGATTTGCTCGGCGAAGCCGGTTTCGACCCTGTTTACGGTGCCCGTCCGCTGAAACGAGCTATTCAAAGGCAGCTGGAAAACCCGCTGGCCAATGAAATTTTGTCAGGACACTTCATCCCTGGGGACTCGATCAAAATCGATGTAGCTAACGACGGGCTGACGTTTAGTAAATAAAAACAGATAGCGTCGGGTTGGGCTATCTTCCAACCCGACAGCAATGAAAGCAAATGTCCAACCAATCTTGACTTTATTCTTTCGCTCCGGCCTGAACCAGAATAGTTTCAATTTCCTTATATCCCCGTGTCCGTGCAAACTGCAGGGCATTTGCCGTTGGCTTGGCGCCGTTTGCCAGCAATAGCTTTACCACTTCCAACTGCCCTCTGCCGGCAGCCAACCCCAATGCCGCACTATCGCCAGCATTTACATCGATTCCCGCGTCCAGAAATAAGCGCACCGTAGCCATATCACCGGAACCGGCGGATGTTGCGAATTGCTGCTCGGTATATTCGACACCTATTTTTTGCAGATCTTTCCGGGCTTGCAAGGCATCCCCGGCCCATGCCGCATCCGTATGGAAAATACTCGTTGCCAGTAGTGCTATGATCGCCAACACAATATTCAGATTAGTTTTAAGTAAAATTTTGCCGTTCATCTTTGGCCTCTTTAGGGCATAAATCCAGATACTCATAGCGTATTGATGCCACAAACGCGTATGAACGGGATGCGTACATCTCCGATGACATCCGACAGGGCAGTTTTTTTGATCTTCGAGGTAGAATCCATTTAGAAACCCTATAATCTTGTTCCGGACTAAATTTTAATCACCCGGCCCTCGGCGGCCGATTGCAACGCAGCCACGATAATTCTGCAGTTATCACGGGCATCGTCCAGAGATAATTGTGGCTCCTTACCGTTCAGCACGCAATTGCTGAAATGTTCGATCTCCAGACGAAAGTGATTGGAAGCAGGCAAGCGCTCTTCGGACTGACGACCGTCTTCTGTCCACCAGGAAATCACCGGCACGTCGCCGGGCAATTGCCAGACCACATGGCATTTAATACCGCCTTGGGTACCGATGATTTCGTATTCGCAGCGCCGAGCCCGTTCGAAACTGAAATCGAAATGAGCGAATTTACCGTCGCCGAAATCCAACACGCCGCTGGTGGTGATGTCGGCGCCGCTTTCCACGTATTTGGATATGGCGGTAACGGTACGTGGCACTTGTTGAAAAAACATTCGTAATGAATGAATCGCATAGCAACCGATATCCCACATCGCCCCGCCGCCGCGCGAGACATCGTCGGCCAATCGGTACATCCGCGCCGGCCGCATCATGAACGAGTAGCTGGCGCGTACCGATCGGATTTCACCTATCAGGCCGGAACGGATCAACTCCAGCACTCGGGCGTGTTGCGGATGGAAACGGTACATAAAGCCTTCCATCACGGTCACACGGTAACGGCGGGCGGCCGTTTCTATCGCATCAATGTCGGCAACCGCCAATGCCATCGGTTTTTCGCACAGCACATGCTTGCGATGCTCGATGGCACGCAAGGTCCATTCAGCGTGCTCATGATTCGCCATCGGCAAATAGATGGCTTGTACGTCTTCGTCGTTGAGCAATGCATCCAGATTGTCGTAACTCTGTATTTCCGGATGACAAGGCGCATATTGAGCCAGGGTTTGCGCTGCGGCTCCGGGCCGGCGGCTGGCGATACCAATCAGCTCGGCGTTCGATGCTTCGACTATCGCAGGCAATAGGCGTTCGTTGATGCGCGCCGCACCGAGGATGCCCCAGCGCAGCTTGGCTTGATCTTGGTTATTCATGGCAGTACCTTGAACTGATGAGCAAAGAGCTATCAGATTAGCAGTTTGTCCGCATGCCGCAAGCGTCTAAAACCAAAAAATTATGACGGGCGCTCACGGTCTATGATAAATAGCCAAGCTTGCGTAAATCAAATCGCTTGATTATGCATCACCATACGAAGCCAATAATACCGGGCAACCGCAGCTCGGATTGCCCACCGATTACTTCACTTCCCAGGAGGAACAATGCATTCACTAAGACATTTTTTATTTGCGGCGCCGATAGCACTAATGATGCTGGCCTCACCAAACGTGTCGGCCGATACAGCTGCCCATAAATTCGGCCGCGGCTTGGCCGGGATGACTTGCGGTTTTCTGGAATTACCTGGCAATATCGTCAAGGAAACCAACGCCAAAGGCGCAGCCGGCTTGCCCGTGGGTTTGGCGATGGGCATTGGGATGATCGTGACTCGCGAATTGGTAGGCGTTTACGAATTCGTCAGCGCACCGTTTCCGGTACCGGCGGGTTTCCGGCCGATTCTAAGCCCTGAATACCCTTGGAGCTACTTCAAATAAATTCGATCTGACACGAACCCATTCTCGCACCCCACGTCCGTCGGATGGCGGGGTGCGAGATCAGCGCCATCCGCCAGCAAAACCAAAAAAAACGCCGCGCATAAAAAAGGCCCAAGCAACATCGGTTGCATAGGCCTTGGTGATCTATCGGCTTTAGGCCGAGATCAAGCCATCGCGCGCAGTCTGTCGTTAAGTCTGCTTTTGCTGCGAGCGGCTTTATTTTTGTGGATCAGGCCTTTGTTAACGGCCGAATCGATCACAGGAACAGCGGTTTTAAACGCGGCTTGAGCTTGCTCTTTATCGCCTGCTCTAACAGCGGCGATCACTTTTTTGATAAAAGTGCGTAAGTTACTGCGCTGTCCGGCATTGCGAATACGGCTTTTCTCAGCCTGACGCGCTCTTTTTCTAGCTTGTGGTGAATTAGCCATAGTCTATCAGTTCGTTTGAGTTAATTTGGAACCGCGTATTATCTTTTTGGATGCTATGATTGTCAAATTTTTAGTGACTCCGAAACACTCTCAGACAAAACGTGAGCAAGCAGCTTATTAAATCCACCGCGATCGTTAGCAGTATGACCATGATTTCGCGGGTCATGGGCTTTGTCCGAGACATGCTGTTTGCCAACATTTTCGGTGTGAACGCGGCGACCGACGCGTTTTTCGTGGCGTTTAGAATTCCGAATTTCCTACGCCGCCTGTTCGCGGAAGGCGCTTTTGCGCAAGCTTTCGTGCCTATCCTCGCGGATTATAACGAAAAAGGCAGCCGCCAGGCCTTGCAATTATTCATCGACCGTTCGGCGGGGACGCTGGCGCTGTTACTGATGCTGGCCACGCTGCTAGGCGTGATCGCCGCGCCCTTGCTGATTATGCTGTTCGCCCCCGGCTTCCTATGGGAGGGCGGCCAGTACCAATTGGCCGTGCAAATGCTCCGCATCACCTTTCCTTATTTGTTTTTCGTCACGCTGGTAGCGTTTGCCGGGGCCATTTTAAACGCACGCGGCAAATTCGCAATTCCGGCGCTGACGCCAGTATTTTTGAATATTTGCATGATAGGCGCAGCAATTTGGCTCTCGCCTTTGCTGACTGAACCGATCATCGCGCTAGCCTGGGGCGTATTTGGCGCCGGCGTAGTGCAGCTGTTGTTCCAAATTCCAGCCTTATTTCGTCTGGGCTTGATGCCGAGACCGCGCTGGGGATACCGCGACCCGATCGTGAAGCGGATGCTGAAACTGATGCTGCCAGCCATTTTTGGGGTGTCGGTGGTACAGGTCAATTTATTATTCGGCACCTTGGTTGCCTCATTTTTGACCTCGGGCAGCGTCTCCTGGTTATATTATTCGGATCGGTTGGTCGAGTTTCCGCTCGGCATCCTAGGCGTGGCATTGGGGACCGTGATTCTGCCGAGATTGTCGGAAAATCACGCCGCCGACGATGCACAAGCATTTTCCAAGGCTTTGGACTGGGGTTTGAAACTGGTATTACTGATCGGTTTGCCGGCTACACTGGGCTTGACGTTATTGGCGGAACCCTTGTTGTCGACCTTGTTTCAATACAACGAATTTGGCAGCGACGATGTGCGGATGGCCGGCAAAAGCTTGATGGCTTACTCGCTGGGCTTATTGGCCTTCATGTTGATCAAAGTGCTGGTGCCCGGTTTTACCTCGCGCCAAGACACGCAAACACCCGTGCGTTTTGGCATCCATTCGATCGTCGCCAACGTGGTATTAAATCTATTGTTGGTACTGCCGTTAGCCCATGCCGGCATAGCCTTGGCAACCACCCTGTCGGCTTATCTAAACGCGCTGCTGCTGCTGTTTACCTTGCTAAAAAACAAGATTTATCAGCCAGGTAAGCAATGGCCTCTATACATTGCACGAATTGTGGCAGCCAACACAATCATGTCGACGTTTTTATATTATTTTGTCGACGTCGAGTTGTGGCTCGATTGGAGCGCCTCCCAACGCGGACTGCATCTGACCATCACCATCGGCACAGCAATACTGATTTATACCTTATCGCTGTTATTGTTAGGCGTCCGGCCCCGGCATATCGGCTTACAAAAATCTTCGACGGCTTGAGATTTTCGGCGGAGCCACCATAGTCATGTAGAATGCACCGCAAACAGCGGTTTCCGTAACGATTCAAGATAATATTCAGTAAGCTATGAACACAAAAACAATCGGTTTTATCGGTGGCGGCAATATGGCGACCAGTTTGATCAGAGGCTTGATTGCCAGTGGCCATTCGCCACAGCAGATATGGGTGTCCGATACGGCACCGGCAACGTTGCAAGCTCACGCCGATCAACTGCATGTCAATATTTCCACCAGCAACGAAACTATCGTCAATGAAGTCGAAGTCGTAGTGCTGGCGGTCAAGCCGCAAACTCTTCGTGACGTGGCTCAACAAATCGCCCCCAGCCTGAAACAAAAAAATGTACTGGTGGTATCGATCGCAGCCGGCATTTCCCAACAAAGCCTGTCGCAATGGCTGGGCAGTGACGTAGCCGTCGTGCGCTGCATGCCCAATACGCCGGCGCTGGTGCAGACCGGAGCGACCGCGCTGCACGCCAATGCCAATGTCGACGGTGAACAAAAAGATCTGGCCGAAAATATTTTGCGCGCGGTCGGCTTGACACTCTGGGTAAGCGACGAAGCCCAGCTCGACGCCGTCACCGCAGTATCGGGCAGCGGACCGGCTTATTTCTTCCTATTGATGGAAGCCATGGAAAAAGCTGCCCTGGAATTAGGGCTAGACGAACATTCAGCCAGATTACTCATTCAACAGACCGCACTGGGCGCCTCAAAGATTGCGCTGGAATCCTCCGAGTCGCCTGCGCAGTTGCGCGCACGCGTCACTTCGCCGGGCGGCACCACTCAACAAGCTATCGAGACCTTTACCCA
The DNA here is from genome assembly GCF_030490285.1 of Methylomonas montana. Taxonomy (NCBI): domain Bacteria; kingdom Pseudomonadati; phylum Pseudomonadota; class Gammaproteobacteria; order Methylococcales; family Methylococcaceae; genus Methylomonas; species Methylomonas montana. The sequence goes on along the minus strand of NZ_CP129884.1, from coordinate 712,882 downwards.
AAACGGTTTCGTCGAGCTGGTTGCCAAAGCCCTGCATGCCGCCCGCGATCGTTCGATTGAAATGTCGCAAGAATTGGGAGCCAACTAATGGGCAGCAACTACATGACCGATCCCGTCGTGTTTTTGATCGACACCTTGTTTTCGCTGTACATTCTGGCGGTTGCATTGCGGTTTTTATTGCAATGGACACAGGCCGATTTTTATAATCCGGTATCGCAATTTCTAGTCAAAATCACTCACCCGCCCTTGCGGATCATGCGCCGTTTTATTCCGGCGATCGGCCGCGTCGACAGTTCTTCCTTATTGCTGGCGTTGCTGCTGCAAATGATCGCCAATTTCTCGATTCTGGCTATCAAAGGGTTGTCGATTAGTTTTGTCGCGTTAACACTGCTGTCGTTTACCGATCTGCTGAAAATGCTGATCGATATATTTATCTACGCTATTTTTGCCGGCGCCATCCTCAGTTGGTTCGCGGCGGGCAGCTACAGCGCCGCCTCATCGATTTTGTACAGCCTGACCGATCCACTGCTGAATATCTGCCGAAAAGTATTGCCCGATATGGGCGGAATTGATTTGTCGCCGCTGGTGGCGCTGGTATTGTTGCAATTGGCCAAAATGATGATTTTGCCACCCTTGCATCAATTGGTCAGTCTACTGGGTTAATGGACGCTGGTCTTGCCATGCGAAAATCAGTCACCAAACCCACGCTAATTATCGCTCTCGCCCTGCTGGCTGCGCTGAGCGAGCCGGCATTCGCCAAAAAAATGTACCGCTGGGTGGATGAAAACGGCAATGTCTATTTTTCCGACCAAGTGCCGCCCGATCAAGTGCAACACAAACGGGAAACCTTGAGCGAGAAGGCGCGGGTAGTCGATGTGATTGAAAAAGCCAAAACCGGGGAACAGCTTGCCCAGCAAAAGAGACTGGATGCATTACGCAAGGAACAGGAAAAAATTATCGCCAAACAAGCGGCTAACGACAAAGTATTGCTGAGCACCTTCCGCAATCTCGATGACATGAACAAGACGCTAGTCAATAAAATGGCAGGGTTCGATGCCGCTCGAAAAGTAATAGAAGGCAATCTCGAGCGGCTTGCCCAACAACTGCAACAGCAACAACAGCAAGCCGCCGAGCATGAACGCAATGCCCGCAAAGTGCCGGAAAAATTACTGGCAGACATTGCCGCCACCAAACAACAAATCGAAATTACCCAAAAAGAGCTGGAACGTCATCAACAAGAAAGACGAAACAGCGAAAGAGAATTCAAAGCCGATATGGACCGCTTTCAATTTCTCACTCAATCCAACGAAGATAGTAAAACCAGCAGCAGCACCTTGGCTGCCAGCAATGCCAGCAACGAATTAGGCCTATTCGTTTGCCAGGATAGCGCGCAATGCCTAAAAGCCTGGAAATTTGCCAGCGAGTTTATAACCGCTCACGCAAATACCGGGCCGGATGTGGAGAGCGACAAGCTGATCATGCGCGCCGCGCCGCAGAAGGACCAGGACATGAGCCTTTCGGTATCGATGCTTGAGAGCAACAATAGTCAGCAAATTTTTCTGGATATCCGCTGCCGGCAATCCAGTATAGGCACGGAATTGTGCGCGGGCGATAAGGCTCAGGCCATTCGTCAGGCCTTCGCCCCGTTCATCCAATCCAACCTAGCGGCGCAGCAATAAAGTACCGACACCCTGATCGGTAAATAACTCTAGCAATACCGCGTGATCGACCCGACCATCGATGATGTGCACGCTGGTCACGCCGCCTTTCAACGCATCGGTAGCACAGCGGGTTTTCGGGATCATGCCGCCGGAAATGGTACCGTCGGCAATCAAATCGTCGATGTCCGTCAAAGTCAAACCCGTCAACAAATTGCCTTGCTTATCTAGTATTCCGGGGATATTAGTCAACAACATCAACTTTTCGGCCTTTAATACTTCCGCCACCTTGCCCGCCACCAGATCGGCATTGATATTATAGGAATGGCCGTCCTTGCCGACGCCGATCGGCGCGATCACCGGAATAAAATCGCTATTGCCCAGCATTTCCACCACCGCCGGATCGATGCTACTGACTTCGCCGACATGGCCCAAATCGATGATTTCCGGCGCATCGTCCAGCGAAGGACCAGCTTTAGTGATATTGATCTTGCGGGCATGGATGAAGTTACCGTCCTTCCCCGTCAAGCCGACCGCCTTGCCGCCCTGCATGTTGATCATGTTGACGATTTCCTTATTCACCAGGCCCCCCAACACCATTTCCACCACGTCCATGGTTTCGCTGTCGGTGACGCGCATACCGTCGATAAATTCCGAGGTTTTCCCGAGTCTGTTCAGCAAACTGCCAATTTGCGGACCGCCGCCATGCACGACAATGGGATTGATACCCACTAACTTCATCAACACAATGTCACGGGCGAAACTATGTTTCAGCGCCTCATCGACCATGGCGTTGCCGCCGAATTTGATGACTACGGTTTTGCCCTTGAATTTTTGAATATACGGCAAAGCTTCGATCAGAACATGGGCGATCTGGTGTGCGGTTTTTTCTTTCATGATCACTAACAAAATTAAAAAGGTAGGTGAATATCGGGTTTGATTTGCAGCATCAGCTGCTTGAATTGAGTTTGAATGCGCAGCATGGCGTCCTGGCTGTCTGCTTCAAAACGCACGGTCAACACCGGCGTGGTATTAGAGGCCCGAACCAGACCCCAGCCGTCGGCAAACTCAACACGCATACCGTCGATGTTAATGATCTTGCCATCTTTAAAGTTTGCGTGACTGAACATCTGCTCGACAAAACCCACGCCTTCGCCCGCAGCCATTGGCACATGCAACTCAGGAGTATTGATACTGTCCGGCAGTTCGGCAAACACCTCGCTGCTAGAGCGCGTATCGGCGGAGAGCATCTCAATCAGCCGCGCCGCCGCATACAAGGCGTCGTCAAAACCGAACCAGCGGTCGTTAAAGAAAATATGGCCGCTCATTTCCCCTGCCAACGCCGCCGCAGTTTCTTTTAATTTCGCTCTCATCAAGGAATGACCGCTTTTCCACATCAACGGCCGTCCGCCGCGCTTGATGATTTGGTTGTGCAGATGCTTGGAGCATTTAACGTCATAAATAATCTCGGCCCCCGGCTTATTGGCCAGCACATCGCGAGCGAATAACATCATTTGCCGATCCGGCCAGATGATCTTGCCGCTAGAATCGACGACGCCTAGCCTGTCCCCATCGCCGTCAAAAGCGACGCCGACATCGGCTGCGTAATGCCGCACTGCGGTCACCAGATCGTCCAGATTTTCCGGTTTGCTGGGATCGGGATGATGATGGGGGAAATTACCGTCGATATCGCAAAACAGTTCGACGACTTCGCAGCCCATGGTCCGTAACAGCATCGGTGCCAATTGACCTGCGGCACCGTTACCGCAGTCGATCACCACCCGCATGGGCCGTACCAAATGCACATCCTCGCAAATCATGCCGATATATTCATTGCTGAACATATTGTTTTGCTCGACGGTACCGAATTCGCCTTGGTGGTAGTCGCCGGCATCGATGCGCTGTTTGAGCTGTTGAATTTTGTCGCCGGATAAGGTCTCGCCGTTCAACACCAATTTCAGGCCGTTGTAATCGATGGGGTTATGGCTACCAGTGACCATCACACCGCTCCGGCCATCGATATGTTGAGTAACGAAATACAGCAATGGCGTCGGCACCAAGCCGATATTCAGCACGTCGCAGCCGGCAGCGGTAATGCCTTTTGCCAGCGCGTCCGCTAAACCGGGACTGGACAGACGGCCATCCCTGCCCATCACGATAGTCTTGATATTGAGATCCCTGGCCTCGCTCGCCAACGCCCGACCGATATTTTGCACCGCTTCCGGCGTCAAACCGCGACCAACAATACCGCGAATGTCATAGGCCTTGAAAATACCGGCAAAATCGTCCTCGACCAATACCAACGAAGGCGCGGCACTTGCCGGAGCAAGTGCCGGCTGCTCTGCGATACGGATGGGTGTTGAGGCCACTGCCACCGGCACGCTGGCATACTGTTCCGTCGCTACAGTCTTGGTGGCATCCTCGACGAAGTCGAGATCGAAAGATTCATCGAAGAACTCAAGCCCCTCATCATTCTCGACCTGATCTTTTTGAGGGTTCTTATCTTGCTCGAGGATGCGCTTGAATTGGGCCAATGTCGAAACGATCGACCGCATTTCGTCAAGCTGCACCGGATAGTGACCGACATTTTTGCCCGTCATCATATCCTTGGCCGCTTTCAGAATACTGCTCTGATCGTGACGCAGATAATCGGCCAGCTTGCGATAACCCATAAAAAAAGCCAGGCAGGCCAACAAGGCTGGAATCAGGGTAATGCTGGTAAACAGCGCGACATCACCGGCGCTCACCCCGCCACCGACCCACAAATTGGTCTGCCAGCGAGTATTGGTCAGTGGCAAAATTTGCGGCTCGTCAAGTTTTGCACCGGCGTTGCCGCTCACGGCTAATATCGCCTGATCCTGCTTGATTTCAATATAACCGCCGCTGAAAGTGGTTTTGGAAAGCAATTGCTGGAGCAAATCGGGTTTCAGACTGACTAGAATCACGCCAATCGCCTGCTGATTGTGACTGACAATGCTAGTCATAGCCAGGTGTCTATGCTCGCCTTCGCCCTGCACCACGGGCTTTTGCTTGGCCGTTAACGTCGCCCGCACCATTTCCAAATCTGCAAAGCCCATATTCGGCGTCTGCGTCAGATCGGTCTCGCTGACCGACACCGGTAGCACGCGCACTCGCAAGGACTGCGGAACAACGCTCTGTATTCGTGCCGCGACGATATCCAAAGCCGCTTTATCTTGACTGTAAGCGCTAAGCACGGCAATCACATCGGGGCCTTGCGCCAAACCGTCGATCACCCGCTGCAGCGTATCGATCTGGTTAGCAACGCTAACCGCGATGCCGCTGGCTATTGCCGTGGTGCTGACTTGCTGGGTTTCTCTGACCTGAGCGGCCGAAAACCAGTAGGCCCCGCTACCCGCCAACAGCACCATCAACCCCGCAATCGCAGCGATTATGCTAAATATGCGTCCCATGTTGCCACTCCTTTAAGCGCTTAGTGCCGGCCGCTGTGGCCAAAGCCGCCGCTACCGCGATGGCTTTCGTCGAATTCGGCGACGCATTCAAACTCGGCCTGCACCACCGGCACGAATACCATTTGCGCAATACGTTCGCCAATTTCGATGGTAAATGCGCTATTGCCGCGATTCCAGCAGGAAATAAAAATCTGCCCCTGATAATCCGAATCGATCAAGCCGACCAGATTACCCAGCACAATGCCGTGTTTATGACCCAATCCGGAACGCGGCAACAACACCGCCGCCAAATGAGGATCGTCGATATGAATCGCCAGACCGGTAGGAATCAATGCGGTTTCGCCGGCTTGCAAGGTCATCGCCTGATCCAGGCAGGCGCGCAAATCCAATCCAGCCGAACCGTGCGTGGCATAAGCGGGCAACGCAATCTCCTTGCCCAAGCGTGGATCAAGAACTTTTAACTGGATTTTTCTCATGCAATTTCTCGGCTATCAGATTAAGCAGCTGCGCGGCTAAAGTATGTTTATCGGTCATTGCCAGAATTTGCAGGCCACCCGGCCAAAATACCTGCAAGGCATTACGGTCGCTCTCGAAACCGCCTTCGGCCTGACCAACCCAATTGGCGGCTATCATGTCCAAGTTTTTTGCTTGCAACTTATGCCGGGCGTAATTTTCCAGATCGTCTGTTTCGGCGGCAAAACCCACCACCAGCGGCTTGGGTTGCAAACGGGCGACCTCGGCGATGATATCCGGGTTTTTTGTCAGCACTATATTGCCGATATCGCGATCTTTCTTGATCTTGCGCTCGGCGACAGTTTGCGGGCGATAATCCGCGACCGCCGCGGCGCCGATGTAAATGTCGGCAGCGCGGCTATGCGCAATTACCGCATCATACATTTGCAAAGTGGTTTCGACTTGAACCAATTCGGCACCGGCCGGCGGCGGCAAGCTCACCGGCCCACTGACTAACACCACGTTGGCGCCGGCAGAAACGGCCGCTTCAGCCAAGGCGTACCCCATCTTGCCGGAACTGCGATTAGTAATATAACGCACCGGATCCAAAGGCTCGCGAGTCGGGCCGGCGCTGATGACCACGTTAACGCCATCCAAGATGCCAGGCCGTTGCTCGACCTGTAGCTGCCGGCAAACATCGGCCGGTTCAACCATTCGCCCCAAGCCTTGTTCGCCGCAAGCCTGTTCGCCGGCGGCCGGACCAATCAATGTGACACCGTGCTGCCGCAAACGGGCAACATTGTCTTGAGTAACCGCCTTGCCCCACATCGCCTGATTCATGGCCGGCGCTGCGAACACAGGACATTCGGCTGCAAGATAGAGGGTAGACAGCAAGTCGTCGGCCAAACCGTGCGCCATTTTCGCCAGCATATCGGCCGTGGCCGGGGCAATCAGCAATAAATCCGCCCAGCGGGCCAGATGGATGTGACTCATGGCCTGTTCCTGGTCAGCATCCAGCAATTCGCTATGCACCGCATGGCCGCTGAGCGCCTGAAAGGTCAGCGGCGTGACAAACTGACGGGCGGCGGCAGTCATCACCACGCGAACTTCAAAGCCCTGCTTCCGTAACAAGCGTACCAACTCCGCTGCTTTGTAAGCCGCGATGCCGCCGCAAACCCCCAATAAAATTCGCTTGTTAATATTCGTGTCCCGAAAAGATCAATAGTTGGAATTATGGCAAACTCGACTCAATTCTTCTATGCTTAAAATCGTTCATTAACGGCCAGGAGCAGGGGATGAGTATCAAGGATTGGCCCGCCGACGAGCGCCCACGCGAAAAACTGTTGCAACGCGGCTCCGCCGCACTGACCGACGCCGAACTGCTGGCGATTTTTTTGCGTACCGGCACGCCGGGTAAATCGGCGGTAGACATGGCCCGTGAATTACTCAACGAATACGGCTCTTTGCAAGCCCTGCTGGGCGCCGATCAACAACGTTTCTGTCAAAGCAACGGACTGGGCGATGCCAAATACGCCCAACTACAAGCGGTGCTGGAAATGGCTCGCCGACATTTTGCGGAAATCCTGCAACGCGGCAATGCCTTGACCAGCCCGGACATCACCCGCGCTTATCTCAGCGCCCAGTTACGCAGTTACAGTTACGAAGTGTTCGCCTGCCTGTTTCTGGACAATCAGCATCGGGTGATTGTCTGGGAGGAACTGTTTCGCGGTACCATAGACGGCGCCAGCGTTTATCCACGTGAAGTGGCGAAAAAGGCCTTATTTCATCATGCTGCAGCTGTCATCTTTGCCCACAACCACCCATCAGGCATCAACGAACCCAGCCAGGCCGACCGGCAGATCACCGACAAACTGAAACAGGCGCTGGGTTTATTCGATATCCGGGTGCTGGATCATTTCATCGTCGGCGATGGCGATCCGTTTTCGTTTGCCGAACATGGTCTGCTATAACAAGCCGCCGCAATTACTGGCTGTCCTGATTCACCGGCTTGTATTGACTCAGCACTCGCTCCGCCAGGCGCGAAAATGGCATGCTTTGAATCCACACCGAGCCGGTGCCTTTCAACGTCGCCAGAAATAGCCCCTCGCCGCCGAACAGCATGCTTTTCAAACCGCCGCTCATGCCAATGTTGTAATCGATGTCGCCGCAAAACGCCACCAGACAGCCGGTATCCAGGCGCAGGGTTTCGTTGCGCAATTCCTTGCGAATCACCGTGCCACCGGCATGAATGAAGGCCATGCCGTCGCCTCGCAAGCGTTGCAGGATAAACCCTTCGCCGCCGAAAAAACCGCTGCCCAAACGTTTATTAAAGGCGATATCGACCTGGGTGCCAAAGGCGGCCGCTAAAAATGCCGACTTCTGACAGATCACTTCCTCGCCCAGCTCGGCAAGATTCAAAGCGGCAATCGAACCCGGAAACGGTGCCGCAAATGCCACCCGCCGCTTTTGTTTGCCGTTGTTACTGAAATGGGTCAGAAACACCGACTCGCCAGTCAGCATGCGCTTGCCAATGCCGAACAGTTTGTCCATCACCCCGCCGGAACCATCGCCCATCTTGGCTTCGAAGTTTATGTCCTGCTCGATATAGGTCATCGCCCCGGCTTCGGCAATCACGGTTTCGTTGGGATCCAGTTCGATTTCGACCATTTGTATATCGTGGCCGATGATTTGATAGTCGACTTGATGGCAGCGCATAGTTGTTATCCTCGTGATGATGGTTAAGTTAGCGGTAGCAGGGTGTTAGTGTTCATCGGCCGGAAAGAACTCAAAACGATTGCGTCCATGCTGTTTGGCCTGATACATGGACTGATCGGCATGGCGCAACAGCGAGTCGCCATCACTTAAATCCTGCGGATACAAGGTCACGCCACTGCTGACGCCTATGGTCACAACCTGGCCATCAATTTCATAGGGTTGCACGATAGCCTGATGAATACGTTGCAGCACTTGCTCGCAGTGCTCCCTGGATTCGATGCCGCTCAGCAGCAGCGCAAATTCGTCGCCACCCAAGCGAGATACTGTGTCTTCTTCCCGCAGACTGGCTTTAATACGGGTGGCAACTTCGATCAATAACTGATCCCCGGCCTCATGGCCCAAGCTATCATTGACCTGCTTGAAACCGTCCAGATCCATGTAAACCACGCCCAGCAAAGTTTTATCGCGCTTGCAATGCACCAGGGCCTGGTGAAAGCGGTCGGTAAACAGGATACGGTTGGGCAGTTCTGTCAGCGGATCGTGATGAGCCATTTTTTCCAGTTGTTGTTGCTGAAGTTTGGCTTGGGTGATGTCGGAAAACAGTCCCACGAAATTGATGATTTCACCGTTTTGATTGCGCATGGCCGAGATAGTCACGCTGAGGACATGCAGTTCACCACTTTTTTTGCGGTTCCATATTTCACCCTGCCAGTGACCTTCCGTTAGCAGGCTTTGCCAAAGCTTCTGGTAGAAGGCATTATCGTGGCGGCCGGATTTCAGAATACGATGGCTTTGCCCGATCACTTCATCGCGCGGATAACCCGTGATCGCACAAAAAGTCGGATTGGCATCGATGATGATGCCGGTGGCATCGCTAATGGTGATGCCTTCGTGCGCTTCGCCGAATACCCTGGCAGCCAGTTGTAATTTGTTTTCGGCCTTTTTACGTTCGGTGATATTGGTCAAGATACAGTGCACGACGGCCTGACCGGATTTATTTTTCTGTAGTCGCCCATCGAGAATCACCGTAAGCGTGTGCCCGGATTTTCTCAACAAAGGTAATTCGGTTTCCATGACGCCGTAATGATTCAGCATTTGCAGTTTCAGCTCAAACTCCTGTCTAGCCTCGGCCGCCATGAATTCGAACAACTTTTTACCCTGTAATTCGTCGGTCGTGTATCCCAGCAAAGTGCAAAGCTGTGGATTGAAACCCAGTATATAACCGTGTTGATCGAGTGCCAGATAGGCCACGGGGGTATTTTCAAACAAACGGCGAAACCGGCGTTCGCTTTGTTGCAAGGTCTCCGACAATTGCTGAGCCGTCGTTGCGTTGCGACGAGCGCTGATATAGGCCAATGCGACAAAAAAAAGCAAGACGCCGACCAGTGCCAAGGTCGAAATTTCTATCCAGGGGCGAGTAATCTGCGTGGTTTGATTGAAGTCCGGTAATGCCGTGTAGCGCAGCGTCCAATAATGGCCGCCCACGTCCAGGCGCAATGTTCGGGTCGGGGCATCGGGCTGAACCGAGCCCCCAGGCGGCACGATCTGTCGGCCGTTGTCGTACAACAAACCAGCGGCCGTGAGATTGTCCGCGTCGAACACTTCCAAACGCAAGGCATACAACTTTTTGCCCAGTATCCCGTTCAATAGATCGGTCATCCGGTAAGGACTGTAGACCCAACCGACCAATGTTGCGCGACGTTGGTCGACGGTTTGCGGTATCGTGCCATTGCGATACACCGGAAAATAGGCCAGCATGCCGGCCTGGATGTCGTCGTTGGTTTCCTGCAACAGGGTGACTTTTCCGGTGTAGGCCAATTCGGCATGATCACGTGCCCGCTCCATTGCCCGGCGTCGCACCGGCTCGGAAAACATGTCGTAGCCAAATGCACGTAGATTGCGGCTGGTGAAAGGCTCCAAATAGATGACGCTGGTATAGTACTCGCGATCGCCTAGCGGATTAATCACGTAATCGGGAAAACCTTGTTGGCGAACACTATCTAGGTGCTGTCGGAGTTGTACGGCGGGAATCCACATCGAATATCCCAAACCTTGCACGCCGGGATGATTCACATCCAGCCCCAGCATGCCGACAAACTCGCGCCAGTCTTTGCGGCTCACGTAATCGCTGCCGGCAAACAAGCCGGCAGCGCTCCGCAAAGTATGACCATGCAGCGCCATGCGTTCGCGGAGAATAGTGGTAATGCGCTCGGTTTCAAAATTGAAGTGCTCGAGCAAGCGCTGTTGATAGCGCGCATCGATCTGGCGCGCGACTATGAAGATGGCCAGTAGCGAAATCACTAGCACGACGAACGCCGGGTAAAAATCCCGATACCGAGCCGCAACTTTTTGCTGAATCGTCTTATCTGTCATCGTTCCCCCCAGGGTTGGTCAGCATCCATTGACGATGTCGTGCGGTTTGCTCGATCGCGACCATCCCGTACCCACTAGCTTAGCACTGGTTCAATATGGCCCTCCGACGCTTTGATTCTACCGCAACCATCTTGCGGTAAAAATTCGCGATTAAACGAATTTTTGCGAGCCTGATTTGAGAAGCTGTAAATAGCCTGACAAAGAGACGTTAGAGAGGAAACCCGGCGGCGCCAAGCACCGCCCGGACCGATCAGTGGTTAAGCCAGCAAATTGACTAAAATCTGTTGGTAGATTTGACTCAAAGTTTCCAATTCTTCCAGGCCGATATGTTCGTTGACCTTATGAATGCTGGCATTCAACGGTCCCAATTCGATCACTTGCGCGCCGGTCGGCGCGATAAAACGGCCGTCGGAAGTGCCTCCGCCGGTGTCGTCCAGGGTCTGAAAACCGCAAACACTTTCAATCGCCACATGGGTGGCATCGATCAATTCGCCTTGCGCGGTCAGGAAGGGATTGCCAGACAAGCGCCATTGCAGATCGTATTTAAAACCGTGTTTATCCAGAATCGCCTGGGTGCGTGCCTTGATGGTGGCGTCGTCCAGCTCGGTACAAAAACGCAAATTGAACTGCACTTCCACCTGACCAGGAATGATGTTTTCCGCGCCGGTGCCGCCGTTGATATTCGATACCTGCAAGCGAGTTGGCGGGAAGAATTGATTGCCATGGTCCCAAACTTCCTCAGTCAGCTCCTTTAAGGCCGGCGCGAAGGTATGGATGGGATTTTCCGCCAGTTCCGGATAAGCAACGTGGCCTTGAATGCCCAACACGGTCAACTTGGCGCACAACGAACCACGCCGGCCGACGCGAATCACATCGCCAATTTTTTTATCGCTGGACGGCTCACCGACCAGACACCAGTTGATCTTTTCCGCGCGCTGCTCCAATACTTCGACCACTTTGACCACACCGTGAGTCGCAATGCCCTCCTCGTCACTGGTCATCATGATCGCGATCGAGCCTTTGTGTTGGGGATGCGCTGCAACGAAACGCTCCACGGCAGTGACAAACGCAGCGATACCGCCTTTCATGTCCGCCGCGCCGCGGCCATAAAGCTTGCCGTCGCGGATGATCGGTTCGAATGGCGGTGAGTCCCACGCCGCGAGCGGCCCGGTTGGCACCACGTCGGTATGCCCCAGAAACACGAATAGCGGCGCTTGCTGGCCCTTACGCAACCATAGATTTTGGGTGTCGGCAAAGTTCAGACGCTCGTCATTAAAGCCAAGTTTGGTCAAGCGAGCCGCCAGCAAATCCTGGCAACCGGCGTCGTGGGGAGTTACCGATTCGCGACGAATCAGCTCTTCTAACAGGGAAAGGGTTTCGCTCATGATTCGGTCGGATACTGATCGGGGTTGAAGCCGACGATCAGTTGCTGTCCTTTTTCCAGAATCGGGCGTTTGATCAAAGTCGGCACAGCCAGCATAAGTTGCAAGGCTTTGTCGGGAGTTAAATCGGATTTTTGGGCGTCGTCAAGCTGGCGCCAGCTGGTGCTGCGCTGATTGAGCACCGCTTCCACGCCCAAGGTATCGATAAAACCTTGCAGCAAAGCCGCATCCAGTCCGTCGATACGATAGTCGTGGAAACGATAGGCAATCTGCCTGGCATCCAGCCAGGCGCGCGCCTTTTTCACACTATCGCAGTTCTTGATGCCGTAAACTACGATCATGCAGTATTAGCCTTCTTCGCCGGCCAGCAATTCTTCGATGCTAGGCAGAGACTCATCGGCCTTGGCACGCGCTTTGTAAACGTCGACAAATTCCATGAAGGCTTGCTCCAAATCGTCCAGCACTTCTTCTTCGTCGGTCACTTCATCTTCGGGAATCTCACCGGATTCCAGGTAATCTTTTTGGATGGCAATCTCGCCGTTCAGAGACAGCAGGGCAAGGATCAGGGCATTATTGGAAATATTTTCTGGCATGGTGTGCTCGCAGGTTAGGATTGAAGGGGAAAAACGGTGCCGGCAAAAAGCGGCAATTAAATCAGGTGCGCGAATTCAGCGTATCGAAAGGTGTCGCATTCATGCTGTATTGCCTCCGTGGAACTCATGGCGGCATTGTAACGCATAGCGGCTGCTCGATGCCATGCGTTAACGCGACGGCTCGCGACACCTTATCCACCGTCAATGTCGGCGGTATTCTCCATCCTCATCGGGAAACATCACGCCAAGCGGTCTATCGAAGGTAAATTTAGCGGGGGCGACGACCAGCATCCCGGCGGCAATTTCAAATGCATCGTGCGGCGGCGAAATATTGGCAAAAGCCGTCAACGGCGAGGTGGCCGCAAAAATCGCGGAGCCGGCGACGGTAGCGATCAGGCCCAATGGCCGATACAGTACGATGTCGAAAAAAGGCAAACCTTGGGCAATTCTATCACTGCCCTGAGCCAGCGGCGCACAGGCCATCAGCAACGCAAAAACAACTGACTTGGTTTTCATGGATCAACCTCCGCTATTTTGATTATCCGAGAATTATAGGTGTTTCCCAAGACTGTCTGTCCCCGGTTTTTCCGGCGCCATGCCTGCGTTAACTCTTGAAGAATACCACGCGATTACGGCCATGCTCCTTTGCCTGATACAAAGCGATGTCGGCTTGTTTTTTCAAGGCATCCTTGTCCATGGCCTGCGGCGAGGAAAAAGCCACGCCGATACTCACCGAAACCCGGCCTTCGCGGCCGAATATCACAAACGGTTTGGCCAGTTCGTCCAACAGGCGTTGGGCGATCTCTTGCGGAATCCGCATTTCCGAAAAACCCTCCAGCAAAATCATGAATTCGTCGCCACCCATTCTGCCCACCGTATCGAAATCGCGAATACAGCTTTGCATACGCTCCGCTGCCTGTTTTAGCAGTTCATCGCCGGCGTCGTGGCCGAAGCTGTCGTTGATTTCTTTGAAATAATCCAGATCCAGCATCATCAACGCCAACTGGGCGGTGCTTCTGGCAGCTTTTTTCAGAGCCAGCTCCAATCTATCGTGAAACAGATTTCGATTAGGCAGACCGGTCAACGCATCGAAGTTAGCCTGCCGGTAGAGGGTTTCCTCCAATTTCTTTTTCTCGGTGATTTCCTGTTTGACCGCCACATAGCGTTTGATGACGCCTTCTTCATCCAGAATTGGCGAAATGGATGCCGATTCCCAGTACAGTTCGCCGTCGCGGCGTTTATTAATAAGCTCGCCGGTCCAGGTGGCGCCGGTCGTCAAGGTAGCCCACATCTGCGCGTAAAAATCGTCCGGATGCTGTCCGGATTTTAAGATTCTGGGATTCTTGCCCAAAGCTTCCGCGGCCGGAAAGCCGGTCACCTCGGCGAATTTAGGATTAACGTATTCGATGTTGCCGCTGGCGTCGGTGATAACCACCATGGCCGGCGAAAAATGCAAAGCAGTCGTCAGCGCCAGCGTCTGCAGCTCGGCCAATTTGCGCTCGGTGATATCCCGGTTGCTGGCCCGCCGCCCAAGAAACTGGCCGCTCTTGTCGTAAATGGGCTGGCAAACATGACCAATCCAGCGCTCCTCGCCTGCTTGGGTGACGATGCGAAAATCAAGTTCGGTGGTTTCGAGCGTATTGATTTCTCTGAGGTGATGGACAACCGCCATGCGCTCGAGAGGCGACAGGAGCTGCTCAATCTTGACTTGCCCGCTCATGAACGCCTGAGCCGCATAACCGGTGATGCGCTCGCACGCCGGCGATACATAGAGCATCTTGCCGTCCGGCGCCACCCAATACTCCCAATCGTGAGTGTAATCGGCCACCGCCCGAAACCAGCTCTCGCTCTTGGTCAACGCCTCCGCCCGTTCCAGCAGCAAAAGTTCACCTCGCCTTCTTTTTTCGGTTTCCGCCCGTAATTGCTGGTAGGTTTGATAGAGACTGATCAGTAGCCCGATCAGCACCAACAGGTAACTGGTCTTTTTCAACAAATGGGCCAGGTTGAATTCGGTATCGTAGAGTTGATCGGAAAAAGGCATAAACGCCGTCTGCGTAGCCAAACCGACTATCAAGGACAACACCAGCCAGTGATCGAATGAATCGTGTCGCCAGTCGCCCTTATACAAATAGCCGATCAGCGCCAGCAATAAGAACATGGCGGGAACCAGTTCGAAGGGACGATGCACGATCACCTCTTCGAAAGAATATCGCGGCAGCGGCACAACCAAGAAAAACAGAAACAAACACAGCGTCGCTAGCGCCGTGGCGGTGAAGACGGTCTTGGTCTTGGGGGCGGAAGTCATATCGCCGCGATGCTTAAACCACAGCAACCAACTGACGAACATCAGAATCGCTAAAAACAGCCGCGACGCCAGCCAGCTCCAGGGCACCAAATACGGCATGCCGGACGGCATGTAAGGCTGAAAGTAACTGTAAGTCACCACGGCGTGATAGCCGTCCAGCAATGCGGTACCTAGAAAGCCGGCGCCAATATATAGAAACTGGTCGTCGCGCTGACTGAAAAACCGGATCAGCGCCATCGCGCCGACGAACAGCGCTAACAGCGTGGCGGCAAGCTCCATCAGCGTGTGCAACTGCGAACTGCCCTGCCACTCGACATGCCGCAGCAACAATTGGCCAGCCAACAACACGAAGGCCGTGACTAGATAGTGGGCTATCCGATTGCCATGTCGTACAAAACTGTCGATTTTTCCATCGTTAGCAGACATGGTCCAATCGTCTAGTGTAAGTTTATCCGGGGCTCTGCCTGCTTAGCGGTATCGATACGCGGGCACTGAGGGCAATGGTAAACGTATCGCCCCCCATTTAGCAAAACCGATCGTGGCCTTGACTGGGTTCGGAAAAGTTAGCGGTGGACAGCGCAGCAATAACCAGCCGCGCCCCCTCCACGCGCTCACGAATCCGATTGCTTGCCGGACCTTTTCCGGTTCCAAAGAAATAGTGCAGCACCGGACACGCCCAGCACCAGCAGCAACATTAAAATCGGATGCTGATAGAAAGCGTCAAAAAATGCACCGGTGCTTTGCGATGTACCACGATAATACGGCCCCATGACTTTACTCCCCGCTTAAAGAAGCGCAGCTTACCTTGGAAAGCGCAATTGTCGAACCCGGCCCCGCCGCGAAACCGACCGTCGGACCGAGCATTTCGAGCAATATCCGCGCCTTAGTGAGTCTGCATCAAACCGTCGAGCGTTAAACCGCAACTCGGCACGAAGGTTTGCATGAAAAAAACCACTTCCGGCTGTTGCAGCTCGCCAATATTTTTCACCAGTTGCTCGGCGGCGGTTTCAAATTCGCTATTGCCGGCCTTCAGCTCGGCCTGACATTTGAGATAGGCGGAAATCTTGTCCGCCGCCTTGATGATTTGCTGATGCGGCTCCGACAATTGTTCATGCTGAATCAACGCTCGAAAATCGTCACGGAGCGCAGCGGGCAGCAAATTCAATAATTCGGTTTCAGCCTGCTGCTCGATCTGTTTGTAGGCAACGAGTATCGCCGGCGAGTGGTATTTGATCGGCGTCGGCAAATCGCCGGTAATGACTTCGGTAATGTCGTGATACAGCGCGGCGGCGGCCACGGCATTGGCATCGACCTGGCCGTCGAAATAACGGTTTTTGATCAACGCCAAGGTATGCGCGATCACCGCCACTTCCCAGCTATGCTCCATGACGTTTTCCTCATGCGCGTTGCGTTTCAAGCCCCAACGCTTGATCCAACGTAGGCGAGAAAGGTAAGCATAGAAATGACTGGTGATGGGTGTGTTGAGCAAATTGATTCCCTGGTTTGATTCGGAATAAGGCATGCCAGTGTAGCGCGAGACCGGTAAATTTTCAGCTTTGTTCAAACGTGAAATTGCAGCCCAAAACCCAAGATGCTGCGACGCGACATCCAGGCTACTGGCTAAGTTCTGATAAAATCGCTGATCCGTAACGAACGTATACAGCCGATAGGCCTTATTCCGACCATAATATTTTGCCCGGCTTTTACGAACAGATCGTTCCCGGCATACGCTTCAATTTATCTAATCCACTTTTTTTAAACATGAATTTCACTGATACAGGCACATTAATCACTTGGCAACTGGACGATATCGATATTATCGAACCCCTGCATAACAAAGAAGACGGCGGCTCGCGCGGCGGGGTCTATCTTTGCATACCCAATTTTGAAGAACTCACGCCGCCGTTTAGCATCAAGCACGGTGAATACAGAACAACCGTTTGCGACAATAAGCTGCCTCACCAAAAAAACCTGTCATCGCCCACCGAACACAACTGGGGCAATGTCGACGTGATTACCGACTGGGAAGAGGTCGAAGAACAACATAGCAAGACGCTGAAAGTCACCACCACCATTCGCGCCATATCAGACGAGGCCTGGATACGCCCCGGCTTCCATCCCTATTTCTCGATCACGCCAAACAGTTTTATCGATATAGGGGCGACTCGGATCGACATCGCGGCCCTGCCGCACGATAGCTTGCAAAAACATGCCGTAGCATCGGTATCGGACGAGGTTAAAATCACCACTGCCAATTACTCGGCGTGGGTTAGCTGCAACATTGCGCCGTCATCGAAGAACCTATCCGTAGTATTTGGAGTTTGGAGCGATAAAAAATATGAATATGTCTGCATAGAACCGGTTATCGGTCATCAACCCGGCCCGGACGGCTTGCCGACCCCGTTGACATTGCAAAAGGACGAAGAGCTGGTAATGGCATTTACGATTCGTGCGGAAAGAGTAAGTTTTGCGGGTTAGTCATCCAATTCGTAGGATAGGCCAAGTGACGCCAGTCGAGCAAGTGATGCTGATTCGAACAACAAAGACTACCCAGCCTATGCCCTATAGGCTTTCGATCTTGGCTGAAACTTCGCGGTTATCTGTATAATTCCCTGTCATGCCTTTTCTTAGTCGCCACCATTTAGCCGAGTCGAAAACCGAATCCGACCGCCCTCGCGTTCTGATCGTCCAGCCAGTGGTGCCGCATTACCGCGTGAAGCTTTATGAACTACTCTATCAACGTTTACAACAAGTTGGTATCGAACTGCAAGTAGCCTATGGCACGCCGAATGCGCAGCAGTCCGCCAAGCGCGACTTAGTCGATTTGCCTGAATCCATTGGCCTGAAAGTCAAAAACTATTGGTTTTTCGGCGACAAGGTGCTTTATCAGCCGATATTTGGGCGCGCGCTGTCCGCCGATCTAGTGATTGTCCTTAACGCTAACGGCCATGTTCTGAATTACCTAATCGCCATTGCCGGGTTATTGGGACGCCGCAATTTGGCTTTTTGGGTATGGTGGCCAAGTTTGCGAGCCAATCCTGGATCGTTCAAAGAGCGAATCAGACGACAACTGACGCGCGCAGGCAATTGGTGGTTCGCTTACACTTCCGGCACCCGAAACCACCTTTTGCTTGACGGCATACCCGGCGAGCAAATCACCGTTCTCAACAACAGCGTGGATGTTGCCGGTTTTCGCGCGATGCTAACTGCGATAACCGAGGCCGAACTACACAATTTCGCTAAGCGGCTGGGCATCTCCATTGGCGCTCCGATCGGCCTATTCTGCGGCGGATTGTACGATGAAAAGCATTTGGAATTTCTGTTCGAGGCGGTGAAATTGATCCAGGCCGACCGTCCCGATTTTCATTTACTGGTATTGGGCGATGGCGTCAGACGAGACTTGGTTTCACGGGCCGCCGCCAGCGACCATCGAATTCACTACCTCGGCCCATGCTTTGCCAAGGAAAAAGCCTTATGCTTCCGCCTGGCAAAAGCATTCCTTTGTCCAGGACTAGTCGGACTGGCAATTCTGGATGCATTCACCGCCGGCTTGCCGCTAATAACCACCGACATTCCCATTCACAGCCCTGAAATCGAATATCTGGACGACGGCGTGAACGGGCTATTGATAGCCAACGATTCTCGGGCTTACGCAAATGCCATTATTTCTTTGCTGAAAACAAAATCCGAACTTCGCCGGCTGAGCAACGGTGCCTTGGCAAGCTCACGGCAGTATTCTATTGAAAGCATGGCGAATCGATATGCCGAAGGCATTATTGCCAGCCTGAAACGCTCTTAGTCGGAGCCGCTGGCGCGCCGGGTTTTACATTTTAGATAGCCCCGCAAGCGCCTCGCGGTATATTTGCATGAGCTGACGGTAGCTCTCGTGCTCGGTATACTTCAGCTCATAGACACGACGCGCGGCAAGCCCCATTTCCGCCATGCGTTCAGGATTGGCAATTGCCCAACCGACTTTGGCCGTTAAGTCGTTGGCATCGCCAGAGGTAAAATGCAACCCAGTGACGCCGTCATCGATAATTTCAGCCATTGCGCCCAGTCGGCTGGCAATGACCGGCAAGCCATGAGCAAATGCTTCCACAATCACGATGCCAAATGTTTTTATCCATACTGACGGCATCACCAAAAACTCAGTCTGACTCATGAAATACCCTACTTTTGCATATCGGCACAATTTAAGCGCTCTGGATTTTGCATAGGGATATGATTTTCCGGGGCTTCGCATACAATGCCAAAATGCCAATGCATCATAACACCCTGATATTTTCCCCCCACATCGATGATGAGGTGCTAGGCTGCTTTTCATTTTTAGGACCCGACTGCTTTGTACTGCATTTCGGCGCGGAAGACCGGCCTTATGTTTCTCGTATCGAAAGGATTCAAGAGTTGGAGCGGGCCGCCAACATGCTCGGCTTCCACTGGGACGTGCTCGACAATCCAGTAAACCACTACCGGATGCAGAATCTTATCCTGACCATGGAATTGACCATAAACCAGCTCAAACCAAGCACTGTACTAATGCCCGAACCATCCTATAACCAGGATCATAGAGCGGTCTACGATGCAGGAATCGTAGCAACCCGACCACACGACACCAACTGGTTTGTGCCGAATGTACTAATATTCGAGCAACCCGACAGTCTAGTCTGGCTTCATTCCGCGCCCAACAATGAACCAAGTTACTTTCGCGAAATACAAATCGAGCGAAAATTGGCCGCTTACGCCCTTTATGCGTCACAGGTTCGCGGGCATCGGTCGCCTGAAACCCTGCGCTCGCTGGCCAGTCTGCGCGGCGCGCAAATCTGTAAACCCTATGCCGAAGCGTTTCGGGTCAAACGGATCGTAGATTGCCGCTAAACCAGGGGGCGTTTAATTTGCCCTCACCATCCGGTCACAATGTCTATTTCGTCGCATTCTCTAGCTGTTCAGAAAGCTTTACCCTTTGCCTTATCGAAACTGATTAAGCAATTGTCATGGCACGAGTTGGGTATGGCTATTGTTGGCGGCCCAGGATAATGATATGGTTTACTAGACTAATCAATATTCTCATGCGACGCTAACTTTTTTAAACTCAGCCGCTTTATCCTAAGCAACAGAGGTTAGCAGAGTACTGCAGCTCGCAAGAAACCATACAAGCGGGGTGCTCAAGAATGGCAAAGCAAACTCTGGTGACCGGAGGCCTTGGGTTTATAGGATATCATCTTTGCAAACGCTTATTGGCGTTAGAGCCGGCAAGCGTGATTACTGTCGTCGATAACCTCAGTTCCACCAAACTGGACTACACAGACCTGATAGGTCGTCTGAATATCACCATCCAGGACGTTGAATCCTTGCCAGACAGCCTTGCCGAGTTTGACGACATTTACCATCTCGCCAGTCCCGTGGGTTCCCTCGGCATATTAGGTAAAAGCGGCAGGATCGCTGGCAATATTCTTGATCTTGCCGAAAAAGTCGCAAAAATTGCCACTTATTCCAAATCCCGCCTGTTGTATGTCTCCTCCTCGGAAGTGTACGGTAGAGACGGTCGGCACCTGGAGTCATCCGAGCAGATTGTGCCTTGCAAGCGTGGTGCCCGGATGGAGTACGCACTGGCAAAGTTGACGGTAGAGCATGTGTTGTTGAACCTGGCGATGGAAGGGGATTTCCAGCTACGGATCGTGCGCCCGTTTAACGCCATGGGGGAATGGCAAAGCTCCACTATAGGTTTCGTCATCCCCAAATTCTTCGAGGCGGCGTTAGCTGGGCGTGATCTGCAGGTATTTGGAAACGGCAAACAAATCCGCTCTTTTTGCCATGTATCCGACCTGGTCGATGGCATCATCCAGGTACAGGCCAAAGGAAAAACCAATAATATTTACAACCTCGGCCACCCTGACAATATCGTCCCCATCGAAGAGCTGGCACATTTAATCAAAGAATTGTGCGCATCGCGCTCAGCAATAAGACACGTGGACCCGGTGAGCCTTTACGGCAAACATTATATCGAGGCCTTCGATAAGGTACCCAACATCGCCAAAGCCATCGAAGATACGGGGTGGCGCCCCAATATCGGCCTAGAAAGTGGTCTGGCACGCATTCTAAACCATTACCGGGCAGTCGCGGACCTGCAAATCCGCCGCCCGATAGACGATAACTTCCCGCAAAACCTCAATGCCTAAACTCCGGTATAAGCTCGGTCCGCTATTCATTCACACCGGGACCTTGTCCGGCTTAGATGATTGCCTCCGCCAATCCATGCGGAACCCAGCCAGCAGAGGCAAACTGGTAGGGTTTCTAAATCCGCATGTCTATAATTATGTCGAACGCGATCCTTGCGTCCGCTCTTTTATGCAAGCATGCGATCTTGTTTGCTTGGACGGCGTGGGGATTACCTTGGCATTTCGCTGCTTGTTTGGCCAGGCACCGCCACGTGTCGTAGCGACAGCTTTGTTTGATTGTGCATTAACTTGGCCGGAACCTAGGGTAAACGCCTTGCTTATAGGTGGCACACCCCGCCAAGCGCAACTAGCGGCAGACGCCATAAATGCCCGCAAAGGTGCTTGGCAGGTTGTTGCCGCCTATCACGGCTTCATGGACCCCGACGAGTACAAGCCTGTATTGACGCAATACTCCGGGATAGACGCGGTTCTAGTAGGCGCTGGCACCCCCAAGTCGGAACAAATTCTGCTGAATGCCCGGGAAGTTTGCAAAGGGGCGCTATGCTGGCATATCGGCGGCGGTACCTTGGCCGTCTACGCCGGCTGCAAGGCACGCGCACCAGCTTGGACCTCCAGGATCGGCATCGAATGGGTACACCGATTCATCCACGAGCCTCATTATCGATCCCGAATATACCCAGGCGCCATCGAGTTCGCCGGACATCTATTGAAAAATCGGTTTTTCCTGAAACATGAGGTCGAGCAATGAATATACTGATTGCCAATCCGGCCTTTCGCCGCCCGCTAAGCAACGGCCTGGAACGTTACATGCTTGGTTCCGGCATGCGGTTTCCGCTGACACTGTTAAAACGGCCTACCGATAAACCGCGTTACACCACCTTCCCATTTTTCCTAGCGTACAGCGCCGCCTTACTCGAACGCGACGGCTTCAAGGTTGATGTAATCGACGGTGTGCCTTTGAATCTTACCGAAGATATGTTTTTGCGGGACGCCCTCGCAGCAAATCCTGCCATTATTCTGCTTGAGCCGAATACCGCCGTCATCGACGATGTATTGCGGTTCTCACTCGCGCTCAAAGCCGCAACCGGCGCGAAAATCATTCTAGCCGGCGCTCACGTCAGCGTGTTTGCGACCGAAATTCTCGATCAACACCCTCATATCGATTTTGTGCTGGCCGGCGAATACGAGCTAATCTGCCTGGCCCTAATACAAGCCCTAAGCGCTGACAAGCCATTGCAGGCTGTAGCGGGATTGGCCTATCGAACGGATGACGGTCAGTCTCGCCTCAACCCGCCGGCGGCACTTATCCACCCTCTCGACCAACTACCGCCACCCGCGCGCCGCCTATTCCCTCGAAATGCCGAGCCTTCGATTAGCGCATACTACGACGGCATGTTTCAGCATACGCCTACGGCTTATATGCACACCAGCCGTGGCTGTCCGTATCGTTGCGACTTTTGCGCCTGGGTACAAATCCTGTACCGAGGCGAGCCACAGCGCTACTTCAGTGCCGACCGAGTGGTCGACGAGATGTTGCTGCTGATCGAAGAATTCGGCGTCAAAGAAATCTACTTCGACGACGACAACTTCACCTCAAACAAACAACATGTGCGCCTGCTTTGTGCCGAGATAAAACGGCGCAAGCTGGCTATCGCCTGGTCGGCAATGGGCGACGCTATCGCACTGAACGACGAAATGCTGGAATGCATGGCGGACGCCGGCTGTGTAGGTTTGAAGTTTGGCTTGGACAGCGCTGATCCCGATATATTGAACGCCATCAAAAAACCGCTCAAGGTACAACGTTTGCATGGCCTTATCGATAAAGCCGGAAAGCTGGGCATCAAGACCCATATGACGGTGGTGTTTGGCTTGACCGGCGAGAGGATGGCATCGATGCTGAACACGTTTGAATATGCCTGTGAATTGGATGTTGATTCGGTGCAATTCAGCATGGCTACGCCCTGCCCAGGTACGGATTTCCACAAGCAACTGCTCGCGGAAGGTCGAATTCGGCCAGTAAAGTGGGAAGAGTACGATGGTAGCAATATGAGCGTAATCACTTATCAAGATATCTCCGGCGAATATTTGGAACGTTTTACCACCGCTGCACATACCCGCTGGCTACGACGCAAATTTATCGAGCCCAAGTGGCTGCAGCGGCAAGCCCGGTATTTGCTACGTCTGTTACAAGGCCAAGGGCTGCGCGGTTTGTACAAGCGCTTTCGCCGCGCCGCGCAATTGCTGTCCGGCGATTCGGTTACGCTTGCCAAAACCGACACCGCCCGCTTGATGCGCTGGTGATGGCATCGCAAAACTCTCTGGCAATGACACTTAGCTAAGGGCCGAAAAATGAAACTGCTGCTCTGCGTACCGAATCAACTCGTGCGCCTGGATGGCATGAAAGCCAGACCCGCGGTGAGTCCGCCATTTGGCGTGCTGTCCATCGCCGCCTACGTTCGACAAAGCGAATGGCGAGGATCGGTCCAAATCTACGACGCTCGCCTGAGCGCCGCGTTCCGGCGCGAAGACGATCACTGGATTTTCGGTGATACCGACGCACAGATCGAAACGCGAATTCGCTCGGCCAACCCGGATGTCATCGGCATATCTAATATGTTTAGCAGTCAGATTGATCGCGCCTACCATTTTGCCAATCTGGCTAGGCAAGCAGCACCAAACGCGACCATCATCCTCGGTGGCCCTCACGTATCGGTCTTTCCACTGGAAGCCCTGTCTCGACCGTGCATCGATTATGTCGTGATCGGCGAGGGCGAAGAACGTCTCAGCCAATTACTGATCGCCTTACAGCGTGGTGAAAACCATCCGCAAATACCAGGTGTTGCGGCAGACCGTGACGACTTGGACCTGTTGCGCCCCAACCCGCGAGCGCCGGTCAGTTTCGCCGATCCGCTGGATAAACTACCCTTCCCGGCATACGACCTCGTCGACATGGAAAGTTACTTCGCGTTGGCCCGGCGCGGTCTATCACCGCGATTTCGCGAATGGGGCCAGCGCCCTATCAGCATGTTGACCAGCCGGGGCTGCCCGCATAAATGTGTGTTTTGTTCGATTCAAACCACAATGGGTTATAAGTTTCGGGCCCATTCTCCCGCCTATGCCCGCAAACATATCCAGCACTTGGTAGACGACTACGGCGTCGATTTCATTCATTTCGAGGACGACAATCTAGTACACGATACCGAGCGCTACGACCAGATTGTCGACTTCATGCTGACGTTCAATCCGCGCATCAAGTGGGACACCCCGAACGGCGTCAGAGGCGACGCCTGGACTCTGGAGCGCGTCCGCCGCGCCAAAAAATCCGGCTGTCAGTTTCTGACAGTGGCGATCGAGTCAGGCGTCCAGCGCGTTGTGGATGACATTGTGCGTAAACGCCTGGATCTTAAAAAGGTCGATGAAATGATGCACTATTGTCAGGAGGTCGGTTTAAGGCTGCATGCTTTTTACATCATTGGCTTTCCGGGCGAAACCTTGAGCGATATTAAAGCCACTGTTGCCTACGCGCTTGAGCGCTATTGGCGGTTCGGCGTCGTGCCTATGCTGCAACCCTTGATTCCGATCCCCGGCACCGATGTTTACGATGAGATCGCTGCGCAAGGCTTACATAACGGCACTATAGAAACTGCGTACAACCAGGTTAAAACCGGCGATTTCGATCCCGATGTAATTCAGTCGATTTACCGGACTTATCTGCGCAAACGCTTACTCATTTTTGCGCTCAGGTCGCTGACATCGCTAAGCGAACTCGCCTATAACGCCCGCTTGATTCTGAAATACCCCAAGGGGGCTGCGTACGCGATTTTGAACGCGGTGCGAGCCAATGGCTAGCGCCTCACCATCAAGCATGCACAGTGGCGGACCGTCATCACTAGTGACCGGCGCCACAGGATTTTTAGGCAGGCATTTGGTCCGTTCTCTCGTCGAGCACGGCCATACCGTCACCGCGCTAGGCCGCCAGTGTCCGAATCTAGTCACTCCGTCCGGGGTTCGCTACCAATATGGCGATATTTTGAACCAACGCTGCTTGGCCGACGCCACCCGTAATGTCTCGGTTGTCTATCATTTAGCGGCAATCGTTCCAGGCAAGGGTGGACAGGCGGAACAATGGCGCGTCAATCATTACGGCACCCGGGTGTTGTTGCAAGCGTGCATCGAGAATGGCGTTAAACGGCTAGTTTTCCTCAGCTCGGTTTGCGCCTATGCGCCCCCCCTCAAAGCGCTACTCGACGAGGACAGCCCGACAGGCGGCGGAGACAGTTACGGTCAAAGCAAAGCCGCTGCGGAACTGGAAATAGCCAACGCCGCCACGAACAGTCTTAGTAGCGTGATACTTAGGCCCAGTCAGGTCTACGGCCCCGGCGATGGCGGCTTTACCGCAATGCTGGTGTCGATGCTTAGCGGCAAATACCTGTACACGGCGGGCCGTTCGCCCCGACCGTTCTCGCTGGTGTACGTCGACGATTTAATCGAAGCCATCGTCAGGGCCGGCACATCCCGCGCCATTGGCTCGGACACGCTAAACATTGCCGGCCCGCCGACCCACTTGCAGGCTCTAACTTCGGCCTATGCAGCCATCACCGGCCATGAGGCGAAATGCGTACCCTTACCTATTGCAGTTGTGCGCTTGGCTCAGGAATTACGCTGGTTTAGCCGCAACCTCTCCGGTAACGCAATGCGACCGCGCTGGAAATCTTATGCTGCCGACCAAGTGTACGGTTCGGTGCTGCTGGGCGGCCCAGAGTACTCAGTAAACCGCGCAAAATTAGCGCTCGCTTTCGAAGCCAAAACCTCGATCCAAAAAGGTTTGGCAAATGTCTTGAACAGCCATTCCCACGACTCGTCGGTAAATTCAAACGTGTTAAACAATCCGCATTAGACGCATGCCATGCCTGCCATTGCCATACCCGTCTGGTCGCAGACTGCTGTTTGGGCCGACCAAATTGCCACCGCAAACCAGGTTTCTGGCCGCCTGCCGATGCCGTTGACATTGCAAAAAGATGACGAGCTGGTAATGGCGTTTACGATTCGCGCGGAAAGAGAGTTTGTGGATATCTTATCAAGTTCTAATTTGTGATGCGGCATGCCCGCATGGAGCGAAGCGCAATACGGGGAACGAAGCTCGCACCCAGGATTTCGCTTCGCTGCATCCAGGCTACAGATCAATCCCGCAACAACTCATTAATCCCGGTTTTGCTGCGAGTTTTTTCGTCGACTTGCTTGATGATCACCGCGCAATACAGGCTGTGGCTGCCGTCTTTGGATGGCAGGTTGCCGGAGACGACTACCGAACCGGCAGGAATACGGCCGTAGCTGACTTCTTGGGTCATCCGGTTGAAAATCTTGGTGCTTTGGCCAATGTAGACGCCCATCGATACCACGCAGTTGTCTTCGACGATGACGCCTTCGACGATTTCGGAGCGGGCGCCGATGAAGCAGTTGTCGCCGATGATGGTGGGGTTGGCTTGCAGCGGTTCCAGCACGCCGCCGATACCGACGCCGCCGGACAGATGCACGTTTTTACCGATTTGTGCGCAGGAACCGACCGTTACCCAAGTGTCGACCATGGTACCGCTATCGACATATGCGCCGATGTTGACGTAAGACGGCATCAGAATCGCGCCAGGCGCGATGTAAGAGCCGTAACGGGCCACTGCATTCGGCACCACGCGCACGCCGGCTTTCGCAAAGTCGTCGTCGCTGTATTGGCCGAATTTGGTCGGCACTTTGTCGTAATAACGCACATCACCGCTTTCGATGACTTTGTTTTCGTTGATCCGAAACGACAGCAACACGGCTTTTTTCAGCCATTGATTGGTGACCCAGTCGCCGTTTTTTTTCTCGGCAACGCGAACTTCGCCTTTGTCGAGCATATTCAAGACTTCTGCAACGGCATTGCGAACTTCGGTTGAGACGGTAGATGGGCTAATTTCGGCGCGGTTTTCAAACGCGTCGTTAATGATGGTTTCCAGATTTGACATGGTTGTTTTCAGGTTAAGTTAAAAAACGTAGGCTGGGTTAGGCGCTAGCCGTAACCCAACATGAAGGCTGTGATTGTCGGGTTACGCTACGCTAACCCGACCTACCGAAGATTTTCAATAAAGGTTTTAATGCGTTGCGCGGCCTCAATACATTCTTCGATAGGCGCGACCAAGGCGATGCGGACATGGTTGGCACCGGGGTTGATGCCCCCGCTGTCGCGGGACAGGAAACTTCCGGGCAACACAGTGATGTTTTGCTCGGCAAACAGTTTTTGTGCGAAATCCGTATCGGCGGTTGCTCCCGGCAACTCGCCGAACTTCCTCCGTCCATGGAGGTCGTCCGAGCCCGGAATTTTCAGCCAGATATAAAAACTGGCTGGCGGCCGGCTAATTTCGCAGACATCCTGCAAAATATCGATAAATGCGGTGAACTTGTCGCGATACAACTGACGGTTGTGGCTGACGTGTTCCTCGTCGTTCCAGGCAGCGATGCTGGCATGCTGGGTCGGCACCGGCATCGGGCAGCCGTGATAAGTGCGATATTTAAAATACTGTTTCAATATTTCGGCATCGCCAGCCACGAAGCCGGAACGCAAGCCCGGCGCGTTGGAGCGCTTGGACAGGCTTTGGAAAATCACGCAACGTTTGAATGCGGTGTTGCCGCTGTGCCAAGCGCTTTGCAGCAAACCTTGCGGCGGATTAGCTTCGTCATCGTAGAGTTCGGTGTAACACTCGTCCGAAGCGATGACGAAATGGTATTTTTCCGCTAAATCCAATAATTTCAGGTGATCGGCTTGGCTCAATACCGTGCCGGTCGGATTGCCGGGCGAACAGATGAAAATCAATTGGCAACGCTGCCAGATCGCCTCCGGCACGCTATCGAAATCCGGCAAATAACCGTTTTCTTCGGTGGTGTTCAGATAATACGGTTCTGCGCCGGCCAGCAGCGCCGCACCTTCGTAGATCTGATAGAACGGGTTGGGCATGATCACCACCGGCTTGTCGCTCGGATCGATCACGGCCTGCACGAACGAAAACAGCGCCTCGCGGGTGCCGTTGACCGGCAGCACCTGGGTTTCGGCATCGACGCCGCCGGCCGGTATTTCGAACCGCCGGCAAGTCCACTCGGCATTGGCGAGCCTTAATTCCGGCAGGCCCTTGGTCGTGGGGTACAAAGTCAGGCCATGCAGATGCTGCAACAAGGCCTCCTGAATGAAATGCGGCGTGGCGTGTTTGGGTTCGCCGATCGACAGCGCGATATGCGCCTTGTCGGCCGGCGGGACGACGCCTTGTTTCAGCGTCGCCAGTTTTTCAAACGGGTAAGGATGCAGTTGCTGTAAATGTGGATTCATTATTTGGCGCAACGCGGTTGTCTCCCGGAGTTCCAGGCTTGTTGCTGTAGCTGGAGGGCTTGGTTCATGTGCTGGTTCAGGTTGTCGATGCGGCTGCCGTGCGAGGGGTGAGTCGACATGAATTCGATCGGCTGGCCGCCTTGCGCCGCTTTATCCATTTTCAGCCACAGGTTGATGCTTTGCCGCGGATCGAAACCAGCTTTGGCCATCAAATCCAGGCCGATGGTGTCGGCTTCGGTTTCGTGGATACGGCTGTATGGCAAGATTACCCCATATTGCGCGCCGACGCCCAACAAACCCAGCGCGGTCTGCCCCAAGGCAGTTTGTGGCTGCGTTACCGCTTGCACCATAGATAATCCGGTGCTGACGGCGGTTTCTTGCGACAAACGCTCGTTGCTGTGCCGCGATAGCACGTGACCGATTTCATGGCCGATCACCGCCGCCAATTGATCCTGATTATCGACCAGATTGATCAAGCCGGTATGCACGCCGATTTTGTTGCCAGGCAGCGCGAAAGCATTCAAGGACTCGTCCTCGAACACCACCACTTCCCATTGGCCGCCGGTCTGCTGGGTGATGCTATAGGCCACGCATTGAGCGAACTGGCTATAGCGCGGATTGCGGCTGATGGGGTTTTTACTCTTCATGCTGTCGAAGGCCTGCAAACCCATTTGATCGACCTGATTGTCCGGCATGTAAATGAACTGAGTTCGGCCGGTGGGACTGGTGGCACAGGCGCTTAACAGCAGGAAAGTAGTCGAGAAAAGCAGAATTTTTTTCAACATGGCGTCAATGTCCGCTAGGAAAAGAAGCGGCATTTTAGCCTAACTTACCTAGCGGCCAAACCCTTTTTAGCCCTCGCGTCCTCAAACCAAATCAGCTAAACCCTTTGAAAGAAGGCAAACGAGCTAGCTTTCAAACCTTGCTCCGTGGCGGGACATTCGAGTGTAGACGCGGCGCGGCCATATCCGGCCCCTGGCAGTGCAAGCTTGGAGCATAAACGACAAATTGTTGGGAACCCGGCAAACCCTCACGCAGCACCACGTGAATTTATATTAAAAAATCAACGAATTACCACAAAATATCAATGGCATCTTAATTGCTTTACGAAAGGCGCCGACGACTCGACAGGACAAACTGGTTCTTTTCGCCGGCGTTTTTAATTTGTCATGAGGTGTTGATATGTTCGAAATCTTCGTATTGTTCATGCTGAGCGGCCTGATTGCCGTGAGCGCCTACTCGTCGCAGGGTAGCAATATTTCGTTTTTCGCAAAGTCCTCCCGTTCAAGCGGTGAGAACGCAACGCTGATGACAGCGACTGAGCAGGCGATCATTTCCCAAAGCGCCGAGGCTCCCAGCTTTTTGGAGCAACTGCAAGGCGAAATCGAAGCCACGTTATTTCCTCGCCCAACGGACTCGGTCTTGCGGCGTCATTACGACACCCTGGTGGCTGTTGAAGTGGAAAACCGTTTGAGTCATTTTAGCTAATCCGTTGTGGTTCCGGTTTGTAGCCTATTTCGGGCTGCAAACCGGCCACTATCTACCTTGGCCAGTCCAACCGGCAGACACCAGGCTCATCAGCCGCCGACCAGTTCCAACAATTGTTGCAGACTGAATTCGACGACCTGCCGCCGCACTGCCTGACGGTTTCCGGCAAATAACTTTCTGGCCCAGCATCCGGCCTCGCCTCGCCGTTGCCAGGCGACGAACACCGTGCCAACCGGCTTTTCACTCGAACCACCGTCCGGCCCAGCGATGCCGGTGACCGCCAATACCAGTTCCGCATCACTATGCGCCAAAGCGCCCGCGGCCATTTCCAGCGCCGTTTCGCTACTGACCGCACCGACACTCTCCAACGTGGTTTGCCTGACGCCAAGCATATCGACTTTGGCTTGGTTACTGTAAGTGACGAAGCCGCGGTCGAACCAGTGGGAACTACCCGGTATATCGGTGACCGCGCTGGCGATGCCGCCGCCAGTGCAGGACTCGGCCAAGGCCAGGCGGAGATTAAGATTTTTTAGGCGGCTACCGAGCGTCTCGGCGAGGCGATAACTGGCGTTATGCTTCATTGTCTAATCAAATGAAACGGCATCGTGAAGATGTATTGCAGCGCACGATTGATTATCCAGCGCTGCAATACAAAGAGGGCTTATTTCGGCAGCTTATTGATTTCAGAGACATTCTCAAAATCGGCGCCAACGCTGATGATGAAGCTGGTCACTTGTTCGATGCTCATCTCCGATTTAATCACTTTCGATTCGTGGACAATCACCGCAAAACCCGAGGTGGGGTTAGGAGAAGTCGGCACAAACAATACATAACGATCTTCGGTTTTATTGGTGACGTAGGCCGGCACCCAAATGCCTTCCTTCGGGTACTCGATGTAGACCACCTC
Organism: Methylomonas montana; assembly: GCF_030490285.1. Lineage (NCBI taxonomy): Bacteria > Pseudomonadati > Pseudomonadota > Gammaproteobacteria > Methylococcales > Methylococcaceae > Methylomonas > Methylomonas montana. The sequence goes on along the minus strand of NZ_CP129884.1, from coordinate 682,050 downwards.
GCGCGGCTCCTGCAACTGATGGCCGGCGATCATATTCACCAGTTTCTTGGTGACGCGATAAATGGTACTTAACAGCGGAATGCGTTCGATCAGATGCTCGAACATCGCAATGATGGAAAATCGGCCCATACTGACCCGATGCCCGACATAAGTAATAGTCGCGAAACTGGCGGCAAACAATAGAAATGTCACCAGATAATTATCCGAATAGCCGTAAACAAATTGAAACAAATCGGTTAGCCGGTCTTTTACGAACAGCACGATTTGCACAATCACCATAATCGGAATGAACGCTAAAACGCCGATCAAGGTGTGATTAAGGATTTTCTTCATGACGCGCCTACCTTTTTAGTTATAGTTGTAAGGAATATAGGTTTTATCAGAGTTATGCCGGTTAAGGAAGTGCCGATGCAATCAACGCTTCCGGAACAGCGATCACTATGCTCAAAGTGAAATTCTAAACAGCCAGCGTGTGGAAACCACCATCAATGGCAACAGCAAACCGGCTAGCCACAACAATACCGTTAACGTGGCTTGACTGGCACTGGCATCCCAAATCGTCAGCGAGCTATTCAAAGAGATATTGGACGGCGCCAGAAACGGAAACATCGAAACACCCAGCGTCAGCACTGTCATCGTCACCGTCACCGAACTAGCCAATAGGGCCCAATAGCCGCGATCGAATTTAGACAAAACAAGCGCCGCAATCCCGCCGACAAAAACCAATGCCGGTATTGCCCACAAGCTGGGCGCGTGCTCGTAATTATCCAGCCACAATCCATCGCCGCGTTTAACGAATTTGGTCAAGGGATTGGAAACGCCATCCGGTATGATTTCTGTCGTAACGTGATAGCCTTCCAGATGGGTGATCCACAATCCAGCCATTGCGAACAGTATCAAAAACGCAGCGCCGGCCGGCAATGCCAGCGCCTTACCGCGTAGACGAATCTCGTCATCGCCGTGCAGTTGCAGGTAGATAGCGCCATGGCTAGCCAGCAAAGCCAGGCAAGTCGCGGCGACCAGCAAGGCAAATGGATTGAATAATCCGGCAAAATTGCCCAGAAACGCGATATGCATATCGCTACTGAGATGAAACGGAAAGCCTTTCAACAGATTACCCGCCAGCAAACCCAGCAGCACTGCCGGCAGCAAACCGCTGACATATAGGGCTTTATCCCAGTTTTTCAGAAAATCGGCACCGCTAATGCTGTTTCTAAAATAAAACCCCGCTGGCCGCACGAATAACGCCAGCAACACTAACAGCAGCAACATCTGAAAACTGGCAAACGCCGCCGCGTAGACCGTCGGCCAGCCGACAAACAACACAACGACAGTCGCTGCCAGCCAGGTCTGATTGCCGGCGCTCAGCGGAGCCAGCCTGGCGATAATCACGCGGCGTTGCGCTTCCGTGGCGTTCAGCAACGGCAACAGCATGCTGATTCCCAATTCCAGACCACCGCTGAGGGCAAAGCTGATCAGGAACAAACCCAGCAAGCCCCAACAAAGCAATCGCAGTATTTCATAATCAAGCATCGCCGCTCTCCTCCGCCAGCAACAAACTACCGGCGCAACCGCGCCTGACAAATTTCACGATTAAAACCAGCGCCAAAGCCGACAGCCCGGTATAAGCCACACCATAAGCCGCCATACTGACGATCAAGTCGGTTTCGCTGCGGGTCGAAACGCCGACCCAGGTCGGCAATATGTCGGCGACTATCCACGGCTGTCGGCCGAATTCAGAAATAAACCAACCGCTGCCGCTGGCCAGCCAAGGTAAAGGCCAGGCATAGAGGCTGGATTTGAGCAACCAGGAACTGCGCCAACCGGCGATGGTCGCCGCGCTGGCCAATAAAAACGCCAACAGACACAATACGCCGCTAACGACCATAACTTTGTAGCCCCAAAACAGCGGCGCCGCCGGCGACACACTGGTCAGCGCGGCCTGCTCGATCTGCGCCGGTTTAGCATCGACCACACTATCCTGCCAACGTTTCAACAACAAGGCATAACCCAGATCGGCCTTGGCGGCGGCAAATACCGCCAGTAACGACGCGTCCTTTTTATCGTCGCGCAATTCTTGCAACATTGAATAGGCTCGCAAGCCATTGTCGATACGCTGGCGATTTTGTTCCAGAATATCGTCGTTCGGCAATCCACTGATGGCCGCCAGTTTCGTGCGCGGCATCGTGCCGGGCGCATAAATACTGGCATCGCCTAGCGCCACCGTCGCGATGACCGCCCAAAAACCGACGGCGGCGGCTATCCGGTAAGAATGTTGAGCCAGCTGAGTTTCGCGCTGTTTGAGCAGATAGTAAGCGCTGATCGCCAAGACAAAACCGGCGGCGGTGACGTAACTAGCCAACAGACTGTGGACGAATTTGGCCAGAGCGACCGGATTGCATAACAGTAAATTCAGATCGGTTAATTCCATCCGCATCGATTGGGCATTAAATTCCGCACCCACCGGGTTTTGCATCCAACCACTCGCAATAAGGAAGCCGAACCAGCTCAGATGGCAACCGATGCTAACCAACCAAGTGACGGAAAGATGCGCGCCCTTACCTAAACGTCGCCAGCCGAACAATAGCCAGCCCACTCCATTGGCGGCTAGAAATAAGCCGGCCAGCCCAATCAATAAAGGCAAGGCAAACACATCGCCGACATAATGCGAGAAATAAGACCAATTGCCGCCGAATTGAACCGCCATCGCCAGACTCGATGCGATACTCAAGCCAAAACCGATCGCAAACAACCGCCCCCAAAACTGGGTCATTTGTTTATAAACGGCTTGTCCGCTCAGCAAAAACCAGGATTCCATCAACGCCAGGAATAGCGACAATCCCAAAGTCAGTGGCACAAACAAAAAATGCTGCACGGCATTTATCGCGTACTGCGCACGCGACAATTCAACAACCGTTTCGGAAATCATTCCCACCTCTTGGCCAAGATCAAAATGCGGGCAATTATAGAGTTATCTGCTTGTTTGTCTGCGAATTTTATCGACCAGCTCTCATTAAATTCCCATTAAATAACCAGTGAATATAAAGGACTAATCTACAATTCTTTCCTTGACGATCCGCCTGGCAAAACTTTATGCGCCTGAAACCGTTCAGTATTACAGGACTAAAAATCATTGGTTTGGCATTGCTTTACGCAGTACTGGCCAAGCTGGTGCTGACTTTTTTTTCCGACAGGGGTAATGTCACGCTGATTTGGTTTCCCGCCGGACTGGGTCTGGCGGCCTTTCTATTGGGCGGTCCGCGCTATTGGTTAGGGGTATTCCTGGGCGCATTTGCTTCCGGCATACTGGTCGGCGATTCCTGGCTAATCTCCGCCGGTATTGCCGCCGGGAATACTTTGGAGTCTTGGCTGGGCGCCTGGTTGCTACTCGGCAATCCGGGGTTTTCAATCAATTTACGCCATCCTCGCGATTTTGTTTGGCTGGCGATTACCGGCATGATCACGGCTTGTTTCAGCGCACTGATCGGCCCGATGACCTTGCTGTTGAACCATTACCTGACGCTGGAAACGCTTTTGCCCGGCATGTTGCGCTGGTGGATGGCAGATATGTTCGGCATCAGCTTGGTGACGCCATTGATTCTGGTATGGCGCAAATGGCCGGCCGATTGGTTTTTGCCCAAACGCATACCAGAGACCCTACTCTTCCTCGCCCTGAGCTTCCTCAACGGCCAGACCATTTTTTTGGGCTGGTTTTCTGAACTGTTAGGTAATTATGCCCGGGCTTATTGGGCCTTTCTGTTTATACTCTGGGCGGCGGTGCGCTTCGGCCGTCACGGCGTGCTGTTATTGATTGCAATGACAGCGATCCAGTCGCTGTGGGGCTTGGAACATCTGGCCGGCTATTTTGCCGCCGAACAGATACAACGCGGATTAGTAAACATTTGGTTATATTTAACGATCCTCACCAGTGTCGGAATTCCTCTGGCTTTGCTGCTATTCGACCGCGAACAAACTACCCGCGCGCTACAAAAAAGTGAAACTCGGCTGAAATTTGCGCTGGAAACCATCAACACCGGCGCCTGGGATCTAGAGTTACAGAATCATTCCGCACAGCGTACCGTCCTTCATGATCGTATATTCGGTTACAGCAGTTTGTTGCCGGAATGGACTTACCATACCTTCATTGGCCATGTGATACCGGCACATCGGGACATGGTCGATACCAGCTTCCGAGAAGCCTGCGCCACGCAACGCAACTGGGATTTTGAATGCCAGATTCGCCGGATCGATGGCGAAATCCGTTGGATTCGCGCCGCCGGCTGCTATCAGCCGGATCATCCCCCGCGTATGACAGGCATTGTTCAAGATGTTACCGAACAGAAGCTGGCGGAAGAAGACCGCCAATTGGCCATGCTGTTTTACCAGAATTGCAGCGAAGCGATGATGATTACCGATGCGGGCGCCACCATCGTCTCTGTCAACCCGGCGTTCAGCAGAATCACCGGTTACGACCCCGCGGACGCCATCGGCAAAAATGCCCGCCTGCTGTCTTCGGGGCGTCACGACACCGCGTTTTTCCAAACCATGTGGCAATCCATCGACGACAGCGGCCAATGGCGCGGCGAGATTTGGAATCGCCGAAAAAACGGCGAGCTATATGTCGAGCAACTCAGCATCGATACCATTTTCGACAGTAACGGCTTGCCGTTGCGCCGGATTGGCTTGTTTTTCGATATTACCCAGCGCAAATTAAGCGAAGAGCAACTCTGGAAACAGGCTAATTTCGATCCCTTGACCGGCATCGGCAATCGGCGCATGTTTTACGACAGGCTGGATCAGGAAATCAAGAAAGCTCACCGTAGCGGTTATTTTTTAGCCTTGCTGATTATCGACATCGATCGGTTCAAGGATATTAACGATAGACTAGGTTATGCCAATGGCGACAGCATTTTGCAGGAAGCGGCACAAAGAGTTCTGCGCAGCGTGAGAGAAACAGATGTAGTAGCGCGGTTGGATGGTGTCGAATTTGCAATCGTGCTGACCGAATTGGAAAGAACCGACGGTATAGAACGCATCGCCAAACTGATTATCCAAAAACTGGGCGAACCGTTTGTGGTGCAAGAAGAGATGGCCGAACTGAGTTGCCGCATCGGTATCGCCGTATGCCCCGACAACGCCAACGAAACCATCCCACTACAACAAGCGGCGATGGATGCCGTTAAGCATTGCGGCATTCACAGCTATATTTTTGCCAGCCCGTCGGCGCCACCTCTCTGAGCCTTAACAAATCCGTTGCCGTGGGAACACGCAGCGAAAGCGGCTACCCTTGCCAAGCTGGCTTTCGATTTCCAGCTTGGCATCATGCCTGACCAACACATGTTTGACGATGGCCAAGCCCAAGCCGGTACCGGCTATCTTCTGGTTGCGTTTTACTTCGGCGCGATAAAAACGTTCGGTAATCCTGGGAATATCGGTACTGGAGATGCCTTCGCCAAAATCCTCCACTTCAAAACACACGCTACCGTCGGCCTGCTCGCGCCAACTGACTTTAACCGGCGAATCAGGTGGCGAGTATTTCATCGCGTTGAGTAGTAGGTTACTAAACGCGCTACGCAACTCTTCCATATCGCCACGTAGATCGATATTACTGCCGACAACCAGTTCGACCCGGCGCTCGTCCCTTTCCAGCAAGTCGCTTTCCTGACAAACCTGCCCCAGCAATTCCGGAATTTTGACGCATTCAAATTTTTTGGCTTTGCTTTCCAGGCGCGCCAACAACAGTAAATCGTCGATCAACATTTTCATGCGCTCGGTTTGCGCCGCCATGTTCTGAAAAGAACGCGTATAGGGACTGGTACCGCCGTCCATCTCTTGCAGGGTTTCCAGATAGCCGCGCAGCACGGTGATAGGCGTGCGTAATTCGTGCGACACGTTGGCGACGAAATCGGTGCGCATCCGTTCAATGTTCTTTTGATGGGTAATATCCTGAGCCATCAACAAACGCAGACCAGCGCCGTAAGGCACGATACCGATTTGCAAAAAGATGTTTTCGTTCACCGGCGAGGGAATACAGATTTTCTGCTGGTAATCCTGGTCTTTCAGGTAGTGAATAAACACGGGATGGCGCACCAGATTGGGGATGCGCTGACCAATGTCGGATTTTTTCAATCCCAAAAAGTCGTGGGCGACTTTGTTGCTCCACTCGATCTCGCCGTAACTGTTCAACACCACGATCGCATCCGGCAAGGCGCTGGTCGATTTACGAAAGCTATCCAGCATCTTGCCGAGCTTCTTCTTCCGGCGCTTCTGGCTTTTGCGGATCTTATACAGGTGGTAATAGATCTCGCCCCAAATGCCTTTAAAGTCCGGCCGCTTACCGACGCCGCCGAGGCTTAGCCATCTTTCCAGCTTGTTGATGCTAACGATCTGCTTGACGTACAGGAATAAGGTGATAAGCAACAAAAACAGCGTTAAATGACCGACAAAAATACTCAGCAAGACCGCCGGTATTAATAAAGCAATCGCAATGCTGATTTCTCGCCGCCAACCCTGCATATACGATCAGTTTGCCATCGAAAAGCGGTAACCGAAGCCGCGTACGGTCTGGATCAATTCTTCCCGGCCATAAGCCGCCAAAATCTTGCGCAAGCGGCGGATATGCACATCGACGGTGCGCTCCTCGATGTAAACGCTACGCCCCCAGACCTGGTCCAGCAAATGGGTGCGGCTGTAGACTTTATCGGGATTGGTCATGAAGAATTGCATCAATCTGAATTCGGTGGGACTCACTTCCAGACTGCGGCCGGCGATGCTCAACTTGTGCTGCTCGGCGTCCAGGGTCAGATCGCCGACGCTAAGCTGGCCGGATTCCGACAACTTACCGCTGCGGCGCATCACTGCCTTGATCCGGGCGATGAGTTCCTTCGGCGAAAACGGCTTGGTCACATAATCGTCCGCGCCGATTTCCAGCCCGCGAATTTTGTCTTCTTCCTCGCCGCGCGCAGTCAGCAGAATGATGGGTAAATCCTTGTAGCCGGGTTCGTTTTTCAGGCGTCTGGCCAATTCCACGCCGCTGATCCCCGGCAGCATCCAGTCTAATAAAATCAGATCCACCATATTATCGGCCAGGCTTTCCATTGCCTGCTCGGCGCTACCGACAGCCACCACATTCAGCGCCGCCTGCTCCAACACCATGACCAGCATCTCCCTGATGGCTTCTTCGTCTTCCACAACCAGGATATTCAAGTTCGACATAATCATCTGTAGTCTAAGGTCCAATGATACGGCTAATTTAGCAGCGATATATTACCTGTTTGTGACAAAAAAAACCGGCCGAAGCCGATATTACCGGCCAGGGCCAGCAGACTTGGTCAGCCGATTTTCACCACTGCTCTCGCCGACCGGCGCCGCGAAAGCGTCGGCAATCAAGGCCTCGACGTTACCGCCGGTTAATGCTTTTAAGAACGCCACCAAGTCGGCGACATCCTGGTCAGACAAGCCTAGCGGCTTGATCGACGGCGACAGATTTTCGTTGGCGACGCCACCCTGGTTATAAAACCGCACCACCTCTTCCAAAGTCGACAGCGAGCCGTTGTGCATATAGGGCGCGCTGAGCGCCACATTGCGTAGCGACGGAGTTTTGTAGGCCCAGCGGTCGGCCGGATTTTGTGAGATTTCGTAATAACCCAGGTCGTTGGGTTTCTGGGTATTCAGGCCTTTGAGATTTTCGCGGTCCACATCCAGAACCACGCCGGGCGCGACTTGCAGTTTTTGTTTGTCCGGCGCCTTTTGCATTGCCTCGGCATAACCGATGCCAGTGTTGTGGCGCTTTTGATCGCTGAATAAGGCCGACTTTTCATTGACGCTGTGGCAGGTGCTGCAGCCGGCCTTGCCGATAAACAACTCGTGACCCCGTTTGGCTTGATCAGTCAACGCCTCTTTTTGCTTACCGAAATACCAACGGTCGAACGGCGAGTTGGCCGAATTCAACGTGCGTTGATAACTGGCCAAGGCCTGGCCGATGGTTTCCATGGTCGGGCCTTTGTTGAAGGTTTTCTCGAACAGGCCGCGATAATCGGCGCTGGCTCTGATTTTATCGATCACATAAGCGATGGACGGATTGGCCATCTCGTTATGCGCCAGCAGCGGCCCCCAAACCTGCTGTTCCAGCCTGTTCTCACGGCCGTCGTGAAACAGCAATTGCGCGTAACCGGCGTTATACAGCGAAGGACTGTTGCGTCGCACGCTGCGGCCCTCGATGCCCACCGCCGTCGCCATTTCGTTATTGCTGAAACCTTGTTCCGGAATATGGCAAATCGCGCAGGAAAAGGTGTTATTCAGCGACAAACGACGGTCGTAAAACAGCTTACGGCCCAACGCGATCTTGGCCGGCGTCAACGGATTATCCTTGGGTACCGGCAATTTTGGCAGTCCCAACAGCGGCGTTTGAGCGAAGGTTATCAAGTTGGCCGGCTTGCCCAGCCGTTGTTCCAGCGCCAACGAACGGGTCTGGTAATCGGCTTGCTGATAGTTTTGTTTATTGTCACCGGCTTGATACAGCATTTCGGCCTGAGCCACTTGCGGCACTGCTTGCGGTTTGTTGTCTGCCAACAGGGTAAGCACATCGTTGATCAGCGTGTCGGCATGCAGGAAATCGACACTGTAGATATTGCGGACGTTTTTGTCCTTGTCGACCAGATACACCCGCAGCAAATGCGAAAAAGTGCCGGTGAATTGGCCCTTGTCGTCGTAGATTTTTTGGATGTTTTGCTGATAGCCATCCAATATCGGCTGCAAAGCTTGTTCATCACGAGTCGTCAAAAACTGCCAGTCGAATTCGCCGGTTTTAAAGCCTTCGCCATAATGGCGCATCATTTCCGGCGTATCGTTAGTCGGGTTGAAGCTCAGCGTCAATAATCTTAGTTTGTCGGCCAGTTCCGGTTGTTTCTGTAACTGTCGGCTGATCTTGTGCAGCACCTGCGTCGCCAGCGGGCAGCCGTTGACGTCGCTGCAGGCAGCGTAGATGAAGCTTAGCAACACCAACTTGTCGCCCATAAGGTCGTGGAGGTGTTTGGGTTGGTTGTCGCTGGTCAGCACTTCGCCGTTTGCCGCCGGACCGATTACCGGCAGGGTGTAGCTGCCGGGTTTAGCGGGATTAAAAGGTAGATTGGTATAGCCGGGGGCTAGGGGTTTGGGGTCTTGGGCTTGGGCAATCGCGTGAATTATCGTTAAAAGAATGCCGAAAAGAAGAGAGTTTTTCATGGTAACGGTTACTCTTTGTTATTGCTGATCACCCAAATGCCAGTCGCTCAACTCCCTCTCCTGCTGGAGAGGGTTGGGGTGAGGAGATATTTAGTGTCGCTATCGCGACGGGTGTTTTAAAGTCGGTTCTCGGACCGACGACCGAGATACTTTCGCTACAAAAACCATCCCTGGTTTTCGCCCTTCGGGCCAGCCTATCGGCTGTTCAAATTCGCTCCAGGCGAATTTGTGCTCTGCCAAAAGAAAGTATCCAAAGAAAAGGCGCCCCGGATGCCGCTTGAATCACTCGGCACATCCCTGTGCCGAGCCCTTTGGGTGCTACGCATGCAAATCGGCTATCCTGCCGATTTGTCCTGCGCTCCGAAACTTTTATCGAGGGCCGGCAGAAGGGGCTTCCCAGCCTCTCCGCCGCCGTGCGGCATCCTTGCCGAACCCCTTCGGGCTATTCCGCTCAAAAGCTCCGGCGCTCGGCGCGGTATACGGGAGAAAATCATCCTGGACTTTGAAAACTAATTGGTATTCCAAATAATGCTGTGAGATTTTTCCCAATCAGTGCAACTAGCAGCCATCGGCCAATTTGCGGCGTTCAAAAGATTTCAGCGCTTGGCGGCTAATAACATAAGCTGCCTTTCAACGTAGAGCTAAGGGGCGCGCAGGAAAGCGGGAGCGTCGCTTTGAGCGCCGTGTTATATGTCAGGTTCACTTAGGAAACACCCGGTATGCGATTACTGCACCGAGAATGGACAACAAACCCCACAAACCATAGAACACCGCTACAGCGCGAGTTCCGTCATCCTCTCCGGATAACTGCTCAATTTGAGATCGAAGCAAGAGAGTCCCTAGCCATACGGCGAACGTGCCAGCAAAGGCGCCGAGCCACATCAGCACCAAGCGGCGCTTATTCCTCGAACTCACATAGCCGATCCACGCCCCAAGAATCAAGAACGTGGGACACACTCCGAATAAGAAATAGGCAGCACGTCTTGAAAAATCATCTTCGCCGCCAGGAGATGGGAATCGAACTCCAATGCCCTGAGAGTTTGAGAGCCACACGAGCAGTCCACAAATACCAAGCCCCAGCAGGGCAGAACCGACGATGGTCGCTACTTTGTTCATGGGATTGGCCAAAAAAGAACCCTCGAAGCACCTCGAAAATCTGACCACACCCCATCCCACCCTACCCCAAGATGGACGCGAAACCAGCTTGAATATGCAGTCATACGCGATCCGTTCCATAGGTCGATGTGGTCGCCCGTACGCGTTGAATCAGTTTCGCCTTCGCGTTGCCAATAATTGGCAAGAAAGATGATGCCGGTGCGGCTGCTAACCTTTTCAAAAGCATCTTTTCCTGCGTGCGTCTCTGGATTCGGACAACCCTGAAATCGATTGGGGCCAAGCCAACTCGCCAACTCTTGTGCGCCGGCAACCATCCCTCCATTCGCGGAACCGCAAGGACATCTTTTTCCGCTAAACGAAGCAAACGAGATTCCAGATTTCTCAAGCGCGCACCCCACTCGCATCGCACACTGATTTGAATATCCTTTCGGTGGCTTACCCGTTTTCGGATCGAGGCAAGGATACTCGTCCGGATAGTTCTGCCATATGGTTTCAAACTTTACGATTGCCACGTTTAGTTCTCTCTCAATGTTGGTTGGTCTACTGGATGCTCATGACACATAACAAGTAATTCGATAGTTTCTGTAGATCATCCCTGATCGACTCATTCTAGACAAAAGACTAAGTGATTTTCCACTGAATGCTAACTGTATATCTTCCAATATAGGCTGATATACCGTTTCGTTTTATCTAACGAACGTCAGTTGCTTGCCACGAACCAGCCTATCAAACAACTTCTGTCAGGCGGCTCAAGGTCGACTACGGCTAGTCGCGCAAATTGCTAAAAATCATCTCCTAATTTCTGGCGAGTTACTTCCAAATTTGGTAGAGGGTTATCTCCCGTATGCCGCGCCGAGCACCCGCTGGGCTCGGCACAGGCATGTGCCGAGTGATTCACGCGGCATGCGGGCGTCTTTTCTTTCGATACTTTCTTTTGGCAAAACACAAATTCGGCTGGAGCGAATTTGAACAGCCGATAGGCTGGCCCGCAGGGCGAAAACCAGGAATGGTCGTAGCGAAAGTATCTCGGCTGTCGGGCCGAGACCCGACATTAAATCAAGCCGTCGCGACAGCGACACCAACTATCCTTGCCCCGCACTGCCTATAACTTCTCCGCCAACCAAATCATTGGTACACATCCCTGCGATGCCCAATTTTGATGACTTGGATGATCAAGCGGCTATCCAAAACCGAATACACCACACGATAATCGCTTACTCGAATTCGATAACTATGTTCGGTACCGACCAGTATTTTACAACCGTTAGGACGTGGATTATCAACAAGCCCTCTGATTTGAGCCACGACTTTTTCGGCAACCGGTTTGGGCAATTGCGATAGTTCCTTTTGAGCGCTGCGTTTAATTTCGATGAGATAGGCCGTCATAAGCCTATATCTTTGAGTGCCACCTCAAAAGGAATGGTAGGTTCATCTTTACGTTCAGCAATCGCGGCTAAATCTTCCAAATCATCCATAAGCTCTTGATAATCAGCCAGCGCCAGGATCACTGCTGTTTTTTGGCCATTAGCATCGGTTATAAACTGAGGTTGAGCATTCATGACACATTCTCCAAGGCTTGATAGATAAATGACCGACACACTTTTAAACCATTATCCAAGATAATACCCGATACCCTGTGACCTTTGAAAACACAAAGGCCACAGGTATACAGCAAAAAAGCGTTATAGCAGCATTATGGCGCTTTACTATACAAAGCATACGCCCCAAACCGCATTTGATGCGCCCTCCCCAGCTTTTCCTTGTTGAAATCAATCGAGAACTGTTCGGTCAGCTTACTGCCATCCCAGCTATACGCCTTGAAGAACTGCTCGTTGTCCACGCCCTTCTTGTCCCAATTGGCCAGCAGCGAAGAGGTGTAATACAAGCGCTTGCCGTCCCAGCTCGACGACACCATGTTGACCTGGGCGCCGATTTTTTGCTCGAACACCTGTTTGGGATGGAACGGGTCGCTGATGTCGAAACGGCGAGTCATGCCGTCCATGAAGGTGTTGACCCACAGGGTTTTATCGTCGCTGGAAATGGAGATGTCCACCGGCAGCGGGATTTTGGCCGGCTCGCCGATGTCCGCGACGTCTTTCGCTTGCCATTCACCCTTGTCATCTTGGTGTATCAACCAGATTTTCGAGGTCAATGCGGTGCTGGTGAAACAGTAATTATGTTCATCCGCCCAGGCGCAGCGAATTTCCAACGGCGCGCCGGGTACGTCGAAGACTTTTTTTGGCTGGCGGCTGTGTAAATCCCATTGCACGACGGTGTTGCCAAAGCGCTTCATCGCTTCCGGATCGGCCAGCATCTTGCCGAAGTCCATCATGTAATTCGACCAACCGGTGAACGACGAGGTCAGCATCAGGTTTTTGCGCGGCAACACCCGCACGTCGTAGTTATAGCCGTCGGCGTATTTGCCGGATTTGATCGCCCCTTCCAGGTTGCTGTCGGTCGGCAGCCAGTAGGTGGCGATGTAATCGCCGGCGTTGCTGTATTCCACCAACGCGGTGCGGCCGCCGTGGTCCTTGTTATTGGACAGGCCGGTGATGATCATCCGGCCCGGCAAGGCGTACAAACTGTGCGGGCCGACCACGCCGCCGCTCTTGGCGACGAAATCGGTGATGGTCTTGGTCAGCTTGGGCTTGGCCGGGTCGGTCGCCACGTCGAAAATGAAAATCTTGTTGGTATCCAGCCCGCCGGCCCACAGAAATTTACGGTCGTCGGTAAAGTCGGAATGGTGGGCTTCATTACGGCCGCCGACCGACAGGCTGCCGATGACTTTGCCGTATTTTGCTGACTTGGGATTAACGTCGACGGTGACCAGCTTGTCCTGCTCGTCGCCGACGCCTTCCGCGCCCAAGGTCCAGATGTAAACGAAATCCTCTTGCCCCGTGATTTTCGCCATGTACGGCGAGGCGCAGGTTTCGTCGGCGTTGGCCGACAGGCTGGCGGTGCCGAGCAGCAGCGCGGCGGTAAAGGTGCTGAGTTTAAATGTCATGGTGCTCTCTCCCCTGGTTGTTGTTATCGTTCCCACGCTCCAGCGTGGGAATGCATGTTGAACCGCTCCAGCGGTTCAGGACGCCGGAGCGTCCCTGACCCGGTTCCAACGCCGGAGCGTGGGAACCATAAAGTAACCATGAACCGTCATCAATCGCCCGTGGTCGGGTCAATGGTCGTGGTGATTTGTTCGATGCGATTGGCCGGAAAACCGCCTTGCTCGGCGTGTTCGCGAATTGCTTGTTCGCTATCGGCAATATACACGCAATAGATCTTATCGCCGGTGACATAACTGTGCAGCCATTGGATGCGCGGCCCCATGTTGCGCAGCACGCCGCAGGATTTTTGGGAAATGCCTTGCAATTCGGCCTGAGTCAGTTGACCGGCGCCGGGAATCTCGCGTTCGATGATGTACTTGGGCATGATGATCTCCTAATAAATGACCGGTCGTCTAATTTACCGGCGTTAAAAAATGCTGCCGGGTGGGCAGCGGTTATTTAGTTAAGTGTAGGATGTGCCGACGCTAGGAGGCGCATCTGTCGCGATCGATGCACTTCGTTGCATTCAGGACATCTACGCCCCAAATTCGAGTTTGGATCGGTAAATAACTCGTAGATGTCCGCTACCAATAGCCTCTTGCTTGATATCGAAACAACCAGACGCCTGCATCAAATCTGTAAGTTTTTTATATCCCCATCTTTCTTCTAGATGAGCGATTTCTCCGGGCAGAAGTTGGTGAATCTGTTGAACTGCAGAACTTAAATATGTCCACCCGTCGTTTCTTGGCTTTTGAATGGATATCTCAAGTAATAACCGAACGATTTGGCTTTGCTGAAGCATACTTAGCATAAGCTCCTTTTTCCCTTGATCCGAACTCAAAAAATCCGCAAATTCAATCAGGCTCTCACCTAGAGACTTCAGATAATTAAATTCCTTAATCTGCCGTTCTCTCTGACGATCTAGATAATCATTTAGCTCCAAACAACTCTCAAGCGAGTCCTGATTAAACTTAGGAAGTAACTGATGAATTAATTCATTTCTCTCTTCTACCAACAACTTCAATTCCAGCCTTTTTTCTTCATAAAACTCGCTATCAGCCTCAACAAAAAAAGAAAATGACATATATGGGTCTTTAGGCTTTGCGTCAGGAACCGATGACTCCGATGATTTATCAAAAGTATTTTCGACAAACTCCCCGACCAATGTGCCTAGAGTTTTTTTATTTGCCAAAGACTTCCTCGATTCCAAAAGCTGACTCAACGCACTCTTGTACCCAGATAAATTTCCTCGAACGATCAGATGTTTAAGCATCTGTTCAATTTTCTGGAAGTTGACTACATTCCTACCAATCTTTCGAAAAACCTCATCGCGAATAGTATTAATATCTGGCTCTTGTTCCATGAAAAACTCGAATCAAGCCCTAAAATAATCATCCAACAAATCCCGACAAACCGCCTGCAACGGGCACCACCGATGCTCAATTTTCATTCTTAACAACGCGCCCTGCCAGCCATCCAACACCAAATCCGCGACATCATTTTCTAGAATTCCAATAATTAGGCTGTTTTCGCAAATGCATCACCGCCAAAATCTCCAATTTTCCGGCTTTTTCCCGGAACACTAACGCATATGGAAAATGCAATATCCGGCATTTACGAGTTTCATCATCTAACTTTCGATACAACATGGGATTGCTACAAACCCTGTGGATGGCATCGTCCACCGCCTCGATAAAACGCTTTTCCAAACCCGCTTGTTGTTTTTGATAAAACAATATTGCTTGCACCAGCTCCTCGCGGGCCTGAGGATGCAGGAAATATTTCATAAAAAGCGCTGTCTTAGCTCCGCCATGACTTGTTCGCCGTCCAACAGCAGCGCCGAATTGGCGTCTATTTCCTTGCAACGCTTTTGAATTTCTTGCCGCCACTCCTCGGAAACCGGAAAGTCCTCATCATAATCCAGGCTTTCGATCAGTATCTCCGCAATATACGCTCTTGCGGCGGGAGCCAGTTTTAAAGCCTGTTCGGTTATCGTTTGCGCATCCATAAATCACCTCCAATTTAACGCTAGCATGCGATAAGGCAGGAACTCAATCAAGCCCGAAAATAATCATCCAACAAATCCCGGCAAACCGCCTGCAATGGCTCCACCGACTGCTCGACCTTCATCCGCAGCAACGCGCCCTGCCAGCCGTTCAGCATCAAATCCGCCATGCTTTTCGCCGAGCGGTCCAGCCTTACTGAACCTTGCTTTTGTCCGCGCTCCAACGCTGCTTGCTGCAAGGCACTGTATCGACCCACCGCATCCAGCAAAGCATCGCGGCATAATGGACTGGTATCGCCAATCTCGCCCATCAAATTTCCCAGCAAACAGCCGCCCTTGAACCCGCTTTGCGCTACTTCGCCGATCAGTTCCAGGTAGTAAGCTTTCAGCGCCGCTAGGCCGTCCAGTTCCGGGTTTTGCAAATGCCCGGACAAGCGCAGGATAAATGGCTCGATGTAATGGTGGATGGCCTCGGCGGCGAATTGTTCCTTGCTGTTGAAGTAGCTATAAAACGAGCCTTTCGGAATCCGCACCGTATCCAGGATCTCTTTCAAGCCGGTGGCGTGATAGCCTTTTTCCAGCAGCAAGCTCACACCTTGCTCGAGGAGCTTGTCCTTTTTGATCTGTTTGGGTGCCAGCTTCGCCATGGGCCGCATTATGCGACCGGTCGTCTTTCTTTGTAAATAAGTTTTTTCTAATTTTTTAAAATAAGTGCGTGCCGGGGTCAGCCAGGCCAGGCAAATACCCCACGAAACGTGCCAAAACACTAGCCTGCAAGCATTTGTCGGCAAGATTTTTCCGTCCCGATATGCTATTTTGCATACCTTGTTCTTCATTCTCACTCAACTAGCAACATGAGCATAAAATCAGACCGATGGATTCGCCGCATGTCCGAACAGCACGGCATGATCGAGCCGTTTCAGGCCGGGCAAGTCCGTGAATCCGCGCAAGGCCGCATCATTTCCTATGGCACCTCCAGTTACGGCTACGACGTGCGCTGCTCCAACGAATTTAAAATCTTCACCAACATCAATTCCACCATCGTCGATCCGAAAGACTTCGACGAAGGCAGCTTCGTCGATGTGAAATCGGACGTTTGCATCATTCCACCCAATTCCTTTGCGTTGGCCCGCACCGTCGAATATTTCCGGATTCCGCGCGACGTGCTGGTGGTTTGCCTGGGTAAATCGACTTACGCCCGCTGCGGCATCATCGTCAATGTCACCCCTTTGGAACCAGAATGGGAAGGCCATGTGACCTTGGAATTCTCCAATACCACCCCTCTGCCGGCCAAAATCTACGCCAACGAAGGTGTGGCGCAAATGCTGTTTTTCGGCGGCGACGAAGTCTGCGAAACCTCCTACCGAGACCGCGGCGGTAAATATCAAGGCCAAACCGGAGTCACCCTACCGAAAGCCTGAGTGCCCGATTGTCTAAAACGCCAAAATACTCCATAGAGACTGATGCCGAGCAGCCGAACCGATACGCTTAACCAGTATTACCAACAAGTCCAGGACATTATCCTCAACCGCCAGGACTGGATCAGCGGCCTGTTACCGGCCAGCACCGCCGTCACCAAGCACGGCAATTACACCGACGCCTGGGTGCGGGACAATGTCTACAGTATTTTGGCGGCCTGGGGCCTGGCGCTGGCTTATCGCAAGGTCGAAGGCCAGCAGGAACGCACATATCTGCTGGAACAAAGCGTCGTCAAACTGATGCGCGGCTTGTTGACCGCAATGATGCGCCAAGCGGCAAAAGTCGAGAAATTCAAGCATACCCAAGACCCCCTGGACGCGTTGCACGCCAAGTACAACACTCAGACCGGCGAAGTGGTGGTCGCGGACCACGAATGGGGCCATTTGCAACTGGACGCCACCTCGCTGTTCTTGCTGATGCTGGCGCAGATGACTGCCTCCGGCTTGCGGATCGTGTTCGGCATCGACGAAGTCAATTTTGTGCAGAATCTGGTGCATTATGTCAGCCGCGCCTATCGCACCCCGGATTACGGCATCTGGGAGCGCGGCAATAAAATGAATCACGGCCAGGCCGAGCTTAACGCCAGCTCGATCGGTATGGCCAAGGCCGCGCTGGAAGCCATGTCGGGTTGCAATTTGTTCGGCAAGGATGGGGGTCAAGCGGCGATCATTCATGTGATCAGCGACGACATCGCCCGCACCCGCATCACGTTGGAGTCGCTGTTGCCGCGCGAATCGATTTCCAAGGAAGTCGATTCGGCCGTACTCAGCATCACCGGCTTTCCGGCCTTCGCGGTCGACGACCGGGCCTTGCGTGAAAAAACCGAGACCTTGATCGTCGAAAAGCTACAAGGCCGCTACGGCTGCAAACGATTTTTGCTGGACGGCCATCAGACCGTGATCGAAGACCACCAGCGCCTGCATTACGAACCGCACGAACTGAAACAGTTCATGGATATCGAATGCGAATGGCCGCTATTTTTCTGCTACTTATTATTGAACAAACTGTTCGCTGGCGATCAGGACGGCGTCTGGGACTATCGCCGCCGCCTGGAAGACCTGCTGGTCGAGCAAAACGGCCAGTGGCTGCTGCCGGAACTGTACATCGTCCCGGAAAACGCTATCGCCGCCGAAAAACGCCATCCACACAGCCAAACCCGCGTCGCCAATGAAAACGTGCCGCTGGTCTGGGCGCAGAGCTTGTATATACTGAGCTGCTTGCTACAAGACGACCTGATTACGCTGGATGACATCGATCCACTAGGCCGTTACCAAACAACGCGTTTATATCCCAACTCCACGCTGCAAATCGCCTTGCTGGCCGAAGATGAAGCCGTGCAGCAAGACTTGCGCAATCTGGGCGTGCCCTCACAGACACTGGTGGAGATCGCGCCGATTCAGGTCCGCGACGCCAGCGAACTGGCCGCCGCTTATGCCCAGGTCGGCCGTAACGACCGCATCGGCCTCAGCGGCAGGCCGCTACGGCAATTGCGCAGCTTGGCGACCTCCAAGTTGTATCTGCTGGCCGGCGAACCCTTGCTGTTCCTACCGCAATTCATGAGCCAGAAAGGGTTCTACATCGCGATGGACAATCAATTATTGATCCAGCGCTTGCGGATGGAGCTGACCTATATCAGCCACCATTGGAATAACCCGGCCGCCCCCTTGCTGGCCATCAATATCAAACAAAACATGCTGCGTAGCGAGGATAGACAGGTGTTGCTGGAATTTATCGCGCAAATCCGGCAAGGCGCGGTACAAGGCATAGGGGTCACATTGGGGCTGCTGACCGACTTCGCCCAGACCGCTTGCCAAGAAAAAATCGGTTATCTGCACGATTTCAAATTCTCGGAGGCCTGCTGGGAAGAAAGCGAAAGGCCGTTCTCTAGCCTGCTCGCGGACAACGACGCGAACCCACAAGCGCTGGATAGCTTTTTATTGACCGAATGGGAGCTTGGCGACGATGCGGTGCTGATCGAACAACTACAGCACAACCCAAACTTGTATGCGCAACTGGAGGCGCTATGCCTGCTCAGCCAACGCCACGGCCTGGATCACGATACCGGCCTGCGCAACGGCGACGATACGCCTTGCCTGGTGCGGAATTTACTGGAGGAAGTCTACGCTCGCGCCGGCGACCGCCACCTCTGGTACATCGTTCGCCGTTGCGCCGGCTTACTGGGCAAGTACGACATCAATCTGGAACAGGCCGCCACGGAAATCCTAGTACGCCAGCACGGCCTGACGGTCGGACGCGCTTACAGCGGTAAAGCCACGCTGCGGCGCCCGGCCGATTCGTCGGAGATTCTGCAAACCATCCGCACCTTCAACCCCAACGACAGCAGCCAGCAAATCATCATCCAGGAGCTGATCATTTACCTGGGCATGCTGATCAAACTGAAGCCCGAGTTGTTTGCCGATATGCACACGATACGGGTCGGCCACATTTTGCAACTGATCATCGCCAGGGAAAAACGGGTCAGCAGCAGTTCGCTGGATCAGGCCTTCAACGATATTTTGTCCCTGCCGCCGCATCGGCTGGCGCTGAAGGTGCAAGAAACCCTGGAAGATTACGGCAACAGCCAAAACCAACTGGGCCAGGTGGAAACCCTCAATTACGAAGGTCCGCATCGCGATCTGGCCGCGGCGCGTTTTCCCGGCGAGATGGACCCGAAGGATCGGGGCGGCGCCGAGGACTGGTATGCCTGGCGCGAACAGCAGGGCAGCGTCGGCCGCGAGAACGAGGCGTTTTTCGGCGGCATCTGGGACTTGCTGCATCACTGCAAGGGCTTGATGATCGGCGAGAAGTACAATGCCAAGCGCCGTATCGATAGCGAAATCATGCTGGCGCAAATGACCGCCGGCGAACAAACCTTCCGGCTGCACATCAACCATATTCTCGACAAAATTCAGGCGCCGGTGTATCGTCAATTGAGCGTCGAAGCGCTGTGGGCGCTAGCCTACATCGTCCGCGACAATCCGGAATTGTATATCGACGACACACTGGTGACCGACATTCTGATCGGCCACGCGGTCCGGCTCTGCTGGCTGCAATCCCACCCGCATTACCGGGACCGTTACGAAGAATGTGTGTCGCTGGCCTGGCAAGCCTTTTACCAACTACCGCCGCACGCGGTCGCCAACGGCATCCTCGATGCCTTGATTCACCTGCTCAGC